>JACRDC010000038.1 GCA_016218705.1 Desulfarculus sp.
AAAAAAGCCGCGCTTTTTTGGGGACCCCGGTGGATGGCCCGCCGGGCGCGAAAGCGCCCGGGAGGCCGGGCAAAACCACGTTTTTGCCCGCTCGAGGGCAAATCAAAGAGCCATGGATGGCTTTGATTGCATATTGGTATTAGGCCGCGCCGACCCGCCCCACGAGCGCTAGGACGAGGCGTTGCCCGGGTGGGGCAGGGGCTTGCCGCGCTTGTGCTCGTACATGCGCTGGTCGGCCTCCTTGAGCAGGTCCTCCAGGGGGCGGGGGGCGGCGGGGTCGTAGACCGTGGTGCCCAGGCTCAAGGACAGGGGGAAGGGGTGCAGCCCCTGGCGCCGCCAGGCCCGCAGGTTGTGCTCCAGGCGCTGGCTGATGGGTTCGGTGGTCTCCTCCTCGCCCTCCAGGGCCAGGGCCACGAACTCGTCGCCGCCCATGCGGGCCACGATGTCCGAGCCGCGAAAGGTGCTTTTGAGCACCTGGCTGGCGGCCACCAGGGCGCGGTCGCCCTCGGTGTGGCCCAGGCGGTCGTTTATCAGCTTGAGGTCGTCCACGTCTATGAAGAACAGGTGCAGGCGCCGGCCCATGCGCTGGGCGGTCTTGACCTGCTGGCGGGCCAGGGTGAGGAACCCGCGGCGGTTGTACAGGCCGGTGAGGTCGTCCACCAGGGACAGGGAGCGCAGTTCCTCGCGCAACTGGGCCAGCTCGCTGATGTCGCGCAGAGAGGCCAAAAGCGCCGGCTGGCCCTGCCACTTGGTGGGCACCACCCGCATCTCCACCACCACCTTCTGGCCGTCGGCGGCCCTCAGGCACATCTCGTGGCGCTGGCCGGTGGCCAGGGGAAAGGCAAAGGGCCGGCCCACCAGGTCCCAGGCCCGGGTGGCCATGATGCGCTCGGCCGCCGGGTTGACGAAGAGCACCAGGCCGTCGGCCCCGGCCACGATCAGGCCGTCGGCGTTGTCCACGATGAGCTGGCGCAGGTTGGACTCCACCACCTGCAAGGCCTCTTCCATGCGCTTGCGTTCGGTGATGTCGCGGCCCACCGCCTGGACCTCCACCAAGCGGCCCTCTTGGTCGAAGATGCCCCAGTCGGTCCAGCGCTGCCAGCGGCGTTCGCCGCCAGGGGTGGTGTAGGTCTGCTCGATGCGCCCCAGGGGGTGCTGGGGGGTGAGCTGCTCCAAGAGCCGGCGGGTGCCCTCGGCGTCGGCCGCGGGTAGGTGGTCGTAGATGTTCACCCCCACCAGGCGCGCCGCCGGCTGGCCCACGTAGCTGGCCAGTGCCTGGTTGGTGAAGGTCAGGGTGCCGTCGGAGGCAAACCGGCAGATCAGCTCGGTCTGGTGCTCCACGATGGACTGGTAACGGACGGTCCGCCGCCGCTCCCGCTCCAGGGCCTCCAGGCGGGCCGAGGCCAGGTCCAGGGCTAGGGCCAGGCGGGCGGGGTCCAGGGTTTGGCCGTCCAGGCAATCCTGGGCGCCCACGGCCAGGGCCTGGCCTGCCGCCAGCGGGTCCCAGGGCTCCAGCACCAGCACCAGGGGCAGGCTGGGGGCCTGCCGGCGCAGCTCCTCCACCAGGGGCAACGCCCCCGGGCCGTCGCCGGCCCACAGGGCCACGCGCACGTCTTCCTGGCCGGCCAGGGCCAGAAACTGCTCCCGGCCGGTGGCCAGGCAGACCTCAAAGGCCTCCCCCCCGGACCGAGACAACAGCTCGGCCAGGCCGGCCGCTCCTCCTGGCTGGCCGGCGGCCATGAGCACCTTGCGTGGGACCAGATTCACCGCGCGCATCACCTCGTAAATCAAACAAAGTTACCCGTCCCGGGCAGGCGCTGGCCAGGGGCGGGACGCCGGGCGGCTTTCAAATCTACTCTGCGACAAGCGCCGTGGCCATTCAAGCCTAAAATAACCAAGGCTCTTAACCAGATGGCTGAGGAGCCCCTGTGCCCCCGACGGCGGGCCGCGCGGGCTGCTTTGGGCTTGTGGCCGGCCGGTTGGCGGCGTAACCTGGCGGACGTGGCCCCGGCGGGGGCACGGGCCAACTCAGCAGGAGGGGAAAATGAAGGTACTGGCCTTGAACGGCAGCGCCCGTGCCGGCAAGGGAGTCACGGCGCGGCTGTTGGCCGCCCTGGCCAGCGGCCTGGCCCAAGGTGGCGCCCAGGTGCGGGTCATGGAGGTGGCCCGCCTCAAGGTGGCCCCCTGCCTGGCCTGCCTGAAGTGCATGCTGAAAACCCCGGGCCTCTGCGCCCAGCACGACGACATGGAGCAAATCTACCCGGCCTTGCAGGGCGCCGACCTGCTGGTGCTGGCCACGCCGGTGTACACCGACAGCATGAGCGCCCAACTCAAGGCGGTGATGGACCGCTGCATCTGCACCATGCAGCCCTATTTGACCCAGGGGCCGGACGGTAGGGTGCGCCACCCCGCCCAATGGTCCATGCCCGGCAAGATGCTGCTCGTCAGCACCGCCAGCTTCCCGGAGCCGGCCACCTTCGCGCCGCTGGTGGCTACCTTCCGCGCCCAGGCGGCCAACTTTTTCAGCCAGCCCCTGGCCGAGCTGTGCGTCCCCGGCTCCATCGCCCTGCAGATGGAGCCCCACCGCCTGGAACCCCACCTGGAGCTCTTGAGCCAGGCTGGCGGCCTGCTGGCCCGGGGAGGCGCGATACCCCTGCCCTTGCTCATGGCCATCAATCGCCCGCCCTTGAGCGTGGACGAGTACCTGGAGATCGGCCGGCGCTATGAGGACATCTGCCGCCAGAGACTGGCGACCTAGGCGCCGGGAGCCGGTCTTGACCGGGCTCCAAGGGGGGCCTAAAAAACTCCTTGCCATCCTGGCCGCTTGGGGCACAATCCTGTTACCCGCGTAGCGCCCCGGAGGCAGGCATGGCCCAGACCCAAAGCCAAAAGATATTGGCCGCCCACTGCGGCCAGGACCAGGCGCGCCCCGGCGAGATCGTGGAGGCCCAGGTGGACTTGGTCATGGCCAACGACGTCTCGGCGCCCCTGGTGATACGGGCCTTCCACCAGGCCGGTGGCCTGCAGGTATTCAACCCCCAACGGGTGGTGATGGTGGCTGACCACTTCACCCCCAACAAGGACCTGGCCGCCGCCCAGACCGCCCGCCAGATGTCCGAGTTCGCCAGCCAGCACGGCCTGGGCCAGCGCTTCGAGGGCGCGCAGGCCGGCGTGGCCCACAGCCTGATCTGCGAGCAGGGCCTGGCCTTGCCCGGCGAGCTGATCATAGGCGCCGACAGCCGGGCCTGCACCTACGGCGCCCTGGGGGCCTTGGCCGTGGGCGTGGGCAGCAGCGACGTGGCCGCGGCGCTCATCACCGGCCGGGCCTGGTTCAAGGTGCCTCAGTCCATCCGGGTGGTCCTCACGGGCCACCTGCCGCCCTGGGTGGGGGCCAAGGACCTGGGCCTGGAGATGCTGCGCCGCCTGGGACCCGAGGGCGCCCACTACCAATCCCTGGAATTCCACGGCCCCCTGCTGGCCGGGCTGGACCTGGAGGCCCGCCAGTGTCTGGCCAGCATGAGCGTGGACACCGGGGCCAAGGCCGGCCTTTTCCCGGCCGACCAGGTCTGCGCCGGCTACCTGGAGGGACGGGCGCGGCGGCCCTGGCGGGCCTTGGGGCCCGACGACCAGGCTGAGTACAGCCAGGTGCTGGAGATAGACGCCAGCCGGCTGGAGCCCCTGGTGGCCCGGCCCCACAGCCCCCACGACGTGGCCCCGGCCAGCCAGGCCGGCCGCGAGCCCGTGGACCAGGTCTTCATCGGCTCCTGCACTGGCGGGCTCTTGAGCGACCTGCGGGTGGCCGCCGGCCTGTTGGCCGGCCGCCGGGTGCACCCCCGGGTCCGCCTGATGGTCATCCCGGCCACCCCAAGCATCCTGCTGGCCGCCCTGCGCGAGGGCCTGGCCGAGACCCTGCTCGAGGCCGGGGCCATCCTGGGGCCGCCCTCCTGCGGCCCCTGCGCCGGCGGGCATTTGGGGGTCCTGGCCGCTGGCGAGGTGGCCGTCTCCACCAGCAACCGCAACTTCGTGGGGCGCATGGGTCACCCCAAGAGCCGCGTGTACCTGGCCGGCCCGGCGGTGGCCGCCGCCTCGGCCCTGGCCGGGCGCCTGGCCGGCCCCGAGGAGATATAGCCATGCTCACCGGCCGGGCCTGGACCTTCGGCGACCACGTGGACTCCGACGCCATCATCGCCGCCCGCTACCTGGTGCACAACGACTCCCACTTATGGGCAAAGCACGTGCTGGAGGACCTGCGCCCCGAGTTCGCCGGCCAGGTGGGGTTCGGCGACTTCATCGTGGCCGGCCGCAATTTCGGCTGCGGCTCGGCCCGCGAGCAGGCGCCCCTGGCCTTGAAGGCCGCCGGGGTGGGCGCGGTCATCGCCGTGAGCTTTGCCCGCCTTTTCTTTCGCAACGCCTTCAACATGGGCCTTTTGATCTTCGAGTGCCCCCAGGCCGCGCGGGCGGTGCATGACCACGACCGCCTGGACCTGGACCCCTACAGCGGGCTGATCCGCGACCTTGACCAGGACAACACCTTCCAGGCCCAGCCCGTGGACCCCTACCTGGCCCGGCTGGTGAGCCAGGGGGGCCTCCTGCGCAAGGTGGCCAGGGAACTGCAAGACAGCTACAAGGGCTGAGCCGGCCCCAACCCCGGGCCGGGCAAACCGCACAAAGGATTTGCAATTAGGGCGCGGCCCGGCTAAATAAGACCGTTATGACAGGGCGGATGCCCCCGGCGGCGGCCATCATGGCCGTGGGCCGGGCCGTTTCCATGCAACCCCAAGCCTAGAGAAAGTCCCAAGCCATGGCCAAGCAGTACCGGGTAGCCGTGTGCGGCGCCACCGGCGCCGTGGGCAACCAGATGATCGGTTGCCTTGAGGAGCGTAATTTTCCCATCTCCGAGCTGAGGCTCCTGGCCTCCGAGCGCTCCCGCGGCAAAACCCTGACTTACAAGGGTGAGCAGGTGCCGGTGCAGGTCTTGCAAGAGGGCAGCTTCAAGGGCATGGACGTGGCCCTGTTCTCGGCCGGCGGCTCCACCAGCGAGCAGTGGGCCCCGGTGGCCTGGCGCGAGGGCGCCGTGGTGGTGGACAACTCATCGGCTTGGCGCATGGACCCGGAGGTGCCCCTGGTGGTGCCCGAGGTCAACCCCCAGGACATCGCCCAGTACAAGAACAAGGGCATCATCGCCAACCCCAACTGCTCCACCATCCAGATGGTGGTGGTGCTCAAGCCCATCCACGACCTGGCCCGCATCGAGCGCGTGGTGGTGAGCACCTACCAGGCGGTGAGCGGCACCGGCCAGAAGGCCATCGTGGAGCTGCAAAGCCAGCTCAAGGCCCTGTACGAGGGCCGGCCCGTGGAAAACGAGGTGTACCCCTATCAGATCGCCTTGAACCTCATCCCCCACATTGACGTGTTCAAGGACAACGGCTACACCAAGGAAGAGATGAAGATGGTGCTGGAGACCCAGAAGATCATGGGCGACGGCTCCATCAAGGTCACGGCCACCTGCGTGCGCGTGCCGGTGATCTACGGCCACAGCGAGGCGGTGAACATCACCACCAGCAGGAAGATAGGCCCCGAGGACGTGCGCCGGGTGCTGGCCCAGGCCCCCGGCGTCAAGCTGGTGGACGACCCGGCCAACAAGCGCTACCCCATGCCCCTGGAGGCCGCGGGCCAGGACCTGACCTACGTGGGGCGCATCCGCCAGGATATCAGCCAGGAGCGGGGCATAGACCTGTGGCTGGTGGCCGACAACATCCGCAAGGGCGCGGCCACCAACGCGGTGCAGATCGCCGAGATTCTCACCCGGGACTACCTGTAGGCCCCGAAAGGGCCGGCGGCCATGCTCAAGATCACCGGCGGGGCCTGGCGGGGGCGCAACCTCCAGGTCCCGCCAGGACAGGACACCCGCCCCAGCGGGTCCAAGGTGCGCCAGGCCCTGTTCAACATCCTGGGTCCGCGCCTGGCCGGCGCCCGCCTGGCCGACCTGTTCTGCGGGCCTGGCACCCTGGGCATCGAGGGCCTGAGCCGGGGGGCGTCCTGGTGCCTGTTCGTGGAGAACGGCCCCGCCGCGCTCAAGGCGTTGCGGGCCAACCTGGCGGACCTGGGCCTGGAGGGGCGGGCCAAGGTGCTGGTGGCCGACGCCGCCGGCCCGGCCCTGTCGAGCCAGGGGCCGCTGGAGATCATCCTGGCCGACCCGCCCTACCGGCGGGGACAGGTGGCCCGCCTGCTGGCCCTGTGCGCCGGGCCGGGCCTGTTGGCCCCCGGCGGGCTCTTGGTCATCGAGCACGCCCCCCAGGAGCCGCCGCCGGAGCAGGACGGCCTGGAGTTGGTGGACCAGCGCCGCTACGGCCAGACCATGCTGAGCTTTTGGGCGCCGGCCCCGGCGCAACCCATCCCAGAAAGGGCCTCATCATGAAAAGCGCGGTCTATCCCGGCTCCTTCGACCCCATCACCAACGGCCACATCTCCATCATACGCAGGGGCTTGGAGATCTTCGACGAGGTCATCGTGGCCGTGGCCCGCAACTCCGAGAAAAAAAGCCTGTTCACCATCCCCGAACGCCTGGACATGATCAGCGAGGCCCTTTCCGACACCAAGGGCGTGCGCGTGGACACCTTCCAGGGCCTGTTGGTGGACTACGTGGTGGAGCAAAAAACCAACGCCATCCTGCGCGGCCTGCGCGCCCTGTCCGACTTTGACTACGAGTTCCAACTGGCCCTGATGAACCGCAAGCTCAGCCGCAAGGTGCAGACCATCTTTTTGATGACCGACTACAAGTGGCTCTACGTCTCCTCCACCATAATCAAGGAGGCGGCCAGCCTGGGCGGCGACATCAACGGCCTGGTGCCGCCCATCGCCCGCGAGCGCCTGGCCGAGAAGTTCCCCCTGCTCAAGGCCCGCCTCACCGCCGGCAAGAACGGCCATTAATACCACTTCACGTAAACGATGTAGGCCCTGGCCGAGGACAAGAATACGGGCGGGGATAAACCCCGCCCCTACATCAAGATAAGGCAGTATTTACACTGTCTTAATGTGGGGGCGTGGTTTATCCCCGCCCGTGCGTTTTGTCTGACAACAACTTTAAAGCACAAACTTTAAGTGACGCGTCCTCCAACATATACCGCCAGCACCGCTGGGGGTCCCTAACTATTGGCCAGGCCCAGGCGCTGCTCCAGATAGGCCAGTTCCTGGGACAGCTTGGGGTCGCTGCCCAGGCCGCGCTCCACCTGGTCCACGTTGTACATCACCGTGGAGTGGTCGCGGTTGAAGGCGCGCCCCAGGGCCGCGTAGGAGGCCTCGGTGTGGCGCCGGCAGAGGTACAGGGCCAGGTTGCGGGGCCGGGTCACGGTCTTCTTGCGGCTCTTGCCGGTCAAGAGGCCCCGCTCCAGGCCGTAGACCTGGGCCACCAGGTTCAATATCTGCTCAGGCGTGACCCGGCTCAGTTGCAGGTGCATGTGCCCCAGCACCTCGGCGGCCAGGCGCAGGTCCAGGGGCCGGCCGGTGAGGCTGCCCTTGGCCAGTAGCCCCACCAGGGCCGATTGCAGGCGTCGCACGTCGCCCACCACGTCCTGGGCCAGGTACTCCAGCACGTCCGGGTTCACGCTCACGCCCTCCTCGCGGCTCAGGTGCTCCAGGATGCGCACCCGGGTGAGGTGGTCGGGCGGCTCGATGGCCGCCGTCAGGCCGGAGCTGAGGCGGCTGGCCAGGTGGCGCTTGAGCCCCTTGATCTGCCCGGCGGGCGAGGCCCCGGTGAAGACCAGGCGCTTGCCGGCGTCCAAGAGGGCGTCCAAGGTGTAGCCCAACTCGTCCTGGGTCTTGTCCTTGCCGGCCAAGAACTGCACTTCCTCGAGCAAGAGCACGTCGCAGCCGCGCCGGTAGCGGTCCTTGAAGGCCTCGATGCGTTTGTTGCGCAGGGCGGCGATCATCTGGTTGGCGAAGTCCTCGGCGGTGAGGTAGGCCACCCGGGCGCCGGGGTCGCAGGTGAGCACTTGGTGCCCCACGGCCTGGGTGAGGTGGCTCTTGCCCAGGCCGGTGCCCGAAACCAAGAATAGGGTGTTGGCGAACAGCTTCTGTCCCTGGGCCATGGCCTTGGCCGCGGCCCAGGCGAACTCGTTGCCCGTGCCGGCCACGAATTTATCGAAGATAAAGCGTTGGTTGAGCCGAGGCCGCCCTTGGGCCACCTGGGGCAGCTCCAATTGCTGGGGCGCGGCCTTGGCGGCCAACTGGGGGGCGGGCAAGACCTCCAGGGCGATCTGCAGGGGCTGGCCCAGTTGGGCCAGAATCTCGCGCATGCGCGGTAAGTGGTTGTCGCGTATCCAGGTGCGGTGAAAGGCGTTGGGGCAGCCCAGGGTCAGGCGCGCGGCGTCCTGGCGCATTAGGCGCAAGGGGGCGATCCATACCTGAAACTCCTCGTTGTCCAGGCCGGCGCGCAAGCCGTCATAAAGGGCATTCCAAAGGACCAAGGACAAAGCATCCTCCGTAGACCGAAAATATGGTCAGAATACGGGAGTATATTCGTATATGGACAGGCTTCGCGGGCGTTGCAGATGATGGTCCATTATTTACCGCTTGCCTTGCCGGCCGGTCAACGCCTGCCTGGCTGGTTGGGCCTTGGGGCCGCCAGTTACTTGTACACAGGGTAACATCCTTGATTGATTCAAAATAATTATGCCAAGCCCGCAAGGGGCGGGATTTAGGTTTTTTTTGCCCCGCCGGGGTAAGCCCGCAAGCCCCTTGGGCTTCCAGGATTAGTCACATTTGTGACTAAAAATGACACACAGCCAATCTGCAAATATCTTCAAAAAATTCAAAAAATCGCCGATTTTCATTTTTTTTAGGCTAAGAAAGCCGCCAGGGGCCTAACCAGCGGTAAAGATGGCGAAAGGGTTGTACCCCTGTCGGAGGAGGCACTTCGTGAAAAAATATCCCTGGTAAAACCGCCCGGCCGGCGGGCCTGGGACCCACCGGCCGGACCGGGTTGCGGGCGCGGGCCGGCGCGGCGCCAACCGCGTCCCGCCATGACAGAGGCCGTCTCCCTCCGCGGGGGAAGGGACCGGCCAGGCGAATCTTACGTCCTGACCCTTCCGGCCGCAAGCCCGGCCCGTGGCGCCGCTACCAGAGGGGCTGGCAGGCCGCGCCCAGGGACTGGGCCACCTCGGGATGGGTGAAGGCCCCGGCGTGGGCGTTGAAGCCCTTGGCCAGGGCGGGGTCGCGCCGGGCGGCTTCCAGGGGGCCGCCGGCCAGGGCCAGCACGTAGGGCAGGGTGACGTTGGTCAGAGCGAAGGTGCTGGTGCGCGACACGGCCCCGGGCATGTTGGTCACCCCGTAGTGGATTACCCCGTGCAGGGTGTAGATGGGATCCTCGTGGGTGGTGGGGCGGATGGTGGCCACGCAGCCGCCCTGGTCCACCGAGACGTCCACGATCACCGAGCCGGGGTTCATGGACATGACCATCTCCTCGCTCACCAGGCGGGGGGCGCGCGCCCCGGCGATCAGCACCGCTCCGATCAAGAGGTCGGCGGCGGCCACGCTGCGGGCCACGGTGTCGGGCAGGGAGATGAGGGTGGTGATGCGCGAGCCGAAGATGTCGTCCAGATAGGTCAGGCGCCTTAAGTTGCGGTCCAGCACCGTCACCTCGGCGCCAATGCCCACGGCGATCTTCAAGGCCGCGGTGCCCACCACCCCGGCCCCCAGGATGGTCACCCGGCCCCGGCGCACTCCGGGCACCCCGCCCAACAAGAGCCCCCGGCCGCCGGCCTGGCGCTCCAGGTAATGGGCCCCGGCCTGCACCGCCATGCGGCCGGCCACCTCGCTCATGGGGGTGAGCAGGGGCAGGCTCATGTCCTCCAACTGGATGGTCTCGTAGGCCACGGCGGTCACCTGGCGCTGGATCAGCTCCTGGGCCAGCTCGGGCACCGCCGCCAGGTGCAGGTAGGTGAACAGCGTCAGCCCGGGGCGCAGGTACTGGTACTCCTGGGCGATGGGCTCCTTGACCTTGACCACCAAATCGGCGGCCCAGGCTTCCTCGCGGGAAACCATCACCGCCCCGGCCTCCAGAAAATCCTGGTCACTCAGGCCCGCCTCCAGGCCGGCGCCGCTCTGCACCACCACCCGGTGGCCGGCGCCGGTCAGTGCCCGCACCCCCGCCGGCACCAGGGCCACCCGAAACTCGTCAACCTTGACCTCCTTTGGTACGCCGATGAGCATCTGCTCCCCCTTTGCTCAGGATGAGATTGCGCTTGGTGCCCGCCGCCGGTGGGCCGGGCATGGGGTCTTACCCATATGATAAACAACCGCCGCCATCCGGTGCCAGGACTTGCCAGGGGCCGGCCCCTGGTCCTCGCCCGCCTGGGAACAGACTGGGTGGCCCAATCCCTGGCGCGTCTGCAAACGCCTGGCAACGAAATTTTTAGGGGCCAGCCCGACCGCCGGGCCGCCGCCCTTCAAGGGCTGCCGCGGCGGCGCTTGCGCCACGATTAAGACGCCCGCCCCCGGCCAGGCCTGTTTCCCACCACGTTCCCGGTCAGGGCCTAGGTTTTTTACACAGCCCCTGGGCCGGGGAGGCCGAAGGTTTCCACCGCCGGGGCTGGGCTGGCCCTTATTTTCCCACAGCCGCGTGGGCCTCGGGCCAGGTTTTTCCACCCCGCCCCCACGGCCCCGGGTCACGTTTCGCTCCACCTCGCTCCGGGTCTTGCACCGCGTCCCAGTGCCGAATACGGGCTTTTCCGCCGAGGGCAGTGACGCACTACCCAGGCCGACGCTGTTTCCCCACCGCTAGGCCGCACATTATTAAGGCAGATGGCCGGCATTCTCCGCCAAGTCTCCAGGGGTTCGGCGTTTTTATCCCCATGCGGCCAGAATGTTTCTCCACCGCGCGGCCCATGTTTTCCACGAAGTTTCCACTAGTGCCGCGACGTTTTCCACCAACTGTCCACCACTGATTCAACCTAATATAATTTAGTTATTACATATGATTATATATGTTTTCCACCAGTAGCGCCCTGCTTGGCGGCTGCGGTTAGCCCACAACCGGGCCGGGCAACACGGGTCTTACCAGGAGGGTTCTCCACCGGGCTGGGCGAAAATGCGGCGGAGGGGTCTTTCGGTAGCCCCTGGGCCGCAATCGCGGCTGGCTTATACCAATATGCAATCAAAGCCATCCATGGCTTTGATTGCTGATCGGCCGGGCAAAAGCGTGATTTTGCCCGGCCTCCCGGGCGCTTTCGCGCCCGGCGGGCCTGGGGCATATCCCTATTCGAGAGTGCTGCACGGGGCGTCCTGCCCCGTGCAGCATCGGCTTGGCAAAAACGCGGTTTTGCCAAGCCTCCACAATTGCTCGCCTAAAAAGGCTCGCAATTAGGCGGGCCGTCCATGGCCCGCATCGGCCGCTGTGTCACCCAGGATGTGTTTCACGGACAACCAGCTGTATATTCAGTGATATTTATGTTTCGCCGTGCAGCGGCCTCTATTCAGGTTTGCTACATTTTTAACGCGGCAGGATGGACCGCGGCGGCCAGCCTGGGGACTGGCAGGGCATTTTCCAATGGATCAGGTGGTTACATTTTGGTGATTTTTCATGTATAATTACCCTTCGTTTCGTAGGACATAACAAGGAAACCCCATGCCCCCAGAGCCTCCTGCCCAGGCCCCTGATTTGCTGCGCCAACTGGACGAGGCCCAGCGCCGCGCCGCCCGCCTGGAGAAGGAACTCGAGGCCAGCCAGGAGCGGCTGGCGACCCTACGCGACCTTATGGGACCCGAGGGTCAGGCCAGCCTGGCCCTGGAGCGCCTGCTGCTCAGGGAGGCCCACTACCGCACCCTCTTCGAGACGGCCAACGACGCCATCCTGATCCTGGCCGATGGCCGCATACTGGACTGCAACCCCCGCGCCCTGGAACTCTTCGCCGCCAGCCGCCAGGCCCTGGTGGGCTTTGCCCTTACCGACCTATCGCCTCCGGCCCAGGCCGGCGGCCAGGACTCGCTGGAGGCCGCCCAGGCCTTGGCCAGCCAGGCCCTGGCTGGGCATCCCCAGAATTTCGCCTGGCGCTTCCAGGGCCTGGGCCAGCAGCCCCTGGAGGCCGAGGTGAGCCTCAACCGCCTGGTGCTGGCGGGCCAGGACTACCTGCTGGCCGTGGTGCGCGACGTCACCGCCCGCTGCCGCACCGAGGAGAGCCTGCGCGTCAGCGAGGAGCGCTTCCGCAATTTGAGCGAGAACGCGCCGGACATCATCTACACCCTGGGCCAGGACGGGGCCTTCACCTACGTCAATCCGGCCTGGCGGCGCATCCTGGGCCACGCCCCCGGCGAGGTGCTGGGGCATTTCTTCGTGGACTTCGTGCTGCCGGCCGAGCGGCCCTATTTCCGCGAGGCCTTCCGGCGCATCCGCGACCAGCACGAGATATTGCAGACCACCCGCTGCCTGCTGCACAAGGATGGCGGCCAGCGCCTATTCAGCATGAGCGGCTCGCCCAACCTGGACGCCCGCGGCCAGGTCACGGGCATGGTGGGCATGCTCAAGGACGTCACCAAGCGGGCGGCGGCCGAGCAGGCCCTGCGCAAGAGCCAGGCCAGCCTGGCCCGCGCCCAGAAGATGGCCCATCTGGGCAACTGGGAGATGGACCTGGCCACCAACCAGATGACCTGCTCTGAAGAGGTGTTTTGCATCTACGGCATCGGCGGTCCCCAGGCCCCGGTCAGCCTCAGGAGCTTCATGCTCTCGGTGCACCCCGCCGACCGGGAGATGGTGCGCCGGCACCTGGACATGGTGCCCGGCATGCAGGGGCCCCTGGGCCTGGAGCACCGCATCGTGCGCCCCGACGGCCAGACCCGGGTGGTCTACCAGTTGGCCGAGCTGGTGCGCGACGACAAGGGCCAGCCCAAGGCCCTGGTGGGGGCCGTGCAGGACATCACCGAGCGCAAGCGCTCGGAAGAGCACATGAACCTCTTGGCGCGCGTCTTCGAGAACACCGTGGAGGGCATCCTGGTCACCGACGGCCAGGGCGTCATCCGCATGATCAACCGCGCCTTCACCACCATCACCGGCTTTTGTCCCGAGGAGGCCATCGGCCAGACCCCGCGCCTGTTGTCCTCCCACCGCCAGGGGCCGGAATTCTACCAGGCCATGTGGCAGGACCTCAAGGAGCAGGGGCACTGGCAGGGCGAGATCTGGAACCGCCGCAAGAACGGCGAGGCCTTTCCCGAGTGGCTGACCATCACCGCCATCAAGGACCCCCAGGGCGAGGTTTCCCACTACGTGGGCGTGTTCCATGACATCACCGAGATCAAGCGCAGCGAGGAGCAGATAAGCTTCCAGGCCTACCACGACGCGCTGACCGGCCTGCCCAACCGCCTGCTCTTCAACGACCGGCTGGGCATGGCCCTGGCCCACGCCCAGCGCCAGAACGAGGGCCTGGCGGTGTTGTTCCTGGACCTGGACAACTTCAAGAACATCAACGACAGCCTGGGCCACGCCATGGGCGACCAGCTCTTGCAGGCCGTGGCCCGGCGCCTGGTGCGCTGGGTGCGCGACGAGGACACCGTGGCCCGCCTGGGCGGCGACGAGTTCATCATGCTGCTGCCTGGCGCCAACACCCCGGACTACGCCGTGCAGGTGGCCAGCCGGGTGCTGGAGACCATGGCCGAGCCCCTCCGGGTGCGCGGCCAGGAGTTCTACCTGACGGCCAGTATCGGCATCACCCTTTACCCACACGACGGGGCCGACGCCGAGACCCTGGTGGCCGGGGCCGACACGGCCATGTACCGGGCCAAGGCCGACGGCCGCAACAACTACAAGCTCTTCACGCCGGCCATGAACCAGCAGGTGGTGCGGCGCATGGACCTGGAGCGCAGCCTGCGCCGGGCCTTGCGCCAGGGCGAGTTCGTGATGCACTACCAACCCAAGGTGGAACTGGCCAGCGGCGAGGTGGTGGGCGTGGAGGCCCTGATACGCTGGCAGAGGCCCGGGGTGGGGCTGGTGCAGCCGGCCGAGTTCATCCCCGTGGCCGAGGAGACCGGGCTGATCGTGCCCATAGGTGAGTGGGTCTTGTTCACGGCCTGCCGCTGCGCCCAGAACTGGCGGCAGCAGGGCTTTTCCCACCTGCGGGTGGCCGTGAACATCTCGCCGCGCCAGTTTCGGCAGCGCAACCTGGTGCAGATGGTGGGCCGCGCCCTGGCCGAGAGTGGCCTGCCGCCCCAGTGCCTGGAACTGGAGGTCACCGAGAGCGTGGTCATGCACAGCGTGGAGGAGGCCATCGCCACCTTGAGCCAACTGCACGGCCTGGGGGTGCAGCTCTTCATGGACGACTTCGGCCGGGGCTACTCCTCGCTCTACCACCTCAAGCGCTTCCCCATGCACGCGCTCAAGATTGACCGCTCCTTTGTCAGCGACATCGCCACCAACCCCGGCGACGCCTCCATCGTGGATACCATCATCTCCATGAGCCGCAGCCTCAACCTCAAGGTGGTGGCCGAGGGCGTGGAAACCCAGGAGCAGCTCAATTTCCTCAAGGGCCTGCGCTGCGACCAGATGCAGGGCTTTCTCTTCAGCAAGCCCCTGCCCGCCGAGGAATTGCAGGCCCTGCTCAAGAGGCGCCAGCCGCGCCAGCAAGACTAGACTAAAGGCGCAGGAAGGGGCCAGCCTGGTTGAGCCTTTGCCGGCGCTCAAGGCAGTCGGGCATTAGCCCGGCCAAGAGCCGCCAGAAGGCCGGCGAGTGGTTGGGTTCCACCAGGTGGCAGACCTCGTGGGCGGCCACGTAGTCCATCAACTCCGGCGAGGCCATGACCAGCCGCCAGTTGAGGTGGATCTCCCCCCGGCTGTTGCAGGAGCCCCAGCGCCGCTTCTGGTCGCGCACCCGCACGGCGGGCGAGGCCAGCCCCAGGGCCAGGGCGAAATGGGCCGCCCGGGGCGGCAGGAGCAGGCCGGCCTGGCGGCGGTACCAGCGGGCCACGGCCCCGGCCACGGCCAGCAGCCGGGCCTCCGGCCCCAGGTCCTGGCCCAGGGTCACCAAGAGGCGCCCCCCCAGGGGCTCCACCCGGGGCCGGCCCCCGGCGCGGCCCCGCAACAGCGTGAGCGCGTGGTCCTGGCCCAGGTAGGGGAAAACCTCGCCGTCCTGGTAGACGCGGGGCGGGGGCGGCAGCCCCTCCTGGGCCAGGCGCTCCAGGTGCTTGAGCACCCAGGGGGCCTTGCCCAGCACCAGCTCGTCCACCTGACGGGCGCTGGCGCCCAGCGGTACCCGGGCCACCAGCCCCTCCTCGGGGTCCAGGGTGAGCGCCAGGGTGCGGCGGCGGCTCTTCACCAGCCGAAAGGCTATCTCCCGGCCCTGAAAGCTCACGCTGCGCTCTTGTCCCCGCTCCACCGCTGCTCCCTTGATCCCAACGGGTCACCTGTCCGGGCCGGCCGCCTCTTGCCTTGCGGGCATTATGACACCCCTGGTAAGCTGCTGCTATACTTAAGCCCGTGGCATTAGCTCAACCTGAACTCCTAGTGGAGACATAGCCGCCATGCCTCACGAGCGCATACGCTTTGCCCCCCTGCGCGACAAAGTCACCGACCCGGCCAGCGCCGTCCTGCATGTGAAGGACGGCAGCAACCTCTTCGTCTCGGGCTTCAGCCCGGTGGGCTATCCCAAGCTGATACCGGCCGAGGTGGCCAAGCGGGCCAAGGCCGGCGAGCACCTGCGCATCAACCTCTACGCCGGCGCCTCCACCGGCGAGGACCTGGACGACGTGCTGGCCGAGGCCGGAGTGGTGGTCTGGCGTCGGCCCTACATGGCCGCCAAGGCCATGCGCCAGCGCATCAACCGGGGCGAGATACTCTTCAAGGACGATCACCTCTCCTTCACCTCGGCCCAGGTGCGCTCCGGCGGCCTGGGCAGCGTGGACGTGGCGGTGGTGGAGGCCCTGGCCATCAACGAGAAGGGCCACCTCATCCCCACCATGAGCGTGGGCAACACCCCCACCTTCGTGCGCCAGGCCGACAAGATCATCATCGAGATGACCGACGCCTGCCCCCTGGACTTGGAGGGCATCCACGACATATTCATCCCCGAGGACCCCCCCTACCGCATGCCCATCCCCATCTACCGGGCCTCGGATCGCATCGGCAAGCCCTACATCGAGATGGACCCCCACAAGGTGGTGGCCATCGTCTACTCCCAGGAGCGCGATCACTGCCCCATCTTTCCGCCGCCCGATAAATTCGCCCATGACATCGCCGCCCACATCCTGGATTTCGTGGAGCACGAGATCAAGGCTGGCCGCCTACCCAAGGGGTTGCCCTGGCAGTCGGGGGTGGGCGACGTGGCCAACGCCGTGCTCCTGGGGTTCTTGGAAAACGACTTCTTTCACGGCCTGGACCTCTACTCCGAGGTGTTGCAGGACGCGGTGCTGGACCTTTTGGACCTGGGCAAGGTGCGCCACGGCTCGGGCTCGGCGCTGACCTTCTCCACCAAGGGCCAGGACCGCTTCATCAAGGAGCTGTACCGCTACAAGGAGCGGGTGGTTTTGCGGCCCGTGGAGATATCCAACTCGCCGGAGGTGATCCGCCGCCTGGGGGTGCTCTCGGTCAACACCGCCCTGGAGATTGACATCTACGGCCACGTCAACTCCACCCACCTGTGGGGCAGCGAGCTGATGAACGGCATCGGCGGCTCGGGCGACTTCGTGCGCAACGCCGCCCTGTCCTTCATGGTCACCCCGGCCACGGGCAAGGGGGGCAAGATATCGCGCATCGTGCCCATGGTGACCCACGTGGACCACTCCGAGCACTCGGTGGACGTGGTGGTCACCGAGTTCGGCCTGGCCGACCTGCGCAACCTCTCCCCCCGCCAGGCGGCCCGGGCCATCATTGACAACTGCGCCGCCCCGGCCTACCGCGATCTTCTGAGCGATTACCATGAGCGGGCGGTGCGGGAGCGGGGCGGCCACGAGCCCCAGTTGCTGGGCGAGGCCTTCAGCTTCCACCAGCGCTACATGGCCACCGGCGACATGCGTCCGGCTTGAGGTTATGTCAGAGCATGGATCTTCGATGAGCGAACCAGACATCTCCATGGCCCGGATGAGGGAGGAATTGGACAGCTTGCGCCGGCAGGTGGCCGAGCTGCAACAGAGC
Organism: Desulfarculus sp.; assembly: GCA_016218705.1. Lineage (GTDB taxonomy): Bacteria > Desulfobacterota > Desulfarculia > Desulfarculales > Desulfarculaceae > JACRDC01. The sequence continues at coordinate 17,111 of JACRDC010000038.1, forward strand.
CGGGAGGAGCATGCCCGGGTGGCGCTGGCCCTGCGCCAGCAGGCCGAGCTGTTGGACCTGGCCCATGGGGCCATCATTGTGCGCGACCTGGGCAGCCGGGTGCTGTTCTGGAACCGGGGAGCCGAGGAAACCTACGGCTTCAGCCGGCAAGAGGCCCTGGGAAAGATCACCCACTCCCTGCTGCGCACCGTCTTCCCCCAACCCCTGTCGGCCATAGAGGAGGAACTGCTGCGCCGGGGACGCTGGGAAGGCGAGCTGACCCACACCACCAAGGATGGTCAAGAGGTCGTGGTGGCCAGCCGCTGGGCCTTGCGGCGTGATGACCAGGGACAGCCCGAGGCCATCCTGGAGATCAACAACGACATCAGCCAGCGCAAGCGCGCCGAGGAGGACCTGCGCCACACCCTGGAGAGGCTGGACGAGACCGTGCGCGAGCGCACCGCCGAACTGGTGGCCACCAACCGCGCCCTGACCGAGGAGATAGCCGAGCGCCGGCGGGTGGAGGAGGAACTGCGCGCCAGCGAGCGGGAGCTCAAGGCCAAGACCGAGGAGTTGAAGGAGGTGAACTCGGCCCTGCAGGTGATGCTCGGGCAGCAGGAGCGCTACCGCGCCGGCATGGAGGACCAGATGCTCTCCAACCTGCGCATGCTCATCCTGCCCTACCTGGAGAACCTTCTGCGCAGCCGCCTGGGGCCGGACCAGCGGGCCCAGGCCGAGATCATCCAGTCCAACCTGCTCAACCTGGTTTCTCAGTTCACCAAGCGGCTGACGGCGGCCAACCTGGGGCTGACGCCCAAGGAACTCCAGGTGGCCAACCTGGTGCGCGATGGCAAGAGCACCAAGGATATCGCCGAGTTGTTGCGCTTGTCCCCCCGGGCCATCGTCTTTCACCGCCAGAACATCCGCCGCAAGATGGGTCTGCACAACCACAAGGGCAAAAACCTGCGCTCGGCCCTGCTCTCCCTGGCCTGAAGGGGCCGGACCGGGCATGATTACAGTTTAAGACTGTATTTATCCTGAAATTAAGTACGCATTTACAAGCGCGCAAGCTTGATATAACCATCTTCGTGAATGGCAGACGGCCCCAGGCCTGACCGGGCCGCCGCCACCGCGAAGAGGCATGATGACCCCAGCCGGCCTCACATGGCCCAGGCGGATGCGGGCCTGCTGGCCCTTGGCCCTGCTGCTGCTGGCGCATTTTGCCGTCCGCTGGTCCCTGGCGGTCACTCCCGTCATGGCCCAGGCCGACTACGACGAGTCCATCACCGGCCTGATGGCCCTGCACCTGCTCCAGGGGGACTGGCAGGTATTCTTTTGGGGCCAGCCCTACATGGGCACCCTGGAGCCCACCCTGGCCGGCCTGGTCTTTTGGTTGGCCGGCCCCTCCACCAAGGCCCTGCGCTTCTACTTGGTCCTGGTCAGCAGCCTGGGCCTGCTGGCGGTCTATGGCCTGGGGCGCGAGGTCAAGGACCACCGCCTGGGGCTCTTGGCCGCCGCCTTCTGGACCCTGCCGCCGCTGTTTCTCACCTTCGACGGCCTTTACGCCACCGGCGGGCACCTGGAGTCGGTGGTGGCGGCGGCCTATTTTCTCTACGCCGCCTGCCAGTTGGCCTTCCGGCCGCCGGCGCGGCCCGGTCTGTTGGCCCTGGCGGCGGGGGTGGTGGCTGGCCTGGGCTGCTGGAGCAGCCTCTTGGTGGCCCCCCTGGTCCTGGCCGCCGGCCTGGGGCTGCTCTTGGCCCGGCCGCGGCTGCTCAAGAGCGCCGTCCCCTGGCTGCTGCTGGCCGGCTTTCTGTTGGGCTCGGCACCCTTGTGGTGGTGGAACCTCACCCACGATTTCATGACCTTCCGGGCCATCGAGCAGGGCTCGCGGGAGGTGCTGGGCAACCTGTGGTTTTTGCTGCGCGGGGTGTGGCTCAAGACCCTGCTGGGTGCCTGGTGGGATGGGCATAGCGTGGAAAACCTCATCCCCCTGCCCCTACAGGTGGCGGTGGTGCTGGCCGTGTATTTGCCGGTGCTGCTGTTGGCCCTGGGGGTGGCCGGGCGCTGGCTGTACCGTCTGGCCCGGCGGCAGGCCCCCCTGCAAGGGCCCCTGGACCTAATGGTGGCCGCGCTCCTGGCCGGCATGCTGGCCCACGCCGCCAGCGCCTATGGCCACCGGGGCTTCACCCGCTACGCCGAGTCGCTCTACGTGGCCCTGGCGGTGCTGACCGGGTATTGGCTCTACCTATTGTTCTCCTGGCGCAAGGCGGCCCTGGCCGTGGCCCTGGCCGGGCTTTTGGGCTTCAACCTGCTGACCCACCTGGCCTTCATCAAGGAGAGCCAGGGCCTGGCCGCGCGTCCCGCCGACCCCCTCATCGCCAGGCTGCATCAGTTGGGCATTGACCGCTGCTACGCCAGCGGACGCCTGGCCTACCCCATCGCCTTCGAAAGCCGCGAGACCATCATCGCCGCCGACCATTTCGGCTGGCGCAATTATGAGTATCTACAGCAGGTGGACCAGGCCGGCAAGGTGGCCCTGGTCAGCCATGACCTTCTGGGGCCTCCCTTCCCAGGCCAGGTCAAGATGGGCCTGCGCATGCTGGGCGGTGGCGCCCAGCGGGAGAGGGTGGGCGAGTACGCCTTTTGGCACGGCTTCCAGCCGCCGCCGCCGGACAGGCCCCTCAACCGCCGGGACTGGCGCGTCAGCGGCAGCGGCGGCCAGAGCGGCCTGGAGGGCCGGCTGGGCGACCGCGATCTGGCCACGGCCTGGCCGGGGCCGGGCCAAGCCGGCGATTGGCTGCAGGTGGACCTGGGACGGGAGGTTAACCTGGCCCGCGTCTCGCTCCTGCCCCATCCTGGCGGGCGTTTAAGCCCCGGCGACGAGGTGCCCCTGCGCCTGGAGATATCCCAGGACGGCCGGCAATGGCGCAGCGTGGCCGAGGGCGTCTGCCTGGCCGGTCTGTTGTGGCGGGGGCAGCACCCCAAGCTTTGCGGCTCCCTGGCCCTGGAGGTGGCGGTGCCCGCCCAGCCCGCCCGCTATCTGCGCCTGGTCTTCACCGGCGTGAGAGACGGGCACCCCCTTTGGCCCCTGGCCGAGCTCTTCATCCACGAGGCCGCGCCGGCCCCGGGCTATCAGCCGCCGGACTCGGCCCGGCAACACCTGGAGCAGGCCCAGGCCCTGCTGGCGGCCTGGGTCCAGGAGCCCAAGGGACCACACCCCATCTTTCCGGGGGTGCCGCCCAGCTACCGGGCCGGGCGCGTGGACTGGCCCCGGGTGGTGGGGCACCTGCGGGCGGCCAGCCTGGCGGCCCCGGAGTGGGAGGAGCCCCCGCGCCGCCTGCTGGAGGCCCTGCTGCTGGCGGGGGTGGATTACCAGGAGGCCATGAACCGCTGGCCCGCCCTGGACGAAGAGCAGCCCCCGTCTGGCCGGCAGGCGCCGGGATTGACCGCCCCTGCATGGAACGAGGTGGCCGCCCGGCCTTGAGGCCAGTCCCTGGTCCCACGGGGTGTCCCCCTATCCTAGGTCTCTCCAGACCTTGGGGCGCGGCCTCGTGTTTCCCTAAACGCTAAAAACCTTGGCACGCCACAATAGTCGGCAATGGTCTTCGCACTAGGGGAATGCGGCGTGGAGATACTGGTCGTCATACCCACCTACAACGAGGCCGACAACCTGCCCCGGTTGGTGGCGGCCCTGGCATCCCTGGGCCTGGACCTGGGGGTGCTGGTGGTGGACGACTCCTCGCCCGACGGTACCGGCCAGTTGGCCTTGGGCCTGCGCGAAACCTATCCCTGGGTGAACGTGCTGCAACGCCGGGGCAAGCTGGGCCTGGGCTCGGCCTACGTGGAGGGCTTCCGCTGGGCTTTGCAGCACAGCGGCGCCAGCCTGGTGGTGCAGATGGACGCCGACTTCTCCCATGACCCGGCGGCGGTGCCCAGCCTGGTAGAAGCGGCGCGCGGCGGGGCCCTGGCCGTGGGCTCGCGCTACGTGCCCGGCGGCCGGGTGAAGAACTGGGGCCTGGGCCGGCGCATGCTCAGCCGGGGGGGAAGCCTCTACGCGCGGGCCATCCTGGGCCTGCCTCTCAATGACGTCACCGGCGGCTTCAAGTGCTGGCCCCGGGCGGTGCTGGCCTCCCTGAACCTGAGCCGGCTGGTGAGCGGCGGCTACGCCTTTCAGGTGGAGATGAACTACCGCGCCCACCGGGGCGGGCACCAGTTGGTGGAGGTGCCCATCTGTTTCGAGGACCGCCGCGTGGGGCAGTCCAAGATGACGCTGGGCATCGGCCTGGAGGCCCTGGTGGTGGTCTGGCGCTTGTGGCTGCAAAGGGGCATCTGAGTCCCTATCGGTGGAGTTGAGCACCACGCGCGTGCCTCGTCGCCCTCCAGAGCCCCTTGTAATGACTTCATAGCCTATCAGCTTCTTGGTTTTCGTCGGGGCGGGGTTTATCCCCACCCGTTTTTTCACCGGATCAACCCCTCAACGGGGGCCGCCGGCCTTGGTCAGGGCGACAACGCCACCCGACCCGTTTACGCCCGCCGCGGCTCGCGGCCCCGTTTATGCCCGCCGCGGCTCGCGGCCCCGTTTATGCCCGCCGCGGCTCGCGGCCTATTCGTAGCGCAGGGCGTCTATGGGGTTGAGGCGGGCGGCGGTGCGGGCGGGGTAGAAGCCGAAGAACACGCCCACGCCGGCGGAGAAGAGGAAGGCCGCCAGGATGGCCTGGGGCGAGATGAGGGTGGGCCAATCGAGGAGCTTGGAGATGGTGAAGGCCCCGGCCATGCCCAGGACCATGCCGATGACCCCGCCGAAGAGGGTGAGCAGCACGGCCTCGGTGAGGAACTGCAAGAGGATGTTGCGCTGCTTGGCGCCGATGGCCATGCGGATGCCGATCTCGCGGGTGCGCTCGGTGACCGAGACCAGCATGATGTTCATGATGCCGATGCCGCCCACCACCAGGGAGATGGAGGCCACGGCGCCCAACAAGAGCGACATCACCTGGGCCGACTGCTGGGACACGGCCAGAATCTCGGTGAGGTTGCGCAGGATGTAGTCGCGCTCCTTGTTGGGGCCCACGCGGTGGCGCTGGTCCAACAGGGCGGTCACCTCCTCCTCGGCCTGGGCCAGCACCTCCTCGCTTTTGGCCTGGATGAGCATGGCGCCCACGGTGTTGGGAAAGGGGTTGCCCAGTATCTTGCGCTGGGCGGTGGTGATGGGCATCATGATGAGGTCGTCCTGGTCGTCGCCCCGGGGCGACTGGCCCTTGCTCTCCAACACCCCCACCACGGTGAAGGGCACCTTCTTGATGCGCACGATCTTGCCCACCGGGTCCTCGGCGCCGAAGAGGTTCTCGGCCACGCTGGCCCCCAAGAGGCAGTTCTTCAGCGCGCTCTCCACGTCGGTGGCGGTCATCTCGCGGCCGGCGGCGATCTTCCACTCGCGCACCTGAAGCATCTCTGGTGTGCAGCCCTGTATCTGCGTCCACCAGTTCATGTTGCCGTAGACCACCTGGGCGCTGCCGCGCACCGTGGGCGCCACCCTCTCCACCGAGGGGCATTCGGTCTGGATGGCTTTCACGTCGTCGTAGGTGATGGTGGGCACGGTGCCGGCGCCGGAGCGCAGGCCGCCGGCGGTGGCCGAGCCGGGCACCACCAAGAGCAGGTTGCTGCCCATGGAGGCGATCTGGTCGGCGATGACCTTGCTGGCCCCGGCGCCGATGGCGATCATGACGATCACCGCCCCGATGCCGATGATGATGCCCAGCATGGTCAAAAAGGAGCGCATCTTGTTGACGGCCAGGGCGCGCAGGGCGATCTTGAGCGCCAGGAACAGTTCCATCACTGGCCCCCCGGCCCGGCCCAGCCGCCATCCTGGCGGCGGCGGTCGGAGATGATCTGGCCGTCCTTGAAGGTGAGCACCCGGCGGGCGTGGGCGGCCACGTCGGCCTCGTGGGTGACCATGATGATGGTTATGCCCTGGGCGTGCAGCTTCTCGAAGACCTCCATGATCTCCTCGCTGGTCTTGGAGTCCAGGTTGCCGGTGGGCTCGTCGGCCAGGATGAGGGTGGGGTCGCCGGCCAGGGCGCGGGCGATGGCCACCCGTTGCTGTTGGCCGCCGGAGAGCTGGTTGCTGTAGTGCTCGGCCCGCCGGGCCAGGCCCACCATCTCCAGGGCGGCCAGGGCCTTCTGGTGGCGCTCCCTGGTGGGCACGCCGGCGTAGATCAGGGGCAGCTCCACGTTCTCGCGGGCCGTGGTGCGGGTGAGCAGGTTGAAGCCCTGAAAGACGAAGCCCAGCTTCTTGTTGCGCACCTCGGCCAGTTGGTTCTTGGACAGGCGCTCCACGTTGACCCCCTCCAGGGCGTAGGAGCCGGTGGTGGGGGTGTCCAGGCAGCCCAGGATGTGCATGCAGGTGCTCTTGCCGCTGCCCGAGGAGCCCATGATGGCCACGAAGTCGCCGGCCTCCACCTCCATGGTGATGCCCCTGAGGGCCTCCACCAGCTCCTGGCCCATGCGGTAGGACTTGGTGATGTCGCGCAAGCTGACCACGCAGGCCATTTAGAACCTCGGCCCCCGCCCGGCGCCCGTGGCCGCCGCCGGCTTCTTGCCGCCCGCCTGCTCGATTATCACCTCGTCGCCTTCCCTGAGATCGCCCTCGGTAAGCTCCACGGCGTTGCCGTCGCCTATGCCGGTCTTGACGGCCACCGGCGTGGGCTGGCCGTCGGCGCCCAGCACGTAGACCCGCCGGGCCACCGGGGACTTGGCCTTGGCCGGGGGCTGGCCGGAGGCGGCGGCGGGGGCGCCACCGGGCGTCTTGGGCTTGAAGCGCAGGGCGGCGGTGGGCAGCCTGAGCACCCCGTGGCGGTGGTCCACCTCCAGGGTGACGTTGGCGGTCATGCCCGGCTTGAGCTTCAGCTCGCGGTTGTCCACTCCGATCACCACCACGTAGGTCACCACGTTCTGGCTGACCACCGGGGCGCCGCGCACCTGGGTGACCTGTCCCTCGAAGCGAATCTCGGGGTAGGAGTCCACGGTGAAGTAGGCCGTCTGCCCCTCCTTGACCCGGCTGATGTCGGCCTCGTCCACGCTGGTGTCTATCTCCATGCGCGTGAGGTCCTGGGCGATGTTGAACAGGGTGGGGGTCTGGAAGGAGGCGGCCACGGTCTGGCCCACGTCCACGTTGCGCGAGACCACGGTGCCGTCCACGGGAGAGCGGATGGTGGAGTAGGCCAGGTTGGTGCGGGCTTGGTTCAGGGCGCCGCTGGTCTGGACCACGGCGGCCTCGGCGGCCAGCAGGGCGGCCAGGGCGGAGTCATGGGCGGTCTGGGCGGTGTCCAGCTCGGCCCGGGCGATGAAGTCGCCGGCGATCAGCTCGCGGTTGCGCCCCAGGGTGCGCCGGGTGTCGGCCACCGTGACCTTGGCCTTCTGCACGCCCGCCAGGGCCGCCTGGTAGTTGCCCAAAGCCTGCTCCACCTGGGCCTCGAAGATGGCGGGGTCAATCTGGGCGATGGGTTGGCCCTGCTTGACCGGCGAGTTGTAGTCCACGTAGATCTTGCGGATGGTGCCCGAGACCTGGGTGCCCACCTGCACGTTGACCACCGCCGCCAGGTTGCCGGTGGCCGAGACCGTGGAGATGATGTCGCCCCGTTGCACCTTGGCGGTCTTGTAGACCGGCGCCTCGGGCCGGCCGAAGAGCAGGTACAGGCCGCCGCCGGCCAGGGCCAGGAGCAGCAGGCCGCCCAGGGCCAGGATGATCTTTTTATTCATCGCCTACCTCGGACTTCACGGACCGGCCGCAGGGTGATGGTTATCTCGGATTATCGCAGCAGGAGCCGTGCCAAGACTCCCGGGGAGTATAACGCCACAACCCATAATTTTTACACGTTTTTATGCGCCCGGTCCCCGGCGTGGCCACCGGGAGTTGGCCAGGGACGCATAAAAATTATGCGTCTGGCCGGAGCAATGCGAAATTTTTATGCACCAGGACCGCTCCCCAGGCGCGCGCCCAGCCTCGCCCAGGAGCCTGTCGAGGGATTACTTCGACAGGACACTAGCGGTCGGCCAGGTCCTTGAGGGCGCTAAAGCCGGCCAGGCCCTTGGCGGCCAGCACGCCGCGCATGATGGCGCGGGTAAAGCAGTCGGCCGCGGCCCGGCCCAGCTCGTTGAGGGCCGGGGCCTGGGCGCCCACGAAGAAGCCCGGGGCCTGGGGCAGGGGCCTCTTGCCCGTGGCCAGGCAGAAGATGGTGTCGCCGTCGAACATGGTGTGGGCCGGCCGGATGGCCCGGGCCAGGCCGTCGTGGGCCATCTGGGCCAGCTTCTGGGCCTGGGCCTTGGTCAGGATGGCGTCGGTGGCCACCACCCCGATGGTGGTGTGACGGGCGGTCTGCCCCTGGCCCGGGCCGGGCAGCCGCACCGCCCGCCGGCCCAACTCGCCCAGTTCGCTGTCCATTTCCAGGCGCGTCTCCCAGAAGAGCCCGCTGGCCGGGTCCAGCACCGAGCCCAGGCAGTTGACCACCACCGTGGCCGCCACGGTCAGCCCCAGGTCCAAGACCTCGCTGGCGCTGCCCAGCCCGCCCTTGAGGCCCCCGGCCACGGCGCTTATACCGGCGCCGGCGTTGCCCAGGGCCACGGGTCCGGCCTGGGCCGCCTGGCAGGCCTTGGCGCCCCAGGCGGGGCCGATGGGCGGCACGAAATCCCGGCCCCGGCCCAGGTCGTAGAAGGCCGCCGCCGGCACGATGGGCGCCACCTGTCCCTGATCCAGGGGAAAGCCCCAGCCTTGAGCCGCCAGCCAGCGCACCACGCCGTCGGCCGCGGCCAGGCCGTAGACCGAGCCCCCGCTCAGGCAGACGGCCTGCACCTTCTCCACCAGGTTGAGGGGGGCCAGGAGGTCGGTCTCGCGGGTGGCCGGGGCCGAGCCCCGCACATCCACCCCAGCCACGGCCCCTTCGGGGCACAGCACCACGCTGACCCCGCAGGTGTGCTTGGGCGAGGCGTGGTGCCCCACCAATATCCCTTCCACGTCGGTCAGCGCGTTGTAGCGTCCGCTGGGCATGATTGGCAACCTCCTTGAGCTGGGCGGGCGGTCCACCAGTCCAGCCTAGCATAATTCGAGGGTGCCGCACGGGGCGTCCTGCCCCGTGCAGCATCGGCTTGAAAAAAACGCGGATTTGCCAAGCCTCCAAAATTGCTAGTCTAAATGAGGCCCGCAATTTGGCGGGCCGTCCATGGCCCGCATTGGCCGCTGTGCTGTCCAGCGTGTGTTTCACGGGCTACCAACTCTTTTCTCGGCGATATTTGTGTTTCACCGTGCAGCGGCCTCAATTCATGGCCAACCCCCCGGCTGGCCAATGGCGGGATGAAACGGCGGGGGGCCGGATGGCCCGGGCGCCCGGTCTTTATACCGCATGAAAGTGCTTGTATCGGTCTGGATTGTCGGGGATCATAGTGGGGAATTGACCATACCCATGCATTGCGGGCCGGGCCGGGTGGTGGCCCTCCAGAAAGCCAAGACGTGAGAATAAGCGGCATTGACCGGGGCGCCGTCCTCTCAGCCCTGCCCCTGCTCCTGGCCTTCGGGGTGCTGTATTTGAGCAGCCTGGACAGTTTCCAGTTGTTTCACACCCTGGCCGAGCTCTTCAGCATCGTGGTGGGCTGCGGCGCCTTCATGGTGGCCTGGAACTCCCGCCGGTTCAGCGGCAACCACTACATCCTCTTCGTGGGCATAGCCTTGCTCTTCGTGGGCTTCCTGGACCTTCTGCACGCCCTGGCCTACAAGGGCATGGGCGTCTTTGCCTGGGCCACCGTGGACCACCCCACCCAGTTCTGGATCGCGGCGCGCTACCTGAGCGCGGGCTCCCTGCTCATGGCGCCGGTCTTCACCGGGCGCACCTTAAGGCCCTACCTGGCCTTGGCCGTCTTTGCCCTGACCACCGGCGCCCTGGCGGGGGCGGTATTCGCGGGACTTTTCCCCTCCTGCTACCAGGAGGGCCTGGGCACCACGGCCTTCAAGACGGCCAGCGAATTCGCGGTCTGCGGCCTGACCGGCCTGGCCATGTGGTTCACCCACCACCGGCGCGCCCATTTCGACCCCCAGGTGCTGCGCCTGATGCTCCTGGCCATGGCGGCCAGCATCCTGACCGAGGTGGTCTTCTCCTCCTACGAAGACGTCTTCGGCATCGCCAACCAAGCGGGGCATTACCTCAAGCTCCTGGCCTTCTATCTGATCTACAAGGCCATCATCCAGGCCAGCCTCACCCGGCCCTACGAGACCCTGTTCCGGGAACTGTCGCTGGGCGAGGCGGCCCTGCGCGAAAGCCGCCTGCGCTACCAGACCCTCATCGAGGAGAGCTTCGACGGCATCTACGCCGTAAAGGACGGCCGCATAGCCTTCGCCAACCAGGTCTTGTGCCGCATGCTGGGCTATCAGGCGGATGAACTGGAGGGCCTGGAGTTCTGGAAGATCTACCACCCCGATTTCCAGCCGCTCACCCGCCAGCGCGCCCAGGCCAGGCTGCGCGGCGAGGACGTGGTCTCGCGCTACGAGGTGATGGCCCAGCGCAAGGACGGCACCTGCTTAGAGGCCGAGATCAGCGCCAAGGCCATCGTGCTGGACGGCCAGCCGGCGGTGCAGTCGTGGATGCGCGACATCAGCGAGCGCAAGCGGGCCGAGCGGGAGCTGCAACAGGCCAAGGCCCAGGCCGAGGCCGCCAACCAGGCCAAGAGCGCCTTCCTGGCGGCCATGAGCCACGAGATACGCACCCCCTTGAACGGGGTCATCGGCATGACCGGCCTGTTGTTGGAGGGCGGCCTGACGCCCCAGCAGCGCCAGTTCGCCGAGACCTGCCGCGCCTCGGGCGAGCTCCTGCTCAAGGTCATCAACGACATCCTGGATTTCTCCAAGCTGGAGGCGGGCAAGGCCGAGATGGAGGTGGCCGCCTTGGCCCCCCGCGCCCTGGTGGAGGAAACCCTGGAGATGGTGGCCGTGGCCGCCCAGGAAAAGAACCTGGACCTGTGGAGCACCGTTGATGAGGACGTGCCCGCCTGGCTGGAGGGCGATGGGGCGCATTTGCAACAGATACTGCTCAACCTTTTGGGCAACGCGGTCAAGTTCACCGAGCAGGGCGAGGTGGGTCTACGGGCCTGCCTGGAGGCCGGCCAGGAAGGGCGGCCTTGGCTGCGCTTCGAGGTGCACGACACGGGCATAGGCATGGACGCCCTGGCCCAGGAGCAGTTGTTCGAGCCCTTCACCCAGGCCGAGGCCTCCACCAGCCGCCGTTTCGGCGGCACCGGCCTGGGCCTGGCCATCAGCAAGCGCCTGGCCCAGATGATGGGCGGCCACATGGGCCTGAGGAGCCAACCGGGGCTGGGCAGCGTGTTCTGGTTTAGCGTGCCCCTACGGGAGGCCCCGGCCCCCGCCGGCCAACTCGGCGCTCCTGGCCCGGGCCTTGAGGGCGTGCGCGTCCTGTGCGTGGAAAAAAACGCCGGCACCGCCGCCAGCCTGGCGGCCAAGGCCAGGGGCCTGGGCCTCGTTTGCCAGGAGGCCTCCAGCGGGGCAGAGGCCCTGGCCACGCTGCGCCAGGCCCAGGACGGGGGCCGCCCCTTTGACCTGGCCGTCATAGACCCCAAGCCGCCCCTGATTGACGGCCAGGACCTGGCCCGGCAGGTGCGCGGCGACCCGCGCCTGGCTGGCCTGTCCCTGGTGCTGCTGGTGCCCCTCAAGTCCCAGCCGGAGGGCCAGGCGGCCCTGGAGGCCGGCTTTGACGCCACTCTGAGCAAGCCGGTGCGCCAGGCCAGCCTGGAGCGGTGCCTGCGATCGCTGCTGGCTGGGGGGCCGGGAGCGGTCCTGGCCGCCCCGGCCCCGGCGGGGCCGCCGGAGGGCCTGGCCGTGACCGCCGGCGGGCGCAAGCTGCGCATCCTGGTGGCCGAGGACAACCTGGTCAACCAGCAGGTGGCCCTGCACGTGTTGGTCAACCTGGGGCACCGCGTGGACGTGGCCATGAACGGCGCCGAGGCGGTGCGGGCGGTGAGCAGCGGGCGCTACGACCTGGTGTTCATGGATTGCCAGATGCCGGAGATGGACGGCTACGAGGCCACCCGGGCCATACGCGGCCTGGAGGGCGCGGCCCGCCGTACCCCCATCGTGGCCATGACCGCTCACGCCCTGCCCGGCGACCGCGAGAAATGCCTGGCCGCCGGCATGGACGACTACGTCAGCAAGCCGGTGCGCCCCGGTGATCTGGCCGCCGCCCTGCGGCGGCAACTTGGCGATGCCCCGGCCCCAGATACGCCGTCCGCCGCCCTGGGGCAGGGTCCCCCGGCCTTGGACCTGGCGGAACTGCTGGCCCGCCTGGAGGGCCAGCGGCAGATGGCCGCCGACCTGCTGCGCCTGTCCCTGGCCGGCCTGGAGGGCCAGATGGCCGGCCTGCGGGTGAGGCTGGCGGCCGGTGACGGCCCGGGCCTGGGCCAGGCCGCCCACGCCCTCAAGGGCGAATTGGCCAGCCTGGCCGCCGTGCGGGCGGCGGGGGCGGCGGCCGCCCTGGAGCAGGGGGCCAAGGCCGGCGACCTGGAGTCCGCCCGGCGCCACCTGGAGGCCCTGGACCAGGAGTTGGCCGGGTTCCGGGAGTCCGCCCGGCATAGCGGCCTGCTGGATTAGCCCGGGGCGTCACAAGTCCGGCCCCAGCCCCCGTGCCAGCCCCGCCGCCAGTCTTCTCTGGAAAAGCCGCGCCCGCCGGTGGAAGATGCGAAGCGGTCGCCTTGGCCGGCGGACAGCCACCGCCAGGGGCGGCAGGCGTGGGCATCTCGTATGGGGCGGGCATGGGTTGGCTGACAAGGATTGGCCCCGGGCAGGCGGCCCCGGTGGCCGGGGCGGCCCTGGGCACGCCCCACGCATGGCTGGACCCGGCGGGCTGGTGGGCCAATTTTTGGGCCGAGTCGGCGTCCCAGTACGCCGCCGGCGCGGATGTAGGCCCCCAGGAGGGGCTGAAGTACCTGGTCAGGGCCTTGGTGCACTGCTTCTCCTGGCCCTGGCGCTGGGCCAGGCCCTGCTCGTGGGCCACCTGGGCCTGGCCGCCGCCGGCGACTCCTGGGTAGCCCGCCAGCCTGACACCCGCCAATGCGCCCGCCAGTGGCTGGAGCGCTTCTTGCCGCCGGGGGCCGGCCTGTTGGCCGACCTGCCCGCCGGCGCCGGCCCCGTGGTGGAGGCGGCCCTGGAGGTGCCCGCGGGTCCGCTACGGCTGGAAGTGGTTTTGGAGGCAGGGGAGGGCGGCTGGCCGGTGGTGGAGCAAGTAAGTATCACCCCCGACCTGGCCGCCGAGTTTAGTTGTCGCTGGAGCCTGCTTAAGGAGAGGCTGCCGATCTTGGCCGGCCTGGAACCGGGAGACAGCTAGCCAGGCGGCCCGTGCCGCCAGGCCTGGCTGGCTCAGTCGGCCTGGAGGGCCTGGCGCACGGCCTCCAGGGCGGCCAGGCGCCGGGGCTCGCAGGCGGCCACGGCCTGCTCGTAGCGCTCCTTCAACTGGGGATGGCTGGCCGGGTTGGCGCGCACGGCGCTGCCGCCGATGCCCTGGGCGGCCAGGGCCGCCGTCAACTCCTGGGCCAGCTCCTGGTGCAGGTCGTCGGCCAGGCGCTCCTCCATGGCCAGCACCCGGGCCAGTTCCACCACGGTCCTCTCGGCGGCGGTGCCGGCGGCCAGGGCGGCCAGGGCGGCCAGCCGCGCCTGCCAGTCATCACCCATGTCCTCCACCAGCGCCGCCGCCGCCGCCTGGCGGGCGCTGGGCCGCTGGTCCTCGGGCAGGGCGGCCAGGCGGCCGGCCAGGGCCTGGGGATCAAGCTCGCCGCCGGCCGCCCGGCGGCCCAGGGCGCGGCCCTGGCGCTTGCCCTCCTCGCGGGCCTGCTCGTCGTGGCCGCCGCCAGCGCCCAAGGCCGCGGCCCGCTCCATGGCGATCTGGATGCTGGATTTTATTTCGGCCATGGGGCACTCCTTTGGCTGGCGTGGCGAGAGGTTTGAATTATGGCCCTAGTATAGGCCAAAGGCGCGGCGCCAACAATGAGCGGGGGGCCACCAAACGGCGGCCCCCCGCGTTATGAACCGGGTCAGGAGGTAGTCTCTACTCCTCCTCGTCTTCCTCTTCCATGTCCTCCAGCACCACGCCCAGGCGCTCCCACTGCTCGGCCGCCTCGGCCTCGGCCTTGGCCACTTCCTCGGGGCTCCAGGGCTCGATGATCAGGGAATCGGCCAGCATCTCCCAGATGTACATGGTCTCGATGCCCAGGTCGTATTCCTTGGTCAGGCCCTTCATGATCTGGTCGCGGCAGTTGTGGCAGGGCGCGCAGACGATCTCGGCGCCGGTGGCCTTGATCTGCTCGGCCTTCTTGCGGCCATAGTACAGGCGCTCGTTGACGTAGGGCATGGCCCAGGCGCCGCCGCCGGCCCCGCAGCAGAAGTTGTTCTCGCGGGTGGAGTAGGTATCCACCCAGGTGTCGCAGATCTGGTCAACCACGTAGCGCAGCTCGTCGTAGTAGGCCTTCTTGAAGGCTTTTTCGGACTTGCGGCCGTAGTTGCAGGGGTCGTGCACCGTCACCAGCTTGCCCGCGAACTTCTCGCGGTCAATCTTGATTCGGCCTTCCTTGATGTACTCGATCATCAGCTCGTAGATGCTGTAGACCTTGAACTCGTTGAAGGCCTCGGGGAACCACTTGACGAGACCAAGCCTGGTCCCGAAGTAGGCGTGGCCTCACTCGGGTAAGAGGAGAATCTCGGCTTTCAGTCGCCGGGCGTTCTCCACCACGCGCCCCACCTGCTCCTTCATGGACTCGTCGTCGCCAGAGAACAGGCCCCAGTTCACGCCCTCCCAGTTGGTGCTGGAGATGGTCCAGGACTCCTTGGCGGCGTAGTATATCTTCCACCAGAAGCGCATGTCCTCGGGCTCGCCAAAGGGCTCCTTGGAGTTGATGGTGGTGATGACCCGGGCGCCCACCTTGTCAATGGGCACGTAGAAACCGGGGCAGCACTCGTCCATCTCCTCGTGACCCACCTCGGCCAGAAGCTGCACGAAGTCGTCCTTGGGGATGCCCAGGTTGTTGCCGCGCTGCAGGTTCATCATGGTGCCCTTGTGGATGGGGCCGGGCACCTTGTCGCGCTCGCGCAGGCCGCGGGCGCGGCGGGTCATGGCCACGATCTCCACGCCCATGGGGCAGGCGCGCTCGCAGCGGCCGCACAGGGTGCAGACCCACGGCCACCTGGAGTTGATCAGCTCGTCGTCCAGCCCCAAGGCGGCCATGCGCACCGCCTTGCGGGGATCAAAGCCGTCCACGCCGGTGACTGGGCAGCCGCCGGCGCAGGTCCCGCAGGTCAGACAGACGTCCGCCCACTTGGGGTCCACGCGGAGCTTGCTCTCGCGCTTGCCCAGTTTCAATGGCTCTTGGCTCATGTTCGTCTCCCCTTGATTTGGAGCCCTAGGGACGCCGCCGGCCCGCACACCTTGAGCATCCCGGTTCTTCGCGCTAGGCCCCGGCCGTGGCTGGGGGTAATAGACAATCCTACATCAAAAAACGTCCGCAGGGCAATTCTGGCGGTTTGCTAGTACTCCCTGGGCAGCTCGGTTTTTACCGCCGGCTCGGGCTCCTGCCCTCGCCGGCCTCGCTCGGCCGGAGTGAATCCGGCCTCGCTCCCGGCCCGCCGGTGGCGGGCCGGCGGGGCTCCCGCCCCGCGAGTCAACATAACCCTAGTACTCCCTCGGCAGCTTGTCGAGCTGCGTCTTGGTAAACACCGGGCCGTCCTTGCAGACGTACTCGGGGCCGACGTTGCAGCGGCCGCAGATGCCGATGCCGCACTTCATGCGGTTTTCCAGGCTCATGATGATCTGGTCTGATTGCCAGCCCAGTTTGTCGAAGACCGGCTGGGTGAACTTGATCATGATGGGCGGGCCGCAGATCAGGGCGATGGCGTTGTCGGGCTTGGGGGCCACGTCGCCGGTGACCGTGGGCACGAAGCCCACCAGCCCGGACCAGCCCGGGGCCTCGCGGTCCACGGTGACGTGCACGTTGGCCTGGCCGCTCTGCTGCCAGGCGGTCCACTCCTGGGTGTAGAGCAGCATGCCCGGGGTGCGCGCGCCGTAGATGAAGGTGATCTCGCCGAAGTCCCCCCGGTTGTCGGGGTGCAAGAGCCAGTTCATGGTGGAGCGCAGGGTGGTGACGGCGAAGCCGCCGGCCACGATGACGATGTTCTTGCCCTTGTTGGCCTTCAGCGGATAGCTGTTGCCCAAGGGCCCGCGCACGCCCATGATGTCGCCGGCCTTCATGTTGTGCAGCCGGGAGCTCACCGAGCCCACCTTGTTGACCGTGAACAAGAGATCGCGCCCCTCGGTGGGGCTAGAAGCGATGCCGATGGGTATCTCGCCGTAGCCGCTGATGCTAAGCTCGGCGAACTGGCCCGGCGTGTAGTTGAAGGCGCTGGCGTCCTCGCTGTTGAGGAACTGGAGCCAGAAGGACTTGAGCTGCTTGTCCTCGGTCTCCACGCGCACTTCCTTGATGCTCACCGGGTAGGGGACGTAGGTATTTCTCATTTGCTCCCTCCCCGTTCCTAAGCGTTCATGTCGTTGACGACCTTGCGGACGTCAATGTTCACCGGGCAGAGCTGCACGCAGCGGCCGCAGCCCACGCAGCCTATCTCGCCGCCGCGCTTGACCGGGATGTACTTGAACTTGTGCATGAAGCGCTGACGCACCCGGTCCTTCTTGGTGCCCCGGGGGTTGTGCCCGGTGCCGTGCATGGTGAACAGCCAGCTCATGCAGTAGTCCCAGTTGCGCACCCGGCGCCCCGCCTCGCCCTGGGTCTCGTCCTGGATGTCGAAGCAGTGGCAGGTGGGGCAGCAGAAGGTGCAGGTGCCGCAGTTGAGGCAGCTCTCCATGACCCGGTCCCACAGGGGCGCGTCGTAGAGCTCCATGACCTCGCGGGCGTTGACCTTGTCCATGGCCACCCCGCCCTTTATCTTGGCCTCGGCGGCCTTCTTGAGCTCGGCGGCCTGGCCCTCGTCGCCAGCGGCGGCGGCGGGCAGGTCCTTGACCAGGGCCTCGCCCTTCTCCGTCAGGGCCTTGGCCAGGAAGTGATCGCCCAGGTCCACCAGCAGCACGTCCAGGCCCGTCTCGCCGTGGGGGTTGCTACCCACCGTGGTGCAGAAGCAGGTGGGGCAGGGGTCGTTGCAGGCCAGGCCGATGAGCGCGGTCTTCTCGCGCTTGTCGCGCCAGTACAGGTCGTTGGTCATCTCGTCCTGCACGAAGATCAGGTCCAGCACCTGGAAGGCCTTGGCGTCGCAGGGACGAATGTTCAAGAGCACCCGCGGCCGGGAAAGCGGGGCCTCGGCCTGCATGATCATGCCCTGGGGGTCGCCCTGGACATTCTTGAAGCGCATCATGCACTCGGTCTGGGGGAAGAAGAAGTCCTTGGGGCTCATCTCGGTGTTGGAGAACTCCCACAGCGCCTCGGCCGCCGTGGCCACCGGGCCCCAGCCCACCTTGCCGTCCTTCATGACCGGCGCGAACAAATCCTGATCGCGGCAAAGGCCCTGCAGGAAGGCGTCCACCTTGTCTTTGGCCAATATCTTTTGCGACATGGTCCGCCTTCCCTACTTGATGAAGTCCTGGGGGTCGTTGGGCCTGAACAGCGACATGGGCGGCGTGGCGCCGATCTCCATGCCGGGGCGATAGCCGTAGAGCTCCCGGATGTCTTTTTCGATCTTGCTGGTGAGCCGCCGCATCTTGATGCCCTGGGGGCAGGCCGATTCGCAGGCCCCGCAGTCGGTGCAGCGGCCCGCGCAGTGGAAGGCCCGCAGGATGTGGAAGGTGGCCACGTCGGCCTCGTCCTGGGTCTTGCCGCACCACTGGGGCTGGGCCTCGTCCACGAAGCAGACGTGGCAGTAGCACAGGGGGCAGGCGTCGCGGCAGGCGTAGCAGCGGATGCAGTCCTTGAGCGTCTCTTGCAGCTCGGCCCAGCGCTCGGCGGGAATGAGCTTCTCCCAGGGCGCGGCCACGTTGTCAATATTGCCGCCGTGCCCCTCGGGGCCTTTCTCGCCGATCATCTCGTCGCTGATGACCGGGTTGCGCTGCACGCAGGTCAGGCAGTTGGAGCGTAGAAATTTCTTACGTTCGATGCGCTGCTCGAAGCCCTGGCCCTTGACCAAAAGATGCTCCGGCTCCTCGATCACCTCGGTGATGGTCTTGCCCGGGAACAGGGCCTGCACCTTGCGCCGGTCCACCATGCCAGGGCTGTTGACGCCGATGACGTAGAGGTCCTCGCGCTTGAACTGGTTCTCGTTGATCAGGTTGACCAGGTTGCGGCTGACGCAGCCCTGGGCCACCACGGCCATGCGCCCCGGGCGGCGGATGGTGTACAGGGCCAGGTTGTTGCAGCAGAAGCTGGTCCAGGTGAGGTTCTCGGCCTCCTCGGGCGTGTAGGCGAAGTAGGGGTACTCGCGCATGGGCACGCTGCCCTTGGCATAGCCGATCACCACGTCAACCTTGCCCTCGCTCAAGAGCCTTTTGGCCGCCTCGCGGATTTTCTGTGCGATAGCTTCCATCAGGCCACCTTCCTGATGTCTTTGATCATGTGCTGGGCCGGCCCCAGGGCCTTGACGGCCTCGGTGACCGCGGCCACGGTCTTTTGGAACTTCTCGGCCTCGGCCGAGGAGATCCAGGAGAAGTGCAGACGGCCGGGCTCTATGCCCACGTACTCCAGCAGGTTTTTCAGGACGGCGAACCGCCGCCGGGCGAACATGTTGCCAGCTATATAGTGGCAGTCGCCCGGGTGTCAGCCGGAGACCCAGACGCCGTCAACCCCCTTGCGGAAGGCGGCCAGGATGAACTTGGGGCTCATGCGGCCGGTGCAGGGGATGCGGATGACCTGGATGTTGGGCGGATACTGCAACCGGCTCACGCCGGCCAGGTCCGCGGCTCCATAGGAGCACCAGTTGCACAGGAAGGCCGCTATGCGCGGCGAGAACTCTGCGTTGTCACTCATGGGCTTACCCCGTAGTATCGTTTAGGGTCAGGCTCGTCGGCCGCGATCGGCCTAGAGCATGGCCTCGATTTGCGCCATGACGTCCTGGGTGGTGAAGCCGCGCAGGTTGGGAGCACCCGAGCGGCAGGAGGCCACGCAGGTGCCGCAGCCCTTGCACAAGGCCTCGTTGACCACGGCCAGGCCCTTGTCGTCCTGGGTGATGGCCTGGTAGGGGCAGACCGTCCAGCACACCCCGCAGCCCACGCACTTCCTCTGGTCTATGAAAGCCACCGTGCCCGACAGCGACATCTCGGCGCTGCTTAGCACCGTCACCGCCCGGCTCACCGCGGCTTGCGCCTGGGCCACCGCCTCCTCCAGCGGCTTGGGATAGTGGGCCAGGCCGGCCATGAACACGCCGTCGGTGGCAAAATCCACGGGCCTGAGCTTCTGGTGGGCCTCCAGGAACCAGCCGTCCTCGTCAATGGGCACCTTGAACATCTGGGCCAGCTCGGTGTTCTTGTGGCTGACGATGGCGCTGGCCAGGCCCACCAGGTCGGCCTCGATGAGCAGGTCGCGGCCCAGGATGTGGTCGCGCACCGTAACCATGAGCTTGCCGCCGTCCTTCTTCACCACCGGCTTCTGGTTGACATCGTAGCGCACGAAGAGCACGCCCTTGGCGCGGGCTTCCTTATAAAGAAGCTCGCGCTCGGCGAAGGTGCGCATGTCGCGGTAGATGATGACCACCTGGCAGTCGGGGTTGTGCTCCTTGAGGTGCAGGGCGCTCTCCACCGAGTGGGTGCAGCAGACCTTGGAGCAGTAGGGACGCTCGGGCTCGCGGCTGCCCACGCACTGGATGAAGACCGCGCTGTTCACCTTCTTGGCGTCCAGCTCGCCGTTCATCATGGCCGCGTCAATCTGCAGGTGGGTCATGACCCGGGGGTCCTGGCCGTACAGGTACTCGGTGGGCTGGTACTCCTGCCCGCCGATGGCGATGATGGCCCCGCCGTGCTCCACCACCGTCTCGCCAGCCGGGCCGGCCAGGGTGGTCTTGAAGTTGCCCACGAAGCCTTCAACGTTTTTGATGTTGCTGGCCAGGTGGGCGGTGATGAGCGGGTTGTCCATCACCTGCTTGGCCAGGCCGTCCAGGTAGGGCTGGACCTCCTCGCCCTGGGCGGTGATCCTGAGCAGCCGGGCGTTGCCGCCCAACTGGGCGTCGCGCTCCACCAGGTGGGTGGTGAAGCCCTGGCCGGCCAGCTCCAGGGCCGCGTTCATGCCGGCCACGCCGCCGCCGATGACCATGGCCGCCGGGTTGACCGACAGCTTGACCTCGTTCAAGGGTTGCAGCAGGGCCACCTTGGCCACGGCCATGCGCACCAGGTCCTTGGCCTTCTCGGTGGCCTTCTCCGGCTCGGCCGAGTGCACCCAGGAATCCTGGTTGCGGATGTTGGCCATGTCGAAGAGGTATTTGTTGAGCCCCGCCGCCTGCAGGGTCTCCTGGAACAGGGGCTCGTGGGTGCGCGGCGTGCAGGCCGCCACCACCACGCGGTTGAGGCCCTTCTCCTTGATGGTCTGGGCCATCTTGTCCTGGGTGTCCTGGGAGCAGGAGAACAGGTTGTTCTCCACGAACTCCACGAAGGGCAGCGTCTTGGCGTACTCGGCCACGGCCTTGACATCCACCACGCTGGCGATGTTGATGCCGCAGGAGCAGACGAACACGCCCACCTTGGGCACCTCGCCGCGCACGTCCACGGCCTGGGGCACCTCCTTGGTCTGGGCCAAGGTGCCGCGGGCGGCGCTGAGCTTGCCCGCCGCCGCGCAGGCCGCGGCGGACGCCTCCACCACCGACAGGGGGATGTCCTTGGGGCCGGCCAGGGCGCCGCAGACATACACGCCGGGCCGGTTGCTGGCCACCGGGGCGAAAGAGGTGGTTTTGACGAACTGGGTGGACTTGAGCTCGATGCCCAGCTTGCTCGCCAACTCCACGCTGGTCTTGGCCACCTCCAGGCCGTGGGAGAGCACCACCATGTCGAAGACCTCGGTCTTGGCCTGGCCGTCCTCGGTGGCGTACTCGATCATCAGCGACTTGTCGGCCTGCTCGGTGATGGTGTGGATGCGGCTACGGATGAAGCGCACGCCCGAGCGCTTGGCGTTCTCGTAGTACTTCTCGAAGTCCTTGCCAAAGGTGCGCATGTCCATGAAGAAGATGGCCGCGTCCAGCCCGGAGTGGCTGTGCTCCTTGGCTATCACCGCTTCCTTGATGGCGTACATGCAGCAGACGGATGAGCAGTAGGGGTGGTCGCAGGTATTGACGTCGCGGCTGCCCACGCACTGCAACCAGGCGATCTTCTTGGGCTCCTTTTCGTCGCTGGGGCGCACCAGATGGCCCATCCAGGGACCGCTGGCCGCCAGGATGCGCTCCATCTCCAGGGCCGTGACCACGTTCTTATACTTGGAGTAGGAGTACTGGACATAGGCGCTGGGGTCGAAGGGCTTAAAGCCCGCCGAGATGATGACCGAGCCCACCTGCACGTCGCGGGTGGTCTCCTTGTCCTCGTAGTTGATGGCGCCGGTGGGGCACTGCTTCTCGCAGTTGCCGCACTTGCCCTTGGTCAGCTTGATGCACTTGGCGGGGTCAATGCCGTATTTCAGCGGCACCGCCTGGGCGTAGCGCACGTAGATGGCCTTGCGCTTGTCCAGGCCCTCGTTGTAGTCGTTGCTGACCTTGGCGGGGCATTTGGGGGTGCAGGCGCCGCAGGCGATGCACTTGCTGGTGTCCACGTAGCGGGGGTGGGTTACCACCTTGACCGTGAAGTCGCCCTCCTCGCCCGTGATGTCCGCCACCTCGGAGAGGGTCAGGAGCTCGATGTTGATGTGCCGGCCGACCTCGACCAGCTTGGGGGAGATGATTCACATGGCACAGTCATTGGTGGGGAAGGTCTTGTCCAACTGGGACATGACTCCACCAATGGCCGGCCCTTTTTCAACCATGTAGACATAGTAGCCGGAGTTGGCCAGGTCCAGGGCGGCTTGCATGCCTGCAATGCCACCCCCGACCACCATCACCGCGCCAGTCACCTTCTTGCCTGCTGCCATGGGCGCTACCTCGCGCTGGGTGTGGGGGGAGCAAACAAACGCAAATCACCTATTTTCCAAGGATAACCTAGGTGATTTGTCTCCTATTGCACAAGTCTCTCCCTTGTATACTCGAAAATCGGCGCTGTCAAGGCTTTCTGTTGCCCATCTCCGCCGGTGAATGAGGATTCATTTATCGGTATTATCTGTTTTGCCGATATGTTATGCCGGGCGGCTCACCACGGCGTCGCCGGGCGCTCCAGACTCGGCCAGCACCACGTCAATCACCTGCCCCGCCTGGGGCGACACCCTGGCCCCCACGTAATCGGGCTGGATGGGCAGCTCGCGCTGGCCTCGGTCAATCAGGGCCAGAAGCTCGATGCGCTGGGGCCGGCCGAAGTCAATCAGGGCGTCCAGGGCGGCCCGGATGGTGCGGCCGGTGTAGATGACGTCGTCCACCAGCACCACCACCCGGCCGTCAATGGCGAACTCGATCTCGGTCTTGCCCACCTTGGGCCGGCTGTGCAGGCGGGTCCAGTCGTCGCGGTAGAGGGTGATGTCCATCACCCCGGTGTCTGGGGCGCGGCCAGCCAGGGCGGCCAGGTGGCCGCGCAGGCGGTAGGCCAGATAGGCCCCGCCGGTGCGGATGCCCACCAGGGCCACTTCGCCCAGGTTGGGGTGGCGCTCGAGCAGGGCCCGGGCCAGGTCGTCCAGCATCTGCCGTACCTGGCCGGCCGTGAAAATGGTGCCAACCTCCTGGACGTCCATGGGCGCTCCTGGGTGGGCCGATAAGGTCTTAAGGTTGTGAAGAAAGTCTTTTATAACCTGGGCTAGCGGCGCTTACAAGCATTTTCCGCCTGTGGGCCAGCCGCCCCCCGCGCACAATCCGCCAGTCAGGGCTTGACCGGCGCTCATTTGCCAACTATAAATGCCCCTAGCGCCGGAGTGGCGGAATTGGTAGACGCAGGGGACTCAAAATCCCCCACTCCTTGCGGGTATGAGAGTTCGAGTCTCTCCTCCGGCACCAAACATATCAGGTGGTTAGCAAGCAAGCCCAGCCAAGTGACCGGGCTTGCATTTTTTTCGGGTAAGCGAGAGGTAAGCACAAGAAGCAATATGAAATGATGCCCGCACTCACACTAGGCCATTTCATTGACCTGCTGCTACCCACGAGGATGGGTCATCGATAGCCTGCAACTCACCCCTTCCCCGAACGCTCGCCAACGCCACAAAGGCTGAAAAACCCCGTGTCGGCGGTTCAACTCCGTCCCTCAGCACCAAAGAAATCAATGGCTTAGGTCGTAAGGCCTAAGCCCTACTTATTTGCTAGCATCCATATGGCATCCAAGCGGACAGGGAACCACGGGACCATGGCGGGGCTGTCTCGGCTTGCCCTTGGGGCGGTAATTGCCAGGCTTGGCAGGCGTGGTGGGCGGCTTCTGGTCGTGGTCCGCTAGCCAGTCCAACGGGATCAAGCCCACAAAACTTGAGGGCATGGCGCATTCGGCCAATGCGAGCTACTCCAGCATTGCCTAGATTCGTCAGCAAAGTGATACTTGCCGCAAATTATCTTTGCTGCCCAAGACGCTTTTGGGCAAGTGTTACTTCTAGCCAGTGTTACTTCTAGCCGGCATGTGTGGGTGCCCTTTGCTAACATAAAATCAAAGGAGGTGATGCTAGTTATCCAGCGTCCTTGACAGAGCCTTCGAAGTTCGGGCCGAGGCCGCGGGTGCAGGTCAACGGCGAGCTATATATCGCACGAACAGGGCAAAGTGCATCCAATGGATCAACATATTCTATTTGACTGCCCAGCATAATAATTCAATAATTTGGCCCGTTCCTGTCCCAATCCCAAGGCGGCTGCCCATGCGACTGTTTTTTGGCTTTACCTGAACTCCATCCTTGGAATCTACCCGGGTTAGGTAGACGGGAAAGCCAGCTTCGCCCCTTTGCCCCGAATTTTTCCACAGATAAATAGCTAGCTTTTGCCTGACCAGCCGGGTTGACCTGCCCCTAGGAGCAGTTTCAGCTTGTAGTCGTGTGGCCGCATATCTGGCCCTCCTCTGGCCCAAAGGAAGTAACCGCATGGACACCAACCAGCCGACCATGAGCATCAACGGCACGATGGTCACCTTCACCCCCGGTCAGACCATCTTGGAGGTGGCGTGGGAGCGGGGGATTGATATCCCCACCCTGTGTTACTTGAAGGACGCCTCGCCCACGGGCGCCTGCCGGATCTGCCTGGTGGAGGTCAAGGGCGCCCGCACCCTGGTGGCCTCCTGCGCCATGCCGGCCGGGCCGGGCATGGAGGTGACCACCGACAGCCCGGAAGTGCACCGTAGCCGCAGGCTGAACATCGAGCTCTTGCTGGCCAGCGGCAACCACAATTGCCTGACCTGCGAGAAGAACGGCGAATGCAAGCTGCAAGACCTGGCCTATGCTTACGGCATCAAGGAGATTCGCTTCCAGGGCCAGACCCAGCAGTACCCCAAGGACGACAGCAATCCGCTCATCACCCGCGACTTCTCCCGCTGCATCCTTTGCGGCCGCTGCGTGCAGGCCTGCAACGACCTGCAGGTCAACCGGGCCATCGGCTACGGCTACCGGGGCGCGGCCAGCAAGATCGTCACCACCGGCGATAGGCCCTATCAGGAGAGCGACTGTGTGTTCTGCGGCCAGTGCGTTGAGGCCTGCCCGGTGGGGGCGCTGACCGAGAAGAAAGCCAAGGGCCTGGCCCGCTCCTGGGAGACCAAGAAGGTGCGCACCACCTGCCCCTACTGCGGGGTGGGCTGCCAGATGTGGCTGCACGTCAAGGCGGGGCGCATCGTGAAGGTCACGGCCGTGGAGGACGCCCAGCCCAACCGGGGCATGCTCTGCGTCAAGGGGCGCTTCGGCTACGACTTCGTGCACTCCCCCGAGCGGCTGACCACGCCGCTCATCAAGGGCGAGGACGGTCAGCACCACCCGGCCACCTGGGATCAGGCCCTGGACCTGGTGGCCACCCGGCTCAAGCAGATCAAGAAGAAGCACGGGGCAAACGCCATCGCCGGGGTTTCCTGCGCCCGCAGCATCAATGAAGACTCCTACAACATGCAGAAGCTCTTCCGGGCGGCCATCGGCACCAACAACATAGACCACTGCGCCCGGGTCTGCCACGCCCCCACAGTGGCCGGTCTGGCGGCATCCTTCGGCTCCGGGGCCATGACCAACTCATTCGCCGACTTTGACAAGGCCAGGCTGATCTTCGTGATCGGCTCCAACATCACCGAGGCCCACCCCGTGGCCGGGGCCTTGGTCAAGCGGGCGGTGGCGAAGGGCGCCCAGCTAATCGTGGCCGATCCCCGCTTCACCGGCATCGCCGAGTCCGCCCACATTTATGTTCCCATCAAGGTGGGCTCGGACGTGGCCTTCATCAATGGCCTGATGAACGTCATCATAAGCGAAGGGTTGCAGGATCAAGCCTACATAGACCGCTGCACCACGGGTTACGCCGACCTGGTGGCTAAGGTGGCCGAGTATCCGCCCAGCAAGGCGGCGCGCATCGCCGGCATCGGGGTGGATTTGCTCAGGGAAACGGCCCGCAAGCTGGCCTCGGTCAAGCCGGCCATGCTGGTCTACACCCTGGGAATCACCGAGCACACATGCGGGGTCAACAACGTGCGCTCCACCGCCAACCTGCAGATGCTCCTGGGCAACGTGGGCTTCGAGTGCGGCGGGGTGAATCCCCTGCGCGGCCAGAACAATGTACAGGGGGCCTGCGACATGGGCGCCCTGCCCGGCGACTACCCCGGCTACCAGAAGGTGGAGAACCCGGCCGCCCGCCACAAGTTCGAGGAGGCCTGGGGGGTCAAGATGCCCAGGAAGAATGGTCTGATGATCCCCCAGATGTTCGAGGGCATCGAGCAGGGCGAAATAAAGGCCCTGTGGGTTTTTGGCGAGAACCTGGCCAACACCGAGCCGGACATCCGCCACGTGGAGCACTGCCTGAAGTCGGTGGAGTTTTTGATCTGCAACGACATCTTCCCCACCGAGACCACTCGTTTCGCCGACGTGATCTTCCCGGCGGCGGCCTGGAGCGAGGACGACGGCACCTTCGCCAACAGCGAGCGCCGGGTGCAAAGGGTGCGCAAGGCCGTGGAGCCGCCCGGGCAGGCCAAGCCCAACTGGTGGATCTTCCGCGAGGTGGCGGGGCGTCTGGGCCAGGAGTGGAAAAGCAAGAGCGGCCAGGATATCTGGGACAAGGAGGTCAGCGAACTGGCGCCGTTGTTCAAGGGTATCAAATATTCCCGCCTGGAGAACGACGGCCTACAGTGGCCCTGCCCGGACAAGAATCATCCCGGCACGGCCTGCATGCACAAAGAAGGCCGCTTCACCTGCGGCCTGGGCAACTTCGAGGCCCTGGACTGGACCCCGCCGGCCGAGGTTCCGGACAAGAAATATCCCCTGGTGCTCAGCACCGGCCGGCGCCTCTACCACTACCACACCCGCACCCAGACCGGGCGCTGCGGGGGACTGAATGACCTCCTGGGTCAGGAGACCGCCGACATCTCCCTGGCCGACGCCGCCGAGTTGGGCGTGGCCGACGGCGACATGGTGCGGGTTTCCAGCCGGCGCGGTCAGGTGATGGTCAAGGCCCGGGTCACCCGTCAGGTGCCCAA
Source organism: Desulfarculus sp. (assembly GCA_016218705.1). GTDB lineage: Bacteria > Desulfobacterota > Desulfarculia > Desulfarculales > Desulfarculaceae > JACRDC01. The sequence continues at coordinate 43,795 of JACRDC010000038.1, forward strand.
GGGCCTGGTGTGGATGGCCTTCCATTTCCGGGAAGGCAACGCCAACTGGCTGACCAACCCGGTGTACGACCCCATCAGCCTCACCGCCGAGTACAAGGCCTGCGCGGTGCGCGTGGAGAAAGCCTGAGGAGGGATCGCCGCCAGCCGGCTGTATTGGCCGGCATCAACAGGGCCGATTCTCCGGCTGGCGGGCCATCAACATTACGTATTTGACTAGCGCCGCGCCTTGGGATGTAATAGCTATATTATAGCTCTATATGGGTGACGAAGCGCATGGCCACAAATTACGGATTCACCTGAGTGCCCCGGACTCTGATGCTACCCGGGCACGGTAGAAGGAGAACGCCGCAGCCGCCGCCGGCCGAGGAACGGGCCATGGCCGCCAAGCTCGTCTAGCCTTCCCTCCACCTCCCGGGTTGATCTCGGCATGGGCGCATGCCGAGCCGCCAAGCCCTCCGGGAGGTTATTCATGTCCACATTGCCCCAGCCATCAAGCGCTGGCCGCCGCCAGCGGCCTGGCCCACACGCCGGGCGCTTGCCCCTCGGCGTCTCCAGCCCCGGCATGCGGCGCGGCCCCATTACGACCATCCCCCAGCCAAGCCAGCGGGCGAGGAAAGAGCAATGCTGAACCAGGAAATGGAGATGCTCTGCCAGACCTTGCAGGCCGGCGAGTTCGGCGACGTGATGGTGGTGGGCGGCGGCATCAGCGGTATCCAGGCCGCCCTGGACCTGGGCACCGCCGGCTTCAAGGTCTACCTGGTGGACCGCGCGCCGACCATCGGCGGCCACATGGCCCAACTGGACAAGACCTTCCCCAGCAACGACTGCTCCATGTGCATCGAGTCGCCCAAGTTCGTGGAGTGCAACCGCCACCCCAACATCGAGATGATGACCTACTCCGAGGTGGAGAAGGTGGAGGGACAGGCCGGGGCCTTCAAGGTGACCCTGCTCAAGAAGCCGCGCTACATCCAGGAGGACAAGTGCACCGGCTGCACGGTCTGCGTGGAGTACTGCCCGGTCACCTATCCCGACCAATTCAACCAGGAGATTTCGCGCAATAAGGCCATCCACATCTACTTCGCCCAGGCCATCCCGCTCAAGCCCTACATCGACCAGAGCTGCCTCTATCTCAAGGACAACAAATGCGGGATATGCAAGTCGGTCTGTAAGACCAACGCCATTGACTTCAATCAGACCGCCGAAAAGGTGGAGGTGAGGGTGGGGGCCATTATCCTGGCCCCGGGCTTCGAGCCCTTCGACCGCCGCCTGCGCGATGACTACCACTACGGCGAGTACGCCAATGTGGTGACCAGCATGGACTACGAGCGCCTGCTCTGCGCCACCGGGCCGTACGAAGGCGAGATACTGCGGGCCTCCGACGGAAAGCACCCTCGCAGAATCGCCTGGATACAATGCGTCGGCTCCAGGCGGGTCACCCCGGGCGACAACAGTTATTGCTCGGCGGTGTGCTGCACCTACACCCAGAAGCAGGTGATCCTGACCAAGGACCACGACGCCGAGGCGCGCTGCGCCATCTTCCACAATGACATCCGCGCCCACGGCAAGGACTTCGAGCGCTTCTTCCAGCGGGCCGAGAAGCTGCCCGACGTCCGCTTCATCCGCGGCTACGCCTCGGTGGCGCGCCAGGACCCCCAGACCAGGAACGTCTTCGTCCGCTACGCCACGCCCGTCCAGGGCGTCAAGGAGGAAGAGTTCGACATGGTGGTGCTCTCCGTGGGGCTGACGCCGCTGGCCGGTCATGAGAAGCTGGCCGACACCTTCGGCATCGAGCTCAACGCCCACGGCTTCTGCCAGATCGAGCCCTTCAATCCCATGCGCACCTCTCGGCCTGGCGTCTTTGTCAGTGGCGCCTTCCAGGGGCCGGTGGACATCCCCGAATCGGTGATGACCGCCAGCGGGGCCGGCTCGCAGTGCGGCCAACTCCTCTCCTACCGGCGCGGCAAGCTGGCCAGGGAGAGGGTCTACCCCGAGGAAAGGGACGTCTCCCAGGAGGAGCCGCGCATCGGCGTCTACGTCTGCCACTGCGGGGCCAACATCGGGCGCATCGTCAACGTTCCCTCCACGGTGGCTTACGCGCTCAGCTTGCCGGGCGTGGTGCACGCCGAGGAGAACCTTTTCATCTGCTCCACCGAGGCGGCGGCCATGCTGGCCAAGGACATCAAGGAGCGCGGCCTGAACCGTGTGGTCGTGGCCGCCTGCACCCCGCGCACCCACGAGCCCCTCTTCCGCGACACCCTGCGCGAGGCGGGCATCAACCAGTACTACTACGACATGGCCAACATCCGGGAGCACTGCTCCTGGGTGCACTCCAAGGAGAAGGAGGCGGCCACGGCCAAGGCCAAGGACATCATCCGCATGTCGGTGGCTCGCGCGCGTTTCCTGCAGCCCTTGCGGGAATTCGACCTGCCGGTGGACAAGCGGGCCCTGGTGGTGGGAGGAGGCCTCGCCGGCCTGACCGCCGCGCTCAGCATCGCCGAGCAGGGGCACGAGGTCCATCTGGTGGAGAAGGACGCCCAACTGGGGGGCATGGCGCGCCGCATCAAATACACTTTGGAAGGCGCCGACGTGCAGGGCTATCTGCGCGAGTTGATCCGCCGGGTCCATCAGAACCCCCTGATCCATCTGTACACCAAGGCCACGGTCCTTGAGGCCAAGGGCTATGTGGGCAACTTCAACACCAAGGTGCAGTCCGACCGCGGGGTCCTGGAGATCAGGCACGGGGCCACGGTCATCGCGGTGGGGGCCGACGTCTACAGCCCCAGCGAATACCTGTACGGCCAGGACCAGAGGGTGCTGACCAACCTGGAGCTGGAGGAGAAGCTGGCCGGCGGCGACCAGGCCGTCCTGGGGGCCGAGAGCGTGGTCATGATTCAGTGCGTGGGCTGCCGCAACCAGGACCGCAACTACTGTAGCCGCATCTGCTGCGGCCACTCGGTGAAAAACGCCCTCAAACTCAAGGAGCTGAACCCCCGGGCCAGCGTCTACATCCTATTCCGCGACATGCGTACCTATGGCTTCCGCGAGGACTACTACCGCGAGGCCTCCAGCCAGGATGTGAAGTTCATCCGCTACCAACCCGAGGCCCCGCCCCGGGTGGAGGCCATGCAGGAGGACGGCCGCAGCTTCCTGCGGATCAGCGTAAAAGACCATATTCTGGACCAGGATCTGGCCATGGACGCCGACTTGCTGGCCCTGGCGGCCGCGGTGGTCCCGCCGGCCGGCGCCAAGGAAGTCTCGCAGATGTTCAAGGTCTCCCTGGGCGCGGACGGCTTCTTCCAGGAGGCCCACGTCAAGCTCCGGCCCGTGGATTTCGGGGCCGAGGGCGTTTACCTGTGCGGAGCGGCCCACTACCCCAAGCACATCTCCGAGAGCATCAGCCAGGCCTACGGCGCGGCCGGGCGGGTGCTAACCTTGCTGGCCAACGAAACGGTGGTGGCCTCGGGCTCGGTCTGCGCGGTGGATGAGCATAAATGCATCGGCTGCCAGGCCTGCGCCGTGGCCTGCGCCTTCGGGGCCATCGAGATGGCCGAGACCAAGCAGGGCCAGAAGGCTCGGGTGATCCCGGTGCTCTGCAAGGGCGACGGCCTGTGCAACACCAAATGCCCCACCGGGGCCATTCAGTTGAAGCACTACACCGACGAGGAGCTGCTGGGCCAGATCAAGGCCGGCCTGCGGGACCGCGCCTGAGCGACGGATCGGCGGAAAAGCCAACACGCGGAGGTTGCACAACCATGAGTTCGGATTCTCGCTTCACGCCCAAAATCCTGGGCATCATCTGCAATTGGTGCTGCTATGGCGGCGCGGACCTCTGCGGGGTATCCCGTTTTCAATACCCACCTCACATCCGTCTGATAAGGGTGATGTGCTCGGCCAGGGCGGACCTGCGCCACATCTTCGAGGCCTTCCTGAACGGCGCGGACGGCATGTTCGTGGGCGGCTGCCACCTGGACGACTGCCACTACATTACTCATGGTAATTATGAAGCCATAAGCATGGTTAGATTGGCGGGCAAACTACTGGAGCACATTGGAGTGAACCCCAAAAGGCTTAGGATCGAATGGGTATCCGCAGGTGAAGGAATCCGGTTCGCCAACATTATGAATGAATTCAGCGCAGAGATTGAAAAGCTTGGGCCGCTTGGCAAAAGCGAAGGATTTGAAGGGCCTGCGCTGATGCCAAGAATTGGGACGGTTGCCAATCTGATTCCATATATCAAGATGTCAAAACGCGATAAATTGGCTTTGCACCTCCGCGACAATCCAACCGCATATGACGAGCTTTACACCCAAAAAGAGATCAACCAACTGTTAAGCGAAGTTCCCTCTTTTGAAATTGATAAGGACAAATGCCAAGCTTGCATGATTTGTTTAAAAAAATGCCCCGTGGATGCGATTGTCGGTGGCAAGAAACTGGTACATTTCATCTCCCAGGATAAATGCATTAAATGCGGTACTTGCCTCGCCGCCTGTCCTCCCCGCTTTGGGGCTATAAGGAAAACCTCAGAGGTGGACCCCATAAATTGTACAGCCGTGTAAGGTGGATGGCACGACGGTTAATATGGAGGTACCAAGGGTAGCATCCACGATGGAGCCGGTCCGTATCAGGATGCCGTGCCGCTCAAGTTGCTCGTTGATCATGTTCAACAGCTTGACCAGCAGGCCGTCGTTTTGCAGGTCGCTGCCATGCAGCACCCTGGAATAGGCAATAGCGAATGAACTGCCACAAACCAAAAGGTTGGCCCGATAGATATGGGATTGGGCCAGACGTTATCGCTGTTTCGGCATCTTCATGATAAAACGCCTGGCCACCACTTGGCAGTAAGTAAAGCAATTACCGTATGTTAATAATTGTCACCCCAGGCTGTTATCGCCTGGCGGCGAGCCTCGGGGAATAGCTTATAGTTTTTACCGATTTGACTGATTTGTTTTTCAGCGGTAGCTTTCCTAGCGAAGTCAACCAAGGCAAAATTTCAAGATTTGGCACCCATCCTGGTCCCTCCTGGATATTGGGTGCAGGGTCTTGCCCAGCCAGGGATAGGACAAAGCCATGCCGGTCATAACCGTTAAAGCCCGCCAAGGGGTGCTGGCCACCAGCCAGATGAAGGCCCAGCTCATCGAGGAGATAACCGCCGCCTTCGCCCGCGTGGTGGGGGACGAATCCTTTAAGCAAAAGACCACGGTAATCATCGAGGAAATCCCCGACCAGAACTGGGGCCGGGCCGGGAAACAAGTCGCCCCGTGATCCAGGCCCTGGCCGTGGCCAAGTCCTATGCCGCCCTGGACGGCACCATGGTCCAGGCCCTGGGCGAGGTCTCCCTGCAAGTGGAGTCGGGCCAGTTCGTCAGTCTGGTGGGACCCAGCGGCTGCGGCAAGACCACGCTGCTCAAGATCATCGCCGGCTTGCAGAAGCCCAGCCAGGGCCGGGTCTTAAGAGATCAACACCTGGTCAACGGCTCCTTCGGGTGGGCGGGCTATCTCTCCCAGGCCGACACCCTGCTGCCCTGGCGCACGGTGCTGGCCAACGCCGAGATCGGTCTGGAGATACGCCAGACCCCGCCGGCGGCCCGCCGCGCCCGGGTGGCCGGGCTGATCCAGCGCGTGGGCCTGAGCGGGTTTGAGCAAAAATACCCCTCCGAGCTTTCGGGGGGGATGAAGAAGCGGCTGGGGCTCATCCGCCTTTTGTCCTACGACCCCGAGGTATTGCTCCTGGACGAGCCCTTCGGGGCCCTGGACGCCCAGACCCGGGAATTCTTGCAGCAGGACCTGTTGACCCTGTGGCAGGACTTCCACAAGACCGTGATCTTCGTCACCCACGACCTGGTGGAGGCCATCACCCTCTCCGACTGCATCGTTCTGATGAGCCCCCGCCCTGGCCGCATCAAGACCGAGTACCGGGTGGACCTGCCCCGGCCGCGCTCCCTGCCCGACATCCAGTTCAGCCCGGCCTTCCAGGAGCTGCACCGCCAGATTCGCCTGGACCTCCAGGACGACCTCTGCCCCGGCCTGGCCCCCGCCCCGTCATGCGCCTGAAGATACATCTCATCAGACTGGCCCTGGTGGCCGGCTTTTTCGCGGCCTGGGAGGCCGGCGTGGCCGGGGGCCTGCTCAATGCCTTTTTCTTCGGGCGGCCCAGCCTCATATTCATGGACCTCTGGTGGATCACGGTTTCGGGCTACGTTTTCCAGCACCTGTGGGTGACCCTGCAGGAATCCCTGCTGGGCCTGCTCCTGGGCGGGGCGGCGGGGGTTGGCCTGGCCTTCGCCCTGGCGGCCAGCCCCTTCTGGACCAAGGTGCTGGACCCCATTCTCATGGTGCTTTACGGCATCCCCCGCATCGCCCTGGCCCCCCTGTTCATCCTGTGGTTCGGCCTGGGGGTGGCCTCCAAGGTGGTCTTCGCCCTGGTGTTGGTTTTCTTCCTGATGTTCTTCAATACCTCCGCCGGACTCAAGGGCGTCAGCGCCGAGATGGTGGACGCCATCCGGGTCATGGGAGCCAGCCGCTGGCAGCTCTTGTGCAAGGTGACCCTGCCGGCGGTCTTGCCCTGGATGCTGGCCGGGCTCAAATCCGGGGTGGGCATGGCCCTCTTGGGGGCCATCGTGGGCGAGTACGTGGGCGGCAACGCCGGCCTGGGCTGGATGATCAACTCCGCCGCCGGGCTGTTCGAGACCACGCGGGTCTTCTCGGCCCTGTTCGTGCTGGGAATTTTGGTGCTGGTCATCAACCAGGCGCTTAATTACGTGGAGCGCCGGCTGCTCAGGTGGCGTCCCGTGGATCACCAAATCGGATGATCGCGGGGTTAATGCCTTAGTGCGGAAGACACGGAACTAACCTGATCCCTTTGCTCGCGGAGGTTTTCATGTTCAAGAAGCTTTTGCCCCTGGGCCTGAGCCTGGCCCTCTTGCTGGGAACAGCCTGCCCCTCCTCGGCCATGCCCCTGGAGAAAGTCTCCTGCTCCGAGGCGGTGCGCGGGTTCTTCTTCCTGCCCCTGTACGTGGCCCACGGACTTAAGCTGTTCGAAAAGCAGGGCCTGGAGGTGGAGATCGTCTCCACCCAGGGCGGCCCGCTAGCCATGCAGGCCTTGGTGGCCGGCCAGGTGCAGTTCTGCGCCACGGGCCACGGCCAGGTGGCCAACATGTATGACAAGGGCCAGCCCACCAAGATCGTCAACCAGATGCAGGACAAGTGCACCTTCTACCTGGTGGGCCGGCCGGAGATCAAATCCATCCAGGAGTTGAAGGGCCAGACCATCGGTTGCACCAAGGTGGGGGCTGAGACCGACGCCGTGGGGCGCTTCCTGGCCGCCAGCGTGGGCCTGGACCCCCAGAAGGACATCAACATGCAGAGCGTGGGCGGCATGGACACCATGGCCAGCGCCCTGGACAACAACCGCGTGCAGGCGGTGATGGCCTGGCAGCCGCTGACCGCCAAGCTCTTGGCCGAGGGCAAGGGCGTGTTGCTGGCCAGGCTCAACACCATGGCCGACAGCCAGAAGCACTTCGGGGCGCCCTCCTACTCCTTCTCGGTATTGCAGGTCACCGACGAGTACATCAAGAAGAACCCCGCCACGGTGCAAAAATTCGTCACCGCCCTGCTGGAGGCCGAGAAGTGGATTCTGGCCCACACCGACCAGGATGTGGCCACGGTGGTGCAGCCCTACTTCGCCGGCCTGCCTCTGGAGCTCATCACCACCTCGGTGCAGCAGGACCGCCAAGCCTCCTCGACCGACGGCCTGGTAAGCCGAGATGGGCACGACATGGCGGTGAAGGTCTTCAAGGAGGCAGGCATCATCAAGAACCCGGTGCCCTTCGAGGCCATCGTGGACAACTCCTTCGGCCAAAAGGCCCAGGCCGCGCGCTAGAACCATGGGCGCCGCCTTCCCGGCTGGGCTGGTATTTCCCATCAACGCCCTGCCCGCCTGCCAGACGGTGGAGCAGGGCATAGACACGCTGTGTCACGACGCCGAGCTCAAGGCCCAGGCCGTGCTGCGCTATTACCAGCAGGCGCCGGCGGACCTGCTCTTCTGCTTCAGCGACATCGCCATCCAGGCCGAGGCCATGGGCGCCCGGCTGGCCTATTCGCCGGCGAGCCTGCCCGTGGTAGTGGCCCCTGCCCCAAATGTGTTGCTGCCCCGGGCGGCCCAGGTGGGGCGCATGGGGGTCAACGCCCAGGTCCTAGCCCGGCTGGACAGCCAATTCCCGGGCCGCTTGCGGGCGGCCATGGTCTATGGCCCCTTCACCGTGGCCGGCCAGGTGGCTGGCGAGCAGGAGGTGCTCAGGTCCACGGTGGAGCGGCCGGAGCTGGTGCATGCCCTCCTGGAAAAGACCCTGGCCCTGGCCCTGGACTATGCCCGCCTGCTCTTGGAAACCGGGGCCGAGGTGCTGTGGGTCTCCGACCCCCTGGCCTCCCTGCTGCCGCCTATAGGTTTCTGGGAATTCGCGGGGCAGTATTTGGCAAGGCTCTTGGAGGTGCACGCCGGCCCCACGGCCCTGCACATCTGCGGCGACACCTCGCCCATCATCGGACCCATGCTGCAAACCGGCGCCGACGGCCTCAGCCTTGACCAATGCCTGGACCTCTTGGCCCTTGAGGATGCCTTACCTCCAGAAGTGGCCATCATCGGCAACCTGGACCCGGTGGAGGTGCTGGAGTTGACCAGCCCCGAGGATGTGGCGGCCCAGACCAACGAACTGGTGGAGGTCATGGGCCTACTGCCCAACTTCTGCTTGAGCAGCGGCTGCGCGCCACCGCCCACGGCCCCCCTGGCCAACATCGCCAGTTTTCTGGAGGCCGGCCGCGCCCGTTGGCGCCAGCTGGCCCCCCACGCCCAGGGCCTGCGCGACCTGGCGGCCACGGTGCACGCCGGCCAGCGCGGTAAGGTGCCGGCCCTGGTGTCCGGCCTGCTGGAGGCCGGGGCGTCTCCCTTGCTGGTCTTGAACTCGGGGCTTATGCGGGCCATCCGTAAGGGCAGCGCCCGCTACGAGGTCAAGCAGTGCCACCTGCCGGAGATACTGCTCATGGTGGATGCCTTTCACCAGGGCTTCCAGCAACTGGAGGGCCGGCTGGGACTGGCGGTGGACCGGCCGCCCCAGGTGGTGCTGGGCACCGTGAAGGGCGATGTGCACGAGATCGGCAAAAACCTGGTGCGCATCGTGCTGGAGACCCAGGGGGTCAAGGTCCTGGACCTGGGAGTCAACGTGGAGGGTCGGCGTTTCCTAGAGGCCTGCCAAAAGCAGGGGGTCAGGGTCCTGGGGCTTTCGGCCTTCACCACCGGCGCGCGCAGGGAGTTGAAAAAGGTGATCCAGCTGTTCCGGGAAACAGGCATGGAGGAGGTGGCCGTGGTGGTGGGAGGGGCGGCGGTCAACCAGCAGGTGGCGGCATCCGTGGGGGCTGATGGTTATGCCCGCGACGCCCTGGCCGCCGCCCGCCTGGTCAAGGGCATCCTGGCCAGGCAAGGCCGGGCCGGCCGTGGATAAAAGGCTTCTGCGCTACCTCCAAATCGCCAGCCCTTCCCTGGCCGAGCAGGAGGCCGGCCAGCTCTGGGACGAGGCCCAGGGCCTGGTGGACCTGGCCACCTGGCAGGACTGCCTGGATCTGCCCGACTTCTACCGGCGCTTTCATCCCTACGCGGCCAATAGCGCCGCCCTGGGCCGGCTGCTGGCCCCCTGCCGCCAGGTCCGCCTGTTGGTGGCCACGCTGGGTGACAGGTTGGAGCGGCGCGCTCGCGATTATCTGGACCAGCAAGAGGCCTTTCGCGGGTACGTCCTGGATCGCCTGGGCAGCTACCTGGTGGAGCAGCGCATGCGCGGTCTGGACCGCCAGGTGACCCTGGCGGCCCAGGTCGGGGGATGCAGCACCACCCGTCGCTACAGCCCCGGGTACAGGGATTTTGCCCTGGATGCCAACCGGGTCTTCGTGGAGCTGGCCTCGAGTGGCATTCCCGGGCTTGAGTTGGGCGAAGGCGGCCTGCTGCGCCCCGAGAAGACCATCACCGCCCTCAAGGGGCTAACCCAGCATGCTGGGGACAAGCCATGACGATCCCGTAACCATTGCACGCTTGGTCAGTGTCCATAATCGCGGGTAGTGAAGGAGCGCAAGCAAGGATACGTCTCAGCCTTCTCGCTACGGCCAAGATGATATTTGACGAACTCGGCCCGTGCCTCCGGTGCGCCGATCCTGTCCGCTCATCTCTTTGCCCCAGTCCTCTTAATCAGCCGCATCAATTCACGCCTCACATTGTTATCGTAATTATCTATTTGTTGGATAGCTAAAACTGATTTATGTTGGCTGCGTCAAAGCACCCATGCATGAAGGCTTGTCCATGCGCCTGTTCTTCGGCTTCACCTGAGTATCCCGCGCGAACTCTACCCAGGTTCGGTAGGCAGGTTAAGCCCGCGAACAGCACCGTCTGTTTATAGCGCCCCACAGAGCCTCTTCACCTGCCGGCCACCGGCCTGGGTAGAAACCCCGGGAGGGCACAGCCTCGGCCACTGTCAATCGCACGGGAGGAGGTCCCAAGCATGTCTGAAAACTTCGAGCCACGACTCTTGGCCTATTGCTGCCAGTGGTGTTCCTATGCCGCCGCCGACCTGGCCGGCGCCATGCGGCTGCAATACCCCCCCAGCGTGCGCATCCTGCGGGTGCCCTGCACCGGGCGCACCGACATACTGCACATGCTGAGGCCCTTCGAGGACGGGGCCGACGGGGTGTTTCTGTCGGGATGCCTGCTGGACGACTGCCATTACAGGACCGGCAACTACAAGGCCACCAAGCGGGTGGCCTACGCCAAGCAGCTCCTAGCCCAAGCGGGCATCGATCCCGACCGCCTGGAGATGTACTACAACTCCTCGGCCATGGGCCCCCAGTTCGCCCAGACCTGCCGCGACTTCGTGGCACGCATCTGCGCTCTGGGACCGGTCTACGCCACTGAAAACAAGAGGGCCATAGCCTGATGGCTATCTCGCCAAGGCCGGTTATGGGAGCCGGGCTCCCCCCGGGCTGCAAACCCGGCGAGGCTGCCCTAGCGGGCATCCTGTTCGGTTCGACTCCGAAAACCGGCCTCCAGGGATCCAGGCCGCATGATGCCGGCCGCCAAGTACGCCAATAACAAGGAGCGGGCATGACTACCAAGGCGCGACAACAAGACCCCGTGGGGGCGGTAATGGTGGTGGGCGGCGGCGTGGCCGCCATCCAGGCCTCCCTGGACCTAGCCGACACCGGCTACCTGGTCTACCTGGTGGAGAAGACCCCGGCCATCGGCGGGGCCATGTCTCAGTTGGACAAGACCTTCCCCACCAACGACTGCTCCATGTGCATCCTCTCCCCCAAGCTGGTGGAGTGCGGCCGCCATCCCAATATCCAGATTCTCACTCAGGCCGAGGTGCAAAGCATCGAAGGCCAGGCCGGCGATTTCCGGGTCAAGCTCAAGCAGCAGGCCCGCTACATAAGCCTGGAAAAATGCATCGCCTGCGGGGCCTGCGCCGAAAAGTGCCCCAAGAAGGTGGATGACGAATTCAACCGCGGCCTGAACAAGCGCAAGGCCGCCTACGTCAAATACCCCCAGGCCGTGCCGCTGAAGTACACCATCGACAAGGACAACTGCATCTATTTTCAGAAGGGCAAGTGCAAGGCCTGCGAAAAGATCTGCCCGGCCGGCGCCGTGGAGTTCGCCCAAGAGGACGCCCAGCTGGAGTTGAACGTGGGAGCGGTGATCGTGGCCGCCGGCTTCAGGCCCTATGACCCCTCTCCCTTTGCCCAGTATTCCTACAGCCGCTTCGCCAACGTGGTCACGGCCCTGGAGTTCGAGCGCATCCTCTCGGCCAGCGGCCCCTGGATGGGGCATCTGGTGCGTCCGGGCGACGAGAAGGAGCCCCAGAAGATCGCTTGGTTGCAATGCGTGGGCTCCCGGGACATCAACAACTGCGACCACCCCTATTGCTCCAGCGTGTGCTGCATGTACGCCATCAAGGAAGCGGTGATCGCCAAGGAGCATTCCCACGGCGGCCTGGACGCCACCATCTTCTTCATGGACATGCGCACTTTTGGCAAGGACTTCGAGCGCACCTACGAGGGCGCCAAGGAGCGCGGCGTGCGCTTCGTGCGCAGCCGGGTGCACTCCATCAGCGAGCTGCCGGACAAATCCCTGCGTCTGGAATACGCCACCGAGGAGGGCGAGGCCCGGACCGAGGACTTCGACATGGTGGTGCTCTCCCAGGGCCTGGAGGTGGACCCGGCCACGGCCCAGCTCTGCCAGGACCTGGGGGTGGAGTTGGCCAGCACCCAGTTCGTCAAGAGCGGCTCCTTCAGCCCGGTGGCCACCAGCCGTGAGGGCGTCTACGTCTGCGGCGCCCTGGCCGGTCCCAAGGACATCCCCCTGTCGGTGATGGAGGCCAGTGCGGCGGCCTGCGCCGCCGGCGGCAACCTGACCGCCGCCCGGGGCAGCCTGGTCAGCCTGCCCGAGATCACCCCCCAGCGCGACGTCAAGGGCGAGAGCCCCCAGGTGGGCGTCTTCGTCTGCTCCTGCGGCATCAACATCGCCGGCGTGGTGGACGTCAAGGCGGTGATGGATTACGCCGCCACCCTGCCGGGCGTGGCCTACGTGGAGAACAATCTCTTCACCTGCTCCCAGGACACCCAGGACAAGATGGCCCAGGTCATCAAGGACCAGGGGCTCAACCGCATCGTGGTGGCGGCCTGTAGCCCGCGCACCCACGAGCCTTTGTTCCAGGAGACCCTCAAGGCCGCCGGCCTGAACAAGTACCTCTTCGACCTGGCCAACATCCGCAACCAGGATTCCTGGGTGCACGCCAATGAGCCCGAGAAGGCCACCGACAAGGCCAAGGACTTGGTGCGCATGGCCGTGGCCAAGGCCAGCCTGCTGGAGCCCCTAAGCGAGGCCAAGCTCTCCATCCTTCCCAAGGCCATGGTCATCGGCGGTGGCCTCAGCGGTCTCAACGCCGCCCTGGAGCTGACCCGCCAGGGCTTTGAAACCCACATGGTGGAGCGCGACGCCCAACTGGGCGGCAACGCGCGGCTCTTGCGGGTCACGGCCCAGGGCGAGGACGTGCAGGCCTATCTGGCCGAATTGATCGCCAAGGCCCAGGCCGAACCCCTGCTCAAGCTGCACCTGGACACCGCCATCAAGGAGGTCAGCGGCTTCGTAGGCAACTTCAAGACCACCCTGGCCGGGCCGGCCGGCGAGGAGCTGATCGAGCACGGCGCGGCGGTGATCGCCACCGGGGCCGCCGAGCGCCGGCCCACCGAGTACCTGTACGGCCAGGACCCCCGGGTCATGACCCACCTGGAGCTGGACGCGGCCCTGCTCACCGGGGAGTTGACTCCCCAGAAGGTGGGCGGCGCGGTCTTCATTCAGTGCGTGGGCTCCCGGGAGCCCGAGCGCCCCTACTGCTCCAAGGTCTGCTGCACCCACACCGTGGAGAGCGCCATCCACCTCAAGGAGCACAACCCCGACTGCCGGGTGACCGTGTTCTACCGCGACATGCGCACCTTTGCCGAGCGCGAGCTGCTCTACAAGAAAGCCCGCGAACTGGGCGTGCTCTTCGTGCGTTACCACCTGGACAGCAAGCCCCAGGTCAGCCTCCAGGACGGGCGTCTGTTGGTCACGGCCCTGGACCCCATCCTGGGCCGCGAGATCGAGCTGGAGGCTGATCTGCTCTGTCTGGCCAGCGCCATCGTCAGCCACAAGGACGAGTCCCTGGCCCAGATGTTCAAGGTGCCCCTGGACCAGGACGGCTGGTTCCTGGAAGCCCACGTCAAGCTGCGTCCCGTGGATTTTGCCACCGACGGCGTGTTCATGGCCGGCCTGGCCCACTACCCCAAGCCCATCGAGGAGGCCATAGCCCAAGCCCAAGCAGCCGTGAGCCGCGCGGTGACGGTGCTGTCCAAAACAGAAATGTGGCTTTCGGGCACCGTGGCCTTCATCGATCCCAAGAAGTGCGTGGGCTGCGGCGTGTGCTGGGAGATATGTCCCTACCAGGCCATCAGCCCCGACGAGCACGGGCTGGCCGTGGCCAACGCGGCCCTGTGCAAGGGCTGCGGCACTTGCGTGGCCTCCTGCCGCTCGGGCGCCCCCAACCTCAAGGGTTTCAGCAACCAAGACGTCATGGCCCAGATCACGGCCATGCTCCAGGGCTAAAGCCCGGCAGCAAGCAAGGAGCGAAAGTAATGACCGAGGCGCAATTCGAGCCGCGCATCGCGGCCTTCTTCTGCAACTGGTGCACCTACGGCGGTGCCGATTTGGCCGGCGTCAGCCGGCTACAGTATCCCACCAACCTGCGCGCCATTCGCATACCCTGCACGGGGCGCATGAACCCCAACTTCATCATGCAGGCCTTCCGCCAGGGGGCCGATGGCGTGTGGGTGAGCGGCTGCCATCCCGGCGACTGCCACTATATCGCCGGCAATCTCTACGCCAGGCGCCGCTTCACGGTTTTCAAGAACCTCCTGGAGTACGCGGGCCTGGAGCCCGGGCGCCTGCACTTTTCATGGATATCCTCGGCCGAGGCCAGCAAATTCCAGCAAACCGTCATCGAGGTCACCGACGCGGTGCGAGCCCTGGGTCCTGCGCAGCACCTGATCAAAGACATCCGGAAGGTGGCCTGATGGAAGCTATCGCACAAAAGATCCGCGAGGCCGCCAAAAAGCTACTTAGCGAGGGCAAGGTGGACGTGGTGATCGGCTATGCCAAGGGCAGCGTGCCGATGCGCGAGTACCCCTACTTCGCCTACACGCCCGAGGAGGCCGAGAACCTCACCTGGTCGAGCTTCTGCTGCAACAACCTGGCGCTGTACACCATCCGCCGTCCTGGCCGGATGGCGGTGGTGGCGCAAGGCTGCGTGAGCCGCAACCTGGTGAACCTGATAAACGAGAACCAGATCAAGCGCGAGAACCTCTATGTCATAGGGCTGAACAGCCCGGGCATGGTGGACCGGCGCAAGGTGCAGGCCCTGTTCCCGGGCAAGACCATCACCGAGGTGATCGAGGAGCCCGAGCACCTCTTGGTCAAGGGCCAGGGCTTCGAGGAGCGCATCGAGCGCAAGAAGTTCCTGCGCTCCAACTGCCTGACCTGCGTGCAAAGGAACCCGGTGATCAGTGACGAGCTGATCGGCCAAGCCGGCCCCGAGGGTCACGGCGGCAACATCGACAACGTGGCCGCGCCCTGGGAGAAGCTCATCCCCGCCGAGCGCTGGGCCGAGATGCAGGAGACCTTCAAGGACTGCATCCGCTGCTACGCCTGCCGCGACGCCTGCCCCCTGTGCTACTGCTACGTGTGCTTCGTGGACGAGGCCCAGCCCCAGTGGTGCGCCAAGTCCCAGGACGAGGCCGACGTGATGACCTTCCACCTGCTCAGGGCTTTCCACTGCGCGGGCCGCTGCACCGACTGCGGCACCTGCGAGTCGGCCTGTCCGCAGGGCATCAAGATGCGCCGTCTGACCAGCAAGATCGAAAAGGACATCCGGGAGCTCTACGGCTACCGGCCGGGCATGGAGATCGGGGCCCAGCCGCCGATGTCACTGTTCAAGCCCAACGATCCCCAGGACTTCATCAAGTAGGAAGGCGCCACCATGTCGCACAAGATATTGGCCAAAGACAAGCTGGATGCCTTCCTCCAGGGCCTTTGCCGCGATCAGGATTTGTTCGCGCCGGTCATGAAGGACGGCAAGGTGGGCTGGGCGCCGGTGACCACCGCCGCCGAGGCGCTGTGGGAGTTCTCCAACAGCGAGCTGAGCCCCAAGGACTTCTTCTTCCCCCAGACCGAATGCATGATGCGCTTCAAGAATGTCCAGGGCGATCCCCAGGGCATGATCATGCAAGCGGAACCCGCGCTGAATAAGCCGCGGGTGCTTCTTAACATCCGTCCCTGCGACGCCAAGGCCTTCCAGGTCCTGGACATGATCTTCGTGCAGGACGAGATGACCAACGACCTGTACTGGCGCGACAAGCGCGAGAAGACCACGCTCATAGGCCTGGCCTGCAACGACCCCTGCCCCACCTGCTTCTGCACCACGGTGGGCAGCAATCCCCACGGCACCACCGGCCTAGACGTGCTCTTGACCGACATCGGCGACAAGCTGGTGGCGGAATCCTTCACCGCCAAGGGCGAGGCTCTGCTCAAGGAGCTGCCCGAGGTAACCAGGCAGGACCTGTTCCAGGCCGGCGAACTCAAAAAAGCCGCCGAGGCCAAGATCACCAGCGGGGTGGCCGTGGACAAGATCAACGCGGCTACGGTGATGGAGCTCTACGACGCGCCCCTGTGGGACCGGGTCATGGAGAGCTGCCTGAACTGCGGCACCTGCACCTTCTGCTGCCCCACCTGCCACTGCTTCGACATCCAGGACGAGACCCAGGGCGAGGCGGGACGCAGGGTGCGCAACTGGGACTACTGCATGAGCTGGCTGTTCACCATGCACGGCACCGGGCACAACCCCCGGGGCACCAAGAAGGACCGGGTGCGCCAGCGCTTCATGCACAAGTTCAAGTACATCCCGGTCAAGCGTGGCGGCGAGATAGGCTGCGTGGGCTGTGGCCGCTGCGTGCAGCTGTGCCCGGTTAACATCGACGTCCGCAAGGTCGTCAACGACATGAACGCTTAAGAACGGGAAGGGATCAAATGAGAAACACCTACATCCCCTACCCGGTGAGCATCAAAGAGGTTCGGGTGGAGACCGAGGACAAGCAGCTCAAGTCCTTCTGGCTCCAGTTCCTTAAAAATGAGGACGCCCAGGCCTTCAACTACAAGCCGGGCCAGTTCGCCGAGCTTAGCATAAGCGGCTACGGCGAGATACCCATCGGCATCGCCTCTAGCCCCACCGAGGGGCGCGACTTGTTGTTCACGGTCAACAAGGTGGGCTCGGTCAGCTCCCGGCTGCACAACATGAAGGCCGGCGACATCATGGGCGTGCGCGGTCCCCTGGGCAACTGCTATCCGCTGAAGGAGGCCCAGGGCAAGAACATCGTCATCGTGGCCGGCGGCTTCGCCGTCACCACTCTGCGCTCCACCATGAACTGGCTGTTGCACCCCGACCACCGGGGCGACTACGGCGAGATCACCTTCATCTACGGCGCGCGCACCCCGGGCATGCTGCTCTATACCGAGGAGTGGACCGCCTGGCAGCAGAGCGGCCAGGCCAAGGTCTGCGTCACCGTGGACCGCGAGGCCCCGGGATGGTCCGGCCTGGTGGGCTTCGTACCCACGGTCACCGGCGACGTGGCGCCCAAGCCCGACAACGCCATCGCGCTCATCTGCGGCCCGCCCATCATGATCAAGTTCACCCAGCCGGTCTTCGACAAGCTGGGCTGGCAGTCCGACCAGATCATCATGAGCCTGGAAAACCGCATGAAGTGCGGCATCGGCATCTGCGGCCGCTGCAACGTCGGCCCCGAGTACGTCTGCAAGGACGGCCCGGTCTTCACCAAAACGCAGCTGACATCGTTGCCACAGGAATATTAATTACGGCCCACTCGCTTAAAGCGGCGATGCTAAGGAGGTCGACATGACTGAAGCCATACAGCCCAAGTCCCTGCCTGACGCGGCCCGGGAAAAGTTGGCCAATCTTAACCTTAACCTGTGCTTGACCTGCGGCACCTGCACCGGCGGTTGCCCAGCCACCGGTACCGAGCGCCTGAATGGCCTGGAAATCCGCAAGGTGTACCGCATGCTGGCCTACGGCATGATCGACGAAGTGGTCGCCTCCGACTTCCCCTGGGTATGCACCGGCTGCGGCCGTTGCGCGGCGGCCTGCCCCATGAACCTGGACACCCCAGCCATCATGGGCTACATGAAACACCTGCGCCCCCGCGACAAGGTGCCTGGCATCCTGCACAAGGGCGTGGAACAGGTGCTGAAATCCGGCAACAACATGGGCGTGCCCCGGGATGACTATCTCATGACCATGGCCGACATGGGCAACGAGATGGCCGAGGATTGCTGCCCCGGCTTCTACGTGCCCGTGGACAAGCAAAACGCCGACGTCATGTTTTTTCCCAACTCCAAGGAGGTCTTCAGCGACTTCGAGGACATGAAGTGGTGGTGGAAAATTTTCTACGCCGCCAAGGAGAACTGGACCATCCCTTCCAACAACTGGGAGGCCGTGGACTGGGGCCTTTTCACCGGCAACTATGAGGCCACGCGCATCCTGGCCCAGCGCAAGATCGACATGATGAAGGAGTTCAACGTCAAGCGCCTGATCATGCCCGACTGCGGCGGAGGCTCCTACGGTTGCCGCATGGGACTCAAGACCTGCCAGATGGACGACCCGAGCAACACCGTCAATTACGTCTACCTCTATGAATATCTGGTGGAGCTGATCAAGTCTGGGCGCATCAAGCTGGACAAGAGCGTCAACGCCGGCAAGGTCTTCACCTGGCACGACTCCTGTAAGCACGGCCGCGAGCTGGAACGGCACTTCGGTCATGGCTACTACGAGGAGCCTCGCTGGATCCTGGAGCAGTGCGTGGACCAGTTCGTGGACATGGAGCCCAACCGCTTGAACGGCTTCTGCTGCGGGGCCGGCGGCGGCAACTGGCCCATGCCCTACGAGAAGGAGTCGGCCTTCCACGGTCGCAAGAAGTACGAGTCCATCAAGAACAGCAAGGCCAACGTGGTGGTGTTGGGCTGCTCCAACTGCCACGATCAGATCATGAAGCGCTATCCCAAATTCTACCCGGATTGCGACTACGAGGTGAAATACATCTGGGAGCTGGTGGCCGACAGCCTGGTCATCGAACCCTGGAGCGACGAGGAAGTGGAGCAGGCCCAGGCCCAGGCCGCAGCCCAGTGGGAACGCCTGGGCATCGATCCCGAGGCGGGCTATGAATAGGTAAAACGGCTTTAGGGGTGGCCTGGCGTTGGCTCCGCCAGGCCGCCTGGTCTCCATAAGGCTCCCGGGCGCTCGGTCCGGGAGCTTCCTTGTTGTATGATCAAAGAAACCGTGCCAGGAGTCCGAAGATGAAACCACTGTACTTCGACTACAATGCCACCACGCCCATGCTGCCCGAGGTGCGCCAAGCCATGCTGCCCTATTTGGAGGCGATATATGGCAACCCCGGCTGTGGACATGCCTGGGGCTATGCCGCGCGCCAGGCCTTGGACCAGGCGCGCGGCCAGGTGGCCGGCCTTATCAATTGCCCACCGGAAAACCTGCTCTTCACCTCCTGCGCCACCGAGAGCAACAACTGGGTGTTGTTCGGCCTCTTGGAGGGAGAAAAGGACGCCCGCCTGGTGACCAGCGCCATCGAGCACCCCGCCATTCTGGAGCCGGCCAAGGTGCTGGAGGCCAAGGGCCTTAAGGTGACGCGAGTGGGCGTGGACAGCCAGGGCCTGGTGTCGCTGGACGAGGTGGCTGCCGCCTGCACGCCAGACACCCGCCTGATCTCGGTGATGCTGGCCAACAACGAGACCGGTGCCGTGCAGCCGTTGGCTGAGATCGCGGCCTGGGCGCGG
Organism: Desulfarculus sp.; assembly: GCA_016218705.1. Taxonomy (GTDB): domain Bacteria; phylum Desulfobacterota; class Desulfarculia; order Desulfarculales; family Desulfarculaceae; genus JACRDC01. Next base: position 63,274 of record JACRDC010000038.1, read on the forward strand.
CCCCGGGGCATCCTGGTGCATAGCGACGCCGCCCAGGCCGTGGGCAAAATACCGGTGGACGTGAAAGCCCTGGGGGTGGACTTCCTCACCATCGCCGGGCACAAGCTTTACGCCCCCAAGGGCGTGGGCGCCCTCTACGCCCGCAACCCCTCCCGGCTGCGCCCTTTGCTGTATGGCGGTGGTCAGGAACAGGGTTTGCGCTCGGGCACCGAGAACATCCCTCACATGGTGGGGCTGGGCGCGGCCTGCCAATTGGCCGGGGAGGACTTGATCCAGGAGATGACCCGCCAGGCCCAGTTGGGCGCCTTGTTCCTGCAAGGCCTGCAAGGGCTGGGCGTGGATTATCGCCTGCACTCAGCCCAGGCCCCCCGCCTGCCGGGCACCATGAGCCTGGGCTTTGGGGGGCTCAAGGCCGGTGACATCCTCTCCGGCCTGGTGGGCTATGACGTGGGCGTCAGCGCCGGCGCGGCCTGCCACGGCGACGCCACCACCATTTCCCATGTGCTGGCGGCCATGGGTGTGCCCAAGGAATATGCCGAGGGCACCTTGCGCTTTTCCTGGGGCCGGCCCACCAGCCAGGGTGACGTGGCTGAACTGGTGCATAGGCTGGGACTGGTCCTGGCAAGCCTGGGCTGAGTAGCATCAGCCCGCCGCCGCTATACCATGGCCAGTCCTTTCCCCCCGACCTTCTGATGTATGGCCGAGGCTAGCCTCTGCTGTCATGACCGATACTTAAAGGAGGTGATACAGGCTTAGCTGGATAGTACCGAGGTCCCATTCAAACTTATGCTAAGGCCCCGAGGGCTACAGCTATATCAGCAGACCTCTGTTAGCCTGGGCTAATCGTGACCGAGACCCCATTACGATACCCAGAACCACACCACCGATCATGAAAACCAACCTTGCATCTCCTACAGATGGCGCCTGGCTCGCAGGAGAGCATCGGGGCTAGCCGATTATATTGACGAGCTATTCCCGGCAAAAAAACACAGGAGGGATAACTCTCTTCTATCGAGCACGCTCCTAAACGTGGCCAGCAGACCAGCTCTGCGGAAAGGCTTGACCACGTAGCCTGCCGCTCTTGATTCGAGCGAGGCCTTCACCTGAAGGTCAGCTGAATAGCCCTGGCGATGACCACCTTGGCCTCGGGTTGATGGCTAGAATTTCTTGGAGCGCCTTATGACCGCTTATACCAGGAGGCAAAATTGGCCGCCGATGCGCACAGGCGCACCGACGGCCTTGGAGGGGTATGCGAAAGAGGAATGCTGCAAGGCTCCAAACAGGTGAGCTTTAAAGCTTCTTGGCCGCCCTGGCCCCTTTGAGTCGGGTGGAACCTGAAACTTAACCCACCGGCTGGCAGGGTGTGGGGCGGATTAGGCTCTGCCGCAGGGTGTGGGAGCCTTCCCAGCAATCCCGCAATGCCCGCGCCCAGCCTTGGCCCGATTGGCTCAGCCTGCCGGCTTCGAAGACCAGCCAGCTTATGATCGACCGGGTGGGCAGGGGCGAACGCTCGGCCCTGGCCACCAGTTCTGCCGCTGGAAAATCAAGCAACAGGCATAAGCATTCCTGTAACGTCAGAGAAAGCCGCGCCTGGTCGCCCTGGCCGCTCTCCAAGAGGGCCAGCGCTTGTTCCATGGTCTCCCAGATCAAATCCAAGGTCATCTCGTCCATGGCGACGTCTTTCCTTTCTCGCCCTGGGCGATAGCCCCAGGGTATGCGATAGGTCAGGCCGTAATCTCTAGCTGGGGGGGACCGGGCGGCCATGGCCTGGCGGCCACCCGGTCCCCTTTCCGGTCGGTTAGAAGGCCAGCGTGAGATTCAGGCCCCAGAAGCCCTTGCTGTCGTAACCAGCCGCCTCCTTGATGGCGCTGTCCATGAGCCAGACGTGGGTGTAAGAGGGGGTTATGGTCACGGCGTCGATGAGCTTGCAGGGCAGGCCTACTACTAGACTGGTGTCAATGAGCCGGTCGCCGTCCACGCCCCAATTGTAGCGATACTTGTTGTAGTCGGAGGAGCCCCAGTCCAGGCCGGCGGTGATCGCCAGGTTGACCACTGCCTTGTGCCGGGGCCGCCACACCTCCTGGTTATATCCTAGTGTGAAGGCCGCCAGTTGACCATGCACGTCGCCCACGTCCTGGAAGATTTTGAGGCTGGGCGTGATGAGGGCCTTGTAGGACAGACCCGCGTAGACCTCGGTGGTGTTGGGCTGGGTCATGTTGGGGTAGAGGTAGTGGACAACGCCCACCGGAATGGAAAAATTGCCCAGTTCAAAGGCGTACTCGCCGGTCAGGTCCACCTCGGTGAACTTGTCCTTGCGGCCAACCTTGTCGGTCAGGTTGTAGTTACCCCAGACATTGAAGGTGAAGCCATAGCCGGACAAGGTAGCCCCGGGCTGCATCACCGGATCGTCAATGGCCAGAGCGCCGCGCGAAAGGTACTTGCTGTACATGGGCAGGGTCAGTTCCACCCCCCAGCCCTTGTCCGTCTCGCCCGGCTTGGCGGCGGCTTGGGCCGCCTCCCGCTCCACTTTGGCCAGGGCGACTTGCAGGTGATCCATCCAGATGTCCACGATCTCTGGATACTCGGCCATGCCCCGCATCACCGGCTGGCTGGCGATGCCGGCCTTGCCAAGCATGGAAGCCCAGGAGTCGGCTTCCTTGCCCGCCATGTCGTTGTGGGCATGGTCGCCGGCCACCGACATCAAGGGAATGAGCCAAGCCTTCTTGACGCCCTTAGCGATCAACTCCCGCTGCACCGACTCAAATTCGGGTGTCCCTTCCTTCGTGGCCAGGAAGGCGTTGGGGTCCATATTTTGCAACAGGTCGGCCATGGTCCCATAGATGGCGTTTGCCGGATGGGGAGAGCCGTGACCCATGAAGACCAGGGCCTCGCCTGGCACGCGCTCCTTGGGCACATGGGCCAGCATGGCCTTGGCCGTCCGCAGCCGGTCCTGGCCGGAGTCCAGCAAGGGCAGGCCCAGTTCCACCTGCTTGAGGCCCTTGGGCATGCCCTCCCAGCGCGAGGCTATATCCCTAAGGCCCTCGAATTCCTCGCCGGGGATGATGTGCAGAGACTGCATCACCACCCGATCAAAGCCGTCCTCGGTCAAGTTGGCCAGGGCCTGGGCGGGCGAAAGGGTGATCTGTCCCCGGGCAGCCAGCTTCTGGCGAATCTTTTTGGCGGTGAAGGCCCAGCGCACCTCCACCCCGGGGAAGCGGGCGCGGGTAGCGGCCTCGATCTTGGCGAAGACCTTGGCCGCCGGCTCCACGCTGGTGCCGAAGGTCACCAGCAGGATGGCATTTTTGCCCGGCTTGGCCACGGGGTGTTCCCCTGCCTGGGCGGACAGGGGCAAGGCCAGGCTGGCCAGGAGCCAAAAAAGGGCCAACCAACGGAAACGCACTCCAGAACAGGTCTTGGTAATCATGAACTCCTCCTGGGTCTCCCGGGGGTGCAAAAAGAAAAACCCCGGGAATGATTAATTCCCGGGGTCTGCACCCTTTTTCTTCGACCCAGGTCCCCCGCTGGCCATTCCACGAACCAGGGAGATTATGTCTCGACGAGGCGGTAGGTCTTCTGGCTGCCGGATCAACCTACTCCCCGCGCCTTCCCGCTACGCTAAAGCGAAGCAGTGGCTATTCAGCGGGTTTCGTCCCCGGTTACAGCGGCGGGACCGCGACGGAATCGCACCGTCTTCCCTATTAAGCCCCGAAGGGCACCGTCTCGTATCCTGAAAACAAGCTACCAGTAACACGGGCGACGGGCGGAGTCAACATGGCTTGCGCACGGTGGCTTGCTCACGGCCCGCCCCCTGGACCGGCCTTGGAGGTGGCCTGGCTATGGCTCAACAAATACCATCCGGTGATTGACCAGGGACATGGACTTGATCTCGGCCTTGACCACCTTTTGGTCGCCGTAGATGGAAACCAGGCGAATCTGACCGTCATCCTGGGGTTCGACTAGGTCCACGTCGGCCAGCAACAGTTCCTCGTCGCCGCTCTTCATCAGCAGATAGGCGGATGCCTCACACATTGTCCATCATCTCCCTTCGGAGTCTTTTGACCAGCTCGTCTACAAGGTGCGGCAATGGTTCGCGGATGACGGTGATCACCTCCACGTTTTCCTGACTGAGCGGCAGTAGCATCTTTAGTGCCCGGCAGGAGGCCACGGCGGCGGCCATGGCTGGGGTGACCTCGCCCATCATCGAGTTGGCCAAGACAATGCTAATGGGACCAAGGATCACGTCCGCCTCTTGTATGCTCACCACTATGGCGTTTTCCCCCGAGGCGCCACGGTTGGCGTGCGCCCTCATCATGTTGGCCGTGGCGATGGCGTTGGTGCCCAAAGCAAATATCTCCACGGCCTCGCCGTATTCTTCCTTCAGGCGGCGAATGATGACGCTGCCGATCCCGCCGCCCTGTCCATCGATCACGCAGACGCGCACCTTATCTCCTCGATCCCAAGTGAATCTGTCTTCTACGACCGCTCCACCAAAAGGTCAGGCCCGATATGCAAAAGATTATGGAAAGCCCCCACATGACCCGGTAAAGCAGGGGTACGTCATGCAGGGTTCCCGTGGGTGGGGCATGTTGGAGAGCATCCGTCTGGTCGGTATTGATGGTCAATTCCCCCCGGTGGCCCATGCCATCCTCCATGACTACCTGCCAGGGGCCTGGGTGGTCGGGCAACCAAGCGAAGCGCCCCAAGGCATCGGCATTGCCTACCTGGTAGGTATTGCCTTGGGGATCGATGACCCGCACCTTGGCGAAGGCCATGGGTTCACCGCCGGCGTATTCGGTGGTAGCCAACGTGGCCTGGCTCTGGGTTTGACGCATCACCACACTGTGCGCCTCCGCCGGTGAAGGCGTCAGGCAGAAGAGCCAGGTGGCCAGTAAGGCCAAGGCCAGGGCCAGGGCCAGGGCCGCCCCCGGCCGGGGGCCGGAGGCGGATGCCTTCCCTGAGGGTTGGCGTTGTTTGCTCATTTGATTTCAAAGGTCAGGGTGGCGGCGTGCATGTCCTTGTCGCACTGGGCCGCGTCCTTGAAGGCCACCTCGTGCTTGGCCACCACCAGCCACAAGCCGGCATGCCAAACCTTGACCATGGTCTTGCCCTCCTTGTCGGTGTGGGCGGCGAAGGCATAGGCGCTGCCGTCCTTGGTGAAGTCGGCAAAGGTGGCCTTGACGTCGGCATTGCCCAAGGGCTTGCCCTCGAAGAGCACCTGGACAGGTAGATCGCCGCCGGCCTTGATGGCCGCCGGGTTGGCCAGGGGCACTATTTCCATGGTCTGACCCAAGGCCTTGCTCACGTCGTCGCTGGCCCCACCCAGGTTGACCACGGCTTTGGCGTACTTGGCCGAGCGCAGGCAGCTGAGAGCGCCGGGAACCTGATTCTTTAGGGCGTCCTTATAGCCTTCGGGGGTCTTGGTGTACCACTGGGGCGAGCGGCCGCCCACCACCACGTAGGAACCCTTGGCCAGGGGAGAGGCGGTGAGGAAGTCCAACTTGTCGCCAGCCCTGCTCTCCAGCTTGCCTTGCGGTCCCAGGAGATAGACGGGGTTCAGGCGCTCCTTCTCGGTGCCCTCGCTCTGGGGGAAAGCATGTCCGTAGCCGACCATTACGTGCAGGGGCTTGTTGAGTTCGGGCTTGTCCACGGTCAACCACATGTCGTGGGCCAGGGCCGCCGGGCAGCCCGCCAGCAGGGTGGCCGCCCAAATAACCATTAAGGCGATACATCTTTTCATCGTTGGCTCCTTTGTTTACCAGTCAATGGTCAGGGTGAGGTAGGCCGACAGGGGGTCGGCCGGGGCGTAGATCTTTTCTCCGTTGGTGAAGCCCACATACTCGGCGTACTTGTGGTCCAAGACGTTGATAACGTCCAAGGCCAGCTTGTAGCGCTTGTCGAAACGGTAGGAGACCTGGGCGTTGACGGTGTCGAAGCCGTCGGCCTTGACCGTGTTGGCCGAGTCCACCCACCAGTCGGTGACGTAACGGTAGTTGAGCCTGGCTCCCAGGCCTAGCTGGGGCTGGTAGGCGACCTCGACGTTGAAGACGTTGTGCGGCACGCCGGCCAGCACGTTGCCGGCGCGATCCTTGCCAGCGTCCACGAACTCGAGGTACTCAGTGTCCAGATAGGCGTAGTCAAAGTGCAGGCGCACGTTCTTGATGGGATAGAAGTTGGCCTCAGCCTCCACGCCCTGTCTGCGGGTCTCGCCGGCATTTTCAAGGGTGTTGGGGTCGTTGAGCATGGGCTGGAAGTCGTTGGTGGTGTCCAGACGCCACAGGGCCAGGCCGAAGTCGCTCCACTTGACTGGCTTGGCCCTGAGCCCCGTCTCGTACTGATAACGGATGGCCGGGTCCAGGTAGGAGCGCTTCCACAGGTCGCGGTCGCGGGGCAGGGCGAAGCCCTTGCCGTAGTTAGCGTAGATGTCCCAGTTATCCACCACGGTGTAGATCAAGGCGGCCTTGGGGCTGAAGAGATTGGGACCCTCGCTGTCATATTGCCCGGAGGGGATGCGTTCGTTCAGGTGCCCGGAGAACATGTCGTAACGGCCACCCACCACCAGGCGCAGGGGCTTGAATATCTGGTAATTGGCCTCGGTGAACAGGGCGGTGGTGTAGAGGTCGATGTCGAAGTCCTGGTATTTGCTGCCACGGGTGCGGCCGTTGCCCACCGTGAGGTTCCAGCGTTCGCGGGTTTCGAACTCCTTCATCCAGTCCAGGCCAAGGACGAAGCGGGTATCGCGCTCCAATATCTTGCCAAGGTAGTTGTAGGACATGCCGGTGCCGGAGACCTGGCGCTGGAAAAAGCGCTCATCGCCATAGTTGCTGCCCACCTTTTGCGCCGGCGAAACCCAGTTCTGATACAGGCGGTCGAAGTCCTGCTGCACGTGCCAGGTGTATGCCATCAGCTTGGAATTCTCGCTGAGCTTGTAGCGCACGTCGCCGCGCACCTCCTCGCGTTTTTTCCAGCCGCCGTTGACGTCGCTGACCGCCTGGCTGGGGTTGGAGTCATAGACCTTTTGGTTGATGTAGCCCGGGGAGTCCCAGCGGGAGTTGAAGGCCCGCACCCCCAGGGTGGCGTCCAGGTTCTCACTGAGTTTGTAGGTCCAGCGGGCGGCGCCGTTTTGCTTGTCCCAACTGGAGTTGTTCTGGCGTCCGTCGGTATGATAGATCTCGCCGGCGTAGACGTGGTCCAGATTGCCGTCGCGCCGGGCCAGCACGCCCACCATATCCTCGGTATTGAAGCTGCCATATTGCATCTTCAGGCGGGTGAAGTCGCCCTGCTTGATGGTGTGGAAGGCTATGGCGCCGGCGCTGGCATAGTTGCCATACAGCGCCGAGGCTGGTCCCTTGACGATCTCCACCCGCTCGATTTCCTCGGGGATGATTATGTTGGTGTCGGCGTAACCGTCGGTCTCGTTCAGGGGCACGCCATCCAGGAAGATGGCGGCGTCGGGGCCGTGGGAGCAACTGGTGAAGCCGCGCATCTGGAAGGCCGCAGCCGTGCCGCCCTGGTGGTACTGGTTGATGCTCACGCCCGGGGTCTGTTTCACGATGTCCAGGGGGGTGACGAAGATGCGATCCACGATCTCGCTGCGGTCCAGGACCGTGGCGCTGGTGGCCTGCAAACCCTCCAGGGTGGTGTCGCCGCGCACCGTGACGTCATCCAGCTTGAGCGGTTTTTTGGCCTGCGCGGGTTGCTCGGCCTGAGAGGCGGCCCCTGGGACGGGACCGTCATCGGCCCAAGCCAGGGACGGCCCCCACCCCGCCCCCAGCCCAAGGGCCAGCATCACAATAGGCGCCGCCAAACCGGCGACGCGTGCCAGTCTCCTCATTCCTTCTCTCCTTCCACGGTTGAATTGCCAATAGCGATTACCTTGACCTGGCTAGAGAGGGGAAGATAATGGGCCAGGCGGAAGGCAAACGCCTTTCGTCGCCAGGGGGCGCGGCCGTGCCGGCCAGCCACGGAGGGCCGGCCGCGTTCCCCTTCCCTTATCTTTGAATCCTCTGCCGAGCGCGGTCCATTACCGGTCTATCCGCGATCTCCTCCCCTCGGTGTTTTCCTCATATCAACTGGAAGTTGACGCTGATTTCCATCTTCAAGCGGCCATCGTCGGGCATGGCCGGGGGCGCCGGAAAGGGCGCCGCCCGCCGCACGGCCTCAATGGCCGCCTGGTCCAGTTCGTCATAACCGGAGGAAGCGCCGATCCGGGATTCCAGCAGGCGGCCGCCTGGGCCGATCACGAAATCCACGGTGACCCTGCCCTCCCAGTGGCGTTTGCGGGCCAGCAGGGGATAGGTCTTGCGGGCCTCGATGCGCTGCCATACCGCCCGGTGATAGAGGCCCAAATCCACCGACGCCTCCGGCACCTCCTCTTTTCCCAGGGGCAACTTCCCCCCGCCGGCCGGGGCCGCCACGGGGCCGATGCTGCCGATGGCCTCGCCCGTGGTGGCCACGCTGGGGCCGCTGCTGGCCACGGGATTCTCCTGGGCCGCCGAGGGGGTGGGGCTGGGCCGGGTGGTGCTGGGCGGCCGGTTCTGCATCCGAGGGGCCACCCGGGGCTGGGGCTTGGGTGGCTGCGGCGGTACCGGCTGCTTGACCTCGGGCGGCGGCGGCGGGGGCGGCAGGGGCTTGGGGGCAGGCGGCGGCAACTCCACCAGCTTCACCGTCTGCACCACCTCGGGCTTGTCTGGCTGGCCGGCCAGGGCAAAAGGCCAGCAGAGCAGGACGGTGGCCAGCAGCAGGTGCAGGCCCAGGCTCACCCCCATGCCCAGGTTCAGAGGCTGCCCCGGAACCGGGTGCAGCCATTTGGCCAGGGCCTGCTTCACGGGCGCTTGTCCTGGGCCTGGCCAGGCTCGGTAACCATGCCCACATCGGCCACGCCGGCTTTCCTGGTCTGGGCCATGACCGCGATCACCAGGCCGTAGGAGACATCCTTGTCGGCGCGCAGGTAGACCTTGGTGCCCGGCTTGGCGGCGGTCATTTGCGCGATCCTCTCGGCCAGGCCCTCCACCTCCACCGGTTCCTTGTCCAGGAACAGCCGGCCCTCGCGGCTCAGGCTCAGCACCAACAGCTCGTCGTTTTGCTTGAACGCCCCGGAGTCGGTGGCCGGCAGCTTTACCTCCAGACCCTGTACCATCATGGGCGCGGCCACCATGAAGATGATCAACAGCACCAACATCACGTCCACCAGGGGCACCACGTTGATCTCGCCCATGATGCTCCCCTTGTTGCCCACGCCCCCGGCCATGGCTTAGGCCTCCGGCCTGAGCTGGTCAGGGGCCACGGCATCGGGGCTGGGGATGGCCCCGTCCTGCTGGCTCAACTCCACCAGGTTGAGGAAATGGCGGCGGAAGGATTCCATGCCGGCATCCAGGACTTGCAGCCGGCGGTTGAAGTAGTTGTAGAAGACCACCGCCGGGATGGCGGCGAAGAGGCCAGTGGCCGTGGTGACCAGCGCCTCGGCAATGCCCGGGGCCACGGTGGCCAGGTTGGCCGAGCCTGCCGCGCCGATGGCCCGGAAGGCGTCCATGATCCCCCAGACCGTGCCGAAGAGGCCGATGAAGGGAGCGGTGTTGGCGCAGGTGGCCAGGAAGGTTACGGTGCGGGCAAGGCGGGTGCTCTCGGCGGCCTGGCCCTGGCTCAAGGCCCGGCGCAGGTTCTCCATCAGTCCGGGCTGAGACACGCCTTTTAGGCGGCCCTCGGCTCTCAGGCGGGCGATGCGCGCCAGTTCGGCGTAACCCAGGTGAAAGACGGCGGCCAGAGGGCTGGCGGCCAGGGCTTTAACCGCGTCCTGGGCCTGCTCCAGGGAGGAGGCCTCCCAAAACTGGCCCTCAAATTGGCGGTTCTGCTGGCGGGCTTGGCGAATGGCCAGATATTTGGAGACGATCACCCCCCAGGTGACCAGGGAAAACAGCAGCAGAAGCGCCAGGACCAGCTGGACTACCAGACCCGAAGACAGAACCAGATGCCAGACATTGTTGGCACCGCCACTGGCGCCTGGCGCGGGTGGGGCCGCCGTGGCCGCCTGTACTGCTGGCGTGGCCGCCAGGGCCACGATGGTTTCCACGATAATCTTGAACATGAGGTTTTGATCCCTTTCCACAAGGCCTGGCCGTGACGCTACGCATGGTCCGGTCCACAAAAAAAGACGCAAAGACCCACCGGGGCTTGCTGCCCCGCCTGAGCCTTCGCGGCTTGTGTAGTTTGGCCTGTTTTTCAAAAACGCCGGAGGGGCGGCATATTCACCGCCAGCCCCAATGCCCTTCGTTGGGCACTACGGCGTGGCTCCCCGGCCAAGCTTGGTCAACGCAACTGATGCCTCAGGGCTGTTTGCTCCACCAAAGGACCGCGATGCCCACACGGCCTTGCGCTTCCACAACGTCATCCTGGACCCACGGCGCTAGCACCTGGCGGATGTTCTCTTCCACCAATGGACCATGCACCCCGAAGATAGCGAAGTATGCCTTGTAAAACCCCACCACCGACTCCAGGGGCTGGCTATAGCGCTGGTCCCAGGACAGGTGCCGCAGGTTGGGCTGGCAGCCGCTGGCCAGCAGATAGTTCAGGGCGCAGGATTGATGAAATCCGCTACTGGGATAAGGTTCTTGCAAGACCCGCTCCCATAGTTCGCGCCGGAAGGAAAAGGGGTCCCCGCCGCAACTCAACACCAGGGCGCATTGACCTCGGGAGAGGCTCTCCATCCGCTGTAGGCCTTCTACCCCCAGTGCCGGCGGGAAAGATGCCGCCAGCACCAGATCATATGAAGGCACGGGCAAAACCTGTCGCCAACACTGGCAACGGGCCTCTACGCCTTCCAGGCCGCGTTGGCTGGCCTCGTCGTTCAACGCGGCGATCATGCCCTGGGCCGAATCCAGCGCCGTCACCCGCGCCCCGCTCTCGGCCAAGGGGATGGACATGGTCCCTGGCCCGCAGCCCAGGTCCAGCACCGTGGAACCTGGCGCGAGCAAACCCTCATGCAGAAGCAAATCAGTCACCCGCCGCCCCAGGACCCAGGGTTCCCCCCAACCCTGCTGCCAGGCCGCGCCCATCCGGTCGTAGAAATCCCGCCAGCGCTGGGGGTGGACCTGCTGGCTGGACTTCAAGGGCGAGGCATCCTTGGCCTCCTGCCAGACCCCTTCCCAGAAATCAGCACCAAAGGGGCTGACCTCCCTCGCCGTTTGCCACGTCTGTTGCGCTTGCGCCTGGTTCATCGAGTGCTCCCACCTAACAAAAAAAGACCGCCCCCTAAAATAGGGAACGGTCTTCATGACCTTCTTGAGCCTTGGCCACCTAGCGGCCTAGTTGTTTCGTGGATGAGCCTCGCCGTCGCCGGGCGGTACTCTTCAGGATAGGCGGCGCCTCGCTTCGTTACGCGGCTGTATGTTCGCCCGGTGCCCGGCAGGGAGTAGAATGCACGGCCTGCCCTGCGTTGTCAAGCCACTTTCGGCGATCTTGTAGCTGACACATAAACTGTCCGGACTTGTAGCACATGAGTTGTCCGGTTTGAGTTGGGGTCCATGGAGGTGCCCCGATGAGGCGGACAGAGCTGTTGCAGGAGGTTCGGAAGATGCGGTTTTTAGAGGCGCATTTTG
>JACRDC010000042.1 GCA_016218705.1 Desulfarculus sp.
CCGCGTCTTCGACAGCATAGAAGCCCTGGAAAGCCACTTGGCGGCCTCGTTGCGACACATGGAGCTCCACCCCGAAACTCTACGCTCCATTGTGGCTTGGCCATGGATTATTAATTCACTATTGAATTAGAATTGGAATTAGAACCACTTCTTGCGGCGGAAATAATAGAGCATGCCCGCGGCGCTGACGGCCATGACCAACAGCACCGCCGGGTAGCCCCAGGGCCACTCCAGCTCGGGCATGTGCTTGAAGTTCATGCCGTAGACCCCGGCCAAAAAAGTCAGCGGTATGAAAATGGTGGCGATGACGGTCAGCACCTTCATCACCTCGTTCAGGCGGTTGCTGACGCTGCTCAGGTAGAGGTCCAATAGGCCGGCCAAGAGGTCGCGGTTGGTGTCGGCGGCGTCCATGATCTGGATGGTGTGGTCGTAGACGTCGCGCAGGTACAGGCGGGTGGAGGCGGCCACCAGGCCGCCCTCCTGGCGCTCCAGGGCGCTGATGACCTCGCGCAGGGGCCAGACCGCCCGACGCAGCATCAGCGCCCGGCGCTTGAGCAGGTGCAGGCGCCTAAGTACCTCCTTGCCCGGGTTGGCCAGGAGGACCTCCTCCACGGCCTCCACCTGGTCGCCCAGCTCCTCCAGCACCGCGAAGAAGCTGTCCACCACCGCGTCCAAGAGGGAGTAGGCCAGGTAGTCCGCCCCTTGGCCACGCAGGCGTCCCTTGCCATTGCCCAGGCGCTGGGCCACGGCCTCCAGCAGGGGGCCCTGGCTCTCCTCGAAGCTCACCAGGAAGTTTCGCCCCAGGACCAGGCTGATCTGCTCGCCCCGGTAGTCGCCGGCGTCCTGGTCCCAGACCAGGGCCTTGAGCACCAGGTAGAGGTAGGCGCCGTAGTCCTCCAGCTTGGGGCGCTGGCTGGCGTTGACGATGTCCTCCTGCACCAGGGGGTGCAGGCCCAACAGGTCGCCCAGGCGGCCGATGGCCTGTATCTCGTGCAATCCCTGCACCCTGAGCCAGGCTTGGCCGGGGCCGGCGGCCAGGCCGGCCAGGACCTGGTCGCCGGGGTCGTCGGTCTGGCTGACGCCTTCCGGCCCGTAGCGCAGGAGCGAGATGGTGGTGCTCTGGCTGTGACGCCGGCCCACGTGCACCAGGGTGCCGGGGGGCAGGGAGGCCTTGCGGGAGCGGCGGGCCGGCTGGTTCATGACGGGCCTTCCCCCTGGCCGGGGCCGGCCAGGTCGGGGTAGAGACGCTGGGCGCAGTCGGGACAGATGCCGTGGGAGAAGGAGGCCTCGGAGTGCTGGCTGATGTAGGTCTCCAGGCCCTGCCAGCGTCCCTGCTCGTCGCGGATGCGCTTGCAGGAGGCGCAAATGGGCAACAGGCCCTTGAGGGCATGCACCTGCGCCAGGGCCTGGCGCAGCTCGGCCAGGGTGTTTTCGCGGGCCTGCTCGGCTTGCAGGCGGGCGCGCTGGCGGCGCTCCAGGCCCCGGAAGGCCAGCACCAGGCCCAACAGCCCCAGGAACCACAGCAGGCCGTGGCTCAGGGCCATCAGGCTCTCGTGGTGGCGGGTGGCGGCCAGCAGGGGCCCCAGGGGCACGGCCACGCTGATACCGCCCATGACCTGGCCCAGCTCATAGCCCTGGCGGGCGTGGCAGTTCTGGCAGGGCTTTTCGTAGTGCAGGGGGCGCATGAAGCGTAAAAAGGGGCTCCCGTCCATCTCCACGCGCAGGCTGGCCACCTGCTTGCCGGCCGCGAACTCCTGGAGGGCCTGGGCCTCCCAGGGGTCGGGGGAGTTCTCGGGGCGCAGGGGCTTGAGGCTGGTTATATGCCCCTGCATGCCCATTTCCCGCCGCCCCAAATCGTGCACCAAGCGGGTCATGTAGGCGGGGTTGATGAGGGTCAGCTCGCGGCCCTGGGGGGTGGTCAGGTCGCGCTCGGGCACCTGGAGATAAGGGTTTGGGGGGGTGCCCGGGGTCACCCGGGCGTAGACCCCGCCCAGGCTGGCGCTCCAGCGGCGGTAGATGAGGTCTTTCTCGAAGGCCATGTTGGCCTGGGTGCGGGCCAGGCCGTCCAGCTCGGCGCGCATATGGAATAAGTTCCAGGCCAGGGAGGCCACCACCAGGACGGTCCACAGGCCAGCGATAAGCCCGGCCATGGCCCAGGTGGGCATGGCGGAGGCCCTGGCGCCGCCTGGGCGGGGCTGTTGCCGGCTGTTGGCCGTCTGGGGCCGGTCCATATGACCTCAGCGCAAGAAGGGGTTGTGCTCCCGCTCCTGGCCCACGGTGGACTGGGGGCTCTCGCCGTAGTCGTGCCCGGGCCAGACCACGGTCTCGGCGGGCAGGGTGAGGATGCGCTCCTCGATGGATTTGAGCATCTGGGGCCAGGAGCCGCCGGGCAGGTCGGTGCGTCCCACGGCGCCCACGAAGAGGGTGTCGCCGGTGAAGACGTGCCCCGGGGTGTACAGGCAGACGCTGCCGGGGGTATGGCCGGGGGTATGGATGACCTGTAGCGCCACCTCCTGGCCGGCCTTGAGCACCTCGCCGTGGGTGAAGGTGCGGTCGGCCGGGGGGGTGCCGGCGCAGCCCAGCATGGCCGCGAAGCTCAGGGCCTCCCGGCTGACCATGGGGCCGGCGTCCTTCTCGTGCACCAGGATGGGCGCGCCGGTCAGCTCCTTGAGGCGGGCGTTGCCGCAGGTGTGGTCCGGGTGGCCGTGGGTGTTGACAATACCCACTATGCTGAAGCCCTGGCCGGTGGCCTCCTGGGCTATGCGCTCCTCGTTGCCCGCCGGGTCTATGACCAGGGCCTGTCCGGTCTGTTCGCAGGCCACCAGATAGGCGTACACCGCCATCTGCCCCACCATAATCTGCACGATCTTCATGGCGACTTCCCGCTGTTAGCTGTGATTGTTGTCTGAGGGTAGCAAAGCCGACGCCGGGCGTCAACCGAGGCAGTCTGGCACCGTCGTTGCATGAATGTTGGGCACTGCGCCTATCTAGGGTTCAAGAATCGCGCTGGCCGGGCCGATAAGAGTATCAGACAGGGCGGAGCACCTCCTCCGCCCGCCGGGAAAGGAGTCCCGCCATGTTCAACCCCACCCTTGACCCCCGCCGGGAGATCATCGCGGCCCTGATGTGCTCCCGTTTGTACTTCGAGCTGCGCTTAAGCGAGCGGCTGGCCCTGGTCAAATCCCTGTGCGCCTACCAGATTGGCGGGCAAGGGGGCTAGGACGCCGGCGCTTGAGCGGCCCGAGGCCCCTTTGCACGATCCAACGACCTCAACCTCGGCCTGGGGAATGAAGATGTTGGGTTTCGCTCCGCGTAACCCAACAAGACTTACCTGGACGGCCCTACAACGGGAGCCGCCAGCCTGGGTTGGGACCACGGCGCCAACCGGCCCGTCTATGCCAGCAGGGGCACCCTGCCTCAAGAGGCGTAGGAGTGCAGGCCGCTGAGCAGTAAGTTCACGCCGAAGTACGTAAACAGCACGCAGATGAACCCCACCAGGGAGAAGACGGCGATGCGCTGGCCGTGCCAGCCGCGCATGTAGCGGCTGTGCAAGAGCGCGGCGTAGACCAGCCAGGTTATCAGCGACCAGGTTTCCTTGGGGTCCCAGGACCAATAGGTGCCCCAGGCCGAGTTGGCCCAGATGCTGCCGGTGACGATGCCGGCGGTGAGCAGGATGAAACCCACCACCACGTTCTGGTAGATCAGGTCGTCCAGCACCAGGGCCTTTTGTCCCTCGGGGTCCTTGGCCTGGCCGGTGACCAGGTACATCACCGACAGGGCCGCCGAGACGCCGAAACCCGCGTAACCCAGGAAGCAGGTTATGACGTGGGCGATGAGCCAGTTGGATTTGAGGGCCGGCAACAGGGGCTTGATGGCCGGGTCCAGCTTGAGGGCGTAGAGCATGGCGAAGAAGGCCAGGGGCACGGCAAAGGCGCCCATGCGCTTGTCGCCGGTCTTCAGCTCGATAATCAGGTAGAGCAGGGCCAGGGTCCAGCCGAAGAAGACCAGGGACTCGAAGAGGTTGCTGAAGGGGGCGTGGCCGATGCCCATCTCATGGGAGGCCAGCCAGCGCAGCACGATGGAGACGGTGTGCGCCGCCAGGGCCAGCCACAGGCCAAGGGTGGCCAGGCGGCCCAGGAAGGTGGCCTTCTTGATGATCCAGCCGCCCAGGTAGGCCACCGAGATGCCCAAGTAGGCGAAGGTCACGGCCACCGCCAGGGTGTTGCTCAAGGCTTCCACGTGCGATTACTCCCCGGATTTGGATTGCATCTGCGCCCCCAGGCGCTCCAGCAGGCGCTTTTGCCCCAGGCGGTTCTTGTTGGTGGAGCCGGCCAACTCCACCTTGGTGCGGTCCTTGCCGGCGGGCGCCAGGCGCACCCACACCTTGCGGTGGGCGCAATAGAAGGTGATGAAGAAGCCCACCACCATCAGGGTGCAGCCCACCCAGATGAACCACACCCCGGGGTCGTACTTCACCGACAGGCCGCTGTACTGCACGGTGGCCAGGTCCAGGATCTCGAAGCTCACCGGGCCGCGGGCCGGGAAGGGCGCGCCGGCCTTGAAGGCGGTCAGCGCCATGGGCTCGCTGCCCTCCACCTGATAGCCGATGCGCGCCGCCGGGCCGTGGTAGACCTCGCCCATGTGGATGTCGGCTCGGGCCTCCAGGAGGATGGCCTTGCCGGCGCCGTCGGGCAGGTCCACCCAGCGCCCGTGCTCCAGTTGCACCGGGTGCTTGTGCCCGCCGTGCACCACGTTAACCTCCATGCGGCCCACGTTCTGGCCGTAGGAGGCCTGGTAGAAATCCACGCCCTTGTACTCGGCGGGGTCGTTGACCCTTAAGACCGCCTGCATCACCGTCTGGCCCTGGTCCAGGAAGGTGACGTCGGAGCGGAACTCGCTGGGCATGCTGCCGCCCTCGTAGAAGGAGACGGCGAATTTTTCCAGGCGCAGGGCGAAGCCCAGGGGGCGCTGCTGGCCGTTGTCCAGGGTGATGCTGTCCAGGGTCTGGCCCTCGTTGATGTTCATGCGCCCCGCGAACCCCCAGATGTTGCCCACGATGGCGCCCACCATGATGATGATGACGCTGAGGTGCACCACGTAGACCCCGAGCCGGCTCCAGGCGCCTTTTTGGGCAAACAGCACGCTGGCCTTGTCCGTCTGGCCGGCGGTCACCTGGCCCACGGTCTTTTGCAGCAGGGCCTGGGCCCGCTCCAGATGGCTACTGGGGGCGCCGGCCAGGGTGAAGCTCTCCTGGGTCTGGGGGGAGCGCTTGAGGTCGGCCTGGGGGTCCTTGGCCATGAGCTTCATGGTGGTGGGCAGGCGGTTCAAGGAGCAGATCACCAGGTTGACCGCCAGGCAGGCCAAGAGCAGCAAAAACCAGGGGGCGTGATACATGTCGTTGAGGCGCAAGGCCTGGATGACGCGGGTGCCGGTCTCGCCGTAGGCCTGCACGTAGGCCGACAGGCTCTCCTTCTGGGGGATCAGCGTGCCCAGGATGGAGGTGACGGCCAGCACCAGGAGCAGGGTAAAGCTCAGCTTTACCGAGGCGAAGAAGTTCCAGATGCGCTCGCCGGCGGGTGGGGTCTGGGGGGTGTCGCTCACCGTGTTGCAACCCTTTGGCCCCCCCGGCGGGGGGCATAGGCGGTGGAGATTCAGGGCCGGCCCAGGTGGTGGTCGGGCCGGGCGCAAAGTGGGGCCACTTAGGTCCGTGGGGCACCGGCCCTCGGATTCTGGCGGAAAAGGCTACCACAAGCCTAGTTGTTCGGCAAACCGGACCAGGAGCGGCCCGTTTTGGCCCCGCCGGGGGCCTAGAGGCCGTTGCCGGGCTGCTGGTTGACGAAGCTGACCTGACCGCGGCCCAGGAGGTCGTGCAGGTGCACGATGCCCAGCACCCTCCCCCTGGGGCCCACGATGGGCAGAGCGGTGATGAGCTTCTCCTCCATGATATGCAGGGCCTCGGCGGCCATGGTCTCCGGTCCCACGGCCTTGGGGTCCCTGGTCATGACCTGCTCCACGCGCAGGCTGGTCAGGTCCAGGCCCTTCAGCACCGCCCGGCGCACGTCGCCGTCGGTGTAGATGCCCAGCAGCTTGCCCCGGCTGGTGATGAGCACCGTGCCCAGGTCGCCCTGGTCTATGACCTTTACGGCCTGGGCGGCGCTGGCCTTGGCGCCGATCACCGGCACCTGGTCGCCGCTTAGCATCACCTGGCTGACCTTGAGGCTCAAGCGCTCGCCCAGCTTGCCGCCGGGGTGGTGGCGGCGGAAGTCCTCGGCCTTGAAGCGCCGCTTCTCGATCA
The DNA here is from genome assembly GCA_016218705.1 of Desulfarculus sp. Classification (GTDB taxonomy): domain Bacteria; phylum Desulfobacterota; class Desulfarculia; order Desulfarculales; family Desulfarculaceae; genus JACRDC01. The sequence continues at coordinate 6,296 of JACRDC010000042.1, forward strand.
AGACCACGGCCAGGGCGTCGCCCATGGCCAGAGCCGCCGTGGTGCTGGTGGTGGGCGCCAGGCCCAGGGGGCAGGCCTCGCGCTCCACCCCGCAGTCAATGACCAGGTCGGCGGCGGCGGCCAGGGGCGAGTGCAGCCCGCCGGTGAGGGCCACCACCTTGGCGCCCCGCTCCTTGAGGGCCGGCAGCAGGTACAGAAGCTCCACGGTCTCGCCGCTGTGGGAGAGCGCCAGCACCACGTCGCCCTCCTGCACCATGCCCAGGTCGCCGTGCAGGGCCTCCACGGGGTGCAGGAAGATGGCGTTGGTGCCGGTGGAGTTGAGGGTGGCCATGATCTTGCGGGCCACGATGCCGGACTTACCGATGCCCGTGGCGATGACCTTGCCCGGGCTGGCCAGGATGAGCCCCACGGCCTGCTCGAAGCTATGGCCCAGGCGAGGTTTAAGCCTTAAGATGGCCTCGGCCTCCAGGGTCAGCACCCGGCGCGCGGATTTGAGGATGGATGACGCCCCGGCCATGCCTAGCGCTCCAGGCAGAACTTGCCGCTGCCCTCGGCGATGGGCACCGGGTAGTTGCCGTCGAAGCAGGCCAGGCAGAAGCCGTCGCGGCTGGTCTTGGTGCTGTTCAAGAGCCCCTCGATGGACAGGTAGTGCAGGCTGTCCAGGCCCAGCATGGCCTGAATCTCCGCCACGCTGTGGTGGCAGGCGATCAGCTCGCCCTTGGTGGAGAAGTCAATGCCATAGTGACAGGGGAAGCGGTGGGGCGGGCAGGAGACCAGCATGTGCACCTCGCTGGCCCCGGCCTGGCGGATGTTCTTGACGCGGGCCATGGTGGTGGTGCCGCGGATGACAGAGTCCTCCACGATGACCACGCGCTTGCCCTGGATAAGCTCGCGCACCGGGTTGAGCTTGACCCGCACCCCGAAGTCGCGCATGTCCTGGCTGGGCTGGATGAAGGTGCGCCCCACGTAGTGGTTCCTTATCATGCCCATCTCAAAGGGCAGGCCCGCGGCGCGGGCGTAGCCCAGGGCGGCGTAGTTGCCGCTGTCGGGGAAGGGCATGACGAAGTCGGCCTTGAGGTCCGGGTACTCCTGGGCCAACTGGGCGCCCTGGCGCTTGCGCACCATGTACACGTTTTGGCCGAAGATGTTGCTGTCCGGCCGGGCGAAGTAGATGAACTCGAAGATGCAGTGGGCGTGGCGCTCGCGGCGGAAGGGCTTCTGGCTGCGCAGGCCCTTCTTGTCTATGAAGATCACCTCGCCGGGCTCCACCTGGCGCAGAAAGCGGGCGTCAATCAGGTCCAGGGCGCAGGTCTCGCTGGCCACCACGTAGGCGTCCTCCAGGCGGCCGATGCACAGGGGCCTGAAGCCGAAGGGGTCGCGGGCGGCCACCAGGGTGTCCTCGGTCATGAACAAGAAGCTGTAGGCGCCCTTCAACTCGCCCAGGGCGGCGATGAGGCCTTCCTCGAAGCCCAGGTGGATGTTGCGGGCCAAGAGGTGCATGACGATCTCGGAGTCCATGGTGGTCTGGAAGATGGACCCCTCGCGCTCCAGGCGCTGACGCAGCTCGAAGGCGTTGGTCAGGTTGCCGTTGTGCCCCAGGCACAGGCTGTGGCCGGCGTAGTTGATGATGAAGGGCTGGGCGTTGGCCAAGAGCGACGAGCCGGTGGTCGAGTAGCGCACGTGGCCGCAGGAGATGTGGCCGGTCAGCCGCTTGAAGTCGTTCTCGGTGAAGATATCGGGCACCAGGCCCATGGCCCGCTTGTCCTTGAGGGTGTGGCCGTCGCTGACCACTATGCCGGCCGACTCCTGCCCCCGGTGTTGCAGGGCGTAGAGGCCGTAATAGGTCAGGCGGGCGGCCTCGGGGTGTCCAAAGACCCCGAATACACCGCAGGCCTCCTTGGGACCGTCGTCGAGCAGTAGATGGCTCACGGGATTATCCCCATATCCAAAAAGGTCAGCCGGCCCGCGGCGCTGTCGTGCATGCCGCCGGGCCGTGCCGGTTGTTCCGCCTCGTGGCAAAGACTACCCCTAACATAGGCACGAGTCTAGGTTTTTCAAGCCCGGGCGCCGCAGGACTCCAGGAACGCCACCAAGGGCTGGAAGCAATCGGGGCAGCGTTCGGCGACGAGACGGTAATCAGCTCCCCGCAATATCTCGCGCGCGTCCAGGGTCTTATTGTAGCGACGACCGCATTTTTCAAACCACCGCGCCACCACCTTGCTGGGCGGGTCGTCTTGGTTCTGTTCCTCCACGTTTTCCGCCCAATCGGGTGCGAAACCAGAGCAAGCCAGGTATTCTGCCAACCTTTCCCGTGCGGCGAGCAGCAATACCTCCATGTCATGCTTAAAACAAAAGACCTGAAACCGCCGGGAAAGGTCGGGGAGGTTGGAAAGCCCCTTGCGCTCGACCTCGGCCTTGAATATGTCCGCGATTCCTTGCAAAAGCTCCTGCTTGCTGGCGTGAGGGAAGCCTTTGTTGGATGGGGACAGGTCTGGCACGAGGGCTACTACGGATTCGGGCTGGTTTCGCAGGATGTTTAAGGCCCTGCGCGGGCCTTTCGTAAGCAGTACTGTCTTGCGGTCACCTTCCGGCGGTGCCGGATAGAACCTGATGCTGACTCCTTGTTCTTGCTTGGCGGTCAGCAGGTCGAAAAACAGGGACTCCAGGGCCAGGCAATCCGACTTGCCCTCCACATACACGATGACATTCATGCCGGGCGCTCCAACTCGTCACTGAAGTGCTCCAGTTCATCGCTGATGTGCAGGTGGGCTATCTCGTCGTTGCCAAAGTCCGCCAGGATATCCTTGAGGGTCTGCGAGTCCGCCGGCTTCTTCCAAACCGCCCGGCCGTTCTCCTTGCGCATCACCGCGATGCTCTCCAGGGGGAACTGGCTCAGGAAGTAGGAGGAATGGGTGGCGATGAGCACCTGGGTGCGCTGGCTGGCCTTCTGGAACAGCCCGGCCAACAGGGGCAGCACCCGGGGGTGCAGGCCCAGCTCGGGCTCGTCAATGCAGATCAGCGTGGGCGGCTTGGGGTGCAGGCACAGCACCGCCCAGCACAGAAAGCGCAGAATGCCGTCGGAGAGATCGGCCAGGGTGAGGTCGGCGTCCACGCCCTCCTCGCGCCAGAAGGCCATGACCTCGCCGGGGCCGCCACGGGCCTTGACGGTAAGGCCCTGGAAGCCTGACAAAACCAGTCGAAGCAAGGAACACAATTCTTCAAACAAACCGGGGTGCTCGGTGAATAGAAAATGAAGAACCGAACTCAGGTTGCGCCCGTCCTCTTCTAGGATGGGCTCCTGTTGGACCAGAGCGGAACGACGAATATGGCGAGCGGAAATATTGAAGGATGAAAGAAACGACCAATCTTTGATGAAGTTGTAGGTTGACTTGGCGTTTTTTTCCTTGAACAAACCCAGACTAAGCCTCTTGTGGGGACCCTCTTCTATCAAAGATGGAAAGGGGTTCGCGATTCCCCCGTCAACCTCGAGGCCCTCTTCTAATATCCTGGCAATTCCCGCTGGCCCCATCAACGCACCAAAGTAGATATGGTCCTTTTTGCTTAACCCGACCATTCCCACCCTCCAGCGGAACCTGGGTCGCTGGGGGAAATGAAATAATTGCATGCCCAAACCGCTGGGAATGATCTCGGGGGGAATGTCCCGTTCCATGCCTTCGCGTAGGAACCTGAGTAGGTCGAATAAACTGCTCTTCCCCGACCCGTTGGCCCCCGCGATGACCTCCAAAGGCCCAAGCTTGGCCTCGAACTTGTCGAAGACCTTGAAGCCGTCAATTTTCAGCGAGGTGATCCTGGGGAAATCGCCCATGTTCACACCCCTTTCCCTGATTCTTATTCTTCTCTTTAAGCCTTGGGCCCCAAGTTATTCCCGAAGTATTGGAGCAGGCTATCACGTCCGACCAGAAGACCGAAGCGGTGGATTGCTTCGTCGCATCCCCACTGGGATGCTCCTCGCAATGACACGTCCTCCCTGATTCGCCCCGATAACTGGGCTCCCTCTACGCCCGCATTATAGCAAGCCCTAGGCCCGGTAATAATCCTGCAAGGGCGTGACGCTCAGGTGGTCGGAGCGCAACAAGGCCTCCACGGCGTCCACCGTGGCCTTGGCCGCGGCCAGGGTGGTGATGTAGGGCAGCCCCCGCTCCAGGGCCTGGCGACGGATGAGATAGGCGTCGCTGGCCGAGCCCTTGCCCTCGGCGCTGTTGATGACGAGCTGAATATCGCCATTCTTCATCAGGTCCACCACATGGGGGCGGCTCACCTCGCTGACCTTGGGGGTGAGCTTGGCCTGGATGCCCTCGGCCACCAGGCGGGCGTGGGTGCCCTTGGTGGCCAGGATGGCGAAGCCCAGGCGGTGGAACTTGGCGGCGAGCGGCACCACGGCGGCCTTGTCGTCGTCCTTCACGCTGATGAAGACCGCGCCCGTGGTGGGCAGCACCTGGCCGGCGCCCAGTTGGCTCTTGGCAAAGGCCAGGCCCAGGTTGTGGTCAATGCCCATCACCTCGCCGGTACTGCGCATCTCCGGCCCCAAGACCGGGTCCACGCCCGGGAAGCGAACAAAGGGGAAGACCGCCTCCTTGACCGAGATGTGCTTGGGCCAGACCTCCTGGGTGAGCCCCTGTTCGATGAGCGTGCGGCCCATCATCACCTTGGTGGCCGCCTTGGCCCAGGGCACGCCCGTGGCCTTGCTGACAAAGGGCACCGTGCGGCTGGCCCGGGGGTTGACCTCCAGGATGTAGAGCAGGTCGTCCTTGACCGCGTACTGGATGTTCATCAGGCCCTTGACCCCCAGCTCGAAGGCGAGCGCGTGGGTGGCCCGGCGTATCTCGTCAATCATGGCGGCCTGGAGGTTGTGGGGGGGCAGCACGCAGGCGCTGTCGCCAGAGTGCACGCCGGCCTGCTCGATGTGCTCCATGACCCCGGCCAGCAGGCAACTCTGGCCGTCGCAGATGGCGTCCACGTCCACCTCGGTGGCGTCCTCCAGGAACTTGTCTATGAGGATGGGGTGGTCGGGGCTGGCCTGCACCGCCGTGGTCATGTAGCGGTTCAGCGAGGCGTCGTCGTAGACGATCTCCATGGCCCGGCCGCCCAGCACGTAGGAGGGGCGCACCACCACGGGGTAGCCGATCTTTTGGGCGATGGCGATGGCCTGCTCCACGCTCACCGCGGTGCCGTTGTCGGGCTGGCGCAGGCCCAGCTTGCGCAAAAGCTCGCAGAAGCGGTCGCGGTCCTCGGCGCGGTCTATGGCGTCGGGGGTGGTGCCCAGGATGGGCGCGCCGGCCTTGTAGAGGGGCACCGCCAGGTTCAAGGGCGTCTGCCCGCCGAATTGCACGATGATGCCGCTGGGCTTCTCGCTCTCGATGATGTTGAGCACGTCCTCCAGGGTCAGGGGCTCGAAGTAGAGCTTGTCGCTGGTGTCGTAGTCGGTGGAAACGGTCTCGGGGTTGGAGTTGACCATGATGGACTCGATGCCCATCTCTTTCAGCGCAAAGGAGGCGTGCACGCAGCAGTAGTCGAACTCGATGCCCTGGCCGATGCGGTTGGGCCCGCCGCCCAGGATCATCACCTTCTGGCGGTCACTGGCGCGGCACTCGTCCTCGCTCTCGTAGGTGCTGTAGAAATAGGGCGTGTAGGCCTCGAACTCGGCGGCGCAGGTGTCCACCAGCTTGTAGGTGTGGCGCACCCCCAGGCTGAGCCGGTGCTGGCGCACCGCCAGTTCGTCGCCGCCCACGGCAAAGGCCAATTGGCGGTCGCTGAAACCCCACTCCTTGGCCCGGCGCAAAAAGTCGGCGTCCAGGCCCGAGAGCGGCGAGGCCAACAGGCCCCAGGGGCGCTTGTTGGCCAGCTCGGCCTGGAAGTCCACCAACTGGCGCAGGTTGTAGAGGAACCAGGGGTCTATCCAGGTCAGCTCGAAGATCTCCTGGTCGCTCATACCCACGCGCATGGCCTGGGCCACCCAGAAGATGCGCAGGCTGGAGGGCGTCTTGAGCTTCAGCGCCAGGGACTCGCGGGATAGCTCCGGGCTGCCATCTGCCGGGTCCTTGCCGTCGCCCAGGAGGCCCGCCCGGCCGATCTCCAGGCCGCGCAGGCCCTTTTGCAGGGCCTCCTTGAAGGTCCTGCCTATGGCCATGGTCTCGCCCACGCTCTTCATGGCCGTGCCCAAGACGTCCACGGCGCCGGGGAACTTCTCGAAGGCGAAGCGGGGCACCTTGACAACGCAGTAGTCAATGGTGGGCTCGAAGCTGGCCATGGTCTCGCGGGTGATGTCGTTGGGCAGCTCGTCCAGGGTGTAGCCGATGGCCAGCTTGGCCGCCATCTTGGCGATGGGGAAGCCGGTGGCCTTGGAGGCCAGGGCCGATGAGCGGCTGACCCGGGGGTTCATCTCGATGACCACCAGGTCGCCGTTGGCCGGGTTGATGGCGAACTGCACGTTGCTGCCGCCGGTCTCCACGCCGATCTCGCGCATGATGGCGATGGAGGCGTCGCGCATGGCCTGGTACTCGCGGTCGGTCAGCGTCTGGGCCGGGGCCACGGTGATGGAGTCGCCGGTGTGCACGCCCATGGGGTCCAGGTTTTCGATGGAGCAGATGATGACCACGTTGTCCTTGCGGTCGCGCATCACCTCCAGCTCGAATTCCTTCCAGCCCAGCACCGACTCCTCGATCATCACCTCGTGGGTGAGGCTGGCCGCCAGGCCCGAGGCGCTGATTTCCTGCAAGTCCTCGAGGTTGTAGGCGATGCCCCCGCCGGTGCCGCCCAGGGTGAAGGCCGGGCGCACCACCAGGGGGAAGCCGATGTCCTTGGCGGCGATCGCCGTCTCGGTCAGCGTGCGGCAGATGGCGCTCCGGGGCACGCGCAGGCCGATGTTCTCCATGGCCTGGCGGAAGAGTTCGCGGCTCTCGGCCTTCTTGATGACCGCCGGCGTGGCCCCGATCATCTCTATGCCCAGGCGCTCCAGGATGCCCGTCTCGGCCACCTGCAGGGCCGTGTTCAGGGCGGTCTGGCCGCCCAGGGTGGGCAGGATGGCGTCGGGGCGCTCCTGCTCCAGCACCTCGCAGACGTACTCCGGGGTGATGGGCTCCACGTAGGTGCGGTCGGCCATCTCCGGGTCGGTCATGATGGTGGCGGGGTTGGAGTTGATGAGCACCACCTCCATCCCCTCTTCCTTGAGGGCCTTGATGGCCTGGGTGCCGGAGTAGTCGAACTCGCAGGCCTGGCTGATGATGATGGGCCCGGAGCCGATTATCATGATCTTCTTGAGGTCGGTGCGTTTAGGCATGGTAGACCTTGACTATGGCCGTTAGAGAGTAGTTCGGTCCTGCGCAGTCTGGCGAAAGAATGTCATTGCGAGGAGCGTAAGCGACGAAGCAATCTTCCGTTTCGTTCTTAGATCATGCCAGGATGGGTAAAGAGCGAAGCGGAAGATTGCTTCGCTACGCTCGCAATGACAGCTATTTTTAGTTACTTATCATGGCGGCGCTGTTAATGGTCCCTGCAACCGCCTAGTCTTGTTTCTACCTCAGCCCCGTCCGCTAGTCCCCCACGGGAGCCTTCGACGCTCACCAAAACCTCGACCTCAACCGACCCGTCATTGCCAGCCAAGGCACCTGGCCGACCCGTTATCGCCCGCCGTGGCTCACGCCTCATCCCACCGGTTTTCCCGTCTCCATCATGGTGATGAAGCGGTCGAAGAGATAATCGGCGTCATGCGGGCCGGGCGAGGCCTCGGGGTGGTACTGCACGCAGAAGATGGGGACCTTCTTGTGGGCCAGGCCCTCCAGGGTGCGGTCGTTGAGGTTGATGTGGGTCATGACCACGTCCGGGTCGGCGATGGAGTCGGCGTCCACGCAGAAGCCATGGTTCTGGCTGGTGATCTCCACCTTGGTGGTGGCCAAGTCCATCACCGGCTGGTTGGCGCCCCGGTGGCCGAATTTCAGCTTGTAGGTCTTGCCGCCCAGCGCCTGGCCGATCATCTGGTGCCCCAGGCAGATGCCGAAGATGGGGCGCAGGCCCATGAGCCGGCGCACCGTCTCCACCACGTAGGTCACCGCCGCCGGGTCGCCGGGGCCGTTGCTGAGGAATATGCCGTCCGGGGCCAGGTCGCTGATGACCTCCGGCGGGGTGTGCGCCGGGGCCACCACCAACTTCATGCCGCGTTTTTCCAGGCGGCGCAGGATGTTGTACTTGATGCCGCAGTCCAGGGCCACCACCTTGAAGCGCCCCTGACCACCCTGCCAGACGGCCTCGGGATCAAAGTCGCCGATAAGGTCCAGGACGCGGTCAGGCCGGCCGTTTATCCAGCGAAAGGCCTGGGGGCAGGTGACCTCCTTGACCAGGTCAACGCCCACCAGGCCGGGGCTGGCTACGGCTTTATTGGTCAAACTAGTGGGGTCCAGGTCCAGGGTGCTTAGGGCGCCCTTCATGGCCCCTTTCATGCGCAGATGGCGGGTCAGGGCCCGGGTGTCCAGACCCTCCACGCCCAGCACGCCGGCCGCCTCCAGATAGGCGGCCAGGCTCTGGCTGGAGCGGTAGTTGCTGGGCAGGGCCATGTATTCCTTGACCAGGAAGGCGCTGACCTGAACCTTGGCGCTTTCCACGTCCTCGGGATTGGTGCCGTAGTTGCCGATGAGGGGGTAGGTCATGGCCACCATTTGGCCCTTGTAGGAGGGGTCGGTGAGCACCTCCTGATAGCCGGTCATGGCGGTGTTGAAGCAGACCTCGGCGGTCACCTCGCCGGCGCCGGCAAAGGCCCGGCAGGGGAAGGTGGTGCCATCCTCCAAGGCTAACAAGGCCTTACGTGACATGGGCATTATTCCTTACATGAAACTGGCGGCCTTTTCCCGGCGCTCGGCATACCAAAGCGCACCCGCCCGTCGGTGGTCCTACCTCTCATTCAAGGCCTGGACCACGGCCGAGGGGTCCATGGGGCGCACCTGGCTGACGATGTATTGGCGCAGGCTCTCGCCCAGGGCTGAACCCTGTTTGTAGCACATAAAGGCCGGTTTGACACCCAGGCTTTTGGCGACCCTGCCGGCCAGCACCGGCCACACCGCGCCCAAGTCGCCGAGAATAGGCAGGGAATGGGGCAGGCGCGCGAAGCCGCTCATCTCCATGCGAAAGGCCAGGCCCATCTGGCAGGCCTTGGGCAGGCCCTGGTCTATGGAGCGGGCCACGCTCTGGCTGGTGTGCTGCATCTCCCACACCCGGCGGATGGCCGGGTCCAGGTCTATGCGCACCAGGGGCTTGTCCCGCAGGCTGAAGGTGGGCATGCCCTCGTGGCGGGCCCACAGGCCGTGGCCGGTGTATAGCTCAAAGGGGCCGTCGTGAATCTCCTGGGCCAGGGCCAGGCCGCTTTCGATGATGAGATCGGCCTTGGCCAGCATCTCGGCCAGGAGCCCCGAGCGCTGGCTGATGCTCACCGAGTCGCCCACGGCCAGGCCCACCTGGCCGCCGCCCACCAACTGGGGCACGCTGACCAGGCAGGGCACCCCCCGCCGGGCGCAGGCCCCCAGCATGGTCAGCGGGTCGGCGCCCAGGCCGGCGGTGGCCTCCAGGGTGAGCCCGGCGCGCTTGGCCAAGGGCTCCAGGCGGCGGGCCAGGCGCTCGGTCCACAGGCCGGTGGGGTAGGCCAGGTTGCCGGCCACCTTGATGATCTCGTTGCCGGGCGCCGCCAGCAGCCGGCGGTAGTGGTCCAGGTCTATGACCGTGTCACGGCCCAGAAGCTCCAGGTCCCGGGCGCCCAGCAGCGAGACCTCCACCTTGCCGTCGCTGGGCAGCACCTCGGACGGCAGGCCCAGCTTGTGGCCCTTGACCCGGCGCACCCGCTCCAGGGTGCCGGCCATCTCATGCCCCACCACGGCGCTACTGGTGACGATGCCGTCCACCAGGCCGGCGGCCACGCACGCGGCCAGCATGGTGGTGACGCCCTCGTGCAGGTTGGGGCCGGAGCCGGTGGCCACTACCACCCGGCCTCCCCGCTCCTTGACTTGGGTCCACAGCCGGGCGGCGCTGGCGATGTCCCGGCGGGTCTGGGGCTCCAGACCGCTCTCCAGGTGCTTGAGCGCGGCCTGGCTGACCGTTGGTGGCGTGGTGGGTGCGGGCTTGGCCAAGCTAGAGGGCTCCTTGCCGGTCCAGTTGCTCGACGATGAGGCTGGCCGCCGTGGCCGCCGCCCCGGACCAGGCGGCCACCACCCGGCGGCCGGCCTGGCCTTGGGCTGAAGCCTGGGCCGGGTGGTCCAGCATCTCCCGCCAGGCCCGGGCCAGGGCCGGTCCGTCGCTCACGGTCTGGCCGGCGCCGGCCTGGGCGAGGGCCTGGGCGGCGTCGGCAAAGTCCTCCATGGAGGGGCCGTAGAGGCAGGGCACGCCCCAGGCCGCCGGCTCCATGGGGTTCTGGCCGCCCAGTGGCACCAGGCTGGCCCCCAGGAAGGCGGCCTTGGCCAGGCCGTAGAGCCCCAGGAGCTGTCCCATGACGTCCACCACCACCACCTGGGTGGCTTCCCGGCGGGGCGCGGTGGACGACAGCTCGGTCCAGCGCTGGGCCAGGAGCCCCCGCTGGGCGCAGGCCAGTAGCCAGCGGGGCGCGCGTTCCACGTGGCGGGGGGCCACGGCCAGCATTGCCATGGGATGGCTGGCCAGCACCTCCTGGAAGGCCTCCAGCACCGGCCCCTCCTCGCCGGAGCGCGCCGAGCCGGCCACCAGCAGGGGGCGCCCGCCCAGGGCCAGCATGGCCGCCGGGCCGGCCAGCAACTCGGGCCGGGCGCGCTCGGTCAGGCCGGCGTACTTGGCGTTGCCGTCCACGCGCACCCGCTGGGCCGGCGCGCCCAGCAGGACGGCCCGCCGGGCGTCCTCGGGGCTGATCATGCTTAAGACCCTGAAGCGCCTGAGCGCCGCCGCCACCAGGGGGCGCACCTTCTGGTAGCGCGGAAAGCTGCGGGGGCTCAAGCGGCCATTGAGCAAGAGCAGGGCCGTGCCGCGCCGCTCAAACCAGGCCAACTGGTTGGGCCAGATCTCGGTCTCCAGGGAGGCGTAGACCTGGGGGCGCAGGCGTTGCCAGGCCGCGGCCACCGCCCAGGGCGCCTCCAGGGGGAAGGGCGCCACCAGGGCCTTTTGCCCCAGCACCTGGCGGGCGCGCTCCAGGCCCTTGACCGTGCTGGCGCTAACCGTCAACTCGACGCGGGGCTCGAGACGCCACAGCTCCTCGGCCACGGCCTGGGCCACGCCCACCTCGCCCACGCTCACGGCCTGCAACCACACCCGGGGGCCGGGGCCGGCCGGGGCCAAGTGGCGGTAAAGGCCCAGGCGGGGGCCGATCTCGCCCCAGCGGCCGGCCAGACCCAGGCCCACCCCCACGGCGGGCAAGAGCCCCCAGGCAGGCAGGGCCACCAGGTTGTACATCAAAAGGCCAGGGTCCATGCCGGCGCCGGACCCCTCCGGCCAGGGCCGGAGGGGTTAAGGAGTTCAAACCGTTATATCCGCAGGCCCCGCCCCAGTCAAGCCGGCAGGCCGGGCTTGGGGCCTATAACCCAGCCAGATTGAGGCCCAAGCGAGCCTCGCAAGGGGGCGCGCCCCTATTGACCCGGCGGGGCCTTGTTATGTGAAATGATAATGGACCATTGGGGATTGGCCATGCCAGGCTTGCTTGCATACTCCATACGGCGCAGCCTGCTCTTGCTGGTGCTGGTGACGGTGCTGCCGGGCATCGCCATCCTGCTCTATTCCAGCCAGGAGCTGGAGGACAACGCCGTGGGCGAGGTGGAGGGCTACGCCCTCAGGCAGGTGCAATCCATGGCCGCCCACCATGAGCGGGTGCTGGACAGCGCCCGCCTGCTGTTGCTGACCCTGTCCAATACCGCCGAATGCCGGGGGGAGGACTTGGCCGCCAGCCAGGCCCTTTTGGATCAGGTGCTTAAGCACAACCCCGCCTACGTGGGCCTGGCCCTGGCCGACGTCCAGGGCCGGGTGCGGGCCTCGGCGCCCCCGGCCCCGCCGGAGGACATCGGCCAGGAGTCCTATTTCCTCAAGGCGCGCGCCAGCGGCAACTTCGCCACCGGCCAGTACCTCCTGCGGCCGGACAGGCAGGGGGTGGTGATCCACCTGGCCCAGGCGGTGCTGGATGACCAGGGCCGGACGCGGGGCGTCTTGGTGGCGGTCTTTGATTTCAACCATCTGCTGAGGATATTTCAGGACACCCACCTGCCCCAGAACTCGGTGCTGACCATCACCGACGCCTCGGGCATGCGGCTGACCCGCTTCCCCGAGACCGAGAAGTACACCTGGGTGCCCGACCTGCCGCGCATGATCGAGCGCATGTCCGGCCCAGCCGAGGAGGGCACCTTCCTTGAAACCGGCGTGGACGGGGTGCGGCGGCTCTACAGTTTCAAGCGCCAAAAGCTGGAGGGCAGCCCCTTCCCCTACCTGATGCTGCGCCTGGGCATCCCCGTGGAGCACGCCCTGGCCAAGGCCTGGAGCGTGGTATGGCGCAACCTGGCCCTGCTTAGCCTGAGCGCCTTCCTCTCCCTGGCCCTGGCCTGGCTCTTGAGCGGGTTCACCATCCTGGGTCCCCTGAACAAGCTGGTTGAGGCCGCCGGACGCCTGGGCGGCGGCGACCTGAGCGCCCGCACCGGCCTGGGGCATCACCGGGGCGAGCTGGGCAAGCTGGCCGAGGCCTTCGACGCCATGGCCCAGTCCTTGGAGAACCGGGAGCGGGAGGGCCTGGAGGCCCAGCGGGACATCCAGCGCCTGCTCAAGGACAAGACCGACTGCCTGGACCGCCTGGCCCGCTGCGTGGCCCATGAGGTCAGGAACCCCGTGACCACCATCGGCGGGCTGGCCCGCAGGCTCCTGAACCAGGTGGAGGAGAACGGCACCTCGGCGGAGTATCTTAAGAAGATACTGACCGACACCCAGCGTCTGGAAAAGATCGTGCGCGAGGTGCGCGAGTACGCCGACCTGCCCTTGCCCTGTCCGCGCAGCGAGGACCTGGGCCTCTTGCTGGCCGACGTGGCCCAGCCCTTTAGGCCCCACGCCGAGGAGAGCGGGGTGAACCTGGTCTGCCAAGGGGATGTGGGCCGGGCCGGGGCGGTGGTCGCCTGGGTGGACCGGCGCCTGCTGGAAAAGACCATCCGGGTGCTCTTGGCCAACTCCCTGGAGGCCATGCCCCAGGGCGGCGAGCTTCGCCTGGGCCTGCGCAAGCAGGACCAAGCGGCCATCGTGACCGTGTCCGACACCGGCCGCGGCATCGCCGGCGAGGACATGCCCTACGTCTTCGACCCCTTCTTCACCACCAAGACCAACGCCGTGGGCATCAACCTCTCCACGGTCAAGCGCATAGCCAGCGAGCACCACTGGGACATAGAGGTGGACAGCCAGTCCGGCCGGGGCACCACCTTTACCCTGACCATACCGCTGCTGCCCGGCGAATTATTGGGCGTGGAGGGCGAGGAAGGGGTCTGATACCATTTTAATGACAATCATACATTATTAGGTAGCTGCCCCTTGATCCGGGCATCCTCTGGCCGGCGAGCTTTGGTTTTTGGCCGCCCAAGCCCCGTGTCCCGCTCTTAGCCCGGCCATTCCTAGGGCACCGGCAGGGGGCTGCTATGATCCAACCCGGCAAAGAATACGGTGTCCCTGCGGCCCCTGCCCACGCCAGGGCGGAGAGTCCACCCCGCGCCGGCACCCGCATCGGCAAAGCCAGTATGGCCGGGCGGCTGAGTGGGACACAAAAAGAAACCGCTTAGGCTTTCTTGGGCCGCCTATACCGTAAGGGCTGTGCCCAGAGGAAACCTGACGAGAAAACCATGCGTCTGATCTGGAATGCGTATGATGCCAATGTAGCGCCGGCCGCCAAGTTGCATCAAAAACCAAGACGGGCGGGGTTTGCCCCCGCCCGTGCCGTTTCATGCCCGCCCGCGCGTTGGCCTCACCCCCTGGGCGTGCCCAACAGCGCCGGGTCCAGGCCCATCAGCTTGAGCAGTTGGGGGGCGATCTCGGCCACGGGGGCGCGGCCATTCTCGCCCTTGAGCCAGGACAGGCAGTAGAACCCCACGCCCCGGGGCTGGCTTTCCTGGGGGGCGTAGCCGCGCTGGCTCAAGACCGCGAAGTTCTCGGGCCGCAAGGCGTGCACCAGCATCTCGATGAGGGCGTAGACCTGCTGGTAGGCCGCGAAGGTGTGGTAGTGGGCGATGCCGTAGGCCTGCTGGAAGTAGTCCAGGGCCGTCAGGCCCACCACCAGCACGTCCACCGCCGGCAGGGCCAGGGCGGCGGCCAGCTTGTTGCGCTCGGTCTGAAAGAGAAAGGCCTCCTGGCGGGCGTCCTGTTGCAGGCGCTGGAGGAAGGTCTGCTCCTCGGTGTAGCTCAGGACCTGGTCGGCGCGGAAGCCCAAGGTCAACAGCCGGGGCAATAGCTCGGGGGGATTGACCAGGTCCGGGGTGAGCAGGCCGGCGGGGCGGCCGGCCACCGACCAGGCCATGCCCTGGGGCGCCGGGTGCCCCAGGGGCGCGGCCAACAGGCCCACCCGGTAGTCGCGGGCCATGACCTCCCACACGCTGGGCACGGCCAGGTCCCCCAGGCCATGGGGGTGCTGGCGGGTGGCCTCCTTGAGCATGCCGTGCACCTCCGGCCCCCGGCCGGTGTAGAGGCTGGCCCAGGCCGGGTGGTCCTGGCCGGCCTCCTCGAGGCCATACATCAGCTCGCCCCAGGCCCGGTGCATCAAAAAATGGGGCGTGGGCATGCGCACCATCTCAGGTGAAAGCCCGGCGGTCAGGACCACTAGGAGCTTGGGTGGCCTTTCGGCCACGGTGGGTGGCGGCGGCGACTGGGCCAGGCGCTTGTGGCACACCTCCAGGCGGGCGGCGGCCTTGTGGTCGCCGGGGGCCAGGGCCAAATAGCGCTGGTAATAGACCAGGGCCCCGGCGTGGTCAAGGCCGGCGAAGCGCTCCTCGGCCAGGAGCTGCCAGGCCCAGGCAAAGCCAGGGTGGGCATTGACCCCCCTGGTCAGCCAGGGCAGGGCCTCCCGCGCCCGGCCCTGCTGGTGCAGTGCGCGGCCCAGGCCCAAGAGGGCCTCGGGGTTAAGCTCGTCTATCTCCACCGCCTGGGCCAGGAGCTGCTCCGCGGCGGCATAATCCTGGTCTTCCAGGGCCTTCAGCCCTTGGGCCTTGAGTTGCTCCAACTGCTGCCGCCCCTGATGTGCCCGCGCCGCCTTGGCGGTCAGGGCCGGCCATTCCCAGTCGGGCCGCAGTTCGGCCAGGCGCTGGGCCATGCGCCCGGCCAGGTCCATGAACCTTGAGCCCAGCAGGGCGTTGACCGCATTGCGGGTGTATTTCTCGGCCTCGGCTTCCGGCAGCATGCGCTCCAGCAGCCGCAGGGCCTCCTCCTCCTGGCCCAGTTGGGACGCGGCGATGACCCAGCGCGCCAGGGCGGCGTTGATGCGGTTAAAGGTCAGGTTCTCGAAGAAAATGAACTCCTCGGGGTTGCTGCGGCTGCGTTCCTGCAAATCCAAAAAGCGCTGGCTGGCCAGGCAGACCTCGCTCCAGTGGCAGCGCACGTAGTGGGCCCAGGCCACATAAAAGGGGGCATCGGGATAGTTGGGGACGGTTGCTAAGCAGTCTTGGGCGTGGGTTAGCACCTCGTCTTCCCGTTGCAGGCAGGCCAGTGCGGTAAGTAAGGGATAGTAGATGCGCGGCATGTTCTCTGGGGGGGACCCTTGCTCCCGAGCCAGACGCAAGGCGGTGTATCCCTCCTCGACAGCCTCCTTGAGGGTGTCGGTCCGTTCCATCAGGGTATGGGATAAGTAGGCTCGGGCAATGTAATTGTCAGGCTCGTCTTCCACCCACTTGCTGATCATCTCCAAACGCCGCTGGTGCTTGCGCTCCGTGGTTTCGGGGTCCTCGGCGTATCCATAATGGATCAACCGCACCGGGGCCTTGGCCGCCTGGCCGTGGAAGACGGGGCGGTTGTGCACCTGGCCTTCGTAGTGGAAACCTTTTAAATTGCGGAATAATCTTGGATGAAGGATGAAAGATTCCCCCCCGTCCTTCAGTTGGTTGTTCAGCTCGAAGAAAAACACATCCACCTCGGGGTCGTGGACCAGCTTGTGCAGCCAGTGGGCGGTGGCGGGGTCCAGTTCCTCATCGGCGTCCAGGATCAACAGCCAGTCGCCGGTGGCGTAGCCGATGCTCTGGTTGCGGTGCTTGGAAAAGCTGTGCTCCCAGGGGTGGTGGTAAACCTTGGCGCCGTAGCTTTGGGCGATTTGCACCGTGTTGTCGGTGGAGCCGGTGTCCACCACTATGATCTCGTCCACCCAGGGGGCCGCGCTTTTGAGGGCGGTGGGCAGACGTTTTTCCTCGTTCTTGACCATCATGCATAGGCTGATGGTGGGGCGCTTCTTGCCGGCGGGGGGCTGGACGGCTACAGCCTCGGGCAGGTCCACCTGGGAGGTCCCCGCGGATAACTTCTTGGCTTTTATCATCTTTTTTCCCATGCCCGCCTCCGGAGATTGTGCCGCGCCCCTGGCCGGTCATTTTGGTTGAGTCTAGCCCCCCAAGGCGAGCGGCGTCAACCGACCACCCCCGGACGGCTGCTGGGGGCAAAAAAATGGCCAGCCGCAAAAAAACCCTTAAGCCGATTTTTGGGGGGCCGATAAGTGGATTGAATCAAACGGTCACGGGTCAGGGTGTCTGCCCGCGACAGCCAGGGGAAAGACCAAAGCATAAGGACAGGGACCAGGTAAGTAGGCGCCGAAAGGACCTCGGCGCAGCCAAAACCAAGGAGGGTAAAAATGTCTTTAATAATCAACCACAATTTGATGGCCATGACCGCCGCCCGCAACCTGAGCGACTCCTACGGGCGCCTGGCCAGGTCCACGCAACGCCTGTCCTCGGGCCTGCGGGTGAACTCGGCCGCCGACGACGCCGCCGGCCTGGCCATCCGCGAGCTGATGCGCGCCGACATCGCGGTGATCAATCAGGGCATACGCAACGCCGGCGACGCCATCAGCATGATCCAGACG
>JACRDC010000043.1 GCA_016218705.1 Desulfarculus sp.
GCCGGCCACGGTGATCCAGGCCGTGGCCCAGGGCAAGGAGGCGGCCCAGTCGGCCATGCGCCTGCTCAAGGGCCAGGACCTGGCGGCGGGCCGCGCCAAGGACTGGCAGGCCGTGGAGCCGCCCAAGGTGGCGGTGCCGGTGCAGGCGCGGAACAAGCCACCCCACGCCGACCCCGTGGCGCGGGCGCAGGGTTTCGGCGAGGTGGTGGGCGCGTTGAGCGAGGAGGCCGCGCGGGCCGAGGCGTCTCGTTGCCTGGCCTGCGGCATCTGCTCGGAGTGCTACCGGTGCGTCTCGGCCTGCCAGGCCGGGGCCATCCAGCACCAGCAGCGGCCCCAGGAGATCAAGCTCCAGGTGGGCGCCGTGGTCATGGCTCCGGGCTTCAAACCCTTCGAGGCCGCGTCCAAGGCCGAGTACGGTTACGGACGCTACGCTAATGTACTCACCAGTCTGGAGTTCGAGCGGGTGCTCTCGGCCAGCGGCCCCTATGGAGGCCACGTCAAGCGCCCCAGCGACGGCGTGGAGCCCAAGCGCGTGGCCTGGATACAGTGCGTGGGCTCCCGCGACGCCTCAGTCGGCCGCGACTACTGCTCCTACGTCTGCTGCATGTACGCCAGCAAGCAGGCCATCATTGCCGGCGAGCACGTGGCCGGGCTTGAGAAGACCATTTTCTACATGGATATCCGCGCCCAGGGCAAGGGCTTTGACCGTTACTACGAGCGGGCCAAGGGCGAGCACGGCGTGCGCTATGTGCGCTCCATGATCTCGCGGGTGGTGGAGGACCCCTCCTGCCACGACCTGATCGTGCAGTACTTCGATGAGACCGATACCCTGCGGGAGGAGTACTTTGACCTCCTGGTGCTTTCGGTGGGGCTCACTCCCAACCCCTCCGGGGTGGCCCTGGCCCAGCGCCTGGGGGTGGAGGTGGACCGCTTCGGCTTCGCGGCCAGCCAGGGATTCAACCCCCTGGCCACCAACCGGCCGGGGGTCTTCGCGTGCGGCGCCTTCCAGGCCCCCCGCGACATCCCCGACACGGTGATGCAGGCTAGCGCCGCCGCCGCCGAGGCCGGGGCGCTGTTGGCCTCGGCCCGGGGCAGCGAGATAGAGCCCATGGACTTCCCGCCCGAGCGCGCCTTGCCCCCGGAGGAGAAGCCGCGCCTGGGCGTCTTCGTCTGCCACTGCGGAATCAACATCGGGGGAGTGGTGGACGTGCCGGCGGTGGTGGAGTATCTGCGTGGCCTGCCCGGGGTGGTCTGCGCCCAGGACTATCTCTTCACCTGCTCCACCGACTCCCAGGAGAAGATCACCGCCCTCATCAAGGAGCAAGGCTTGAACCGGGTGGTGGTGGCCTCATGCAGCCCGCGCACCCACGAGGGGCTCTTCCGCCAGGGTCTGCAACGGGCCGGACTCAACCCCTACCTATTCGAGATGGCCAACATCCGCGACCAGTGCTCCTGGGTGCACGCCGGCGACCACGCCGCCGCCACGGTCAAGGCCATGGACCTGGCGCGCATGTCCTGCGCCCGCGCCCTGATGCTAAGGCCCCTGCGCCAGTTCCCGGCCCCGGTGGAGCAGACGGCCCTGGTGCTGGGCGGTGGCGTGGCCGGCATGACCGCGGCCCTCAGCCTGGCCGAGCAGGGCTTCCCCACCCATCTGGTGGAAAGGGACGCGGCTCTGGGTGGCCTGGCCCGGCGCTTTGACCGCACCCTGGAGGGACTGGCGGTGCGGCCCTTCCTGGAAGACCTGGCGGACCGCGTCAGCCATCATCCCCTGATCCGGGTGCGCTTGAACAGCCAGCTCAAGTCCGTGGAAGGGCGGGTGGGCCAGTTCCAGGCGGCCATCGCCAGCGCTGACAAGAGCGAGCAGGTGGCCGTGGGCGCCCTGATCGTGGCCACCGGGGCCAGCGAGTACCGGCCCAGCCAGTACCTGCACGGGCAGGACCAGCGAGTGCTCAGCCAGTTGGCCTTCCACGAGGCAATTGCCGGTGGTGCGGGCGCCCTGGATGGCGTGGACAGCGTGGTGATGATCCAGTGCGTGGGCTCCCGCGAGCCCGAGCATCCCTATTGCTCGCGCGTCTGCTGCGGCCAGGCCGTGGCCAACGCCCTCAGGATCAAGGAGCTTAAGCCCCTGGCCGAGGTCACGGTGCTCTATCGCGACATGCGCACCTTCTCGCTCAAGGAGCTGTACTACCAAAAGGCCCGCAAGTTGGGGGTGCGCTTCGTGCGCTTCGGCCCGGAGGAGCCGCCTCGGGTGCGCGCCGGCCAGGCGGGCCTTGAGGTGGCTGTGCGCGACCAGATCCTGGGGCAGTGGCTGGTGCTGAACGCCCAGCGCCTGGTACTGGGGGCGGCGGTGCGCCCCCAGTCCGACGCCCCGGAGTTGGCCAGCGCGCTGAAGCTGCCCCTGGACGCCGACGGCTTCTTCATGGAGGCCCACCTCAAGCTCCGGCCCGTGGACTTCGTGGGGGCCGGGTTCTTCCTGGCCGGGGCGGCCCACGGCCCCAAGTATCTGGAGGAGGTCGTAGCCCAGGCCAAGGCCGCGGCGGCGCGGGCGGCGGCGGTGCTGGCCCAGAGCCAGATGCTGGTGGGCGGCGAGGTGGCGGTGGTGGACGCCGAGCGCTGCGTGGCCTGTCTTACCTGTGTGCGCACCTGCCCCTACGGGGTGCCCCAGCTTAACGAGGAAGGCGTGGCCTTCATTGATCCGGCGGCCTGCCACGGTTGCGGCTCTTGCGCCTCGGCCTGCCCGCGCAAGCTCATCGAGGTGCAGCACCACACCGACGCCCAGATACTGGCCAAGGCTAGGGCCCTGTAAGGCAAGGGGGAAGCGATGGCTGAACGCTACGATCCCAAGGTGCTGGCCCTGATCTGCACCTACTGCACCTACACCGCCGCCGACATGGCCGGCTCCATGCGCCTGCAATACCCGCCGGGGGTGCGGGTGGTCAAGCTGTTGTGCACCGGCAAGGTGGACGTGCTCTATCTCTTGGAGGCCTTCCGGGCTGGGGCCGACGCGGTGATGGTCAGCGGCTGCGAGATCGGCGACTGCCACTTTTTGGAAGGCAACCTGCGCGCCAAGGAGCGGGTGGCCCACGCCAAGGAGCTGATCGCCGAGGCGGGACTGGACCCCGGGCGGGTGGAGATGTTTCACATAGGCGCCTCCGACGCTCCCAAGTGGGCCGAGGCTGTCAGGCAGATGACTAGAAGGGCCCAGGAACTGGGGCCCAATCCCCTGGGACGCCAGAAGGCGCAATCCCTAGCGGCGGAGGCAAGGCCATGATCGTTGCCCAGCGCAAGGACTTCGAGCAGATAAAGGCGGCGGCGGCGGATTTCCGCAAGGTGCTGGTGGTGGGCTGCGGCACCTGCGTGGCCGTGTGTCTCACCGGCGGCGAGAAGGAGGCCGGCATCCTGGCCGCCCAGTTGGACCTGGCCAGCCAGATCCAGGGCGAGGACAAGAGCTTCGCCGTGGCCTGCGTGGAACGCCAATGCGACCTGGAGTTTCTGGACGAGCTGGCCGAGACGGTGCTGGACTATGACGCGCTGTTGTCCTTGGCCTGCGGGGCGGGCATCCAGCTCTTGGCCGAGCGCTACCCGCGGGTACCGGTGCTGGCCGGGGTGGACACCACCTTCATCGGCATAAACCGCGACGTGGGCCTGTGGGAGGAGCGTTGCCGGGCCTGCCGGGCCTGCGTGCTCACCACCACCGGCGGCATTTGCCCGGTGAGCCTGTGCCCCAAGGGCATGCTCAACGGCCCCTGCGGCGGCACCCGGCAGGGTAAGTGCGAAACCGACCCGGAGCGCGACTGCGCCTGGAGCTTGATCTATGAGCGCCTGGCCGGCCTGGACCGCCTGGAAAACTTGAGCGCCATCGTGGCACCCCGCGACCACGGCGCCCGCAGCCAGCCCGGCCGCCAGGTCCATCCCGCCTATCTAAGGAGGTACAGCGCCCATGAGTAAGTTCGAGCAGGCCTTGGCCCACAAGGACTTCGTGCTGACCGTGGAACTGGACCCGCCCCGGGGGGTGGCCCTGGCGCCGCTTTTGGAGTTGGCCAGCCGCCTGGCCCCGCGCGTGGACGCCCTGGTGGTCAGCGACAACCGGGGGGCCATGCCCCGCCTCAGCGGCCTGGCCGCCGGCGCGCGCCTGGCCGCCCAGGGGGCCGAGGTGATCCTGACGCTCACCTGCCGGGACATGAATCGCCTGGCGCTGACCAGCCAGATGCTGGCCGCCGGCGCGGAGGGCATCGGGAACCTTCTCTTGGTCAGCGGCGACTACGTCAGCCTGGGCGACCACCCCGGGGCCAAGCCGGTCTACGACCTGGACTCGGTGCAGGCCCTAGGCCTGGCCGTCACCCTGGCCTCGGGCCGCGACCTGGCCGGCCAGGAGCTCGACGGCGCGCCCAGATTCTGCCTGGGCGCGGTGGTGGCCGCCCAGTCCGATCCCCTGCCGCCCCAGCTCATCAAGCTCAAGAAGAAGGCCCAGGCCGGGGCGCGCTTTATCGTCACCCAGCCCCTGACCGGATTGGAGGAGCTTCAGGGCTTCTGCCGGCAGACGGCCACTCTGGGGATCAAGCTCCTGGCCGGCCTGGAGGTGGCCGACCCCGGCCAACGCCAGGGGGTGGTGGGCCTGTTTAAGGAGATACGGGGCTCCGGCCTGGTGGCCGGGGCGCACCTGTCCATGCCCGCCGCCCAGGACGACCTGCCGGCGCTCCTGGACGCCTGCGGTCTTTAAGCCGGAGGGGTGGCCATGGACCTGCAAGACAAGAGCGTGCTGGTGATCGGCGGCGGCCTGGCCGGCATCACCGCGTCCCTGGAGCTGGCCGGCCAGGGGGTGCGGGTGGCCCTGGTTGAGAAGGATGACTTTTTGGGCGGTCAGGCCGCGCGCCTGGCCTGCAAGGCCCTGGACACCTGCCAGAAGTGCAACGGCTGCCTGGCCGAGCCCCGTCTGGCGGCGGTGCTAAGCCATCCCGGCATCGAGCTATGGCGGCGCAGCCGGGTGGAGCAAGTCGTTCGCAACGGCCGGGGCTTCACGGTGAGGCTCAGGCAGGAGCCGGCCTACGTGGACCCCGAGCGCTGCAACGGCTGCGGCCAGTGCCTGGAGGTCTGCCCAGCGGCCGGCGAGGGCGCCCTGCGCGCCCCGCTCATCCCCGGCGACCGGCCCCGTCTGGCCATCTCTCCCACCTCCTGCCTGTACTTCAAGGACCAGCGCTCCACCCTGTGCCAGGACATCTGCCCCGAGGAGGCCATAGACTTCGGCCAGACCCCCCGGCAGGTGGAGATAAAGGCCGACGCCCTGGTGCTGGCCACCGGCTTTCAGCCTTATCCAGCCGCCACCAAAGAGCGCCTGGGCCATGGCCGGGTGGCCGACGTGGTCACCGCCCTGGAGCTGGAGCAGGGCCTGCGCGACCACGGGGGCCCGGTGCGTCCTTCCGACGGCCGGCCGCCGGCCAGCGTGGCCTTCATCCAGTGCGTGGGCTCCCGCGAGCGCCTGGGGCACAACTACTGCTCCCGGGTCTGCTGCGGCTACGCCTTGCGCCTGGGACGCCATCTGCGCTCCCGCCATGGCGCCCAGGTGAGCATCTTCTATATGGACCTGCAAAGCTTTGGCCACGCCCTGGACGACTTCATGGCCGCCGCCCGCCAGGAACTCAACCTGATCCGCTCCATGCCCTACGACGTGTACCAGGGCCACGGCGGCCAGGTAGTGCTGGAGTACCAGGCCGTCAGCGGCCAGCCCCCGGTGAAGGGGCGTTTTGACCTGGTGGTGCTCTCGGTGGGCATGGCGCCCAACCCCGACAACCCCCAACTGGCCCAGGCCTGCGGGGCCGGCCTGGACCATCACGGCTTCCTTTCGTCCCGGCCGGGGGTCTTCGTGGCCGGTGCCGCCACCCGGCCCCTGGACATGGCCGAGGTGGTGGCCCAGGCTGCCGGTGCCGCCCAGGAGGCCTTGCGCTATCTGGAGGAATGCCCATGAAGAGCCCAAACCGCTATGGGGTCTTTCTCTGTCAGGGAGGGCACGGTGGTCAGGAGTCGCTGGACTTTAAGCGCCTGCGCTGGACGGCCGAGGCCCAGGGCGTGCCCGTCTTCGAGGTGACCCAGGCCTGCGCCCAGGAGGGGGCCGCCGCCGTGGCCCGCCTGACCGGCGAGGGCGGGTTTGACTCCTTCATTCTGGGGGCCTGCCCCCTGGCCGGCCCAGGCGGACCCTTGGCCGGCGAGCTGTGGCGGGCGGGGCTCAAGCCGGAGATGGTCCAGCACCTGGACTTGTGCCAGAAGCCCCTGGGTCAGACCGGCCAGTGCCTGGTGATGGACGGGGGGGCCTTGGCCTTGGACCAGGCCTTGGTGGCCCAGGCGGCCCGCTTCCAGCCCGAGTCGCGGGAGATGGAGGTCTCGCGGCGGGTGCTGGTGCTGGGCAGCGGGCTGTTGGCGCTCAAGGCGGCGCGGGGGCTTTTGCTGGGCGGCTATAAGGTGCTGCTCATCACCCCGGGCCGGCGCCTGGCCCCGCCGGAGCCGCTTCTGGGGCTTGAGGCCAAGTTGGAGGCCACGGCCCTGGCCCGGGAGCTTGAGGCCGCGGAACGCCTGGAGGTGGTGTCTCGGGGCGAGCTGCTCAGACTGGCAGGATCGTCCGGAGGGTTCACCGCCACGGTGCTGGACCGCCAGCGCCGCCGCTGGACCCGGCGAGCAGGGGCGGTGCTGGTGACCCAGGGTCCGCCCACGCGGCTCAACAGCGGGGACACCGGCCTGGAGGCCGGACCGCGGGTGGTTTCCCTTTCCGATCTGTTGATCTGGCTGTCGTCGCCGGAGCACTTTCGCAAGAAGGTGCCCAGGCAGGGTCAGCCAAGGGTGGGCCTGGCCGTGGGCCTAGGCCAGGAGGCAAGCCCCATGAGCCTGCGCGCCGCCTGCCTGGCCGCCCGGGGTCTGGTGAGCGAATTGGGGGCCGAGGTGACCCTGTTCACCAGCCAGGCCAAGATGGCCGCCCCCGACCTGGAGGAACTGACCCAGGAGGTGCGCGGCCTGGGCGTGGTCTTCGTCAAGTTCGACAGCCACCGGCCCCAGGCCAGCCCGCGGCCCGATGGGGTGGGCGTGAGCTACTTCGAGGAGATACTGGGGCGCGAACTGAGCCAGGACCTGGACTTGGTGGCCGTGGACGAGGTGCCCGGCCCCGGCCAAGCCTGGCGTGGGCTGGCCCGGGTGCTGGGCCTGGCCGCGTCCGGCGACGGCTCCCTGCAGCCGGATCAGGTCAACGCCCTGCCCACGGCCAGCGCCCGGGCGGGGGTGTTTCTGCTGGGACCGGCCAGCGGGGCCTGGGACCTGCCCGCCGCCCTGGACCAGGTGGGCCAGGCCCTGGCCGGCGTGCGCGCCCTGCTGGGCCAGGGCAAGGCGCGGGTGGAGGAGGGCCGGGTGCGGGTGGACCGCCGGCGCTGCGCCATCTGTCTGACCTGCGTGCGGGTCTGCCCCCGGCAGGCCATGGGCCGCCAAGACCGCCGTCCGGAGGCCAATCCCCTGGCCTGCACCGCCTGCGGCACCTGCGCCTCGGAGTGCCCCATGGAGGCCATCCAGATCGCCGGCCAGGACGACCAGCGCTTCGCGCGCGAGATCGGCGCCGCCGTGAGCAAGAGCCCCTCGGGCCTGCTGACCGCCCCGGAGCGGGAGATGCTGGTCTTCGCCTGCGCCAACTCGGCTGGCCCGGCCCTGGCCGCCGCCCGTCTGGCGGGGCGTCCATGGCCCAGCGGCGTGCGCCTGGTGCAGGTGCCCTGCGCCGGCAAGGTGGACCCGGCCTACGTGCTGTGGGCCTTTCAGCAGGGCCTGGACGGGGTGCTGGTCCTGGGCTGTTATGAGGACGCCTGCCACTCGCTCACCGGCAGCACCTGGGCCGCCTATCGCGCCGGGCATTTACGCCGCCTGCTCACCGAGGCCGGCTGCGATCCCCGGCGGCTAATCAGCGCCGGCGTGGCGCCGGGCATGCACGCCCAGGTCATGGATATGATGGAGCAGGCCCGGCAACGGGTGGAGGGCCTGGGGGCCAACCCGTTGAAGACCCAGGCCAGGGTGCGCGAATTCTTGAGCCGCTTTACGGTGCGCATTGACGAAACCTATGCCATCGCCGGCTAAAGGGCGGCCAGCCCCGTCCGGGCCTGAGGGGGCAGGCGGCTTCGTGACCCGCGACAGGCGCCTGCGATCCATGCTGGAGGTGCTGCCGGCCCTGGCCCAAAGCGGCTGCACCCTGCTCATCACCGGCGAGACCGGTACCGGCAAGGAGCACCTGGCCCGGCTGGTGCACGCCCTGAGCCCCCGTCAGGGCGGCCCTTTCATAAAGGTGGGCTGCGCGGGCCTGCCCCAGGAACTCTTGGCCGGGGAATTGTTCGGCTACGCCGCCGGGGGGATCAACCCCGGCGAGCCGGCCAGGCCGGGGGCCTTGCGCCGGGCTAGCCAGGGCAGCCTGCTATTGGATGAGGTGGGGGAATTGCCCGCCGGCTTGCAGGAGGAGCTATGGCTTTTGCTGGAGCGGCAGGCCTACCTGCCCCGGGGCGGCGTGCGTGGCCTGCCCCTGCAAGCCCGCTTGCTGGCGGCCAGCAAATGCCCCCTGGAGGAAGTGGTGCACGGCCAGGGTTTCCGGGAGGACCTCTGCTATCATCTCAACTTGATGTGCTTCCATCTGCCGCCCCTGCGCGAGCGCCGGGGTGATCTGCCTCTTTTGATCGAGCACTTCCTCACCCGTCTGTCCCTGGCGCGAAAAGGCCGGGCCATCGGCCTGAGCGACGAGGCCCAGGAGGTGCTCCTGGCCTATCACTATCCCGGCAACCTACGCGAGCTGCACAACATCCTGGAGCAGGCCGCCATGGTCTGCCGGGAGCGGGTCATCGGGCTGGACCATCTGCCGTCGTTCCTGGGGGGGCAAACCAGGCCGCTGACGGCGTCCCCCGCGGCCCCGGGCGCCGGCCAGGAAGAGCGCCAGGCCATTCTGGCGGCCCTGGAGCGGCACGGCTGGCGGCGCCGGGAGGCGGCCCAGGCCCTGGGCATGGACCGTACCACCCTGTGGCGCAAGATGCGCCGCCATGGCCTGCCCTCAAGCCCCTGAAAGAAAACTGAGCAGATAGCCGGCGTCGGGCGTGTTCAGGCTCAGGGTCAGGTCTTCGGACGTCAGGCCCATGGCCAGGCCTAGGAGCTGGGGATAGAGCACGGCGCCGGTGACCAGCTCGCGGTCCGCCGCCGGCCGGGGCACGGCATAGGCACGTTCGGCCTGCATCTGCGAGTAGGGGCAAGCGATGGCCAGCACGTCGGCCCCGCCCTCGCGGCATTCGCTCAGGCGGCGGTTGATGATGGCCAGGGAAAGCTCGGGGTTGTGCTCCAACAGGGGCGCCCCGCAGCAGGAGAGCTTGCCGGCCCAGGCGATGCTCTGGGCGCCGGTGACCTCCACCAACTGGTCAATGATGGTGGGGGCGTAGGGATGGTCGAAGCCGGTGACCCGGCTGGGGCGCAAGGCGTGGCAGCCGTAGAGCACCGCCACCTTGAGGTGCTGGTAGGGGCGAGTGACGCGCTGGCGCAGGGCGGGCAGGCCCAGGTCGTGATAGAGCACGCTCAAGAGATGCTTGACCTGGCTTTTCACGGGAAAGGCCAGGCCCTCCTTGGCCAGTTCCTCGGCCACCTGGCGGCGGCGTTCCGGCTCCTGGCTCAAGGCATGCATGGAGCGCTTGAAGGAGCCGAAGCAGCATTTGCAGGGGGTGAGGACGTCCAGGCCTTGGGCCTCGGCCATGGCCAGGGCGCGGGCGGCGGCCAGCAGGGAGGACTGATAGTAGAGGTGGCTCATGGGATAGCCGCAGCAGTTGAACTCCAGGTCCACCAACTCGATGCCCAGTTCCTGGAGCACGCGGCGGCTGGAGGCGCCGTAGTGGGGAACGTAGTAGGGTATCTTGCAGCCAGGGAAAAAGGCGTAGCGCATGTCTAAACCTCCAGGTCCGCCGCCTGGGGCGAGGCCAGGTGCCGTAGCTCGTAGAGGATGTCGGCCACCAGCACGCCCTGGGGGCAGGCCTCCTGGCAGTGGTAGCAAGTCAGGCAGTTCCAGGTCATGCGGGCGCCCATGGCCTCCTCCTTGAGGCCCAGGCCCAGGCAGTGCATGATCTGGTGGGGCAGCAGGTCCAGCTCCTCCAGGGGCCGGGGGTACATGTGCACCACCGGACAGGCGTTGCTACAGGTGATGCACTTGTAGCAACTACTGAAGTTGCCGGCCAGGGCCGAGGCCTTCAGCTCTTTGTGGATGGCCGGCTGGCCGTTGCCCAGCCTGACCACCGGCGTCAGCCGGCTGGGCTGGGCGGCCCGACCCAGGGCCTGGCGCACGTCGTGGTAGGTGGAACCCAGGCCCTGGCGGGCCAGGTCGGCCTTCATGGCCAGCCACAGGTCTTGCAGGTTGATGCCCGCCGTGCAGAGGTTGGTGCAGCGCAGACAACTGGTGCAAATATAGGCCCCCTGGCGGATGAGCCTGAGCTCGCGGGGGCTGGGCGCCCCGGGGCGGGCGCCGCAAAGGCGCATCAGGGCGGCCAGCTTCTCGCCGGGCAGGATGTTTTGGTTGCCCACCTCCGGGTAGGCCACGCCCACCGAGCAGTGCACCGAGCAGACCGAGCAGTGCATGCAGGCGTCCAGCTCGTAGGCCCGCAGGGTGGCCAGGTTGGCGGGGCTTAGCTGCTTGCGGTCAATGCCGGCGCGCACCGCCAACAAGAGCGGCGTGGTGAACAGGTGCAGGAACTTGGTGAAGGGCAAGATGGCCAGGCCCAAGAGGCTGGCCAGCACGTGCAGGTACCACAGGGCCTCCTCGCCGGTGCCGGACAGGCTCACCCCAGCCGGACCCAGGGCCTTGCCCAAGCCATAGGCGAGGAAGGCCCACTGGGCCGGGGCGTGGCAGTCGGCGCAGGTCTCCTCGTGCAGCTTGCGGCCCATCTCCAGGGCCTGGGCGCCGCCCTGGCCGCGCCCGTCCGGGAAGGCCACACCGAACTCCCTGGCCCAATAGGCCTCCAGGGCGGCGACCTCGGCGGGCTCGCCGCCGGCCGGGGGGTACTCCTTGACCATGCGCTCGAAGCTCTGGTGGGAGACGATCTTGAGGCCCTCCAGGGCGAAGCCCGAGAGGATTATCACCGCCAGGAGCACCAGGGCCAGGCGGTCCAGGCCCCGGGTGGTTAGTTTGAGCCCCGGCAGGGTGGCGCGGCGGTAGATGGCCAGGCCCACCCCCGCCAGCACCAGGGCGCCGCAGAGGTTGCGCAGGAACAGGTAGGGGTTGACCGTGGGCTGATAGCCGGAGAAGACGTGCTTGGCGAGCACGTCGCCCAAGGCGTGCAGCAACAATAGACCCAGGAAGCCCACGAAGATGCAGATGTGGGTCAGCCAGGCCAGGCGGCTGTGGTTCCAGACCCGGCGTTGCAGCAGGCCGTCCAGGGCAAGGGCCTTGAGCATGGCCCCCAATCGGGGGCTCAGGATGGCCCGCCCCAGCCCCTTGAGGGCGGCGGCGGCCCGCTGGCCGGCCGAGATGCCTTGCGCCTCGGGTCCGATGGCCACGGTAAGCCAGAGCCGGATCTTGTAGGCCAGGCCCAGGGCGCAGGCCGCCAATGCCACGATCACGCCGACTTTCAGAAACATATGGCCTCTCCGCGGTTGGCAAATGGCCGAGAGTGTGGGCAAGCGGTAAACTGGTACCAAAATACCATATAGAATTTCCATCGGCAATATATACTATCGCACCACTTCCGCTTCCCGGACAAGCCCTGACGGCGGTCAGGCCGGCGGGCCTCCGGGCGGCGAAGGGGCTACCTAGTATGTCCGGGCAGTGTTATGGTGCTACAGGAGCCTGCGTTCTGGCAGGAGCGGTTTTGCACACAGGGGCTGGCTGACTGGGCGGGCGCGGGGGCGCTATCGCCCATCACGCTGGAGCAGGTGCTCAAGACCCGGCTGAGTTCCTCGCCCCCGCAGGCGGGGCAGCGTATCTCCACGGCCTCTTGGCTGCTCAGGGCCAGGTGCTCGAAGACCTGCTGGCAGGCCTCGCAGCGGAATTCGTAGATGGGCATGGATCGCTTCTCCTTGCAAACCCTCGGATGCCGGTCTGGGCATTTGTGCAATTCTAACGCGAGGGCGCCTTCCTGGCAAGGCCCATCAAGGCTGATTGCACAACGAGCCGCCCCCAAAAAACCAGATTAACACTACTTATAACAGGATTAAGCCATGACCTGGACCCTGGCCACCTTCAACATCAACGGCGTGCGCGCCCGCCTGGAGCCGTTGCTCTCCTGGCTGGCCCAGGCCGCGCCGGACGTGCTGTGCCTGCAGGAGATCAAGTGCCAGGACGATCAGTTCCCCCAGGCGGCCTTGGCCGAGGCCGGCTACCAGGCGGCGGTGTGGGGGCAAAAAGCCTACCACGGCGTGGCCATCCTCAGCCGGCGGCCACCCCAGAAAGTGCTCAAGGGCTTTGACGACGGCCAGCCCCTGGCCGAGTCCCGCCTCATCAGCGCCCAGGTGGACGGTGTGTGGGTGATAAACACCTACGTGCCCCAGGGGCGCGACCCAGGCCATCCGGCCTTCCAGGAGAAGCTGGCCTTCCTCGAGCGCCTGGGCCGCTTTTTACGGGCGCGCTTCCAGCCCGGCGACCGCCTGGTCTGGCTGGGCGACATCAACGTGGCGCCCCAGCCCCTGGACGTCTTCGACCCAGAGCGCCTGCAAGGCCAGGTGGGCTTTCACCCCGCCGAGCAGGCCGCCCTGGCCCAGGTCACGGCCTGGGGGCTCAGCGATCTCTTTCGCCTGCACCATCCCGGCGAGAAGCAGTTCACCTTCTGGGACTACCGCCTGCCCAAGTCCTTTGCGCGCAATCTGGGCTGGCGCATAGATCACCTGCTGGCCACGGCCCCCCTGGCCCAGGCCTGCCGGGCGGCCTGGGTGGACACCGGCCCCCGGGGCCAGGAAAAGCCCTCGGACCACGCGCCGGTGCTGGCCCAATTCGAGTTGGGGGATTAGAAGGGGGCGGGGCGGGTCAGGCCGTCTCCACGCGGTTGCGGCCCTTGGCCTTGGCCCGGTACAGGGCCTGGTCGGCGGCGGCGATCAGTTCCTGCTCGCTCATGCCCGGGGCCAGTTGGGCCACGCCCATGCTGACCGTGAAGCCGCCCAGGGCGTCGAAGGGCTGGCGCCGCGAACGCTGGGCGATGGTCTGGCGCAGCTTGTCGGCTACCTGGCGGCCGGCGTGCAGGTGGCAATCCACCAACACCAGCATGAACTCCTCGCCGCCATAGCGCCCCACCAGGTCCACCTCGCGCACGCCGTCCTTGAGCCAGCCGGCGGCCAGCCGCAAGGCCTCGTCGCCCACCGGATGCCCCAGGCGGTCGTTGACGTTCTTGAAGTGGTCCAAATCGGCCATCACCAGACAGATGGGGTGGCCCAGGCGGCGGGAGCGGGCCATCTCACGGGTCAGGCGCTCGTGCAGGTGGCGGTGGTTGTACACGCCGGTGAGCCCGTCGGTGATGGACAGCTCGGCCAACTGGCGGTTGGCCTGGTCCAGCTCCTGGTTGCGTGTCTCCAGGTTGGATTTGAGCCGCGTAAGCTGGTCCAGGTTGTCCATCAGCTCCGAGACCAGACCCGATTGCTCGATGGCCAGGCCCAGCAGGTGGCCCACGCTCTCCAAAAAGGCCGGCCGGTCGGGGTCGGGGGGCAGGGGGCCGGTGTAGAACACGCTGACCGTGCCCACGGTCAGGTCCATGCCCTTGACCGGGGCCGTGGCCAGGCCCCCCAGGCCTGGCGGGGCCTGCTCAGGCCCCAGCTCCAGGCTTTGGCCGCTCTTTTGGCAGCGGGCCGGCGCCGAGTCCTCCCGCAGGGACAGGCTGCCCCAGGCCCTGGCCATGGCCGGGGGCAGGTTCCAGTTGGCCACCAGGCGGGTGAGCCCGTGCTGCTCGTCGGCCAGGTGCAGGCAGGCCATGCTGGCCTGTAGGGCCTGGCCGGCCTGGCTCAGCGCGGTATCAAAGACCGGCTGCACCTGCAACTCAACCTGCCGGCTCATCTCCAGGGTGAGATTGGCCAGGGCCCGCTGCTTGGCCAGCAGGGACTTGACCCGGGGATGATGATCGTCTATAGCCAAGGCCTGTTCCTTGCCCTTGCCAGGCGGCGGGCGCACCGCGAGGTTTTATGCAATATACTTGGTTTACACCCTCCCCGCCAACCCCGTAGAAGGGCTGGCGGCACGCGAAAGGCGGTCATGAAGCTTAGGGCGCACGTGGTGGCGGCCCTGCCCCTGGGCGGGGCCTATTACTGGAGCGAGGGCTCGGCGGCGCTGGCCGGCCTGGCCGCGGCGGCCAGCGTGCTGGTGGACGTGGACCATCTGCCCGACTACTTGTGGTGGCGGGGCGGCTGGCGGGGCCTGGGGGATTTCTTTGAGTCCTTTTATGAGCAGCGGGTGCCCCGCATCCTCATCGTCAGCCACTCCTGGGAGCTCATGGCCTTGGCCTGGGGCCTGATCCTGGCCCTGGGCGCGCCGCCCTGGGTCAAGGCCCTGGCCGTGGGCTGGCTCTATCACCTCGCCTGGGACCAGTTGTGCAACGCGGTGGGCGTGGGGTTCTATTTCCTGCTGTACCGGGCGCGCCTGGGCTTCGAGCGCCGCCTGCTCAAGCCCGGTCGCCAGGTCCGGTGACCAGGGCCGCATCCCGCCTGTGCACAGCGGCCTTGACAGGCGCGGGCAATAGCCACTAACCTGCATCACATGCGGCGCCCAGGCCCACAAGCCCCCTGGCGCCGGCCAGTTATCCACCCCAGCCTAACCGGAGACGAGGCCATGACCCAGCTTGTCCGCAAGGCTGTCCGCTGGTTGGCCCTAGCCTGCCTTGCCCTGGCTGGGGTTGTTCCGGCCCTGGCGGCCGGGCCGGAGCCCATCCTGGTGGGCGCCAACATGTCCATGACCGGCCAGGTCGCGGCCTTCAGCCAGATGACCTGGGACGGCATCAGGATAGCCCAGCGGATGCGCCCCACGGCCCTGGGCCGGCCCATCCAATTGGTCCTGGTGGACAACAAGAGCGACAACGTGGAGGCGGCCAACGCCACCAACCGCCTGGTAACCAAGGACAAGGTGGCGGCCATGCTGGGTCCGGTGACCAGCTCGGCCACCCTGGCGGCGGCCCCCATCGCCGAGGAGGCCCGGGTGCCCCTGGTCTCGCCCAGCGCCACCAGCCCCATCGTCACCCAGGGGCGCAAATACGTATTTCGCGTCTGCTTCATGGACCCCTTCCAGGGCCAGGTGGCGGCGCGCCACGCTTACAACAACCTGGGCGCCCGCCGGGCGGCCATCCTAATTGACATAGGCCAGGACTACGCCGTGGGCCTGGCCGCCTTTTTCAAGCGCGAGTTTCAGCGCCTGGGCGGCCAGGTGGTGGCCGAGGCCAAGTGCGGCACTGGCGACCAGGACTTCAGCGCCCAACTTGGGGCCATCAAGGCCAGCAACCCCGACCTGCTCTACCTGCCCAACTACTACACCGAGGACGCCCTGGTGGCCCGCCAGGCCCGGGAGCTGGGCCTGAAGGCGCCCCTGCTCAGCGGCGACGGCGCCGACGCCCCAGAGCTCTTGAAGATCGGCGGCGCGGCCGTGGAAGGTCTTAGCTTCACCACCCACTTCCACAAGCAAGGAGCGGCCACGCCCCTGGCCAGGGAGTTCCTGGCCGGCTACGCCACAGAGCAGGCCACCGGCAACATCAAGGAGGACCTCACCAGCTTCCATGTGCTGGGGGCCGAGGCCTACCTGGTGCTGGCCGACGCCATCGAGCGGGCCGACGCCGCCGACGGCCCCAAACTGCGCCAGGCCCTGGCCAGCACCAAGGACTTCCTGGGTGTCAGCGGCCGGCTTACCATCGGCGAGGACGGCAACGCGGTCAAGAGCGCCGCCATCCTCCAGGTCAAGGACGGCAAGTTCGAGTACGTGACCACCATAGAACCCTAGGGAAGAAGCCCCGCCACCCAACCCGCAACCATGAGAGGTATACGGAGATGAAACGCCTAGCCCTGGTCCTGTGCCTGTCCCTGCTGGCCGCCCTGGTGGCGGCCCCCCAGGCCGGCGCGGCCGAGCCCATCAAGGTGGGCGTGCTGATGGAGGTCACCGGCCCCTCGGCCATGTACGGCCAGAACGGCCTCAAGGGCCTGGAATTGGCCCAGGCCAACCGGCCCACGGTGCTGGGCCGGCCGGTGAGCGTGGTGGTGGCCGACAACAAGTCAGACAAGGTGGAGGCCAGCAACGCCGCCAACCGGCTTATTCAGCACGAGAAGGTGGCGGCCATCCTGGGCCCCCTGACCAGCGGCAACTCCCTGGCCGCCGCGCCGGTCTGCGAGGCCGCCAGCGTGCCCATGATAAGCCCCTGGGCCACCAACCCCATGCTCACCCAGGGCAAGCAGTACGCCTTCCGGGTCTGCTTCATTGATCCCTTCCAGGGCCAGGTGGGCGCCAACTTCGCGGTCAAGAACCTGAAGGCCAAGACCGCCGCCATCATGGTGGACATCGCCCAGGACTACTGCGTGGGCATCACCAACTTCTTCGAGAAGGCCTTCAAGGACCTGGGCGGCCAGGTGGTCATCAAGACCCCCTACAGCAGCGGCGACCAGGAGTTCGGCCCCCAGCTCATGGCCATCAAGGCCAAGAACCCCGACATCATCTACGTGCCGGCCTATGTCAACGAGGGCGCCCTCATCGCCCGCCAGGCCCGCGAGCTGGGGCTCAAGCAGCCCATGCTGGGGGGAGACGCCTCCCAGGCCGACGAACTCATCAAGATCGGCGGCCAGGCCGTGGAGGGGCTTAGCTTCACCACCCACTTCGACGAAAACGGCGTGACCACCCAGAGCGGCCAGGCCTTTGTCAAGGCCTACCGCGCCAAGTACAACGAGGCGCCCGACTCCTGCTCGGCCCTCACCTACGACGCCTACAACGTGCTCCTGGATGCCATGGAAAAGGCCAAGTCCGCCGAGGCCAAGGCCTTTGTGCCCTATTTGGCCAATACCAAGGACTTCCCCGGCGTCACCGGCGTGCTGACCCTGGTGGCCCACGACGCGGTCAAGCCGGCGGTGATCCTGCAAGTCAAGGACGGCAAGTTCGCCTTCGTGGCCACGGTCAACCCCTAGCCCGGCCGCGCCGGCCGCCGGTGGCAAGGAGGCGAGCATGACCGTACCGCGCCGGCTGGCGGCCCTTTGGGCCGCCGCCTGGTTGGTCTTGGCCGGCCAGGCCCTGGCCGCCGAGCCCATCAAGATCGGCCTGGTGCTGCCCTTGACCGGCGGATCGGCGGCCTATGGCGAGATGGCCCTCATGGGCATCAGGCTGGCCCAGGCCCAGGGCGGCCAGGCCTTGGGCCGGCCGGTGGAACTGGTGCTGGTGGACAACAAGTCCGACAAGGTGGAGTCCAGCAACGCCGTCAACCGGCTGATCCAACGCGATCATGTGGTGGCCATCCTGGGCCCCTTGTCCAGCTCCGAGGCCCTGGCCGCCGCCCCGGTGGCCGAGGCGGCGGGGGTGCCTCTGGTCACGGCCTGGGCCACCAATCCCCTGGTCACCCAGGGCCGGGTCTACATCTTCCGCACCTGCTTCATAGACCCCTTCCAGGGCGGGGTGGCGGCCAGCTTCGCCGTCAACCACCTGAAGGTCAAGACCGCCGCCGTGCTTTTCGACGTGGGGCGTGACTACTCGGTGGGCCTGGCCAACTTCTTCAAGAAGTCCTTCGCCAGCCTGGGGGGCCAGGTGGTGGCCACGGTCCAATACAGCGAGGGCGACCAGGACTTCAGCCCCCAGCTCATGGCCATCAAGGCCAAGGACCCCGAGATCATCTATCTACCGGGCTATCTGCCCGAGGAGCCCCTGGTGGTGCGCCAGGCCCGCGAGCTGGGCATCAAGGCCCCCTTCCTCTCCGGTGACGCCGCCCAGTCCGACGAGCTGATTAAGATAGGCGGCCAGGCCGTGGAGGGGCTGTACTTCACCACCCATTTCGACGAGGGCGGCGTCACCACGCCCCAGGGCCGGCAATATGCCCAGGCCTACCGCCAGAAGTACGGCAAGGCCCCCGACGCCCTGGGCGCCCTGGGCTTCGACGCCTACCTGCTCCTGCTGGACGCCATCGGCCGGGCCGGCTCCACCCAGGCCCAGGCCGTGGTCAAGGCCCTGGAGACCACCAAGGGCTTCGCCGGGGTCTGCGGGCTCACCGACATCGTGGCCCACGACGCGGTCAAGCCGGCGGTGATCCTGCAGGTCAAGGAGGGCGAGTTCGTATACGTGGCCACGGTGAAGCCCTAGGCCGGCCCGGGACCGACCATTGCGGAAAGATTAAAGTATGGACGGCGCCCAGCTTCTGCAACAGATCATCAACGGCCTGACGCTGGGCAGCCTCTACGCGCTCATCGCCATCGGCTACACCATGGTCTATGGCATATTGCGGCTCATCAACTTCGCCCATGGCGACGTGCTGATGGTGGGCTGCTACCTGGCCTGGTTCGGGGCGGTGCAGTTCGGCCTGCCCTGGTGGGCGGCGCTGATGGGCTCCATGGCGCTCACCGCCCTGTTGGGGGTGCTGATTGACCAGGGGGCCTACCGCCCCCTGCGCTCCGCCCCGCGCATCAGCGCCCTGATCACCGCCATCGGGGTCAGCTTCTTTTTGGAGAACCTGGGCCTGGTGGTCTTCGGCGGCCGGCCCAAGGCCTTCGAGCGGCCCGAGATCTTCAACCAGCTCTACCAGATCGGCGATTTGCGCGTGCTCTCCCACAGCGTCTGGGTGCCCATCATCACCGCCCTGGTGCTGGCCGGGCTATTGTGGATGATCTACCGCACCCGCCTGGGCATGGCCATGCGGGCGCTTTCGCGGGACCTGGTCACCGTGCAGCTCATGGGCATAGACACCAACCGCGTGGTGGCCGTCACCTTCGCCCTGGGCTCGGCCCTGGCTGCCGCCGGCGGCATCTTCTGGGCCATGAAGTACCCCCAGATCAACCCCCTCATGGGCGTGCTGCCCGGGCTCAAGGCCTTCGTGGCCGCGGTGCTGGGGGGCATCGGCAACGTGGTGGGCGCGGTGCTGGGCGGATTGATGCTGGGCTTCGGCGAGATCATGCTGGTGGCGCTGTGGCCCGAGCTGGCCGGCTACCGCGACGCCCTGGCCTTCGTGCTCCTGATCGGCTTCTTGCTCTTTAGACCCTCGGGCATCCTGGGCCAGGAGCTGCCCTCGTGAGCCTGCGCGGAATTTTCAGCCCCGGGCCGCTGCCGCCGGCCCACCTGACCCGGCGGCGCGACTTTTGGCTCAGCATCATGGGGATCATGCTGCTGGCCGGGGTGCTCATGGGCGTGGAGCGGCTGGCCGGCGGCTACTGGGTGCACATGACCTGCCTGGCGGCCATCTACCTGGTGCTGGCGGCCAGCTACAACCTGGTCAACGGCGTCACCGGCCAGTTCAGCCTGGCGCCCAACGCCTTCGTGGCCTGCGGGGCCTACGTCACCTCGCTACTGACCCTCACCCCGGCCGAGAAGGCCCTGAGCTTCATCCTGGAGCCCCTGGTCTGGCCTTTGTCGGTGATCCACCTGCCCCTGGGCCTGGCGCTCATTATCGCCGGTCTGGTCACGGCGGTGATGGCCTTCGGCATGGGCTTCACGGTCTTCAGGGTGCGCGGCGACTACCTGGCCATCGTCACCCTGGGCCTGGGCGAGGTGATCCGGGTGGTGGCCAACAACGCCCAGAGCGTCACCAACGGCCCCCTGGGGCTCAAGGGCATCACCTACCTGACCCACAACCTCTGGTGGACCTGGGGCCTGGCCGTGGCGGCCTTGTTCGTGCTCACCCGCCTGGCCAAGTCCTCCTACGGCCTGGCCTTGAAGGCCATCCGCGAGGACGAGGGCGCCGCCGAGTCCATGGGCATCAACGTTTTCTGGCACAAGATGCTGGCCTTTACCACCGACGCCTTTTTGGAGGGCATGGCCGGAGGGCTCCTGGCCCATCTCATCACCACCATCAGCCCCAGCCTCTTCACCTTCTTTCTCACCTTCAACCTGCTCATCATCATCGTGGTGGGCGGCCTGGGCTCCATGACCGGCGCGGCGTGCGCGGCGCTGCTCATCACCTTCGGCGGCGAGTGGCTTCGGGTGGTGGAGGAGCCCATGAACATCCTGGGCCTATCCATCCCCGGCATCCCCGGCATGCGCATGGTCATCTTCAGCCTGCTTTTGATGGCCTGCATGCTTTTCATGCGCCGGGGGCTCATGGGCAAGAGCGAGTTCTCCTGGCGCTGGCTTCTGGCGTGCTTAAGCCGGCGGAGGGGGCGGCCGTGAGCCGGGAGCTACTGCGCGTGGCTGGGCTGTCCTGCCGTTTCGGCGGGCTCACCGCCGTGGATGGTCTGGACCTGACCCTGCGCGCCGGCGATCTGGCCGGGCTCATCGGTCCCAACGGCGCCGGCAAGACCACGGTCTTCAACCTGCTCACCGGCCGGGTGCCGGCCACGGCCGGGGCCGTGAGCTTCCAAGGCCAGGCGGTGCTGGGTCTCAAATCCCACCAGATCAACCGCCTGGGTATCGGCCGCACCTTCCAGAACATCCGCCTCTTCGGCGAACTCAGCGTGCTGGACAACGTGCTGGTGGGCTTCCACGGCCGCCTCCAGGCCTCCTTCCTCTCGGCCATCTTTCGCCTGTCCGCCTACCGCCGCGAGGAGCGCCGCACCCTGGCCCGGGCGGAGGAACTCCTGGAACTGGTGGGACTCCAGGACTTGGCCGGCGAGGCCGCCGGCAACCTGGCCTATGGCCAGCAGCGCCTGCTGGAGATCGCCCGCGCCCTGGCCACCGAGCCCAGCCTGCTCCTCTTGGACGAGCCGGCCGCCGGCATGAACCCCCAGGAGACCGCCAGCCTGGCCGGCCTGGTGCGGCGCCTGCGCGACGACCTGGGCCTGACCGTGCTGTTGATCGAGCACGACATGCGCTTTGTCATGAGCCTGTGCGAGCACATCACGGTGCTGGACTACGGCAAGGTCATCGCCTGGGGCACGCCCGAAGAGGTGCAGGGCGACCCGGCGGTGATCCAGGCCTACCTGGGAGCCGGCCTGGACCAGGCCCGGGGAGAGGCCGGCCATGCTTGAGGTGCGGGGACTTAGCGTACGTTACGGGGGCATCCAGGCCCTGCAAGGGGTGGACCTCACGGTGGCCCAGGGCGAGATCGTCTGCCTGATCGGGGCCAACGGGGCCGGCAAGTCCACCCTCTTGGGGGCGGTGAGCGGGCTCATCAAGCCCACGGCCGGTGCCATCGCCTACGAGGGCCGGCCCATCGCCGGGCACAAGGCCAGCCGCCTGTCGCGCCAGGGCCTGATCCTGGTGCCCGAGGGCCGCCGGGTCTTCGCCAACCTGAGCGTGGAGGAGAACCTCATCCTGGGCGGCTACTTCCGCCCTCGGGGCCGCGAGCAGCAGGCCGATATGGCCGAGGTCTTCGACACCTTCCCGCGTCTGGCCGAGCGCCGCCGCCAGGCCGCCGGCACCCTCTCCGGCGGCGAGCAGCAGATGCTGGCCCTGGGGCGGGCGCTCATGGGCCGGCCCCGCCTGCTCATGATGGACGAGCCCAGCCTGGGCCTGGCCCCCCTGATGGTGGCCGAGGTCTTCGGCGTCATCCGGCGCATCCATCAACGGGGGGTGACGGTGCTCCTGATCGAGCAGAACGCCGCCGCGGCCCTGGCCATCGCCCACCGGGGCTACGTGCTGGAGGTGGGCCGGGTGGTGCTCTCGGGCAGCGGTCGTGAACTGGCCAGCGACGGCCGGGTGCAGCGGGCCTACCTGGGCATGGATTGATCCCTTAGCGCCTTCCCGCCGGCCATCCCCAAAAGCGCAAGTAATGTCAAGCAGACCGCCCTGCCCTGGGCTATGCTCCTGGACAGCGGCGGGCCATTGTGGCCCGGGAGGACCCCGTATGAAGGACCAGACCCAGAGCGATTACCAGGCCAGGATCATGCGGGTGTTGCTGTATATGCAGGCTCACCTGGACCAGCCCCTGATCCTGGAGCACTTGGCCAGCCTGGCCTGCTTCTCGCCCTACCACTTCCACCGCGTTTTTCGGGGCATGGTGGGCGAGAGCCTGGGCCAGTACCTGCGGCGGCTACGCCTGGAGCGGGCCGCCAAGCAACTACGTCATGGCCGGCTGCCAGTCACCCAGATCGCCTTGCAGGCCGGCTATGAGGCCCACGAGTCCTTCACGCGGGCCTTTCGGGAGCGCTTCGGCCTGGCCCCCTCGGCCTTTCGCCGCCAGGGGAGCCCGGCAAACTGGCCCGGGGGGCCGCCACCCTGGCCAACCTACCATGGAAGGGAAGACGGCATGGAAGTGAGCATCAAGCAACTGGCGCCCCAGCCGGTGGCCTTTGTGCGCCACCAGGGGCCTTACCAAGACTGCGGGCAGGCCTGGCAGATACTCTGCGCCTGGGCCGGCCCCCAGGGCCTCTTGGGGCCAGGGGCCAAGTTCATCGGCGTCTGCCATGACGACCCGGAGATAACCCCGCCCCAGAGCATCCGCTACGACGCCTGCCTGGCCCTGCCGCCGGGACTGCGGCCCTCGGGCGAGGTGGCTTGGCAGGAGTTGGCCGGCGGCGATTACGCCCTGGTGCTGCACCGGGGACCCTACGAGAACCTGAGTCAGACCTATGCCTGGCTGTGCGGACAGTGGGCCCCGGCCAGCGGCCGGCAGATCCGCCACCTGCCCAGCCTGGAGGTTTATCTCAACGACCCCGAGACCACGGCGCCCGCCGACCTGCTGGTGGAGATATACCTGCCCCTGGAGTAGGGCGGCTTTAAGGTATTTCTATTTGCGATAGGGCCAAACTGCCCGCCGGGGCTGGGCAACTACAGCCCTGGCGGGCATAGTCGCCCTCGGGCAGTTCTCCCCGGTTGACCGCCTCGAACAAGGCGATCTGCTGGGCCATGGACAGGCCGGCGAAGCGCCTCTCGGCCTCCTCGGCCCCCTGGCCCCGGCACAGGTGGCAGCGGGCCGGCGAGCAGTTCTGGCACTCGCGGCAGTCCGGGCAGGCATGTTTTTTCTGGCTGGTGGTGGTCACGCCCCTCCTCCATTTGCTATAAGCATAAGTCCGTACCCGGAGGGTTGCCAGGGGCGGGGCGGCTGGCCCAAGGTGGGGGGGTGAAATCCTGGCCAGACCTGCCCCCGCCGGAAACAGGGCGAGCATGGATAGCGCCGACATTCAGCGGGCCATCGCCACCTATGGCTATCTGGCCCTGTTCGTGGGGACGTTCCTGGAGGGAGAGGTCTTCTTCATCCTGGGCGGGGTGGCGGCGCGCCAGGGGCTGCTGGACCCCTTCCTGATGGCCCTGGCGGCCCTGGCCGGGGCCTTTGCCGGCGACAACCTGTTTTTTTTCCTGGGGCGCTTTCAGGGCGCCCGCCTGCTGGCCCGGCCCTGGCGCCTGGGGCGCAAGGTGGTGGCCGCCCGCTGCCTGGTGCGGCGCCACGCCGTGCCCCTGATGCTCCTGTCGCGGTTTCTCTATGGGCTGCGCATGCTGGTGCCCCTGGCCTGCGGGACCGCCGGCGTGCCGCCCTGGCGCTTCGCGCTGCTCAACCTGGCCTCGGCCCTAGGCTGGACCCTGTGCTTCAGTTGCCTGGGCTACTTTGGCGGCGGCTGGATAGTGGCCCGGCTCGGGGCGGTAAAGGGCCTGCAAATGCTGGCGATAGCCCTGCCGGCCCTGGTGGGGCTGGGCATTCTGGCCACCCGGCTGGCGCAGCGCCGCTTCCGGGATCACTAGCGCTGGCCAGAGGCCTTCTTGCCCCCCGGCTGGCCGGACGGACCGAAGACCTCGCGGTTCAGGGGCTTGCCGGGCTTGCCCTTGGCGGCCACGGTGATGGTCACCGGGACCTCAAGGGTCTCGGGCATCAGGCAGGACTGGTCGTCGCAGGCCTGATACTCCAGCTTGGCCTTGACCACCTGGGGGCCGGGGGCCGCCGTGGCCGCCACCGTGAAACTCTGGCGCACCTCCAGCACGCCGTCGTGGACCTCCATGGGCTTGTCGCTGAAGCTGGGCTTGTAGGAGCGGGGACTGGGGAAGATGGCCGGGGCAAAGGTCAGGCTGGGGTTCTGCTCCCAGGTCAGCTTGGTGGGGTAGACGTCGGGCTCCGAGGGTTTGTGGGTGTTGATGTGGAAGCCCGGGCGTATGTGGAAGCGCAGCACCAGGGGATGGCTGGCGCCGGGGGCGTAGGCGGTCTGGCTGTGCACCACCTGGGCCGTGACCGTGGGCGGGTCCTCGGCGGCCAGGGCCGGCAGGGTCAGGCAGACCAGGGTCAGGCTGAGCAAGAGCGGCAGGGCTAGACGTTTGTGAGCCAAGGTTCACCTCCGGTTCGTGGGGCCGCGCCTCGAGCCAACGGGTTGGTATAATCTCTAAAATTAAGAATCAAGCGAGCGCAGGATTTCCTCCACCCGCAGGCACTTGCCGCCCGCGCCGTGGGCCTCGGCCCAGCCGTGGGGGGCCTTCTCGCCCTGGGGCAGCACCTTGAGCCGCTGGCAGGCCCGGCACAGGCGGCTGAACAGGCGGGCCGGGGCCTGGGCGGGGTCCTGGGTGGCGTCCAGGAGCACCAGGGGCTCCAGCAAGAGCCCCTCCTCGCGGCACAGCTCGATGAAGGCCCACAGGCGCTTGCCCTTGAGCCTGGGCAGGGTCAGGGGGCCTTCCCAGGCTATCTCCTCGTCCAGGCCGCACTTTTGGCGGAAATGCTCCAAGCCCACCGCCAAGGCCCGGCCCCACTGCTCCAGGCGCTGCCAGTAGCCTTCCTGGGCCGCGGCATCCAAGGTGGCGGCGGCGGCGGCCAGGGCCTGGCCGCTGGGGGGCGTTGGCGGCTCCGGCGGGGCCTGGCCCAGGCCCACCAGGGCCGCGAAATCCTGGCCACCGGCCAGGGGCGGGCCGTAGAGGGCCAGGTCCGGGGTCAGGCCGTAGAACTGGGCCGCCCCGCCCCTGGCCAGGCGCAGGCCGGTGCAGGACTCGTCCAGCACCAGCATCAGGCCCTTGGCCCGGGACACGTGCTGGGCCTGGGCCACGCTCTGGGCGTCAGGCGCCCAGTCGCAGCGCAGCATCACCAGGCCGGGGTCGCCCTGGGGCGGCTCGAAGGGCGCGCCGGTGCCCGGGGCGGCCCACAGCACTCCCCCGGCTAGGCCCCGGGCGCGGGCCAGCTTGCTGGCCGCCACCACGGCCAGGGAGGGCTTGGGGTACAGCCGCGCCCACTGGGGCCAGCCCAGCAGGTCCAGCAGGGCCTGCCCCACCTGGGCCGCCGTGGCCGGGCGCTGGCCCAGGCCCATGCCCGGGCGGGTCAGGTCCAGGGGCGGGGCCTGGCTGGGGGCCTGGTCGCGCCAAACCTCCTGCAACTGCTGCATTTCCTGGTCGGTGGGGCTTAGGTCCATGGGCCTTTCCTTCCGTGGCCGAGGTGCGGTCAAACTACGGGCTCGATCGTAATTTGGCCTGCATTATAGCCCCCGGCGGGCCGCCCGGCCAGCGTGGGGGGCCGCCGGGGTCAGGGCGCGAGCGGGCGGCGGCCCGCTGGGGCATAATTATTCACAGGCCGGCTGGATTTGCTTCAAGTTTGCGCTGCTGGCCGCCGATAAATTGGTTGAGGCGGCGAAAAGTATGTCAAACTCCGGCGACGAAGTCTTGTGTGCCTGCCCCCCATAGCCAGGGAACTCGGAGACCGGAGCCCGCCTCAGTGGTCCATGCCGGACCAGGGAGGCCAACATGGATGTGTCAAAGATCAGCATGCCTCTTGCCGTGGAGCCCGTGGTCTCCAGTAGGCCGCGGCCCAGCGCACCCCAGCCCGCGCCGGACGGCCCCCAAGCGGCCGGGCAGGCCCCGCCGGCGGTAAGCCCCCAGGAACTGGAGGAAACCCTGTCGGCCCTGGCCGTGCATTACAACCTTAGGTTCGAGCTGAGCCACGACGAGAAGACCGGCAGCGACGTGGTGCGCATCTTCAGCCAGGACGGTGAGCGTCTGCTGCGCCAGATGCCCCCCGAGGCGGTGCTGAAGATCGCCGAGGACCTGGACCAGGGCGGCAACGGCGGCCTGCTGGCCTCCTTGGTATAGCAGCCAGGCCGCAACGGGCCGGGCAAGCCCGTCTCTCTGACCATGCCCAAGGCTCTCGTGGGGGCCTGTTGGGTCATCCTGGGGCTCGGCCGGCTGCCCAGGCGGCCACCCGGGCCTGTCTTTCGGTTTCCCGCAGACATAGACTGGGACAACCCTTGGCCCTGGCCGGGGGGATATGTTAGTATTCAAACTTCCATGTACTCTGGCGGCCTCGGGGCCGGGGGGTGTGGGGGAACGGGCGTGCCTCGCGGGGCGCCCGTGGGGGTATGGTGGACCTCGTCTGGGCCTAGATATAGCTAGGGACTAAGCCTTGCAGCCCTTGCCGGAACCCAAAGCCGACACGTTCAGCCGGCCGGAGCGCCTGCGCATCCTGCTGGTGGATGATGAGCAGTTCATCCGCGAGGCCTTGAGCGAGTACCTGGTGGCCATCAACAACCATCAGGTGGTCACGGCGGCCAGCGGCGAGCAGGCCCTGGCCCAGTTCGCCCGCGACGCCTTTGACTGCGCCTTCCTGGACCTCAAGATGCCCGGCATGAGCGGCGTGGAACTCCTTGGCCGCCTCAAGGAGCTGGACCCCCACCTGCCGGTGGTCATCATGACCGGCTTCCCCTCCCTGGACGCGGCCATAGACACCATGCGCCAGGGGGCCAGCGACTTCCTCATCAAGCCCTTCAACCTGAGCCAGGTCAAGATGACCCTGGAGCGGGTGGTGCGCGAGCACCGCCTGCTGCGCGAGAACCTGCGCCTGGGCGAGAGGATCAAGCACCAGGAGAAGATCGAGAAGCTCAACCTGGAGCT
Source organism: Desulfarculus sp. (assembly GCA_016218705.1). GTDB lineage: Bacteria > Desulfobacterota > Desulfarculia > Desulfarculales > Desulfarculaceae > JACRDC01. Next base: position 26,834 of record JACRDC010000043.1, read on the forward strand.
GGGCCGCCGGGTGCGCGAGCAGAACATCCTGCACCAGATCTCCGAGTCCATGGACCGCCTGCAGACCTCCGAGGACATCTACCAGGGCATGGCCGAGCTGGCGGTCAAGTTCCTGGAGGTGGACAAGGCGGCGGTGCTGCTCTTGGACCGCACCACCTCCCAGTTGCTCATCATCGCCGAGCGCGGCTTTGGGTCCTCGGCCGTGGGCCGCCTGGCCGGCCGCCTGGGCCAGGGCACCTGCGGTAAGGTGGCCGCCGAGGGCCAGCCCATGCTGGGCCGGCCGGGCATGGACGAGGCCCTGTCGGCGGTGCTGCCCTGCCGGGGCGACTACCTGTGCCTACCCATCAAGATCCGCGAGGAGGTCTTCGGGGTCATGCTGGTGGGCGACAAGCACGGCGGGCTGACCTTCAAGGGCGAGGACATTTTCCTCACCCGCTTTCTGCTGGACAAGGCGGCCCTATCCATCGAGAACATCGCCCTGTACGAGGCCATGGTCAACAACCTGCACTCCACCCTGGGGGCGCTGGTCAACGCCATGGAGGCCAAGGACCCCTACACCCGCCAGCACAGCCGCCGGGTCACCAACTTCAGCGTGCTGACCGCCCAGACCATGGGTCTGGGCATAGACCAGATCGAGTCCCTGCGCTTCGCCGCCTATCTGCACGACATAGGCAAGATCGGGGTCAAGGACAACATCCTGCTCAAGGAGGCCACCCTCACCTTCGAGGAATACGAGCAGATCAAGCAGCACCCGGTGATCGGCGAGAGCATCATCCAGGCCATGGACCTTTCCAAGAGCGAGCGGGCCATCATCCGCCACCATCACGAGCGCTGGGACGGCGGGGGCTATCCCGACGGCCTGGGCGGCGAGGCCATCCCCCTGCTGGCCCGCGTGGTGGCCGTGGCCGACGCCTTCGACGCCATGACCACCGACCGGCCCTACCGCCTGGCCAAGACCCAGACCGAGGCGGTGGACGAGCTGGCGCGGACCTCGGGCCAGCAGTTCGACCGCGAGGTGGTGCGGGCCTTCGTGGAGATGCTGGCCCGCTATCATCCCGGCGCCCTGGGCAAGGGCGGTCTATAAGGAGACGCTCATGACCGACAACCACCGCGAGGAACGCGAATTCTTCCGCACCGCCGCCAGCCTCATGGTCTTCTGGGGGCCGGACACCCTGGCCGGCCGCCAGGCCCTGGCCCTGGACTCCAAGCTGTGGGAGGGCCATGGCGAGATGGAGGCGGCGGCCCGCAAGGCCCTGGAGGACGAAAAGGCCCCCGAGGCCCTGCGCCCCGTCTTGTCGGTCATGCGCTGGCTGGACTTCAAGCTGGACCTGATCCTGCACCAGATGCGGCTGCGCGAGCAGGCCGCCCACTTCCCCGGCCGGGCCACCACCACCGATCTCTCGGGCTCGGGCTTTGGGGTGGCCGAGCCTTTGGGGGTGGAGGTGGGCAGCCGCGTCCTGGTCTCGCTGGCCTTGCCCGACGAGCCCTCGCGCCCGGTCACGGCCCTGGGCGAGGTGGTGCGCGCCGGCGAGGCCGACCTGGCCCACGGCGCGGCCTCGGCGGTGCGCTTTCTGGACATCGCCGAGATAGACCGCGAGCGCCTGATCCGCTTCACCTTCAACCAGCAGCGCCGGCTCTTGGCCCAGCGCAACCAGGGTGAACAGGAGTAGCCATGGCCCCCGAGCTTTCTCCCCAGGTGGTGCAGGCCCTCTTGCGGCGCGAGCGGCTGGCCCTGGTGGGGCGCCTGCTCAAGGGCGTGGTGCACAACCTTTCGGGCGGCCTGCAGATGCTCCGGCTGCCCATGGATCTCCTGGAGCTCAAGCTGGCCCAGGGCCAGACCCAGGACCTGTCCTCCAAGCTCAAGGCCATGCACCAGGGCTTCGAGCGCACCGGCGGCGAGGTGGACCTGCTGGCGGCCAAGGCCGGCCAGTTCCAGGCCGACGAGCCCCAGCCCCTGGACCTATGCCAACTGGCCCGGGAGCAACTGGCCTTCTGGCGGGCCGACATGTACTTCAAGCACGAGACCAAGCTGGAGGCCGACTTGCCGGCGTCCTGCCCCAAGGTGGTGGCCGCCTACCAGGACGTGGCGCTGGCCTTCAACGCCCTGGTGGCCAACGCCCTGGAGGTCCTGGCCCCGGCCGGCGCCCGCCAGCTGCAGGTGTGCTGGCGCCAGGAGGACGGGCGCTCGCTCTTGCTGGTGGGTGACAACGGCCCCGGCCCCAGGCCCGAGATGGCCGCGGCCATGTTCGAGCCCTTTACCGGCGACAAGGGCGGTGAGCACGACGGCCTGGGGCTTTTCCTGGCCCGGGCCGCCCTGGCCCCCTGGGGCGGCGGGCTGCGCTGGCAGGCCGGTCCGCCCCTGACGGTATTTGTCCTGGACCTGCCGCTAAGTCAGACCTGACCCCATGAGCGATGAGTTCCTCAAGGGCCTGTTGGCCCAGTTGGCCAGCCACCACCCCCTGCTGCGCCTGGAGGCCGTGGCCCAACTGGGCCGCCTGGGCGACCCCCGGGCGGTGCCGGCCCTGGTGGACCACCTGGCCGACGCCGACGGCGAGGTGCGTGCAAGCGTGATGCAGGCCCTGACCGGCATCCGCGGCCGGGAGGTGGCCGCCCGCCTGGTGCCCCTGCTCAGCGTGGAGCAGGTGGGGCTGCGCAACATGGCCATGGACCTGCTCAGGCGCATTGGCCAGGACGCCCCGGACCTGATCCTGACCCTATTGGAGGAGGACGACCGCGACCTGCGCATCTTCGCCGCCGACATCGTGGGCAACGTGGATTCGCCGGGGGTGGGCCGGGCCTTGATGCGCGCCCTGGGAGACCCCGACCCCAACGTGCGGGTGGCCGCGGCCATCAGCCTGGGCCGCCGCCGGGATGGCCAGGCCGTGCCGGCCCTGGTCAAGGCCCTGGCCGACGAGCCCTGGGTGCGCTTCGCGGCCATCGAGGCCCTGGCCGCCATCGGCGACCCGGCGGCCCTGGAGCCCTTGCTGGCGGTGATGCGCCAGGAGGACGAGTTGGCCCAGGCCTCCATCGCCGCCGCCCTGGGCAGCTTCGTGGACCCCCGGGCCGCCGAGTGTCTGCTCACGGCCCTGCGCACCGCCCAGGGACCCATGGTGCCGCTGTTGGTCAACGCTTTACTCAAGACCGCCCCGCCGGAGCTGATCGCGGGCATGGACCACGCCTTGCGCGAGCGGGCCATGCTGGGCCTGGTGGACAGCTTGGAAGACCCCTCCGACCAGGTACGCGCCGACGCCCTCCATGGCCTGGCCCGCCTGGGCGACGCCGGCTCGGTCTACGCCATCCTCAACCTGGCTCGCAACAACCAGGACCCCCGCCTGGCCGATCTTATCCAAAAGGCCCTGGTGGCCATCGGCGCCAGCGGACCCCTGATGGGCGCCACCCACGACCCGGACCCGCGGGTGGCCGAGGCGGCCGTGGCCGCCCTGGGCCACCTGGGCGGCCCGGACGCCGACCAGGCCCTGGTCAAGGCCCTGGAGCACCCCGCCTCCAAGGTGCGGCGCCAGGCCGCCCAGCAACTGGGCCTGGGGCGCTTCGGCCGGGCCGTGGGGTCTTTGGAGACGGCCCTGGGCGATCACGACCCCCGGGTGCAGCGCGAGGCCGCCCGCGCCCTGGGGCTTTTGGGCCAGGTCCGCTCGGTGGCGGCCCTGGGCAGCCTGCTGGACCACCCCCGCCTGGAGCTGCGCCTGGAGGCGCTCAAGGCCCTGCTGGCCATCGGAGGCGGAGAGGTGCGCGTCCTGTTATTGCGCGGCCTGGCCAGCCATGAGCCCCGGCGCCGCGAGCTGTGCGCCCTGGGCCTGGGCTCCCTGGGGGTGGGCAGCGAGGCCCGGCGCCTGGCCGGCCTCTTGGCCGACCCCGAGCCCCGGGTGCGGCGGGCCGCCGTGCAGTCGTTGGTGGAAAGCGGCGCTCCCGGCGTGTGGCCAGACCTGGGCCGGGTGCTCATGGACCAGGACCGGGGGGTGCGGATGGCCCTGGTGCAGGCCCTGCAGGCCCGCAACCTGCCCGAGGTGCGCGAGCTGTTGGTGCGCGCCCTGGCCGACCCCGACCTGCAACTGCGCCACCAGGCCGTGGAGAGCCTGGGCCGGTTGCGGGCCAGGGAGGCCGTGGTGCCCCTGGTGGGCATGCTCTGGGTGGGTGACCGCTCCTTGCGCATCGCCGCCGCCCGCTCCCTGGGAGACATCGGGGCCGAGGAGGCCAACGCCGACCTCATCGGCCTCTTGGCCGACCCCGACCCCGAGGTGCGGGCCACGGCCACCCGCTCCCTGCAGCAGATATCAGGGGGTTGGGGCTAGGCCGCCGGGGGACTGGCGGCATGGGCTTGCGTGGCGATATACTTGGCCGCAATACTAAAAATGATCGGCCACGGCGCCCACCTCCACCTGGGGATGGCCGCGGGCAAGGGCCGCCACATGGACGGGAGTTAAATGGCAGTGCGCGTGCTGGTGGTGGACGACTCGCCCACCATAGTCAATATGCTCAGCCTGGTGCTCAGGCAGCACGGCCTGGAGGCGCTGGGGGCCGCCGACGGCCAGGAGGCCTTGGGCCAACTGCAGCGGCAGGCGGTGGACCTGGTCATCACCGATGTGAACATGCCCAACATGGACGGCTTCGCCCTCATCACGGCCATAAGGGCCAATCCCGCCTGGCGCGGCCTGCCCATCATCGTGCTGACCACCGAGTCGGCGCCCCAGGACCATGAGGCCGGCCTGCGCCGAGGGGCCGACCTGTACGTGACCAAGCCGGTGAAGCCGGCCGACCTGATGGTCATGGTGCGTTCACTGTTGACCTAGCCAACCCAAGGCCGAGGGGAGGTGGCGGCGTGACCCTAGAGGACGGAAAAAGCCTGCTCTTCTTGGTGGTGGACGACCAGTTCAACGTCCGGCGCATGGTCCAGAATTTCCTGCGCACCTTCGGCTATACCAAAATTATTGACGCCCCCGACGGCGAAAAGGCCTGGGAAAAGGCCAAGGGCGAGGACGTGGGCTTCGTAATCTGCGACTGGAACATGCCCAACCTCAACGGCCTGGGCTTCCTGCGCCGGGTGCGCGCCGACCAGCGCCTCAAGGACGTGCCCTTCCTCATGGTCACCGCCGAGGTGGCCGAGGAGATCGTGGCGGAGGCCATCGAGGAAGGGGTGGACGGCTACATCGTCAAGCCCTTCCAGGCCAAGACCTTGGTGGACAAGGTGGAGGCCATCCTGGAAAAGCGCCGCACCCCCCAGCCGCTGGACATCCACCTTAGCCAGGGGGCGGAGCTTCTGAAAAAGGGCCTGGCCCAGGAGGCCCTGGGCGAGTATGAGAGCGCCCTGGAACTGGCCCCCCAGAGCCCCCGGGCCCTGGTGGCCGCGGGCGAGGCCCTGGAGGCCCTGGGCCGCGATCAGGAGGCCCTGGACCGCTATCAGGGGGCGGTGAAGCTGGCCAAGCGCTACGTGCGCGGCCACGACCGCCTGGGCGCCCTCTACCGCCGCCTGGGCCAGACCGAGCAGGCCAGCAAGCACTTGCAGGTGGCCGCGGCCATCAGCCCGCGCAACGTCCGCCGCCAGGTGGAGGTGGGGCGCATGCTCATCGAGCAGGGCGACACGGGCAAGGGGCTGGCGGCCCTCAAGGCGGCCAGCGACAACGCCGGCGACAACGCCGCCCTGGCCGAGGAGATGGGCGAGATACTCTTGTCGGCCGGGCTCAACGACGACGCGGCCCGGGCCTTCAGCAAGGCGGTGCGCCTGGACCCGGCCAAGGTGCACATCTACAACCGTCTGGGCATCGCCTACCGGCGCCAGAAGCGCTACGCCGAGGCCATCCGCGAGTATCAGCGCGCCCTGTTGGTCAAGCCCGACGACGAGAACCTCCACTACAACCTGGCCGTGGCCCAGGCCGAGGCCGGCCAGTTCGGGCCGGCCAAGGAGACCCTGGCCCAGGCACTTAAGTTGCGCTCCGACTTCGTGGAGGCCCGCGAGCTGCTCGCGCGCCTGGAGAAGGCATGACCAGCGACCCCGTAAGCGACCCCGCCAGCGACTGCGGCCAGCTCTGGGAGATCATCCAGGCCAGCCGCAACAAGCTCAAGGCCGCCTTCGATGCCATCGCCGACCCGGTCTGCTCGGTCACGCCCGACCTCAGGGTGGAGTCGCTGAACCTGGCCCTGGCGCAGTTGGCCGGCCGCCATCCCCGCGAACTGGTGGGGCTGGGCATCGGCCAGGTGCTGGAACAGGCCCATTTCGTGCCCACGGCCCGCCAGCAGTTCCTGGAGGCCATGGCCGAGGTGCGGGCCTCGGGCCGCGCCCAGGCCCGCCTGGTGGAGACCTCCCTCCAGGAGGGGCACCTGTTCTACGAGCTGACGGCCAGCCCGGTGCTGGACAAGCAGGGGCTGGTGAACCTGGTCATCCTCCAGGTGCAGGACGTCACCGAGTTCAAGCGCATGGAACAGACCGTGCGCGAGTACAGCCAGTCCCTGGAGGAAAAGGTCGCCGAGCGCACCCGCGACCTCACCCTGGCCCAGGACCAGTTGCGCGAGGAAAAGGAACGCCTGGCCCAGGCCAACCTGGAGCTCAGGCGCCTGGACATCCTGCGCCACGACCTGACCAACATGGTGGTCCACGACATGAAGGGACCCCTGGCCGAGGTGATGGGCAACCTGGATCTGATCTCCTATGAACCGCTGAGCGACATGCAGCGCGAGGCCCTGGAGCTGGCCAGCCTGGGGGCCGAGGACCTCCTGCGCATGATCATGAACCTCCTGGACATTGACCGCCTGGAGGAGGGGCGCCTGTTGGTGCGGCCCGAACCGGTGCTTTTCGCGGACCTGGCCGGCGGCCTCCTGCGCAAGTTCCAGACCCTGATCCGCCTCAAGGGCATCGAGGCCCAGGCCCAGGATGAAACCGCCGGGGCCTTCGAGGCCGACCCCGCCTTGTTGGGCCGGGTGCTGCAAAACCTTTTAACCAACGCCCTGGGCCATACCCCCGAGGGCGGCCGGGTGGAGCTCAGGGCCGCCATCGGCGACGGCGAGGGCGTGCTCTTGAGCGTGCGGGACACCGGCGCGGGCATACCCGAGCGCTTCCGGGAGCGCGTCTTCCAGAAGTTCACCCAGGCCAGCGACGGCAGCGGCCCGCGCACCAGCACCGGCCTGGGGCTGACCTTCTGCAAGATGGCCGTGGAGGCCCACGGCGGCCGTATCTGGTTCGACAGCCAGGAGGGCGTGGGTTCCACCTTCCACGTGTGGCTGCCCCGCCAAATACCAGAATAACCCCCGCCGGCGCCGTCACCGCCTCTGCCCCCAAAATAACCAGCCCCCCGCCCGAGGGCGGAGGGCTGGCGGCTTCTGGTGGGAAGGAGGCTAGAAGGAATAGGCGAGGGTCAGGCCCCAGAAGCCCTTGTCGCCGTAGCCGAAGGCGTCCTTGATCTCGCTGTCCATGAGCCACATGTGGTAGTAGGCGGGGGTGATCTTGAGCGCGTCCATGACCTTGACCGAGAAGCCCAGCATGATGGCGGTGTCCAGGAAGGCGTCCTTGTCCACGCCCGCGTTGTACTCGTACTTGTGGTAGTCCTTGGAGGCCCACTCCACGCCCAGGCCGGCCAGCAGCGAGACGGCCACCTCCTTGTGGGGCTTGTACACCTCCTTGTCCACGCTGAAGGTCAGGCTGACCAACTGGCCGTGCACGTCGCCCACGTCCTGGTAGACCTTCAGGGCGGGGGTGACCAGCCACTTGTAGGAGACGCCGGCGTAGAGCTCGGTGGTGGTGGGCTGGGTCATGTTGGGGTAGAGGTAGTGGATGACGCCCACCGGGAAGCTGAAATCGCCGAACTCGAAGGCGTACTCGGCGGTGAGGTCCACCTCGGTGAACTTGCCCTTGCGCTCGATCTTGTCGGTGAGGTTGTAGTTGCCCCACACGTTGAAGCTAAAGCCATGGGCGGCCACGGTCAGGCCCGGTTGCAGCACCGGGTCGTCCACGGTCAGGGCACCCCGCGAGAGGTACTTGCTGTAGTAGGGCAGGATCAGGTCCACGCTCCAGGCCTTGTCCTCGCCGTCTTTTTCCTTGGCGGTTGCCTCCTCGGCGGCCAGGGCCGCCGCCGGCAAGGCCAGCATCAGCAACAATAGTCCCAACATCAGGTTTTTTCGGGCCAGCATCTCAATTACCTTCCCTTGCCTGCGCCATAATCTGGCGCCGGTGTTCAGGCGCACCCCAGGCCCCCGCCCAGGGCGGCGCGTGTTTGGCGCAAAAGCTTCAGCCTTCGCGGATATTTTAATTGAATTGATTCCCGGCGGCGTTGCCAGAGGGCTTCAGCACCTCGTTTGCCGCCCCCAACCAGCCCCTGACGGTCGTCCCTATTAGTATTATTTTGTCTTACCGGGATTGTCAAGCGTCCTTTCCGCCGCCCGGGGGCAGCCGGGGCATTGGCCTTGGCAACGGCAGGGTCCGTCCTGGTGGCCGTGGGGGTGGTGATGTTCCTGGTGCGGGGCCTCTGTGTCTGGGTGCATGGGTTCTGACTCCCTTGCTGGCAGATGGGTTAAGTTTTAGCGCGCCTGGCCTGCCTGGCGGCCTGGGAGCAAGCCTTCCGAAGCCGGGCGCAGGAACACCCAGCGTCTTTGCCGGTGCGGCCGGCATGGCGCGGCAATACCGGTTTCCAGGGTGATGGCCTTGCTCATGGTCCTGTCCTCCCGGTGACGGGGTTGTCTACTTGCCGGCGCCGCAGGCTGGGCAGCCGGTCTGGGGCGGGGTCCCGGCCGGGGCCGAGGGGCAGCCGCCGCAGGCGCGGCCCCCCGCGGCCTGGCCCCCATCGCCCCCTTCGCAGCCGCAGGCCGGGGCCTGGCCGCTCACGGTGCGCCACACTCGCCGGGCCAGCCACAGGGCGGCGGCCCCCACGATCACCACTACGCTCAGCGTCTCCCACATGGTGGCCTCTCCTTTCTAGCCCAGGCCCAGGGCCCGGCCGCCCTGGTAGACCAAAAGGGCCATCAAGTAGGCAATAAGGGTATTGTGGACCATCGAAAACAGGGGCCAGCGCCAGGTGCCGGTTTCGCGACGGATGGTGACCAGGGTGGCGATGCAGGGCGAGTAGATCATCACGAAGACCAGCAGGGCAAAGGCGCTCAAGGGGGTCCAACCCGGGCTGTCCTGGAGGCGCTTGGCCAAGGGCTCGGCGTCCACGCCCTTCTTGGCGGCTTGCCCCAGGCTGTAGGCGGTGCCCATGGTGGAGACAATCACCTCCTTGGCCGCCAGGCCGCCCACCAGGGCCACGTTGGTGCGCCAGTCGAAGCCCAGGGGATCGGTGACCACGGTCAAGGCCCGGCCCAGGCGGCCGGCCACGGTGCCCCCCAGTTCGGCGCTGGCCTTCTGGTTGGCGATCTCCTTCTGACTCTCCTCGCCCTGGGCCTGGGCGGCCAGGCTGGCGAAGCGGGCCTCGTCCTGCTCGGACAGGCCGGGGAAGCTCATCAAGGCCCAGACCACCAGGCTAACGGCCAAAAGGATGGTGCCGGCCCGCTTTACGTACTCCCAGGTGCGCTCCCAGGTGTGTATCAAAAGGCCCTTGAGGGTGGGGGTGCGGTAGGGCGGCAGCTCCATGACAAAGGGGGACTGGCGGCCCTTGAGCAGGCTGGAGCGCAAGAGCCGGGCGGCCAAGAGGGCCAACGTCCAGGAGATGATGGTCAGGGCGAACATGACATCGGCCTGGCGGTGGGCGAAGAAGGCGCTGATCAAGAGGCTGTACACCGGCAGCTTGGCCCCGCAGTTCATGAAGGGCACCACCAGGATGGTGGCCAGGCGGGCCTGGGGGTCCTTGAGGGTGCGGGTGGCCATGACCGCCGGCACCGCGCAGCCGCCGCTGATGCCGCCACCCACGATGAGGCTAATCACCGAGTTGCCGTGCAGGCCGAAGACGCGCAGCACCCGGTCCATGAGGTAGGCCATGCGGGCCATGTAGCCCGAGTCCTCCATAACCGCGATGGCCAGGAACATGAACATGATGAGCGGCACGAAGCCCAGCACCCCGCCCACGCCGTCTATCACGCCGCTGACCAGGAGCGAGCGCAAGAGGCCCTCGGGCAGGGCGGCCTCCACGGCGCCCCCCAGCCAGCCGAAAAAGGTCTCGAACCAGGCCACCGGGGCCCTGCTGGCCCAGAAGACGAACTGGTAGACCCCGTAGAGCACGCCCAGGAGGAACAGCGGCCCGATGAGCCGGTTGGTGAGCACCCGGTCCACCTTGTCGCTGAAGTCCATGCGCACCTCGCGCTCCAGGACCAGGGCCTGCCGGGTGATGGCGCTGATGAAGCCGTAGCGGTAATCGGCGATGACGCTCTCGGGGTCGTCGTCTAGGGTGCTCTTCAGGTGCTCGCCCACCCGCTGGCGCACCGGCTCCAGGCGGCTGGTCAGGTTTTGGTCCTGGCGCATGCTTTCCAGCACCTCATGATCGCCCTCCAGGCACTTGAGCGCCAGCCAGCGGGCGGCGATGAGCCCGTGGCGGGGGGTGGAGCCCTCCAGGATGCCGGCCAGTTCGGCGATGGCCTGGTCCAGGTCGGCGCCGTAGGAGATGTCCAGGGGGCGCCAGTCGGGCTTTTGCCGGGCCAGTTCCACGGCCACGCGCAGAAGCTCCTGCACGCCCTGGCCCGTGCGCGCCACCGTGGGCACCACCGGCACCCCCAACAGCTCCGAAAGCTTGGCGGTGTCTATCTTCATGCCCCGCTGCTCGGCCACGTCCACCATGTTAAGGCCGATGACCAGGGGCACGCCCAGCTCCATGAGCTGCACGGCCAGGTAGAGGTTGCGCTCCAGGTTGGAGGCGTCCACCACGTCCACCACCACGTCGGGGCGTTGGCCGATGACGAAGTTGCGGGCCACCACCTCCTCCAGGGAGTAGGCCGTGAGGCTGTAGGTGCCGGGCAGATCAACCACGTTTATCGGCTGGCCGTCCAGGCGGGCCTCGCCTTCCTTCTTGTCCACGGTCACGCCGGGGTAGTTGCCCACGTGCTGGCGGGCGCCGGTGAGCGCGTTGAACAGGCTGGTCTTGCCGGCGTTGGGGTTGCCGGCCAGGGCCACCGTGACCTGGCCGTGGCTGGGGTTGCTGGCCTGGGCTACCGCGATATGGCTGCGGCTCATGACGCTTGCTCCACTTCCACCATGATGTGGTCGGCTTCGTTGTTGCGCAGGGTGAGGTTGTAGCCCCGAAGCTTGATCTCCACGGGATCCTTGAGCGGCGCCCGGCCGATGACCTTGAGCGGTGTGCCGGGCACCAGGCCCATGTCGCGCAGGCGCCGGCCCAGCTCGCCGCCGGTGGTGACCTTGACCACCACGGCGGTTTGCCCGGGCTTGAGTTCCCTAAGAGTTACGACGCTCATGGTTTCTCCTGTGCATTAAATGTAATTGCAACTCAATTGCAATATATGGACGTAAAAAAAGGCCCGCCGCTGGACTCAATTTTAGCCCCGCGGCTGGCCGTTGCCGTTGTTTACGTGACTTACCAGCACCTTCTGGGCCGCGCCCCGGCCCAGGGCCACCCGGCAGCCCTTGACCGCGATAACCATGGCCCCGCCGCCGGCGCTTATCACTTCCAGCTCGCAGCCCAGGCCGATGCCCAGGTCTTGCATCTGGCCACTCAGGTTCTGGCCTCCGGCCAGGCGCTCCACCCTCAGGCGTTCGCCCGGGGCCGCCAGGGCCAGGGGCAGGGTGGGTTGGCGCTTGCCCAGGCAGTTCTGGCACAGGCCGTAGATGTGCAGCATGTGGCGCAGCGGGTGAAAGCCCTGGGCCTTGGTCACCTTTTGTTGCAAGGCCTCCAGCTCGGGGTCGAAGAACTCGCAGATGGCGCCGCAGCCGGTGCAGATGAGGTGGTCGTGGTGCTCGCCCAGGTGGTGATGCTCGTAGCGCGGCGGCCCGCCCTCGAAGTCGCGCCGCACGGCCAGGCCGAAGCGGGTGAGCAGCTCCAGGGTCTGGGCCACGAAATCGGGCTCAAGCTCCATCCCGGCCTGGGCCAACAGCCGCTGCCAGTCCTCGGCGCTGACGTGCTCCTCAGAAGCCAGGAAGGCCTCCAGCACCTTGAGGCGCTCCGCCACGCGGTCCACGCGCTGCTGGTGCAGCAGGCGCTCGAACTGGCGGCGTTCTTCTTGGTGCAGGACTTGGCTCACGGTCTTATCTCCAGGCTTGGGGCAAGCCTACCAGAGGAATTATGCAATTGCAACTCAGTTTCAATAAAAACCTGGCCGTGCTCGCCCATGGCTTGAAGATAAGGCCGGGAAGGTGGGAGGCAAGGGGGGCGGGGTCGGCCTGACCTGTCCGCAGCCTAACCGCTTGTCGCTACGCGGCCTGGGCAACGAGTTGTCCAGGCCACCCAAGACAACCAACCTCCCCGCCGTCACTTCCCTGATACCTTCCCCTACTCCACTGGCTCAACCTACTGGGCCGGGGGCTTTCGCCTGGGCCATTTGGCGGATCAGCGCGATCTCCTCGGCGGGGATGCACAAAAACTCCATGAACTGCTCGTGTTTGTCCGGGGCCAGCCGCTCGAACTCCAGGTGCCAGCGCCGCATGTCCTCCTGGCTGAAGCCGGAAGCGTTGAGCAGCTCCACCCAGGTTTGGCGGTTCATCACTCCCACGCGCTCGGCCAAGCCGGGGTTCTTCAATATGCCCAGGATGAAGCGCTGCTGCTCGCGCAGGCGGGCGATGTCATGGTTAAGCTCCTCCAGGCGGTGCTCCAGGGTGGCGGCCAGGCGGCTGTCAGGGGCCTCCAGCAGCTTGGCGATATCGGCCAAATTCAGGCCGGTCTGGCGATAGAGGCATATCTGCTCCAGGCGGCGGGCGTCTTCCGGGCCGTAGCGGCGGTAGTCGCCCTTGCTGCGCAGGCAGGGCTTGAGCAGGCCGATGGAGTCGTAGTACAGCAGAGTGCTGCGCGACAGCCCGAAGCGCTTGGCCAGTCTGCCCACGGTGTAGGTGAAGTTGTGCGCCATGCTCAGCACCTCCAGGAGGCCCCGGCCCAGGGCGGACCGGGCGGTGCCCCTATGAGTGTGTCGGAGAAAGCCATCCATGGCTTTCTCCTCTTGGCGCTTGCCAAAAGTAAATTTTGGCAAGCTTCCGAAACCACGCCAAATAGGAATTAGGCGTGATTTCGGCGGGCCGTCCATGGCCCGCCCTAGGAGCCTGTCGTAGTGTTACTCCGACAGGCTCCTATTCTAGCCCGGGACGGGGAAAGAGCGCCCCCTGAATCAAGGGAGTAACCCAGGCACCCTGGGCCAGGGTCAGGTAGGTTCCGGGTACCACGCCCGCTTGACGGCGGTGCTGACGGGCCTGTTCTTCTGACCAGAAGAACACCGATTTGCGTCAGAACCCCTCGATGATGCTGGGCGCCCCGGGCTGGACCACCTTGAGGGGCGCGAAGATCAGGGGACGGGCCCCTGGCTCGGCCACCCTGAAGTTCAGGGCGCTGTCCATGGCTATGTGCATCGCCCGTTGGCTGTGGGCGCATTGGGTGGTGATGAGTCCCTTTGCCGGTTGGCCGCTCAGTCGCCCTTGCACGAAGGGCACCGCGAGAGCGTCCACCGCTCAGGCGGCGAAGACCTGCTGGCCGCTGTCCAAATCCACCAGGTGCGGGGTCTTGTCGGCGGTCACCGGATAGGCCCAGGACACCGCCCCCTGGGCGTCCCGGAACAGAAAGGTCATGCGCCTTTCCAGGTCCTTCAGGATGGCGACTGTCCGCGCCCCAGACAGGCCCAAGCGCTGGGCAATGGCCTGGGCGGGCAAGGGTCGGCCGGTGGCCATGATCTCCCCGACCGCCAGGTTACGCACCCGGTGGTGTTCGGCGGACATGAAGCCCAGGCTGGCACCCAGGCGCCGCGCGTCCCGGGCCACCCCCCGCTGCCAGAGGGCGGCGGGGAGGGGCAGCATGCAGCGGCCCAGGCCCAGCAACAGATTGTTTTTCATGGTCATGCCTCCTTGATGCTTGGCTGCGGAAAGATCAGTCAAGGTCAAGGCTGCACTATCAAGCGGTAGACAGGTCAAGATGCCCGCCCAAAAAATCCGGCCCAGGTGCCAAGGCGGGTCAAGGGGCGGGCGGTCCGCCCCGGGCCAGCAGCAGGCTAAACCCTTCCCCCGTCTCCCGGCAGCCCAGGCAGCGGTCGCCGGCCCGGCGCACGATCACCGGCAGGTCACGAGCCCAGCGGGGGCTGGTCAGCAAAACCTCCAGGTGCTGGCCGGGGGCCAGGCCACTCAGGGCCTGGCGCACCAACAGGGCCAGCACCGGCGAGTCGCCGCCGCGCAGGTCCAACAGGGGAGGGGAAGAGCTTTCCATGGCCAAATCCTCTGCCCTGGGGTAAGGCAAGAAGCGTACCCCCGGCGGGCTGATAAAAAATATGCCGTGATGCTGGATGGTTGTCCGTTGGGTTGTGCCATGGCCCCCGGCGTGTTAACGTTTAATTAACGTGGGCCATTAGCAAGGAGCATGCGGTGAGCCAGGACATAACCAGCGAGCAGTGTCACCTCTACTGGCAGTCGGTGGTGGACACCATGGCCGAGGGCCTGTTCATCGTGGATACCAGCGGGGTGGTGGTCTTTATCAACCAGGCCGCCGAGCGCATCACCGGCTACCGCCGCCAGGAGGTGCTGGGCCGGCCCTGCTCCATCTTCGAGTCCGAGACCTGCCTGGTCTGCACCAACCCCGATGGCCGCTTGGCCTGCCGCCTGTTCGAGGACGGCCGGGTGACCAACCGGCGCTGCACGGTCAAGCGCAAGGACGGCCAGGCCGTGCACCTGCTGAAAAACGCCACCGTGCTGCACGACGCCCACGGCCGGGTCATCGGCGGGGTGGAGACGCTCACCGACATCAGCGAGGTGGTGGACAAGGACCGCCAGATCAACGGCCTGCGGCGGGAACTCAACCGCTCTTACGGCTTCGAGGGCCTCCTGGGCGAGTCCAAGGCCATGGCCGAGGTCTTCGACCTGCTGGAGGCGGCGGCCCAGAGCCAGGCCCCGGTGGTGATTTTGGGCCAGAGCGGCACCGGCAAGGAGCTGGCCGCGGCGGCCATCCACCGCCGCTCGCCGCGCCAGGGGGGCCCCTTCATCAAGGTCAACTGCGCGGCCCTGAACCCGGCGCTCCTGGAGAGCGAGCTTTTCGGCCACGAGAAGGGGGCCTTCACCGGCGCCGAGCGCACCCGCAAGGGCCGCTTCGAAGCCGCCCACGGCGGCAGCCTGTTCCTGGACGAGATCGGCGACCTGCCGCCAGCCGTGCAGGTCAAGCTATTGCGCGTCTTGCAGGAGGGCGAGATCGAGCGCGTGGGCTCCCAGGAGCCCATCAAGGTGGACGTGCGCATCATATCGGCCACCAACCAGGACCTGGCGGCGCTGATGGCCCAAGGCAAGTTCCGCCAGGACCTCTACTACCGCATAAACGTCATACCCATCCGCCTGCCGTCCCTGAGCGAGCGCCCCGAGGACATACCCCTGCTGGCGCAGGCCTTTATCGAGCGCCTGTCCCTGCGCTCTGGCCAGGCCATCAGCGGGGTCAGCGCGTCCGCCCTGGACCGCCTGATGCAGTACGCCTGGCCGGGCAACGTGCGCGAGCTTATCAACGCCATGGAGTACGCCTTTGTCACCTGCCGCTCCGGCGAGATACAGCCCCAGCACCTGCCGGCCACGGTGCTGGGTCCGGCTGGCGCCCCGGCCCGGCCCAGCGCCCCCCCGGGCCGGCCCCAGGCCAGCGATGAGGAGATGCGCCAGGAGATACTGGAAGCCCTGCGGGCCAGCGGGGGGCACAAGGCCAAGGCCGCCGAGCTCATGGGGGTCAGCCGGGTGACCTTCTGGAAGCGGCTCAAGCGTTTGGGAATGGAGGACTAGATTAACGCGATTAGCATGTTAATCGTTAATTAACCGCCGCCACCCAGGTTATCGTAGGCTATCTAATGCGTAATTCAGGATATTTTGCAGTAGTGCCCCTGGGCACGCCCCTTGCTTATCCTGAGAGCAGGTGATGAAGCCCACAGCCGTTCGTTCGCGGGAGCATTGACCATGGCCCAGAATATTTCTCGACGCGCCTTCCTCAAGACCGGCCTGACCGCCGCCGCCGGCCTGGCCGCCACTGGCCTGGCCCTGCCCCAGGCCGTGCAGGCCAGCCAGGGCGGCGAGTTGTGCACGCTGCTGGACCTTAGCAAGTGCATCGGCTGCGAGGCCTGCGTGGAGGCCTGCCGCGAGCAGTGGCAGGCCGGCCTGCCCGACCCGGCGGGGCCTATCCCCCGTTCCCTACCGCCCCGGGTGCCCATCGAGGACTGGTCAAGGCGCAAGGACGTGCAGGATAGGCTGACGCCCTACAACTTCCTGTACCTGGAGCACCTGGAGGTGCCCCACCAGGGCCGCCAGGTGGAGCTGCACCTGCCCCGGCGCTGCATGCACTGCTCCAACCCGCCCTGCTCCAACCTGTGTCCTTTCGGCGCCTGCCAGACCGAGAGCAACGGGGCGGTGCACATCGAGCAGGACGTCTGCCTGGGAGGGGCCAAGTGCAAGAACGTCTGCCCCTGGCACATCCCCCAGCGCCAATCCGGCGTGGGCCTGTACCTGAGCCTCATGCCCCAGTACATGGGCAACGGCGTGATGCGCAAGTGCCACCGCTGCCTGCCGCTGTTGGCCCAGGGCCAGGCTCCCCGCTGCATCGAGGCCTGCCCCCAACAGGTGCAGTCCATCGGCCCCCGACGGGAGCAGGAGGGCAAGGCCGAGGCCCTGGCCCGCGACATGGCCCACAAGGACGGCGCCAGCCCCGAGAAGTGGCGCGACTACGTCTACGGCCTCATGGAGAACGGCGGCACCAACACCATTTACGTGGCACCGCTGCCCTTCAAGGAAATAAACGCGGCCCTGCTCCAGGACCACCAGGAGCGGGCAGAAAAGGACCGCGCCGCCGAGCAAAAGGCCGGGCGCAGGCCCGAGGCCGGCAACCTGGGGCGGCCGCACCTGGGGCCGGTAAAGGACAGCATGGCCGACGCCAAGAACCTCACCCTGGCCCTGGCCGTGGCCCCCCTGGCCGGCCTGGCCGCCGGGCTGGGACGCTTCCTCGGCAAGACCCGCAAGTTGGCCGCCAGCGCGGCGCCCCCGGCCTCGCCGGCTGAAGCCCAGAAGGGAGGCCTTTCATGAGCATCCATGACCTCACCCCCGGAGGACGCCCGGCGCGCTGGCTCTACGGCCTGGCCACGGGGCTCTTGGTTTTCAGCGGCATGGCCCAGTTGCCCATGATGAAGCGCTATTACCTGGCCGACCTGCCGGGCATGGCCTGGAGCGAGGACTTTTTCATCACCAGCAACCTGCACTACCTGGCCGGGGCCCTGCTCTTGGCACTGATGGCCTGGCGCCTGGGCCTCAAGGCCCGCCAGGCCGGCGGCTGGTGGTCCTGGGGGCCGCGGGGGGCCTGGGGCTGGACGCTCTTGGCGGTGCTGATGGTCACCGGCGCGGGCAAGGTGGCGCGCAACGCCGGGGTGTACCTGCCGCCGGACCTGTTCATGGCCCTGGGGCTCATCCACCTGGGCGCGGCCATGGCCTTCATTTTCACTGGGCTGGGCTCGCTGATAAAGGGAAGGAAGGCGGAGGTTCAGGGGCGACAAACGGCCTAGAGTTAACCCAGGGCCTTGTCGTCGAGGCGATAGCGGGCGGGGCCTTGCTCCTTGAGCAGCCGCAGCCTGAGCAGGCGCTCCAGGTCGCGCCGGGCGGTGCGCTCGGAGACGTCACGGTAGATGATGGCCAGCTTGGGGTCGCGAAAGAGGTCGGGCAAGGAAAAGTCCTGGCCCGAATCCAGCAACAGCGTCAGCAGCGACAACTGCCTCTGGGTCAATTCCTTGGCTTGGCGCAACCTGGCCACGTGCTCCCGTAGGGCGAATTGACGTATGGCGCTGGTCATGCGGTCCTTGATGTCGTACAGGGCGGCGATGAAGGCTCGCAGCACGAACTGGATAAATGGCGTGACGTCGTGTTCTGGATTGCGCTCCGAGCGGGAAAAGGCCCAGTAGTAGTCATCGGGATGGCGGTAGTAGTAGTTGGAGAGCATGGCCGGCACATGCCCCAGGCCATGGGCTTGCAGGCACAGGGCCTCCACCAGGCGGGCGGTGCGGCCGTTGCCGTCGCTGAAGGGGTGAATCTTGGCCAGATGAAAGTGGGCCAGGGCCGCGCGCACGACGGGTTCCTCGGCCAATAACTCCTCGCCGTTGATCCAGGCGATGAATTCCTTCATGAGGGTTTCGATGTCAGCCCTGATCTTGGGCGGGGTGTAGACGCCGCCGTGCTCCTTGTCGCCGACCTTGACTAAATGGTCGCGGTAGCTGCCGGGCCTGTTGTGGGGGTGTTCAATATTTATTGTAATAAACTTGTGAAAATCACTTATTAAATCCTCGTCCAGCAAACGGTAGGGTCCCTTGATCAGCAGAGACTTGCACACGTGGTAGGCTAATTTAAGATTATGAATCTCCACTTCAGACTGGCTGGCGGTCTTTTGTTGATCGTCCTCAGAGAGCACATCGCCCACCTGTTCCTCGCTGAGCGGGTTGCCCTCCAGGGCGGCGGTGCTGTGGATGGAGCGGCGTATGGCCTCCTCTTCCAGCTTGGAGGCCAGCCAGGGCAGCACCGGCAGGTCGGCCACGGTCTCCTTGAGTACCCGGGCCTCCAGGAAAAGCCTGTCCAGGGTCTGGCGGTCGTAGAGGCGGCTGAAGACGAACTGCCCCGACTTGAAGGTCATGACTTTTTTGACTAAGATGTTGTCCACAATTTTGTCACTAATATATGTAGTGAGAAGTTATACATATACTAATCTACATTAAAAAGTTGTCAAGGATTATGTCAGAGATTCTGACCCAACCTCCGCCGCCCTTCCTACGCTGTTGTCAACAAATAGAACTGTCCGGTGTAGTAGCACATAAACTGTCCGGTTTTTTGCGCGAGGGGGAATCCCCGGAGGGCGTAGCCCGGAGGGGATTTCCCCTCGCGAGCCGCCGTGCGCCCCCCCTATGCGGCGGCC
>JACRDC010000044.1 GCA_016218705.1 Desulfarculus sp.
CAGGCGTATGGAAGTGGAGGCTGGCCAGGTGAGATTAGCGAGCTTTTCAGCTTTGAGCCGAGGCCGGCGCCGGGGGGCCTCCAGATAGTCCAGCGAGGGCTCCACGGAGTCCGGGAAGCTCGCCAGCTCCAGGGCGGCCAGCGGATCATGGGTGGCCAGGTTCAACAAGGCCTGACCTCGGCCGAGGCTTCGCGGCTTAGGACGGCCATCAGGCGCAGCCCTTGCCGCCCAAGGCCGCGATGATGGACATACTAAGGAACAGCCTGCCCACCATGGCCAGGCCGTGGGCAGCTAGTGAGCTGATGTTTAAGGGGGAGGCGGGGGCCGGGCTCAATCCCTGGGGGGCAGGGGTAAGAGCCACGGCCCCCGCCTCGGGGGGACTGTAGTCGGTTTGGGGGCCAATAATAGATCGCCAAGTCTCCGGGCGCAAGGGGTCCACGGCGAGTGCGTCTAGGCGTGGCGATTGCTCGCCAGCCTCCACCAGAAACACACGGGGCAATCCAGGGGCCTCGCTGGCCAACTCAGGCGGAATTGCGGGCCACGCTTGGCCTGTTGGAATCGCGGTTCTGCTCATAACCCTTTGACTCCCGGCTGGGGTGGGTTCATCGGGTATCCACCCGACTCCCCCGCCACGCCTTTCCTAGGCTTATTCGCCAGCATCGCCAGGTTGGCCTTCCGTTCCGGCCGAGGTTGAGGCCTCCTGGCGGGCCAAGGCCAATTGCGCGGCCAACTCGCTGGGGTGCAGGGGTTGGCCATCCTCGTGAAGCTCGCGGCCCAGGACCGCGCGGGCCTGGGTAATGCCCTGCTGGCGAACCAGGTCCAGCAGCTTGGCGCGAAGTTCCGGCGTCCAGCGCTGGCTGTCTTCCAGAATTGTCTCTTGCAGAAAGTCGAGGAATCGCTGGCAGGCCCGGGCCAGGGGCCGCAGGCTGTGGCCGGCCAATACCCGCTGACGGTAGTTGAGGCCGTGCAGGTTCACACCCAAGAGCTCCCCGGCCAGCATTTCGGCGCGCCGAAATAGGGCGTCCACCCTGGACACCTCCGAGCCGCCTTCCTCAGACCGGCGGGGCTTGGGGTCGGCCTGGGAGGTCTCCGAAATTTCGGCGCGCCGAAATTCGGGGCCGGCCTGGGAGGGCTGGCGCTTGGGCCTTTGCGCGCGCACCTTTTCGGCGCTAAGACCGCCGGACGCGGCCTCCTGGGCCAACTCCTCGGCCCGGCCGGGCGCCATCTTGGCCAGCTCCACCAACAGCCTTTGAGGGAACCTGCCCGGCGCGGTCCCTGCGGCCTGCTTTACCGGCGCCGGCAGCTTGGCCAGGCTGAGGATCTCCGAGACGGTGCTGACGGCCTTGCCCGCCAATTGGGCCAGGTCAGCCAAGCTGAAGCCCCGCTCTTGTTGCAGGCGGTGGTAAGCCTCGGCCTCCTCCAGGGGGGTCAAGTCTTGGCGGTGCAGGTTCTCGATCAAGGCCAGGATAGCGGGATCGCCAGCGGTGACCGTGCAAGGTACCCGCGAAAGGCCGGCCATCCGGGCCGCCCGCAAGCGTCGCTCGCCGGCCACCAAGATCACCCGGCCGCCTTCCAGGCGCACCAAGAGCGGCTCCAGCAAGCCATGCTCACTGATGCTGGCGGCCAGGGCCTCCAGGGCCTGGGGGTCGAATTCGCGGCGGGGCTGGTGGGGGTTGGCCTCGATGCGCGCCGGATCGATCTCCAGGAAGCGCCCGGCGCCGGGGCCATCCAGAGGCATGGGCGCGCCGCCCGGGCCGGCATCCAGGCCGGTGCCCTTGCTGGCCAGCTTGTCCGCTAGGCCGGGCATATCGCCTCCACCTCGGCAGCCAAGGCGCGGAAATCCACGGCGCCCGCGCTACGCGGCGCGTAGAGGGCCACTGGCTTTTGCATGATGGCCGCCTGGTTGATGGCTTCGCTCTGGCGAATGCGGGTTTGCAGCAGAGCCGAGGCTGACCCGGTCAGTTGCCCATCCAGCCAGGCCGTCACCGCGCGGCGGGGGTTGTGCTTGTTGATCAACAGGCGATAAGGCTTGAGATGTTCCTGGCCCCTGGCCAGCAAGCGCATTGAACCAAGGACCCGGGCCAGGCCCTCTAGGGCGTAGCGGCCCGCCTCGATGGGCACTATGAGCAAATCAGCGGCCCGGATGGCACCAAAGGTCAAAGGCCCCAGGCTGGGCCGGCAATCCACAACCGCGTAGTCAAAATCAAGGTCCTTGAGCGCGGCGCCCAGGGCCTCCAGGCCGTCCAGGCGTTCGCAAAGCCGGGCCTCGGTTGTTTCCAGGGCCATGCCGTCGTCGGCGGCCAACTCCAGGCCGGGCACCGCCGTGGCCCGGATGGCCTGGCCCAGGGGCGCGCCCTCAAGCAAGGCATCGGACAAGCGATGGGCTCCGCGATGGCTACCCGGCTCAAGGTCCAGGCCATGAGCCAGGTTGCCCTGGGGGTCCAGGTCAACCAGCAAGACACGCCGGCCCGCCAGGGCCAAACAGGCTGCCAGGTTGAGGGCCACGGTGGTCTTGCCCACGCCTCCCTTTTGGTTGCCCACCGCGATAACCCGCATGGCTACTTGCTCCCCCGTAGGAGATGGTCACCATCATATCGACTATCGGATTGGGCGAATGAGGACCCAGGTTGGGGCGAAGCCGCGCATGGCACCACCAGGCCAGGGCAATCGGCGAATGTGGTCCCTGTTTCGGGGTCTGTCACGTGAAACCCCTGGCCCAAAGCCTTGCGCAAGTGACCTGCATCCATGGCCACCGTCAGCCCCGCCGCGCGAAGCCTGGCCAAGCCGTCGGAAACTATCAGGTTGGCTGCCTCGGCTTGGGTGCGCCACAGCAGGCCGCCTGGGTTGTCGGGGTCTGGTGACAGGTACACGGGGTTCATGGCCTGCCCACGCCGCCCTTTTGATTGCCTACCGCGATAACCCGCATGGCTACAGGGCTTCCGCTAGCATGGCCTGGCCTCAACAATGGCTTCGCGGCGCAGCACGTCAACCAGGCGCGCGCCAGGGCCATAGGCCGCCAGCCACAAGCGCAACTCCGACAGGCTTCGCCAGCCGCTCCAGTTCATGGTTGGAGTCTCCCGGGAGGGGTGAGAGGAGTCAGACCCCCATCTGACAGCCAACTCATCCAGCCCTTTAGGGTTGACGCCATGCGGCCCCGCGTGGGGCCGCGCCTCAGACCAAAGTCAATAAGACCTGGCGCCAGGCTGACGCGCTGGCCAAGCAAAATGGGTATTCCGGCCTCAGCGGCATGGATGCGTTGGTGCGTTATTTTGCGGACAAGTACCATTGGACACCGGAGGAGACCCGCCGTTTGACCGTGGAGGACCTGCATGCCTTGCTTGAAGGAGTGTGATCTGCTCCTGTCTCAGCCAGATGTTGGCGAGTGCCACGGCCAGCTTGGGCGTAATGCCATGCAGGTGGCAGAAACGTTGAAACACGTCCCCGATGTCGTCCGGAGTGGCCGCCTCGGCTTGGGTCCGCCAGAGCAGGCCGCCGGGTTGGTCGGGGTCAGGTGCCAGGTACACGGGGTCCATGGTCTGCCTATCCTCGGTCCCGAGTTTGATTAAAAAAGAAGCGCATCGGGTTTTGGTCCCGGGCTAGGGCTTGGGTTTGCCAGACCCCCATCTGGACACCCCCTCGCCCAGCCCTCTTAAAGGTTCATGCCTGTCGTCGTCCCCGGCGGTAAAGCCGGGGTGTCCCTCCGCTAGTCAAGCCGGCCGCCCCGGGCGCGAGCCGCGTCCAGGAGGGCCAGCACGTCTTGCAGTTCCTTCATGGCCGCTTCCACCAGGGGCCTGATGGTGGCGTCCTCTTCGGCGCTGATGTTGTCGTCATCGGCGGCCCGGCGCACGGCGTCATGCAGGCGGGCGGCCGCGATTCCCACGTCACCGCATTCGCGCTCCGGGTCCATGGTGGTGAGACTGGCGGGCACGTCGGGCACCGAACGCCGGCCCGGCCACAACAGGTGGCGCTCCAGCACATGGGACCCCGTGACGAAATGGGCCGCGCGCAGGGTGTCCAGGGGCAGGCCCTTGGTTTGGCCGGCCACCTGGCTGTAGACCGTCTGGTAGTTGAGCCCGCCCAGCTCCAGGCAGACGCGCTCGATGGCGCCGGGCTGGCCAATGAGCACGCGGTGCAGGTCCGGGATGATGGCGCCGGCATTGATGAGGGTGGCGCGGTCGTCGGGGATGCCCTTCATATCGGAATCTCCCAGGCAACGGCTAGGATGACCTGGCCGGCGGGCCTGTGGCAGGCTGGGTACATGGGCAGGGCGCGCGGCATATGGCTAGAGACTCCCCGCGCCATCCGGCGCGCCCACTCGGGGCGCCGCTGCCTCGCCTTCCACCCGCCGGGCCTCCCGTGCCCAGATGTCCGCTTCCTCCACGCCCAGGTAGGTGGCCACGGCCTGGCGGGCCGGCGCGCTGACGCGCTTGCCGGAGATCACACCCACCAGGTACTCGCGGGGATAGCCCAGGCGGCGGGCCAGGGTGCCCTGGCTTTCGCGGTCGCCGTGCATCAGGATCAGGGCCGCGCGGACCTTGTGGCCCGGGCTGGCCGGCGAGCTGCGCAGGATTGACCCCAGAACCCGTGAAGGGTTACAGTGTGTGCCGGTGGTTAAGTCCATCGTGACCTCGTCTGCTGGGTGCCGGTTGCTCGGCGCGGCGGTGGCCGCGTGTTACGGTTACAGGAATACTCTTTATTTAGAGCGGCTGTCAAGCCCCAAACCTCTTTTTTTAGAGAATTATGCTTGGACGATCTGAAACAGCAAGTTAGCCGCCGACTTAAGTTGGCGATCTCTAATAAATACAAGGGCAAATGGACCGTCTTTGCCCGTGACGCCCGAGTTTCGGACGGTACCGCCAAGCGCTGGCTAGACGGGTTATCCCTACCTGGTAGCGAGCATCTGACCTCAATATCCTCCGTATTAGGAGTGTCAACTGACTGGCTGCTCAAAGGGAGCGAGCCCTGCGATTCTTTCTCAGAACCCAGTCTCCAAGCTTCCCCTCCATCTGCACCTATCCAACCCCTGGCACACCATGAGGCATCTTCTGAGGAACGGGAGCTTGAGCTATTCATCACCGAGATGGAAGCCTGGATGCGGCGCACAGTGATGCGCCGCCCGGAGGCCTTGGAGCAAATCAGCTCAGGCGTTCGCCGGCTGATCAACGAAGTGGAGGGGGTAAGCGAGCCGACCCCTGTTACGGAAGAGCAGAACAAGGACTCGCCGCGCAAGGTCGCCTGGGGGCCGAACGGGGAAGGAGGCTAGCCAAGCCGCCTCTTGGGGGGGAAAGCGAACCCATAAACCTGTGGGCTCGTCGGGAAGGACGGTCCCTGCGGTTGCCTGAAAGTATCTGCCCCACTTTCATCCATGATCGCGGCGTGATTCTCTGGGCCAGCCAGAAAGCGGCCGCGACGCTGGGCTATGCCTGCCTGGCGGGCCGCCATGCGCGGTCCCTGGTGGCCGAACGAGACCACCCCCTGCTGGAACGCGCCTTGCAGGCGCCCGGCGGCGATTCGTTGCGCTATAGCGTACGCACCGCTGGCGGCGGCTGCCTGGAGGTGGAGAGCCGAGGACGGACGATGGCCTGGAAAGGCCGGCTGGTGCGGCTGGTGGTGGTGAGCTTTCTGGGGGAAGCCAAGGGGTGTGGGGAAGAGGGGGAGTGAGGGCGAGGCGGGAGGGGTGAGGCATGGCCGACGAGTTCAAATACGACGTCTTCATCAGCTACAGCTCCAAGGACAAGAAGGTCGTGCATGAGGTGGCAGAGCGCCTGAGGGCGGATGGCCTGCGCGTGTGGCTGGACGCCTGGGAGATCAAGGCCGGCGACAGCATCCCGGCCAAGATCGAGGAAGGGCTGGAGCACTCGCGGGTGCTGGTGCTGTGCATGTCGGCGGAGGCCTTTGGCGCCGACTGGGTGCGGTTGGAGTCGGGCACCTTCCGCTTCCGCGATCCCCTGAATAGGGAGCGCCGCTTCATTCCGCTACGGCTTGACGAGGCGCCCATCAAGGGCTCTCTGGCGCAGTTTCTCTATATCAGCTGGCTGCCTGGGGATCGCGAGCAGGCATACGGCAAGCTGGTGGAGGCCTGCCGACCGCCGGCCGGGCCACAGCCAGGGGAAGCGCTTGACGTCTACCAAGCGGGCGAGGCCCAGGCCGAGCCCTCCCCGCCCGGCAGCGCGGGTCGTGCGAGGAAACTATTAGCGAAAGGTGGCACAAGGCGCGCTGGCAGCCCCGGCCCCAAAGCGCACCCCGCCTCACCCCCCCTATGCCTTCACACCCTGGCAGGACACTCGAGTTGGGTCAGGGCCGTATCCTTGACCAGGGATGGCAACCGCGCTGTCTCCGCAAGCAATGACCGAACTCTCAAAGTCTGGGACCTGCAAAAGGCAATATGCCTAACCACCCTGGAAGGACACTCGGGTGAAGTCTGGGCCGTTTCCTTGACCAGGGATGGCCAGCGGGCGGTCTCGGTCAGCGGTGACAAGACCCTCAGGGTTTGGGACGTGGAGCGAGGCAAATGCCTTCACACCCTGGAAGGGCACTCGGGTGATGTCAGGGCCGTTTCCTTGACCTTGGATGGCCAGCGGGCGGTCTCGGCAAGCTCTGACAAGACCCTCAGGGTTTGGGACGTGGAGCGAGGAAGATGCCTTCACACCCTGGAAGGACACACGCGTTGGGTCTCTGCCGTTTCCTTGACCAGGGATGGCCAGCGGGCGGTCTCGGTCAGCGGTGACAAGACCCTCAGGGTTTGGGACGTGGAGCAAGGCAAATGCCTTCACACCCTGGAAGGACACTCGGGTGAAGTCTTAGCCGTTTCCTTGACCTTGGATGGCCAGCGGGCGGTCTCGGCAAGCTTTGACGATACCCTCAGGGTGTGGGACCTGGCGCGAGGCAAATGCCTTCACACCCTGGAAGGACACTCGGGTTATGTCAGGGCCGTTTCCTTGACCAGGGATGGCCAGCGGGCGGTCTCGGCAAGCTTTGACCATACCCTCAGGGTTTGGGACCTGGAGCGAGGCAAATGCCTTCACACCCTGGAAGGACACTCGGGTGATGTCTATGCCGTTTCCTTGACCCCCGATGGCCAGCGGGCGGTCTCGGCAAGCCGGGACGGTACCCTCAGGGTTTGGGACCTGGAGCGAGGAAAATGCCTCCACACCCTGGAAGGACACTCAAATTGGGTTAGGGCCGTTTCCTTGACCCCCGATGGCCAGCGGGCGGTCTCGGCAAGCTGGGACAATACCCTCAGGGTGTGGGACCTATCAGGAATAGGCAGCGCGGCGGGCGAAGCCGGCGCGCCACCTTCAACGCCGGCCCAGGAGCAGGTGCAGTACACCAACGCCAAGGTCCTCCTGGTGGGCGAGACCAGCGCGGGTAAGACGGGGCTCTCCATGCGCCTGGCTCGCAAAAAATGGGAGCCCAGCGACTCCACGGTGGGCGCCTGGGCCACGCAGTGGAAGCTGCCGGTTGCTCCCGGCAACGGCCTGGAGCGCGAGATCTGGCTGTGGGACTTCGGCGGACAGGCCGACCAGCGCCTGATACACCAGCTCTACATGGACGAGACGGCCCTGGCGGTGCTGGTCTTCGATGGCCAGAAGGATGATATCTTCGAAACCCTGGGCATCTGGGACCGCGACCTGCAACGGGCCTCGCACCAGAAGTTCAGCAAGCTGCTGGCGGCCGGGCGCGTGGACGCCGGGGGCCTACGCGCCGCCAGCCGGGGGCAGATCGAGGCCTTCGCCCAGGAGCGCGGCTATGCCCGCTTCTTGGAGACCAGCGCCAAGGAGAACATCGGCTGTGATGACCTGAAACAGGCCATCATCGAGGGCATCCCCTGGGATGAGATTACCAAGCGCTCCTCGCCGCTGTTGTTCAAGCGCCTTAAGGAGGAGATTGTTCGGCTCAAGGACCAGGGCCGGGTGCTGATGCGCTTCAACGAGCTGCGCGAGACCCTGCAATTGCGCCTGCTGGACGAGGGCCGGCGCTTCAACGACGCCGAGCTCAAGACCGTTATCAGCCTGTTGGCCGGCCCGGGCGTGGTGTGGGAGCTGGGCTTTGGCGGTTGGGTGCTCTTGCAGCCGGAGGTGATCAACGCCTATGCCCAGGCGGTGATCCGCACCATCCGCCAGGACGAGCACGAGCGCGGCTGCCTGCCGGAAGAGCGGGTATTGCGTGGCGAGCTTGATTACCACGCATCCATGGAACGCCTGCCCGAGGACGATGAGCGTATCGTCCTTCTCGCCATGCACCGAACCTTGGTCGCGCGGGGTTTGTGCCTACGCGAGAACACCAGGCAGGGGGCCATGCTGGTGTTCCCCAGCTACTACCGGCGCGAACGCCCGGACCTGGGGGATCATCCAGCGGTGCTGGTGAGCTACCGTTTCAGCGGCTTCATGGACGAGATATATGCCACGCTGGTGGTGCGCATGCACTATGCCGGCCCCTTCCAGCAAGACCAGCTTTGGCGCTACGCCGCCGATTTCAAGACCCTCACTGGCAAGCCCATGGGAGTCATGCTTTCCCGTAAATTCGAGGGCTCGGGCGAACTGGAGGTGTATTTCGACCCCGCCATCCCGGTGGGCGAGAAGATGATCTTCAGCAAGTATGTCCATGAGCACCTCTTGCGCCATGCCAAGGACGTGGTTCGCCTGCGGCACTATGTGTGCCAACAGTGCGGTACGCCTGTCGGGAACCGCGATGTTGCCATGCGCAAGCTGGCCGAGGGCAAGAAGAGCATTATCTGCGCAGACTGCGAGAAGCGCGTGCCGCTGTGGGACGAGATGGAGGAGCTTTTCGCCAGCGAGGAGACAAGGCGACAGGTGCTCGACCTGGAGAAGCGGTCGCAAGCCGGGCTCGACAGCGAGAGCAAGGAGCGCGTGCTGGTTGGCGAGGTGATCTCCACCGTGGCCCTGGCCGGGCAGTTATGCCGCGAGTTCAGCGTCAGCGACCATGGAATAGACATGGAGATAGAGTTCAAGACCGACGCTGGCCAGGCCACGGGCCGCAAGGTGTATTTGCAACTCAAGTCTGGCGATTCCTATGTGCGGGCGCGCAAGAGCGACGGCACCGAGGTCTTTGATATCAAGGATGACCGCCACGCCACCTACTGGAGGGAGCAGGCCTTCCCGGTGATGCTGGTCATCCGCAATTCCAAGGGCGAGATACGCTGGATGGAAGTGCGTGACTGGCTGAAGGCCGCCAGCGACAACGGCAAGAAGACCGTTAGGCAGATCGTCTTCGAGGGGAAGAGGTTTGACGTGATGGCGGTAAGAAGATGGAGGGACGAGGCGCTGGGGTAGGCAATAAGCTAGTTAACAAACCCACCCTGATTTTAATACCTTATCAAGGTAGAGAAGCATGACTATACTCCAAGAAATATTGAATTGGTCCAAAGGTTTGCCTTCATGGGAGAGCGATGCTATAGCGCGCTTGCTGGCAAAGCAAACTCTTTCTCCAGGCGACCTGAAAGATCTGTACGCCTTGCTCAAAACAGCACACGGGATTCCTGATGCTGAGGGCCGAACGGCCCGACCCCTCGCTGACGATCATATTCCTGCTTTGCGCGAGGAGGCTGTACATGTTGAACTCCTTGCTATTAAGAACATGAGGAATGTGAATGCTATTGCCGAAAGCAAACGGTTGCCCATAGGAAACACCGGGCTGACAGTCATCTATGGTGATAATGGCTCTGGGAAATCAGGCTATTCTAGAGTGCTCAAACGCGCGTGCCGTGCACGTGACCAAGGAGAGCCTATTCATCCTAATGCCAATCAATCTATAGACCAAGACGGAATGGCTAAGGCCGTTTTTGAAATCGCGGTCAATGGCGTAGAAGAGGACGTGCACTGGATAAATGGCAAGACGCCACCGCCCGAACTGTCATCGCTCGCCATCTTTGACTCGCGATGCGCGCGCGCATACCTCGACGATGAGGATGACTTCTCTTATATACCTTACGGTCTGGATGTATTGGAGGGATTGGCTAGCGTTTGTATACAGTTGAAGTCAATGATTGAAATCGAGCGTTCACAGTATAAGGTTGATCCTTTGGCGTTTAAGTCTCTCCACGGAGACACTAAAGTCGGTGAACTAATTGCTAACCTGTCTCCGGAGACGACAACGGCCCAAATTGAAGCACTGGCGACCATGACCACAGAAGAGCTGGCCCAACATATCGAACTTGGCAATAGTCTGAAGGAGAATAACCCTAAGGAAAAGGCCAACCATTTACGCTTACAGGCCCGCCGTATCTCCAACATTGCTCATAACGCCGCTGATAAGGCAGCGCTGATTGACAAAGGTGTCGTTGAAACCCTTCGTGGGTTGGCCGACAGCTACCAGATAGCGAAAGCAGCGGCTGATCTCTCTGCTAATCAATTTAGGGAAGATGCCAGCATGCTGCCGGGCACCGGTGGCGAAGCGTGGCGGGCCTTATTCGAAGCCGCCCGTAGGTTCGCACTTCAAGCGCATCCGGATAAGTCGTTTCCCAAATTGGGTGTTGAAGCCCTCTGTCCTCTATGCCAACAGCCCTTGGCCGAAGGGGCGGATCGCCTGTTACGCTTCGAGGCGTTCATCCAAAACGATGCCCAGAAAAACGCACACGCATGCCGGACGGCCTTGGACGCGAAGTACGATCCGTTTGCTGCCCACGTCTTGGCCCTCAATCTAGACGACGTTACTTATGGCGAGATCGAGGCATTGGACCCTCAACTTGCTATTGATACGCGCGCTTTCGAGCAGGCAATAGCCGCCCGCCATAGCGCCATCAAAACGGCGGTGGAGTCAAATCAGTGGGGCGACGCTGAAACTGACTTGATCAATCCGGCGCTCCGCCTACAGACACTAGTTGCCTCGCTTAATGCTCAAGCAGATACCTTGGAGGCAGCCTCAGACGAACAGGCACGCGCCGCCCTTCAGCGGCAGTTTGACGAGTTGGATGCGCGGGTCAAGTTGAACCAAATTAAGGAAAGCGTCATCACCGCAGTGTCGCGGCTAAGCCATCAAGCGAAGCTCACTAATTGCCTGGCGGCTGTGAAGACTAATGCCATTTCTCTCAAGTCTGCGGAGTTAGCTGAGAAGGTCGTATCCCAAGAGCTGGCTGCGGCCCTCAACCGCGAGTTCAAGGCACTGGGTGCAGGTGACCTTAGCGTTTCCTTGCAGAGCCGTTCGGAAAGAGGCAGGGCTTTGCATAAGCTGAGACTAGAGTTCCCACAACGCCGGAGCCCTGGTGATATTCTCAGCGAAGGTGAACAACGGGCCGTTGCCATCGGGTCCTTCTTGGCCGAAGTTGGCTTGGGCGGCAGTCGGGGCGGAATCATCTTCGATGACCCCGTGTCTTCACTAGACCATCTTCGACGTGGGCTTGTGGCAAAGCGTTTAGCGGCCGAATCGGCGCATCGCCAAGTCATCGTTTTCACACACGACATATATTTCCTCTGCCTTCTAATGGAGCAATCAAAGATTGCCAGCGCACCAATAACAACCCAGAGTCTGGTTAGGTGTGCCGAGGGGTGCGGTATTCCCGACCCAGAGCTACCCTTTGAGGCGAAAAACGTTACAGGACGGATCGGTGCGCTAAAGGCCCAACAACAGTTCATCGCAAAGCTTCATAGGGGCCATGAGGAGCAGGAGCATCGCCGACAGACCGTCGATGCCTACTCCCGGTTGCGCATGACCTGGGAAAGAGCCGTTGAAGAGATCCTGCTCCGGGACGTCATCCAGCGTTTTAGGAAAAGTGTAGAAACTAACCGCTTGGCAGGAGTTATCGTCGAGGACAGCGACTATGCCGCAGTGAATGCGGGGATGACGAAGTGCTCTAACTTCGCGCATGATACGGCGCTCATGGGCGGCGTTGCCGTGCCAGAGCCAGATGAGTTACTGGCTGACATAATGGCTTTGGAAGCGTGGCGATCTCAACTTGAAGCCAGGAGCAAAGAGGCTCTTAAGAGGCGCAAGAAATAGCTGTATTGCATTAACAAGTTATTAACTGTCTCCACCCAAGATTTTGAGGTAACTGAACGCCCATGTTTGAACAGGCCTTCAAGAACATCGACGACATCCTTTGGAAAGAGGATGGTTGCGGCACTGAGCTGGACTACACCGAGCAGACCTCCTGGCTCTTGTTCCTCAAGTACCTGGATGACCTGGAGCAGGACCGGGCCATGGAGGCCCAGTTGGAGGGGCGGCAGTATTCCTTCATCCTCGACAAGCCTTTCAGGTGGGAGAACTGGGCCGCGCCCAAGGGTGCCGACGGCCAACTTGACCATAACAAGGCGATGACCGGCGATGACCGGCGATGACCTGATCGACTTCGTCAGCCTCGATCTTTTCCCCTACCTGCAAAAGTTCAAGCAAAAGGCCAGCGGCCCCAACACCATCGAATACAAGATCGGCGAGATTTTCGGGGAGATCAAGAACAAGATACAGAGCGGCTACAGTCTGCGCGAGATCATAGACCACGTGGACGAGTTGCAGTTCCGTTCGCAAGCCAACAAGCACGAGCTATCCCACCTGTACGAAGCCAAGATCAAGAACATGGGCAACGCCGGGCGCAACGGCGGCGAGTACTACACCCCGCGCCCGCTGATCCGCGCCATGGTGCGGGTGGTCAAGCCCCAGATCGGCGAGCGCATCTATGACGGCGCCTGCGGGTCGGCCGGCTTTCTCTGCGAGTCCTTCGTGTACCTTAAGGAGAAGGGCAAGCTCACCACCGCCGACCTGACCAAGCTGCAAACCGGCACCTTCTACGGCAAGGAGAAGAAGTCCCTGGCCTACGTGCTGGCTATCATGAACATGATCCTGCACGGCATCGACGCGCCCAACATCATGCACACCAACACTCTGACCGAGAACTTGGCCGACATCCAGGAGAAGGACCGCTACGAGGTGATCCTGGCCAACCCGCCCTTTGGCGGCAAGGAGCGCAAGGAGGTTCAGCAGAACTTCCCCATCCGCACCAGCGAGACCGCCTTTCTTTTCTTGCAGCACTTCATCAAGATGCTAAAGGCCGGCGGCCGGGCGGGGGTGGTCATCAAGAACACCTTCCTTTCCAACACCGACAACGCCGCCGTGGGCCTGCGCAAGCTGCTGCTGGAGAGCTGCAACCTGCACACCGTGCTGGACTGCCCTGGCGGCACCTTCCAGGGGGCGGGCGTCAAGACCGTGGTGCTGTTCTTTGAGAAGGGCGCGCCCACACGCCAGGTCTGGTACTACCAGTTGGACCCTGGCCGCAACCTGGGCAAGACCAACCCCCTTGACGACGATGACTTGGCCGAGTTCGTGGAGCTGCAAAAGAGCAAGGCCGACTCGCCCAAGAGCTGGACCCTGGACGTGGCCGACCTTGACCAGGCCAACTATGATCTCTCGGTGAAGAATCCCAACAATGGCGGGGAGGTGAAGCACCGCAGCCCCCAGCAGATTTTGGAAGAGATCGCTGCCTTGGATGCCGAAAGCGCTAAGGTGCTGGAGAAGATCAGGGAGCTGTTGTGAAAGACGAGTGGCAAACCAAGGCGTTGGGTAACGTTTGCGAATTTGTTCGCGGCCCGTTCGGAGGCAGCCTCAAGAAGTCGGTATTCGTTGAGGATGGCTTTGCGGTTTACGAGCAGCAACACGCTATCTACAACCAATTCGAAGCAATTAGATACTTCATTGATGAAACAAAATTCAGAGAGATGCAACGCTTTGAACTCCGCCCAAACGATCTAATTATGAGCTGTTCTGGTACGATGGGCAAAGTAGCCATCGTCCCCGGTAAAATTAGGCAGGGGATCATCAATCAAGCATTACTTAAACTGACTCCTTCTGATAAGATTTCGCCACAGTTTTTGAAATACTGGATGGATAGCACCTCCTTTCAGGACAGTTTGAAGGACCAGTCTGGAGGCGTGGCCATTCAGAATGTGGCCTCAGTTAGCATCCTTAAAGAAATTAAGATATCGCTTCCTCCTCTCCCTGAACAGCAGCGCATCGTCGGCACCCTCGACGAAGCCTTCGCCGGCATCGCCACCGCCAAGGCCAACGCCGAAAATAATCTGCAAAATGCGCGGGCGCTACCAGATAACTGCCTGCAATTCATTATAAATAAATACAGGGAAAGCTGGACAGTAAAGCGTCTTAACCAAATTGCCGATAGCATTTCAACTGGGCCATTTGGAACCATGCTCCATAAATCAGATTACGTTACCGACGGTATCCCATTAGTTAACCCAATGAATATTGTGGACTCCAGCATTGTCCCTTCTTCAAGAATGATGGTCAGCGAAGAAACTAGAGACAACTTGAGTGCTTACATATTAAAAGCTGGTGATGTTGTAATCGGGCGAAGAGGTGAATTGGGACGGTGCGCTTTAGTTACTGACCGTGAAGCGGGTTGGCTTTGTGGTACTGGTTCATTTTTTGTGCGCCTATCTGCCGTTATGGATGGTGACTTTTTTGTATCATTGTTCGGATCGGAACAGGTTAAAGCTCGGCTTAATTCTGATGCAGTTGGCGCAACTATGAGCAGCCTAAATCATGGCATACTTAACAATCTATTACTGCCAGTTCCACCCATCAAGGTCCAAAGACAAATCATAGCAAATATTCATGCCCTTCGTTCAGAAACCCAGTCCCTCGAATCCCTTTACCAGCAAAAGCTCGCAGCCTTGGACGAACTAAAAAAATCGCTTCTGCACCAGGCCTTCAACGGCCAACTTTAAGGCAGCGCCATGAACGAAGCCGAAACCAGGGCCGAGCATATTGACCCCGCGCTCAAGGCGGCGGGCTGGGGCGTGGTGGAAGGCAGCCGCATCCGGCGGGAGTATTACCTGACTCAAGGCCGCCTGGAGGGCGCGGGCCGGCGGGCCAAACCGCTTATTGCTGACTACATCCTGGAGTACCGCAACACTAAGCTGGCGGTGGTGGAGGCCAAGGCCTGGCACGAGCCCCTGACCCTGGGCGTGGCCCAGGCCAAGGACTACGCCGGCAAGCTGGCCATACGCTTCACCTACGCCACCAACGGCCAAGGCATCTACGCTATCGACATGCAGACCGGGCAGGAAGGCGAGGTACCCCACTACCCAACGCCCGGCCAGCTCTGGGATTTGACCTTTGCCACGGCCAACGCCTGGCGGGACCGCTTCGCGGCCATCCCCTTCGAGGACCGGGGCGGCTTTTTCCAGGGCCGCTACTACCAGGACATCGCCATAGAGCGCGTGCTGGCCGCCCTGGCCGAGGGCAGGGATCGCATCCTGCTCACCCTGGCCACCGGCACCGGCAAGACCTTCATCGCCTTCCAGATCGCCTGGAAGCTCTTCCACGCCCGCTGGAACCTCCGCGACTGGAAGAAAGGCGGCCAACCCAGCAGGCGCCCACGCATCCTGTTCCTGGCCGACCGCAACATCCTGGCTGACCAGGCCTTCAACGCCTTCTCGGCCTTCCCCGAAGACGCCCTGGTGCGCATCGAGCCGGCTGAGATTCGCCGACGCGGACGCGTGCCCAGGAACGGCAGCCTGTTCTTCACCATCTTCCAGACCTTCATGAGCGGCCCGCCGGTGAATGGCCAGCCCTCGCCCTACTTCGGCGAGTACCCGCCCGACTTCTTCGACTTCATTGTCATCGACGAGTGCCATCGCGGCGGGGCCAACAACGAGAGCAACTGGCGCGCCATCCTGGACTACTTCAGCCCGGCGGTGCAGCTGGGACTTACCGCCACGCCCAAGCGCCGCGACAACGTGGACACCTACGCCTACTTCGGCGAGCCGGTCTATGTCTACTCGCTCAAGGAGGGCATCAACGACGGCTTCCTGACGCCGTTTCGCGTCAAGCAGATCGCCACCACCCTGGACGAGTACGTCTACACCCCGGATGATACCGTGGTGGAGGGGGAGATCGAGGTGGGTAGGCTTTTCACAGAACAAAATTTCAACCGGAACATAGAGATCATTGCGCGTGAGAAGAAGCGTGTAGAAATCCTCTTGAAACAGATAGACCAGAGCGAAAAGACCCTGGTCTTCTGCGCCAACCAGGATCATGCCTTGCTGGTACGCGACCTGATCAACCAGATGAAAACCAGCAGCGATCCCAACTATTGCCACCGAGTTACCGCCAACGATGGAGCCCTGGGAGAGCAGCACCTGCGGACCTTCCAGGACAACGAGAAGACCATACCCACCATCCTGACCACTTCGCAGAAACTCTCCACCGGCGTGGACGCCCGCAACATACGCAACATCGTGCTCATGCGCCCAATCAACGACATGATCGAGTTCAAGCAGATTATCGGGCGCGGCACCCGCCTCTTTGACGGCAAGGGCTACTTCACTATTTACGACTTCGTGAAAGCATATCTCCATTTCAATGATCCTGATTGGGATGGCGAGCCTTTGGAGCCGGAGGCCTGCCCTAGGTGCGGCGTCCGACCATGTATATGCGTAGCTTCACCCACAGGTCCTTGCTCAGTTTGCGGCCAAGCACCATGTGTTTGTGAGCGTAAGCCTTGCCCAAAATGCGGACAGCGGCCTTGTGTTTGCGTAAAGAAGGCAAAAGTCGAGCTTGCTGACGGCAAAGCGCGCAATATCCAGCACATGATGGTCACGACCTTCTGGCACCCCGACGGCACGCCTATGTCGGCCCAGCAGTTCATGGAGGCTCTCTTCGGCAAGCTGCCAGAGTTCTTCAAGGACGAGGATGAACTTCGCGCTTTGTGGAGCGCTCCTGACACCCGCAAGCTGCTGCTTGATGGTCTGACTGAGCGTGGCTTCGGTAAAGCTCAGCTGACGGAAATGCAGATGATCATAGAGGCTGAGAAGAGTGACCTTTTTGACGTATTGGCCTTTGTGGCTTATGCGCGGCCACCTCTCATGCGTGAAGAGCGCGCGCGTAGGGCCAAGATCATCATCAGCGAACACTTTAATGATAAGCAGCAGATATTCCTTGACTTCGTTCTCTCCCACTATGTCAGCGTCGGCGTCGAAGAACTTGAGCAAATCAAGCTAACGCCCCTGCTGAAGCTGAAGTACCACGACTCAATCGCCGACGCCGTGGCCGACCTCGGAAAGCCGGAAGAAATCGGTAGGGTGTTTACCGGGTTCCAGAAATATTTGTACCAGCAGCAGGCCGTGGCATAACCTGCACCTTTTCGGGTATTGACATTAATGGCGCCATACGATAGCTTTTTTACACTAGGCCCCCATCTGGATGCCCCCTCGCCCAGCCCGGAGTTGCTCCGGTTTGGGCGATTTGCTTTCGCCACAACTAGCCGCGCAACTGGCCGCATGGGGCGTTTCCATGCGGGGTAAGATCGTTTCGCGCCAGCGCTGCCCCGCCTGCGGCCAGGCCGGCCACTTCGATATTAGGGACTTCGGCCGGGGCCGCCGGGCCTTGCTGTGCCAGTGCGGCGGGTTCATCGCCAACCGCCTGGAGGTGGTGGTCAAATGGCAAGGCGCGGTCTACCGCATTACCCATGACCAGTCTGGCCAGCGCCTGACTGATTATGTCCACGCCGAGCGCGCCCAGGGCCTGATAAACAACCAGATCGAGCGCGGTGGGTTCTACCCCACCCTGTGGACCAGCGCCAAACACAACCGGCTGCTATGGGAAAACTACCTGCGGGATTACCTGCGGGCCGAAGAAGATAGGCTGTTGCCCGGCCGCGCCGCCACCCTGGCCAAGAAGAAAGCCTGGGCGCGGCATCTGGTGTGGTTCAACGGAAGGAACCTCCGCGAGCTACGAACCGCCGACCTGGAGCAATACGCCAGCCTGCCCTGCCTGCGTCTGGCCCTGGCGCCCAAGAGCCTGGCCGACGTCATGGTGGAGCTGCGCCACATCCTGGAGCGCGCCGAGGCCCGGGATGATATCGAGCGCGCGCCCCAGGTGCCCCCGGTGCAGGTGCCCCGCCGGGCCGTAAAGGTCATGACCGCCGACCAGCAGGTCCGCGTCCTGGAGAGCATCCCCACCCCGCACCGCCCCATTTTCATGTTCCTCATGGAGTACGGCTGCCGGGTCAGCGAGGCCTGCGCGCTGTGTTGGGACATGGTGGACCGGGAGCGGGAGGTGGTGGTCCTGGCCCGCACTTTCTCTCGCCGCGTTTTGGCGGAGGCCACCAAGACCAGGCGTGATAACACCCTGCCTATCGTGGGTTGGTTTCAGACCCACCTGGAGGCCATGCCCCCGGGGCTGCATCAGACGCCGGTCTTCCAAAACCCGGAAGCTGACCCTCGCCGCAACCCCGCCAGGTTCTACTCGCCCGACATCCTGAACAGCATTTGGCGCGATGCCCTAGAAGAGGCCGAACTGGAGCCTATCCCCCTAAAAAACGGCACCAGGCACTCTCGCGGCAAGCAACTTCGGGATGCCGGCTGGGACCCCCACCTGATCGCCCGGCTCCTGGGCCACGCCTCCACCCACCACACCATGCGCTACTACGTGGAAGACGACGCAGAGACCCTGCGGGACAAGTTGACAGCCGGCAAAGTTGTCAACCTGTTGTCAACCCCAAAAACCCCTAAAAACGACTCAGGCGGTTAGCCCTCTTCGAGCTAACCGCCTGATATCATTCTTGGTAGGCCGGAAGGGATTTGAACCCTTGACTTCCACCGTGTGAGGATGGCATTCTACATCTCGATCTAAACGTTGTCTAATATCAGCTAGTTGCAAGGGCGATTTTTACCAATGTCCACCTGATGTCCACCTAGCCCCCAGACCCGGCCCCCTCAATCTTCCTGGGACTAAGCGTCCTGACCTTGCTATTAAGCAGCTCACGCACGAGCCCCGTGCCGGCCCTGGCGTACTTGCGTGTATGGGCCAATGAGGTGTGCCCCAGAATTCGGCTGGCAGCCTCTATGCCCCACTGATGAACATTGATGGCCTGCATTCCCAGGGAGTGCCTGGTGGCGTTCTTCAATGGAATTTGCGGCAAGCCAGCTGCTCCCACTGCTATGGAAAACAGCTTGCGCAATTGGTCCTCCAGGTAAAACCGCTCGCGATTATGAGCTTCGGGATTGCGAAATACCGGTGTGACCCCCAGGCCTGGGGTTATCGATTGCAGGTAGGTGGCAAATTCCTCGCAGATGGGCAGGACGTTGGGCCGGGCCTTGGGTCGCTCCAGGAGCTTGCGGCGACTGAAGGTACGCGCGAGGTAAAAGATGCCGTTGTCCCGGTCGACCTTGTCCCAGCATAGGGCCGTGGCTTCGTTCACACGGCAGCCGTAGGTAAACATGAATGAAAAGATCGACCGGTGCTCCTCGGGGAGCCGCTCCAGGATTCTTTGCTGTTGCTCCTGGTTGTACCAGGCGATTTCTTTTTCAGGCACCCTCACCGCGGGGAACTCAGGCACCCTGGCGATATCCTGGCGCCGGAGAGCCCGCTTAAGGATAAAGCGCAGCTCTGTGAGGACATCGGACCTGGTCTTGGGCGCCAGGCCCTTTTTCTTGAGGTGGAGGTCAAAATCTTCTATCTGGCCGGTGCGCAGCTCGCGGATGTTTTGACCGTTAAACCAGCTCAGGTGGCGTCCTATGGAGACCTTCTTGGCCAGGGAGGCCTCGCGGTCCGGCTGCAGGCGCTCCCTCTCGTGGTCCAGGTAGGCCCTGTAGTAATTTTGCCAGAGGAGGCCGTTAACGTCGGAAGGCGTCCACAGTTCAGGATAGAAACTGCCCTCCATGATCTCTTCGCTGATCTGGGCCAGCGCCAGACAGGCCTCATCGTAACTGCTGAAGGCCTGCCCTGATTTGTCATGGGTGACGGTGTGAAGGCGGTTCTGCCACTTAACGCGGATTTCGATGGCAGCGTCAGCCCACCGTCCACACTCGCAGCTTAGGACCTCCACCGGGCGCTTGCCCTTGAGCCTGATGGTCTTGGGCTCATAGCGTCCCCGCTGCCCGCACTGGGGGCAAACTTGACGACAGCGGATGCTACCACGCATGGGAACCCTCATGGCGGCCAGCTGCGCTGCGATTTGCGGGGAAAGAGCTTCGCCCAACCCAAGTAATTCCTGGGCTGGGCGTGGAACGGACGATCAAGTGGGGTGACGTGAACATATCGACGGGCCTCCCTTCTGTCAAGAGGCCAGGGAAGCGATCATCCCATTACCCGCTGGTATCTCGAAGGGAGGGGCGGGCTTTTGCCGGGGCTCAATGCCTTGGAAGGATTCTATTACGTGCTCGGTGGGCATCCGCTTCACGGCTGCGTAGATGAGGCGCAAAAGGCGGTCATGAGCCTTGCCGACGGTTTGGGCGCCGCTCTCCCAGCGGTAGATGGTGGCCCGGTCCACGCCCAGCCAGTGGGCCAGCTCTTGGCCGTTCAGGCGAAGATTTTTGCGCAGAAAGCGAATTTCGGGACCAGTCAGGAGAGATGGCTTGGCTACCAGCAACTCGCCAATACGCTGATGCAAGGCCGGCAAGGCGGGCAGGCCGACCATGCTCTCGCCGCAAGCGCAGTGGCAGACCTGGGCGTCAGTCAGGAAGACGTTGTCCAGGCCCGCCCCAGTGTATTGGTAGGTCTCCCGCCTGCAATCCATCAGTTCGCCACAAGTTGGACAGCGCATGTCAGGACTCCTTAGTAGACCGTAATACAAACAAGGCTACGGAGGTCTTCGGGCAGGGCCGCCTGGATGGTCAAGAGATGGCGGCTGGCGTCGCGCCCCTGCACTGTGACCCGCCACTGGCCCTGTTCCTCTATCAGTACCAGATCGGTTGCCTTGCCATTGCAGAGAGCCGCTTCCAAGTCCATCCAGTCCACACCGCGCTCGCTCATCCGCAGCTCACAATGCTTGGTGACGAAGACCCACCCGAGCCGGGCCAACTGATTGATTTGCGCGGTGGCCTCGGCCAGGTTCATTCTGCAGCTCCCGAATGCCCAGTGAATAAAATATGATGCATCGTCATGCAATTGTCAAGCATAATGTGATGCAAGATCATCCTACCATGACGCCACAGAACACATACCAAAACTATGCTCCGGGGGTTTTCGCCAGCCGTAGTTTTACAAAACGCATTGAGCGGCCCTTGAACTTGATGTCGGAACCCTGCCCGATCACCCATAACTTTTTCTCGCCGGCCGAGCGCACCTGGACATGCCTGGGTACGGAGGTCGTGCTTTCGAGGGCCTCCTGCATAGTCTTACGAGATTCTGAGGACACCAGATCGAGCAGGCGCCGTCCCACCAACTGGCGGAATCCGCCTTGTTGGCATACCGCCTCGCTATTCCAGAGAATTATCCCGTCCTCGTGAATTATCGCGGGCAAGGTATAGGGCAATCGTAAGGACCGGCTTTCCCTTACAGCACACAGGCTGATGAATTCGCCTCCCTCGGCGGGTCTTTCTCCTACTCGCCTACCGCGGCCGGCCCCGATTTCTTCTCTCTGCGATTCCCGCTGCCCCATACAGCGCGATGGTTGCTCTCGATGGAATCCTTCATGACCTGCGCCAGCGGGCCATCGCTTCGGAGCACAAACAGGGCCTTGTCCAGCAGCGCTCGCTCTGATTTGCTTGCGCCCGGGCCGGCCCGTGAAGGTTTGGCCCCGCCAGCTTCTCCGGCGGTCTCGCCTGTCAGGACGTAATTAAAATCTTCCCTACGCATATGGGTAGCAATGGAACTCAGAGTCTGGAGGCTAGGCCCGGCCTTGCCGGGTCTCGTGGGGTCCCTGCCCATCATGGTGCGGTAGGTCATGAGGGCCAGGCCCAGGGATTGAGCGAACTTGGGGTCCTTGAGCCCGGACCTGGCCTGCAACTCCTGCATCCTGGCCCGAAATTTTTCCAGTTCATCGGGTATGTTAGCCATGGCTTTGCACCAGCGTATTTTTTAGGTTGACATACCTACGCATTTGCATATACACAGGCCCAACACTTGAGGAGGTTCAGATGTCCGAAACCATTAAGCCCTTCAACCTCAATCTGAGCCAGGCCGAGCGCCTGGAGCTGGAGACCTACCGCAAGCGCCTTGGGTTTCGCTTCCTGAGCGACCTGATCCGCACCAAAATGCTGGAGCTGGCCCGCCAGCCGGACAACCTCCCGCCGCTACCGGGACAAGAGGCCTGAGCCATGCCCAGTAAGGGCGGTCCGATTCAGCGACCATGAGAACCTACAGCCCTGGGTGGGCCAGCATCCATCTTACGCAGTAGCATATATTATCCGCCCACATCGAGGCAACAAGTTTTTGGATTTTGGCCACAGCCACCGGGCGTGCCCGCGGCAGCTCCCAGGCCCCACGCTTGAACGGAAAGCAGAACTAAAACCTCAAACATGGCTGGGCGTGGAACGGACGATCAGGTGGGGACCAGACGCCGTCCACCCTTGCCAGGGAGGCAGATCACATGACTTGGTCCGGCTGGCGCACATTGCAGGAGTTGGCCTGCTGGCGGGATATGTTTGGGCCTGGCGCCAAGCTGTTGGACGTGCTCCAATCCCAGTTCCTGCCTGGCTCTTTGCGCAGGGAGGCGGTTGGCGATGCCTGAGCGCTTTGTCTGTGCCGATTGCCGCACCCCAGTGGCGGGCTACGACCAGACCCCGCCGCCCAGCTGGCTGGTCTCGGCCGAGGACCCCGAACAAGTGCTCTGCCCGGAATGCCAAGAGGCCCGGGGTTGGCGGGCTATAGGCCGGCCAAGCGAGAGAGGCCGGCCATGTTGAGTCAGACAACCTTGCAAGTGCCCGCGCCCTGGGGCGTGGGGATCATGCTGGGGCTCAAGCGGGATTGGGTATGTTCCGGGTCAGTGGGCTTGGCGCCGCGGCCCGGCACCGTCCTGGAGGTTCGGCAGGCACGCGGCGGGGAGCGGTACCTGGGCGTCTGGCGCCAACTGGATAGCTTGGCCCGACGCCAGGGCTGGGCTTCCCTGGCCATGACGGCGCCCATGTGCGCCTTTCTGCCAGGTCTGGCCGGTTGGGTGGACCTGGTGGACGTTGTTCCCCATCACCACGACCAAGCCCTGAGCATCTGGTTTCTGGCCAGACCGCGGCCGGCCTGGCTGCAACCCCTGCCCCCCCAGGCCCCGGAGCAGCCAGGCGGGAGCATGCCCTTGCATGCCCCCGCCTGGCCCGCCGGGGCTTCCCTGGAGGCCCGATGACCGGACGGCATCAGACACAGCTAAGGCAGGCCGTGGCGCAATGGCTGATAGCCCTCTTTGGGCTGCCCGCCTTGCTGCTGGTGATGGAGGGTGGGGCATGGGCTGGCTGGGGCGCGCTGCTGGGCCTGGCCTCCCAGCCCTTCTGGGTCTGGGCCACCTGGCGCCAGCGGCAATGGGGCATGTTGGTCTTGAGCTTGGCCTACTGCCTGATCTGGGGCCGGGGCGCCTGGCTTAGTTGGAGCTGAGCCGTGCCTGGCTTCCCTATTCATGACCAGGTCCAAGCCCCCACGGCATGCCAGGATAGCTGGGCATCATCCCGACCTCAGGACGATTTAATGGGCGAGAGCCTCCAACCAAGGGCAAGCGTTGATCGTCCAACCTGGCTTGAATACGGTGCC
This sequence comes from Desulfarculus sp., assembly GCA_016218705.1. Taxonomy (GTDB): domain Bacteria; phylum Desulfobacterota; class Desulfarculia; order Desulfarculales; family Desulfarculaceae; genus JACRDC01. The sequence goes on from JACRDC010000044.1 coordinate 23,425, forward strand.
GCAATCCTCCTGTTTCTAACTACCAAGCGCCTTGGCTCAGCATCCTGAACAGACCAGCCTGGACCTGCCGTCCTGGCTCCTGAGCCCGGAGCACGCGGCCCGCATGGGCGGCGCGCTGTGGGTGTTCCTGTGGCTGTGGCAGGAGGGTCAGCCTGGCGAGAGCCCCTACGTACGCCAGGTGCGCGGCGGTGGAAGTTTCCGGTCCGAGGAGATTGGCCAGGCCCTGGGGCTGAATGAACGCACGGTGCGACGCCACCTGATTACCCTGAGCGCGGCCGGCTACCTGACCACCTGGCGCGAGCCTCACGGGTTCAGCGCCGTGGTCAGCATCTGGGAATCGGAAAAGGCCCCGCAAGGCGAGAGACCGGACAATTCTGTCCGGTCTGAAATTACAGCCGAGAGACCGGACAAGGTTGTCCGATCACTCGGCCCTGACCGGACAACCTTGTCCGATCACCAACTCAGACCGGACAGGGTTGTCCGGTCTGAGAACCCCCCTGCACCCCCCTTAAGGGTACTTGAAGAGTCTTCTCTTGATTCTTCTTCGTCCGGAGGTTTTCTTGAAGTACCAACAACAGCCAAGAGAGCACAAGTCGTGCCACTTCGCGGGGGCCTGGAGGCTGCCGCGCCAAGGCCTGTTGCTGTTGCTGCTGGCCCGAGCCCAGGCAGGTTGCGGCAGGAACAGGCCATTGCCCACCTGATCGGCCGCATCGAAGCCTGGGAACGCCCGGAGCTGACCCGTACTCTCCTGGACAACCTGTGCCAGGTGTCCCTTTCCCAACTGCCCCTGGTGTTCGAGCAGGTCTGGCGCTTTCACCGCACCCGACGCAAGGACCTGGACAACCCCGCCGGCTGGTGGGCAGCCATGCTGGCCAGGGCTGTGCAGGAATGCCGAAGAAACATGAAAGGGGCGCATGACTACGGCTAGCGTCTTGCTCAAAGGCCCTCATGAAGCCAGTTACCTTGCGGGAAAACGAAGCCACCCGGAAGCCGAGGAGACGACAAGACATGATCGACAGCCAACGTGAACCCAGAACCAGAGCCCTTGCGTCCCGCGGTGCCGCCCACGCGCCACGGCCGGGCCGCCGCGGCGTTGGATCAAGCGGCCTCGGCCCCCGCTGGTGGAGAGCTAGTTGGTGCCGGCCGGGCGGCGGGGCCGGCGGGTCCTTCCGCGGGGGGGAGCCCTTGCGGTCAAGGAAGGCCCCGGCGCTTAGCCACCCTTAAGCAAAAAATTGGGTTGGGAAAATGGAACTTACGGAAATAAGGACAGATTCTGACAGACCCCACGCCAAGGGCAGAAGCCGGCCGGTGTTGCCTGGCCAGGTGTTGCAAGCCTTTGGACCTGATTTTCTGGACCCCCGCCTATGCCGGGACTGGCTTTTGGAGCGTCTGCACCCCCAAGGGCCAGCTTGCCCCTGGTGCGGCATGGCCCTTACTTCGCCCCGCAGCCGGGCAACCTTTCGCCATCTGGGGCGGGTGCAGTGCACCATCTGCGGGCGCTTCTTCACTGGCCTCAGCGGCACGGTGTTGAACAAGACCGGCCTAGAGCCGGCCGGCTATGTGCTGCTATGCCTGCTGCTGGCCTTGGGCCTGGGTGACCAGACCATAGCCGGCAAGCTGAACGTCAACCGCGAGACCGTGCGCCGCTGGCGCCTGCGCTTCCAGGCCCTGGAGCGCGTCTGGAGCGAGCAACCGTGAACGAGATGATCATCGAGCAAGTGGCCATCAAGGTCCTTACGCCATATGGGCAGAACCCGCGCAAGTATGGCCCGGCCGAGGTGGAGAAGTTCGCGGCGGCCATCCGGGAGTTTGGCTTCCGGGTGCCGGTGCTGGCCCTGCGGGATGGCCGGCTCATAGACGGGCACTTCCGCCTGGCCGCGGCCCGGGCCGCGGGCCTTGACGAGGTGCCGGCCTTGTACGTGGACGGCTGGCCGGAGGAGAAGGTCAGGGCCTTCCGCCTGGCGGTAAACCGCATGGCCGAGTTGGCCAGCTGGGACGAGGACAAGCTGGCGAGCGAGCTACGGGAGCTGACCGCCCAGGATTTCGACTTGGGGCTAATCGGCTTCGACACCAGCGAGCTGGAGCGCCTGCTGGCCCAGGGTGCCAGCGAGAATGCGGGCGCCGATGACGCCCCCAAGGTCAACAAGGACCTGACGGGCATGGATGACCTGGCGCCGGACCCGGAGGAGATGGCCATCCTGGCCGGCCGGCGGGTGCTGGTGGAGTTTTCCGGCGGCAAGGACTCCACGGCCGCGGCCCTGTGGGTGCGGCGCTTCCTGCCGGACAACCCGGTGGAGCTGTGCTTCGTGGACATGGGCGCGGACTTCATCGGCTTCCACGGCCACCTGGCGACCGTGGCCGAGGACCTGGGCGCGCCGCTCAAGACCCTGCGCTCGCGAGAGCACATGTTCGAGGTGTTCCTGGCAAAGGCCAAGCTGCCGCACTTCGGCCACCCCTATTGCCACGAGGTCTTGCACAAGACCCTGGACGCGTACATGAAAGAGCATGCCCCGGAGTCGGTGGTCATTGTGCGCGGCGGGCGTCTCCAGGAGCGGGGTAAGAAGGGCAAGACCCGGCCCAGCCGCTTCATGGCCGTGGACCGGCTCAAGGGCTATGCCTTCTTTCAGCCCCTGTACTTCGCCACCAAGGACGCGGCCGACGACATACTCAGGGCCAACGCTGTGCCGATCTGGCCTGGCTACGCTCGGGGCCTGCAACGGACCGCCTGCCGGATATGTCCTGGTCAGAAGCCCAAGGCCTATGCGGCCATGCGGCAGAACTTCCCGGAGGTTTTCGACGAGCTGCTGTGGCTGGAGGCCAAGCTGGGCACCGGCTACTGGCAGGACAAAACCCAGGACAAGAGCGCCTCTATCGAGCACATGGCCGACCGCGGCCAGAAGGCCTTCGAGGAGGGCCTGGCCCTATGAGGCTAAACGGGAATCACCTGGACGCCGTTCTCCTCCAGGAGCCTGGCTGTCACCCCATAGGCTTTGCCGCAGGAGGGGCTGGAGCGCAGCAAGTAGGCCTGAGTGATGCCGTTGCGCCGGCAGATGTCCAGGGCCTGGCGGGCGCCGTCTTCGTATTGCGGGGTGAAGTCGAAGCCGGTCTGCCGGCCCAGGACCTGGCCCCCGCGCACCAGGCAGCCCTCCCGGGGCGTGGGCAAGCCGCCCAGCTGCTCCGGGCAAATGGCGATGAAGTCATGCTCCAAGCCGACCTTCTGCAGGAAGCTGCGCAGATAGCCGTTGTTCTTGTAGCGGCAGGGTATGCCGGCGCAACACTTGCTGACCAGGATCAAATGGATGCTCCTTTGCTGGTGGACCAGTTTGAGGCTGATTTATCACGCGCCCTTTGTCGGCGCCACCTTTCAGGAGACAGCGCGCAGAACTTCCTGGGCTCCCTGGGCCTCCACCATGGCGGCCTTGATCTTGTGCAGGTGTTTGATGATCAGGTCCAGTCGCTCGATGTTCAGCGAGAGGTTGGAGGCCAGGACGGTCTTGAGCAAGGACAGGTCCTCGTTGTTCAAGCTGCTTTCCACCAGCTTGAGGATGGCCCCCACCAGGCGGTCATACTTGCTGAGCACGGCTTTCTCTTGCTCGCTGGGCTCGGCATGGAACATCACCCCTTGCTGCTGCCGTGCCAAGAGCGAGCCGGCCAGGGAGCGCAGCTTGGCCGGGTCCTGGGCCTTGCCGGCCTTGATCAGGTCGAAGAGGCGTTGCTGGTTCTCGGGCTCCAGGCGGCTCATCTCTATGGCCTGGGCATGGCTGATGAGGTTGCAGCGCAGGGCCTCCTGGTACTCGGGCAGAAGGTTCAAGAGCACGGTGCGGAAGTAGACCCGGGCGTGACTCTTGAAACCCAGCTTCTTGGCCAGCTCGGCCATGGACAGGCCGCGGTCCAGGAGGACCTGCATGTGCCGGGCCTCCTCCAGGGGCGTCAGGTCCTCGCGCTGGATGTTCTCGATCAAGGACATCTCGGCGATCTTCTGATCACTGGTGACCATGACCCGCACGGGCACGGGTTGGCCTTGGTAGCGCTTGGTCAGGCGGCAGGCGCGCCAGCGGCGCTCGCCCATGATGATCTGCCACTTGCGGCCCCGGCGGGCAACCACGATGGGCTCCAGCAGGCCGTGCTCCTCGATGCTGGCGGCCAGTTCCTCCAGCTTGTCCTTGCGGAAGAGCTTGCGCGGCTGGTTGGGGTTGGGTTCGATCTCGTCCAGAGGCAGTCGGTCCAGGGCCATGGCGATTATCCTTTCCCGCCCGGCCCCCGCGCGGGGGGCCAGGCAGCATGCGGTGATTGGTTAGTTGAGGCTCAAGAGGCGCAGGCGGGGCCGTTCGGCCGGGCAGGCCTCTGCGGCAGCCTGCACCTCGGGGACCTTGGCCACCTCCCGGATCACGAAGCGCTGACCCCGGTTCTCCTCGTGGGGCCAGCGCACGTTGGCTTGGAACACCCCGCCGAAGACCCGGCCATCCTCCAGCTGGATGTTCAGCGAGGCCCCACCGTAGCGGCTGGCCGGCATGTGACTGCCCACCCAGCCCTCGCCATCGTGATTGGCCATGTCGCCGGTGTAGTAGACCTTGGAACCGATGGGCAAGAGGCCAGTCTGGTTCTCTTGGGTGCCCAGCTGGGCGGCCGGCGTAGGCACCGGCTTCTGGTACTTGCCGCTGATCGGCCCGCCGCACTTGTGGCAGGTCCAGACCGTCTGGCCATCCACCCAGCGCTTGGTGCCGGTGGTGTGGCCGCAGGCCGGGCAGGGCTCGCGGTGGCACAAGGTCCACTCGGCCAAGGCCCGGTTTATGGCCTGGGTGATGTTGTCGTAGTAGCTGCCAGCGAAGTAGTCGGTGTAAGGGTCGTCACGCTCATCCTCGCGCCGCGCCCGGATGCAGATCGCCTTGCCGTCCTGGTCGTAGAATTGGATCACCACCTCGTTGAACACGCAGGTGTGCAGCCCGCTGCCCTCGCTGTTCTCCACCTCGGCATACTTGGACAGCCTCTTGATCACGTAGCTCGTCTTGGCCATTTCGACTCCCCTTGGTTTTGTGTCAACGCTGTAACTATTAGATATCACGCGCAATTACAGGCCGTCAACAGCAAAAGGCGTGGAATGCTAAATATATCAACTAGTTGTGTGGTTATGTTGCTGGGCAACTGTCGGTATTGGCTTGCCGGCGGGGCGCCATGCTGGGTTTGAACGACATTCAGGGCAAGGCTGGCGAGGCCCTGCGGCTGGCCGCGGCCAAGGCCATGGAGGCCATGCTTAAGGCGCCCACCAGCGCCAACATCGCCTCCTACGACAAGGCCCGCAAGGCCCTGGAGGCCTACGAGCAGGAGCAGGCCCAAGGCAAGGCTGGCGACGGCAGCGGGGAGCCAGCGCCGGAGCGCGTCTTCAAGAATCCTCGCCAGGTGGCGGTCTTCCTGGCCGGCCAGGGGTGGAAGGTCTCCGAGAACACGGTCTACAACCATCGCACCAGGGGCCTGTTGCGCTCAGATGCCGAGGGTCAGTTCACGGAAAGTGCTGTCATGCGCTATGCCAATGATCACCTCAAGCGCAAAGATGGCGCCGGGTCCGAGAAGCTGGAGGCCCTGCAGGAGCGCAAGGTCCTGGCCGAGATCGAGCGGGCCGAGGCCCAGGCTTCCAAGATGCGCCTGCAGCAGGAAATCCTGGAGGGCAAGTACATCCCCTTGGAGCAGTACCAGCGCGACCTGGCCACCCGGGCGCGCCTGTTGAAGGCCGACATGCTGGGTTGGGTGCGCCTGGCCATGGAGGAGATCATCTTCATGGTTGGTGGTGATCAGGCCAAGGCCCCGGAGGTCCTGGCCCTGGCTGAGCGCCAGGTGGAGGACTGGCTGCACCGCTACGCCAGCCAAGGTGAAATCAGGCTGGCCGCGCCTCAGGTTTCGGAGGCTCAAGCATGATGAGAGCTGTTGAGCAGGCGCAGGCCGAGCTGTTCCCCAGTGTGGCCCTGACCGCTGGCGAGATAGAGGCCTGGCGCCGTAAGGAGCCATTGACCGTCTCCCAGTGGGCGGAGCGCTTCCGAGTAGCCACCGATGGCCCCTGGAAGGGACCCTGGCGCAACGAGCACACGCCTTACCTCATCGAGCCCATGAACACCTGGGGTCTGCCCCATGTGCGCGAGGTCTGGGTCATCGGTCCCTTGCAGGGTGGCAAGACCCAGATCGCCTACAACTGCTGGGGCTACGGCCAGCACTACGACCAGGCCTGGTCGCTGTTTGTCATGGCCGACGAAAAAAGCGCGGCGAGGGTCAGCAAGGAACGCCTGCAGCCGATCATTAAGACTTCGCCGGCCCTCAGCCAGCTGCTGACCGGCTCGCCCCTGGACCTGGGCAATTACGAGCTGCGCATGCAGGCCTCCATGACCTACATGGGCTGGCCGCGCTCCGAGGCCTCCCTGGCTACCTTCCCCATACCCCAGGTCTTCCTGGATGAGGTGGACCTGTGGCCGGTGCCGCGCAAGGACACCATGGACGCCGTGGACCTGGCCAAGGCCCGCACCACCACCTTCCCGCACACCTCCAAGGTCCTGGGCGTAACCACCTGCACCGTGGAGGACGCCCTGGGCTGGGAGAACCTGTGCAAGTGCCAGGAGGTGCGCGTCTACATGGCCAGATGCCCGCTGTGCGGCGAGCTACAAATCATGCGCCGTGAGCAGCTCAGGTGGGATGGGGGCCTGGCTGGCCAGCCCGACCGGGTGGAGGCCGAGAATTTATCGTGGTACGAGTGCGAGCATTGCCAGGCGTCCTGGGGCGAGGTGGAGCGGCGCCGGGCCGTGCAAGCCGGCGCCTACGCCCCGCACCGCTGGGACTCCAAGGCCCAGTGGTGGGAGCCTTGCCCGGTCGTGCAGCGGCCCGTCAAGGTGGGCTTCCATTTCTCGTCCTTCCACAGCCCCTTTGTTACCCTGGGCAAGGTGGCGGCCCAGGCCATGCGCGCCCAGGCCGACCCCAAGGCGGAGGTGACGCTTTTCAACAAGATGTTGGCCCTGCCTTACCGGAGTGAGCAGGCTACGCGCTCAGAAGATTTGGTGCTGGCCTTGTGCGACAACCGCCCACCTGGCCTGGTGCCGGGCCAGGCCGTGGCTCTGACCGCCTGCGTGGACGTGCAGCGCTCTGGCTTCTACTTCACCATTCGGGCCTGGGCTCCAGGTCCGGAGCGGGAATCCTGGCTGGTACGCGCTGGCTTCGTGGATTCCTGGGCCGGCTTGGAGAAAGCGCTCTTTCAGGACGAGTACCTGGACCCCGAGGGCCAGGCCTGCGTGGTCGTCTTCGGCCTGGTGGACTCCGGCGATGGTGAGATGACCCGGGAGGTCTACGACTGGTGCCAGGTGCATCCGCCGCTAAGGCCTAGCAAGGGATATGAGCAGCTCAAGGCCCAGCCCTATCGCCAAAGCAAGATCGACACCCACCCAAGCCTGGTGCTCTTCGGGGTCAGCACCAACTACTACAAATCCGACCTGCTGGATGGCAAGCTGCGCATCAACCCTGGTGACGCCGGGGCCTGGCACTTGCACGCCAACCAGCCTGATGGCCGGCAACAGGACGACAAGGCTACAGGCCTCTTGAACGACTACGCCCGCCAACTCTGCGCCGAGACCCGCAACGAGCGCGGATTGTGGCAGAACCCGCGCAAGCGGGCCAACCACTACCTGGATTGCGAGGTCCTGCAGCTGGTCTGCGCCGATTACCTGGGCATCAGATACATGGCCCGGGAAGCGACGCCGGAACAAGACCGAAATAGCCAACCCTTGACGAGGAGCCGTAGCCGATGGTAAAAGCCACTTTTCTTAAGGGAATGAAGGATATAACTGCGTACGTGGGGTTCTCGGAGGCCACCATCTTAAAGCACAAGCGCAACTATCCGGGCATGCCCATTAGATTAGAATGTGGCCGCTGGATAGGCGACCCTGAGGCCCTGGAGCAGTTTTATAAGGATTTGGCGGCTGGCCGAACCGACGGTTGGCTGGAGGTCCAGGCAGGTTTCTCTAAAGAGGCGCCAACGGGGTCGTGAGCCAGTATGGGGGAGGATTTTTTGTTGCGATACGGCTTGACACCTAACCCGCCTAAACGTACAGTTGGGGCAGGAGGTGAGAGTCATGCCCAGCCTATCGACCATGCAGGCCCGCGACCGTCTTTCCGAGTTGGTCAACCAAGTGGCCTATGGCAAGGAGCGGGTTACCATCACCCGCCGGGGGAAGCCCCTGGCGGTTCTGGTGCCCATGGAAGACGCTGAACTCATCCGCGCCATAGAGGACAAGATCGACCTGGATGAAGCCCGCAAGGCCTTAGCCGAGCCCGGTAAGAATATCACCTTGGAGCAACTCAAGGAAGAGTTGGGGTTTTAGTTCAGGGTGTCCTATCGGGTGGAAATCAGGCCAGCGGCCCGCAGGCAGATCAAGAAGCTGCCCAGGGAGGTGCAGGCCAAGGTGTTGTCCCGTCTGACCTCCCTGGCTGAAGACCCCAGGCCGGCGGGGGCCGAGGCCCTACAGGGTAACCAAGAACTATATCGGCTGAGAGTCGGGCAATACCGCGTCCTGTACGAAATTCATGACGGGGTTCTGGTGGTGGTGGTCGTGCGAGTGGGCCACCGCAAGGAGGTTTACCAGAACCTCTCACGTGCCTAGGTTGTCTGCCAATCGTTTAGTGATCGTCCCTTGACCCCAGGCAACAGTAAGGCAAGGCGGAATCCCTCCCGGGCCGTCAAGCCCAACATTGCTCCTTTTTCCCCCAACAATCATCTTCTTTGCCCTGTTCTTCCGTAAAATCCCGCAAATTTCAAAATAGCTATTTCTAGGGCCGTAGCCTCCTGATCATAGGAGGCTGCATGACCACTGGCGCATTCACAACCTGGTCTGACCTGGCCCGCACCATGCAGGACGACCTGGCGTCGGGCAACTGGCGCACGGTTCATTCCTACAGCGTGGGCGGCCCCGCCCCCTGCACCCTGCAATACCGCTCCCTGCCTGAATTCATGGCCCTCTTGGCCATGGTGGAGGCCCGCGCGGCCCAGGAATCCGCCCCTGACTTCAACGGCCAGCTGATGGTGGTCACGCGGGGCGGGTTCTGATGGCCCGCCTGGCGAGCATGTTTGGGCGTGCCCTGGTCAACCGCCTGGGCAATTCCCTTGACCACGCCATAGGCGTGTTCAGCCCGGGCCGGGAAGCCATGCGCCAACAGGCGCGCGCCCAGGCCGCGGCCTTCCGCCAGTACGCGGCAGCCAAAAACAATCTCCAGACCGGCGCCTGGGGCAGCCACGACCAAAACGTCAACAAGATCATCGGCGATTCCTCGGCTCGCCTGCGAGCGCGGGTGCGACAGCTGGTGCGCGATTTCCCCTTCTTCGCCCGGGTGGTGGAGGCGGCGGTCAACATCTCCATCAGCACCGGTATTCAGCTCCAGTACCTCATGACCAAGGCTGACGGCAAGACCATCCACGATCGGCTCAACCGCCAAGTGGAGGAGGCCTGGGCCGAATTCTGCGAGTGCCTGGACGCCGGGGGCCGCCTGGACATGGTGGAGCTGCAACGCCTGGCCCGGCGCCAGGAGATCGAGGTGGGCGAGTCCTTCTGCCTGACCCCCTATGATCCCTCGGACCCGGTGGCGCCGATCAAGGTTCAGCTCTACGAGCCCGATTGGTTCAGCATCTTCGGCGCCCAAGCCCAGGCTGGCAACGAACTGATCCAGGGCGTGGAGATAGATAAGAAGTCCGGCCGGGTCATCGCCTTCCACCTGGAAGACCCCGACCACTGGGGCCAGCCCCAGCGGGTGGAGAAGGACTTCGCCATCCACACCTTCCAGACGCTCAGGCCCGGCCAAGTGCGCGGGGTGAGCCCCCTGGTTTCGGCGATCCTCTCGGCCCACGACATCGGGGAGTTCATCGGGGCGGAGGTGGACGGGGCCAAGAAGGCGGCCGCCTACCTGGCCACGGCCAAGAGCCCCAATCCCGCCCAGTTCGCCATGCAGCGGGGCAAGCTGGACCAGCAGAGCGGCGTGCGGGTACGCGAGATCGGTAACGGCATCATCGAGGTGCTGCACAGCAACGAGGACTTCAAGCTCATAGACCACAACCGCCCGGGCGCCCAGTTCGAGCCCACGGTGAACTTCATCACCCGCATGATCGCGGTGACCGCCGGCCTGACCTACGAGATGGTGTCCGGCGATTACCGGGGCATCAACTTCTCCAACCTCAAGGGCATCCGCGGTGACTTGCTGCACATGACCCGGCCAGGGCAGCGGCGTTTCGCCCGGCAATTCTGCCAGGTGATCTTCACCCGCTGGCTGGACGCCATGAACGCTATCGGCGCCTTGAGCCTGCCCAACTACTGGAGCCAACGCGGTCGCTACCTGCGCGCCGCCCGCTGGCTCTATCCGGGCATCGAGGGCGTGGACATCCTGCGGGAGGCCCGGGGGGCCTTGAGCCTGCTGGCCGGCGGCCTGGAGGCGCCCCAGGAGTATCTGGCCCGGCGAGGCCTGGACCCGCGAGACACCTTGCGGGCCATTGCCGAGTTCAGGCGTCTGGCCAAGGAGGAGGGCGTGGATATCGACTGGGGCGTGAAGCCCGTGAAGACCAACCCCGCGGCCCTCGGCGCCGGCGAGGATGCCAATGCCCAGGCCTAGCAATACGCATAGCCCTTGGCAGGCCCGGGGCCAGGAAGCCGGCGAATTGCAGACCCGCAACGCGCGCCTGCTGCTGGGCCGGGGCGGTCCCCAGACCCTGGACGAGGGCCAGCGCTCGGTGGAGGTGGTGGCGGCCACGGAGCAGGCGGTAGCGGTCTTTGATCCCCAGCGCTGGGAAGTGGTGGACGAGGTGCTGCTCATGTCGGGGCTTGAGCCCCTGCCGGAGCAGGTGCCGCTTTTGGATTCCCATTTTCGTGGCTCCACCTCGGCCATCCTGGGCAGCGCCCGGGGTTTTCGGGTGCAGGGCAGCGAGCTGCTGGCCAGCGCGGTGCTGGCCAAGACGCCTAGCGGCGAGCAGGCCCTGGCCCTGGTACGCGGCAATCACCTGACCGACGTCTCGGTAGGCTACCAGGTGGACAGCTCGCAGTGGGTGGAGCCGGGCCGGACGGTGAGCATCGAGGGCCGGCAGTTCAGCGGGCCGCTGAAGGTGGTGACCAACTGGCGGCTGAAGGAACTTTCCCTCTGCCCCATCGGGGCGGATGAGGCGGCCAAGATCAGGGCCGCCGTAACTCAACGTACAAGCAAGGAGAGGACCATGGACCCCGAACTGAGGGCCTACCTTGAGAAGCTCGGCCTGGCCCAGGATGCCAGCGAGGAAGAGGCAATAGCCTTCTGGGCCGAGACCAAGCAGCGGGCCACGGCTGCTGATAGCCAACGCGGCCACCACCGAGAGATCGATCCGCCGGTCGAGGGCCAGGGAGGTGAAGCTCCCCAGGTGCCCGCGGACCCTGCCAAGGACGGCCAGGAGAAGAGCCAGCGCGCCAAGCCTGACGAGCTGCTGGCGCGCGCTCAGGCAGAACGTGAGCGGGCGGCCGAGATCGTGGGCATGTGCCGCACCCACGGCATCGCTGACCAGGAGATGCTGGGCATGCTCACCTCGGGACGCAGCGCTGCCGACTGTGGCCGCAAGGTCCTGGAGTTGTTGGCCCAGCGTAGCGGCATCGCCGGGGGCGGCGGCTACCGTCCCCCGGCCCGGGTCATGCAGGACGAGCGGGACAAGTTCCGGGCCGCCAGCCTGGACAGCCTGCTGATTCGGGGCGGCATCACGGTGGCCAAACCGGCGCCGGGGCATGACGAGCTTATGGGCTTTTCGCTCAAGGAGCTGGCCCGGGAGTGCCTGGGGCGGGCCGGGCAGCGCACCGGCGGCGACGTACGCGACATGGTGGGCCGGGCCATGACCACCAGCGACCTGCCCAACATCTTCATGGACGTGGCCAACAAAAGCGTGATGTTCGGTTGGGAGACGGCGCCGGAGACCTGGCCCCAGTGGTGCGCCACCGGCCAGGTCAGCGACTTCAAACCGGCCCATGAGGTGCGCCTGGGCGAGTTCGATGACCTGGACCAGATGACCGATGAGGAGCCGGAGTACAAGTACGGCTCCCTCAAGGACGCCCAGGAGCAGTACCAGATCGCCACCTACGGCAAGGCCTTCCGAATCAGCCGGCGGGCGGTGATTGACGATGACCTGGGTATGCTGACCAGCGTGCCACAGGCCATGGGTGAGGCGGCCAGCCGCACCGTGGCTGACGTGGCCTGGGCGGCGCTGACGGCCAACGGCATCATGGGCGACGGCAAAGCGATTTTCCATGCCGATCACGCCAACACCATAGACATACAGGCCTTCGACGTGGATGGCGTGGGCCAGGCGGTGATGAAGATGACCGCCCAGATGGACATGCGCAAGAAGCGGCGCATCCGGGTAGTGCCCACCTTCTTCCTGTCGCCCACCGGTCTGTTCGTGACGGCGGAGAAGTTCTTCGGCTCCGACGTTATCGGCACAGCGGCCGAGCCCAACATCAAGAACCCCTTCACCGGCACCTTCGGCCAGGACCGGCGCATCTATGAGCCTCGCCTGGACGATATGGGGCAAAACATCTTCTACCTGGCGGGACCCAAGGGCCGCACGGTGAAGGTCTTCTTCCTGAACGGGGTGCAGGCGCCTTTCATGGACTGGGAGAACGACTGGAACACCGACGGCCGCAAGGGCAAGGTGCGCATCGACGTGGGCTCCAAGGCCATGGATTGGCGCGGCCTGATCCGGGCCACCATCACCGGATAAGCAAACCACAGCAAGGGAGGCTCCCATGGCTAGCAACTATATAGAGGAAGGCAAGCGCAACGCCATCACGCCGGCTGCCGAGCTGACCAGCGGTCAGCTGGTCATGGTGGGTGACCTGGCCTGTGTGGCCTTGAAGAACATCGCAGCCGGGGCCAGCGGACCCGTGGCCGTGGAGGGTGTGTTTGAGCTGGCGGGCAAGGACAACACTTTGGCCATCAACCAGGGGCAGAAGGTTTACCGGGAGGCGGCCAGCGGCAAGCTGACCAACGTGGCCACGGGCAACGCATACGTGGGCATCGCCTGGGCCACGGCGGCTCTCGCCGCCACCGCGGTCAGGGTCAAGCTGAACGCCTAAGAGCCAACATGACCGACCGCACCATCAGCCTTAATGCTTACCTGGACGACTCCCAGCGGGCTGAGCTGGATCGCGCCGTGGCCACGGTGCGCAACGGTCAGGCCGTGGCCACCAGCCGCGCCGTGAACAAGGTCCTGCCGGGAATGCGGCAGGAGATGATCACGGCTGTGCGCCAGATCGTGCCGCTAAAGGCCAGCGTGGTGCGCGCGGCCACAGGTTACTTCCGGGCCACGGTGGCCCGGCCCAGCGGCAAGGTCTGGACCCAGGGGCGGCCCATCGCCCTGTCCTATTTTTCGCCGCAACCGCGCACGGCATTTCCCTACACCAGGCGGGGACGCTCGCAGCGGCCCTCGGTGGGGGTGTCGGTAATCCTGGACCTGCGCCGGGGTGCGGTGGTGGTCCCAGGCTCCTTCATCGTGGAACGCGCCACGGCCTGGTCCAGGTCCCAGGGCACTGGCAACGCCTATGAGGTAGTGAGGCGCCTGGGCAAAGCCAGATTTCCCATCCGCATTCTGCAAGGACCGGCCCCAGGAGACCTCCTGGAGCAGGACCGCGTGGCCGTGGCCCGCCTGGAGGCCGAGGCCCAGCGGCGCCTGGCCGAGCGCCTGGAGCATGAGACCTGGTTTTTGTATAGCCAGGCCTTTGGAGGCGGCAAGTGAGCTTGGACCCCACGGCAGACCTGGGGGTTTTCCTGAATCCCGAGGAATTCGCCACGGAAGTGCGCCTGTGGCCTGGCAGCGGCCAGGAGCGGGTGATCAACGCCAGATACGGCGAGGAGCCCCATGACCTGCGGCTGTCGGGTGCCCTGGTGGGCTCGCTCCAGATATCGCTGCTGTGCCGGGCGGCCGACCTGGCCGGGGTGGCCAAGGGCACGCCTCTGAGCATTCCAGCCAACTCTCGCCTGGGGGTGCCCGGCGGTAACTACGCAGCCCTGGCACAGCGCCCGGCTGGGCCGGGCATGGCGCTCCTGATTTTGCAGGTGCGGCCATGAGCCATCCCCGCTGGGAGATCATCGACAACCTGGTGGCGCGCCTCAAGGCCGCCGACACAGCGGCGGGCCAGCAGGTGCTGACCGATCCGGCGGCCATGTTGCGCCTCATGGACGAGGACCTGCCGGCCATCCTGGTGCGGCCGGACAGCGAGGAGCCTGACGAGCTGGTGGAGACCGGCCAGCCCCGGAGGTACTGGCGCTCGCTGGTGCTGGTGGTGGAGGCGGCGGCAATGCCCACCCACGATAAGGCTTTGGACCTTCTCATAAGGGAGCTGGACCTGGCCATTGAACAGGTGGTGCAGGCCGACGAATCCCAGGGAGGTCTGGCTCTGGAGACCATCCTGGCCCAGACCAAGTTTGCTTTTGAAGCCGAGGGCGGGACGCCAGTGGGCGTAGTCAGCCAAAGCTACCTGGTGCGCTACCAATTCTAGGAGGCAGCATGGCCCTGTTTCGCAACAAATCCGCCGCACCGCAAACAGTGGCCGGCGCGGGTCTGGCCGACCCCGGCGGGCTCCTGGATGTGCCGGAAAACCTGGCCCGCGGCCTCTCCGGCCCTGACTGGGAGCTGCTGCCGGCGGAAGCATCTGCTGAAACAACTGCCGCCGAGCCGTTTATTTTCGCCGGTTCCGGCGAGCACGTGGAGGACCAGCCGTGATTGACGTTGGCAAGCTGACCCTGGAACGCGAACTGACCGGCTTCCTGGCCTTGGAGACCACCTACGGCCAATTACCCCAGTTCACCAGCAGCCATGGCATCGGGCTCCTAGGCCTGCCCAAGGCCACCCAGGCCGAGAGCTTCACTGACCTGGAGGAGGTGCGCAACGCGGCCTCCCGTCCGGGCCGGGTGCGCGACCTGACCCCGGCCGGCAGCGTCTCCTTCAGCCTTTATGCCCGCCCCTCCGGAGCCGCCGGCACCCCGCCCACGGCCGCGGCGGCTTTGAAGGCGGCCACCGGTGTGGAGACCATCAACGCGGGTGCCAGCGTGGTCTACTCGCCGGCCATCCAACTGCCCAGCCTGTCCCTGGGCTTCCGAGTGGGAGCTACCCTGACCCGCTTCGTGGTGGGCCTGGTGGTGGAGGAGTTCAAGACCTCCGGCGGCCCCAAGGGCGCCATCAAACATGACCTCACCGGCAAGTGCATGGCCATCATGCAGGCGGGCAGGGCATCCACAATGGCTGGTTCCACCAGCACGGTCATCAAGCTGGAGGCCGGCGGGGCCAAGCTTTTTGACAAGGGCGCACTGGTGCAGGTGGACGCTGACAACAACACCGGCCAGGGCTACACGGTTAGCGACTTCGACGAGGCCGCGGATACCATCACCGTCACGCCGGCCTTGGCCTCGGCTCCGGCCGCGGGGTTAAGCGTGCAAGGCTATCTGCCCACCCACAGCCTGGCCGGCAACGTGCTGGAGGGGCGGCTGTGCGGAGTGAGCATCGGCGGCCTGGACCTGCCGGTGACCGAGTGGGAGGTCAGCATCAAGCGCACCATCAAGATGCTGGACGACCTGACCCAGCCCGGCGGTGACTATGCCGTGCAGGGCTTCGCGCCCATGGAGCGCCAGGTAACGGTTTCCTGCAAGACCATTTTTCAAGGTCCGCATCTGGCCTACTTCCGCCAGGCCCGCAACCAAACCCAGGCGGCCTTGCTGCTGGGTGGTGGGTCCATCGCCGGCCGCAAACTCAACATCAGCCTGCCTCGTTGCGAGGTAAACACGCCAGAGATTTCCGGCAAAGGGGTATTCGAGTTGCCCCTGGCCTTCGAGGCCATGCCCTCGGCCGCTGGCGAGGACGAGATCACCTACACCTTTTTATAGAACGGCCAAAACCAGCCTTCTAAGCCTTCAACCTTTATCCATGTGGAGCAACCATGTCCCTGAGTGAGCTTATCGCACAACGCCAGGTGGCCGCGGACGAACGCCTGACCGTGGAGCTGGAATTCCTGCCGGGCTTCCTAGTGACCATAGCCCACATGACCCGCCAGGCCTACGAATCCATGAGTCTCAAAGCCGAGGATGTGTACTGGGAGAAGCACCAGAAGAAATATCGGGTCAGCGAGCAGAAGGCGGCCGTGCTGCTGGCCGAGCACGTGGTCACCTGGCGCGGGCTCACCATGCGCCTGCTGAGCCGCATGCTATGGCTGAAAATCTCCGATCTTACCGAGGCCCAAAAGGACGAAGAGATTATCCACTCCCCCGAGGAAGTGCAGGCCCTGTTGCTAAGCCACAAGGGCTTCTCAACCTTCGTGGTGGCCGCGGCCATGAACGTGGACAACTTCTCCGAGGCCCTGGAGGGCGCGGAAAAAAACTTGCCCAGTGGGTCCGCTTCTGGACCCAGCCAGGACGAATCGAGTGCCGGCGCTGCCGCCAGCTTAACGCTGAGCTAGGTCAAGAGCCGGACTGCACCAGCCAATGCGATCACCCCGAACCACTGTGGCCATGCAATCGCCTGGCCATGCAGGTCTACCCCCAGGTCTGCGACCAGGTGCGGCCGGTGTTGGCCGGCTGGCCCGCCCTGGATATGCCTGCGGTGTGCGCGGTGGTGGAGCGGCTGGGCTGCCAGCCTCCGGACTGGTCAAAGCTGCTCCGGCAGCTGAGGTGCATCCACGCCATCATCGGCGAGATGCGCTCTGATGGCTAGCCGCATTGAAATAGAGCTGGGAGCCCGTGATTCCAGCGGGCCGGTGCTGAACCAGTTTGGCGCCAATGTCCGGCGTACCTTTGACCAGGCCGGCCAGGACGCGGCCCGGGCCAGCCAGAGCACCAGCCTCCTGGATCGCAGCCTGGGCGGCCTGGCCGAGACGGTGCGCGCCGTGGGCCTGGCCTTCGGGGCCTACGAGCTGGGCCGCTACGTCAAGGACGCGGCCCTCCTGGCCGCGCGCTACGAGACCCTGGGCGTCACGTTGAAGCAGCTGGGCTCCAACGTGGGTTATTCCCAGGGCTACCTGGACTTGCAAGAACAGACCTTGCGCAAGGCCGGCATCTCGGCTTTGGGCGCCCGTGAGTCTCTGGCGCGTATGATCCAGGCCAACCTGGACCTGGGCAAGAGCGCCCAACTGGCCCGGGTGGCCCAGGACGCCGCGGCCATCTCCGGCCTGAACTCCTCCGAAGCCTACAAGACCCTGGTCTACGGCATCCAGTCGGCCCAGGTGGAGATGCTGCGCACCGTCGGCATCAACGTGAGCTTTGAACAAAGCTACGCCGCGGTGGCAGCCCAGACCGGACGAGCGGCCGAGAGCCTGACCGAGGTCGAGAAGGCCCAGATACGCCTCAATGCCGTGCTGGCGGCTGGCAAGTCCATCGCCGGCTCCTATGAAGCGGCCATGACCACGGCCGGCAAGCAAATCCTGAGCTTCCAGCGCTATGCCGAGGACCTGCAAGTGGAGCTGGGCAAGGCCTTCGGGCCGGCCTTGACCAGTATCGTCAGCCAGGCCGTGGAGAGCATTGGCTCGCTCAGCAAGTCGGTTACCGAGTCGGCCTCGTCCGGGGCCTTGAAGTCCATGGGCGACAGCCTGCAATGGGTGGCCGAGCATGGCACCCTGGTGGTCGCCTCCATGACAGCAGTGGGCGCGGTGATGGCCGCGGTCAAGGCCGAGGCCTGGCTCCTGGACGGCGGCCTGGGCCGCCTGGTCAGCTCCTTGGAAGCCACCAGCAAGGCCGCCGGCTTCACCCTGCGCAACGCCTTTGCGGCCCACCCCTTGGTCACCGCCGCGGCCGGCGTGGCCTTGCTGGCCACCGGGCTTACCTTCCTGGCCGACCGCCTGGGCTGGACCGATGAGGCCATGCGCCGCCAGGCCGAGACGGCCAACCGCGCCAGCCGGGAATTTGCCACGCTCAATGACACCGTCAATGGCGTGAGCGGGCCGCTGCAACAGTACCAAGAGTCATTGGCCAGGGCCAACGGCGACCAGCAGAAGCAACTGGAGGCCTTGCAGGCCTTGAGGTCTGTGTTTCCCGAGTTGACCGGTGACTACCATTCCCTGGCCGAGGGCCTGGCCAACGTCAACCTCAACCTGGAGAAGTTCCTGGCCCTCAAGCGGGCCGAGCTGGAGCTTCTCAAGGACAAGGCCGAGGCCGAGCAATCCAAACGCCTGGCCAACCTGGTCAGGCAATACCAGGAGGCCGCCCAGGTCCTGGCCAACTCCCGGCGCAGCATGACCGCGGCCTTCCAGCGCAACCAGGCCGCGGCCAATGACGGTGTATGGGAAGAAGACAAGAAGCTGGCCGAGTCCATGCGCGAGCTGTACGTGGAGGCCTCCCGGCTGGCCTACGTGAAGGGCATCTCGCCAGAGCTGCGGGACAGTGCCGAAGACCTCAAGGGCAAGGTTCTGGGGTTATTGAAGGAGCTGCCGGGCTTCGAGGCGGCCTTGAAAAAGCTGGGCCTGGCCGGCCAGCAGATCGTGGCGCCTATGCCGCCACAGCCTTTGTTCCCGCAGCTCAGCCTGGGCGACAAGAAGGCGGTGGAGGAGATCGACAAGCTGCGCAACGAGGCCAAGAAGGCCTTGCTGCACCCCACCCAGGCCCGCCTGTTCGACATCAACCAGGAGGTGATCAACCGCACTGCTGAACTGTGGACCAGCAATCCCAGCGCGGAAGTGGCCCGGGCCGGCACGGCCCAGATTGAGGCCTGGGGCAATGCCCAGCGGGCGGCCCTGGCCCCTGAGATTGCCAAAACCAAGGCTGATTGGGTGCGTGGGCTCTACGAGATCGGCGGCGCCAGCCGTGAGCAGCTCCTGGCCAACCTGCAGGCGGAGGCCGGGGTTTATGTCGCTGGCGGCGAGCGCACCCGCTCCCAGTATTTGCAGACCCAGAAGGCCATCACCGACATAACCCTGCAAGGTTACCGCGACCGCGAGAGCATCACCGAGGCATCATTCAACCTGGGCCGCCAGGGCCAGTCAGCCTTGGTGGCAGCCTATCAGGCTGAGCTGGCCATCCTGCCGGCCCTGAAGATGAGTACCGAAGACCGGGCCAAGCGCGAGCTTGAGCTGGCCGCCAAGATCAGGGACGTAAAGGAGCAAAGCTTCACCCGCGAGCTGGACCTGGAGAAGCAGCGGGTCTCCTGGATGGCCGAGGGCACGGCCAAGACCAAGGCCCAGTTGGATATCCAGGAGGCGGAGGAGCGGCACCACCTGCAGGTGCTGTTTGCGGCCAACAAGGACCTGCAAGACAGGAAAAAGGCGCTCCTGGACGACTACGACAAGTACGCCCAGCGCCGGCGCGAGGAGGCTGAATCAAAGGAGCGCCAGCAGGCCCTCAACGTCCAGTTGCAGACGGCCAAAATCGCCGGCAACACCCGCCTGGCCAAGGAGCTGGAGCTTAGGCTCTACGTCGAGTCGCTCAAGACCTCGGGCATTGACCAGATTTATCACGAGCAGCTCATCGCCAACAAAAGGGTGGAGCTGTACCGCACCAGCTTTGAACAGACTTTATTGAGCTGGCGTGATTTCGGCGAGGGCTGGGACAAGATATTCGAGAACACCCTCTCGGGCATCCAATCCAACCTGGTCAGCGCGTTCCAATCCGCCTTCGCCGACGTGAGCAAGGCCTGGGAAAGCCTCTGGGAGGCTGGCAAGAACATCGCCTTGCAGGCCCTGGGGGCCATTGCTACGCGCCTGGTCACCTATGGCCTGGCCCACCTGCTTCTGAGCTTCAGCCCTGCTCTGGGCGGCGCCTTGGGCAACATGGCTGGCGCCAATGCGGCCAACGGGAACGATGGAGCCGGCGGCCTGCTTGGCATGGCCTCCAAGGCCAAGGGTGCCTACGACCTCTATGGCTGGCTCAGCGGTGGTCCCGGGTTCAGCACCTTCGGCATGCCGGGCGGGTTTGGCTCCAGCCTGTTCAATTGGACAGGGGGGACAGGCGACTGGGCTTCCGCCTTCATGACCCCCGAGATATCCGGCCTGAGCACCCTGGGATATGGCGTGGCCGGGGTGGGCGGTGCCCTCAGTGGCTGGCAGCTGGCCAGGCTGCTCTACGGGGGCAAAGGCAACAGCGGCATTGGTGGCGCGGTGGGTGGCGCCGCCGGTGGCATCGGTGGCGGTTACCTGGCCAGCTTGATCGGGGGTGCCGCCGGAGGCCCTATCGGCCTGGCTATCGGAGCCCTGGCCGGAGGGCTCCTGGGTGGAGCTGGTGGTGGATTCCTGGGCTCGCTTTTTGGAGGCGAAGACGATAGCCCGGCCTGGGCCAAGCCGGGCAACCCCCAGGCCCATTGGGACGAACTCAACCGCCGCCTGGATGACTACGGCAAGCGCCTGAAGAGCGCCAAGCTTTCCCAGGAAGATTTCTGCGCCTCGCTGGGTGAACTGGCCCCCTTGGCCGCCGGCGCCGGCCAGTACCTGGGCGGTTACGGCCAGATTATCGGCGGCACCCTCACAGCCTTGCAGGGGCTGACCCAGGGCACCCAGGAGTATGTCGACAAGCTCAACACTGAGCTGAACCCCGCCTGGATCATCAGTACCGGCCTGGCCCAAAACCTGGCCGCGGGCATGGACAAGCTGGAAGCCCACAAGAAGGCGCTGTCCGACTCCATCGACGCCCTGGCCGCCAGCTCCGGGTCTTCTCCCGAACAGCAGAGCCAGCTGGTGGACCTGATCATCCAGCAGTCCGGCAACGTGGCCGATCTCACCGCCAAGTACGAGCGCTACAACGAGATCAAACAGCAGCTCATGAACGCCAACAACCTGGAGCGCGGCCAGGTGGAGGCCCTGGGGGCCGAACTGCGCGCCTTGCACGACGAGTTGGGCATAGCATCCAACCCCATGGACAACCTGACCAAGGTCACCTCCAGTCTCGATCAGACCATGCAGGGCCTGGAGAGGACCATGCGGGCCATCTTCAATCTGCCCAGCGATAAAGAGTTCAACATCACCACCAACTACCGCACCAATGGCAGTCCGGCCGCCACGGCCCACACCGGCTCCCTGGTCAGCGCGGTTTTGGCCAACAACCTCATCACCCGCCACGGCGGCGGGCCAGCCCCGCTCTATGCCCATGACGGCTACCCCGGCTGGGACCCGCCCAAGCCTGGTGAGGTGGATATCCGGGCCTTGATGGGCGAGTGGATCATTCAGCCCTCGGCCGTGGACTACTACGGCAATGACTTCATGGCCGCCCTCAATGACCGGCGCATACCGGTCAGGCCGGCTGCGGCGCCAGCGGTCGGGGCCTCGATCATGGCCCAGGCGGGACCAAGCCTGGTGATCCAGCAACTGGTTATCCAGGTCTCCGGTGATAGCCCGGATGTCGAAAACCAGGGGCGCCAGGCGGCTCAGGGCTTCCGTGACGAGCTGGCCGCCATGCACGAACGCGGCGAGATGCCCGGCGTGGCCCACAGCATGGCGGTGAGCCGATGAGCATAAGCCAGGCCTTTCTGGACTGGGCCAACCGGGCCGATCAGGCCCGGGCCGTGGCCGTGGAGTGCGCGCTCACCCGGCGTAGCGACGGCCAGCCGCTTACCCTTTATCTCACAGATAGCGCGCCCCGCCAGGGCACCTGGGACGGCGCCCACAACTGGGAACGCTGCATCAGCAAGGCCCCCAACCTCACCCACCAGGCCCAACAGGCCTTCAACGGCAGGTCCCTGGCGGCTTTCGGGGACCTGGAGCTGGCCATGGATAGCCGCTCCAAGCTGGGTTCCAGCGGCCAGCTGACCTGGGGCCAGGTGATGGCCGACTACCGCTGGTCCGGCGGGGCCATCACCATGCGCGTGGGCGGGCCGGACCTGGCCTGGGCTGACTGGGCCGTGGCCCTCCAGGGCAGCCTGGGCCGGGTGTCCTTTGACCGCATCAGCGCCAAGGTGCCGGTCCTGGGCAAGGCCGCTAGCCTGCAAAACATCAAGATACCGCCGGACACCTACGCCGAAGCCGCGGGGGTGCCTTCCAGCACCGTGGGCAAGGTCAAGCCCCTGTGCATGGGGCCAGCCAGGAACATCACCCCGGTGCTGATTAGCGAGAGCCCCTACACCTACCAGGTGCACGCCTATGGGGCCATTCAGGCCTTCAGCGAGGTACGGGTGGCCGATGTGGCCGTGAGCCCGGCCAGCCTTGATTTGGCCAATGGCAAGTTCAGCCTGACCAGCAAGCCCAGCGGCGGCGTGACCTGCGATGCGCAGGGCTGGGTGCGCGGGGGCACCTACTTGCAGAGCGCGCCCCAGATGATCGAGGCCTTGCTCAGGCAGTTCGGCGGGGCCACGGATGCTGACTTGGACGCGGTCGCCTTTGCCGCGGCTCGCGCTGCCGTGCCGGCGCCCCTGGCAGTGTACCTCACCAGTTCCGGGGATATTCGCTCCGACCTGGACAACCTCTGCCTGGGCCTGCCCCTTATCTGGCTGGATGACTCCCAGGGCCTTTATACCTTGCGGCAGTTCGCCGCGCCTGCCGGCACACCGCTTCTGGATGTCTACGACGGCACCGCTGGCAACCCACCCTATGGCGCCGCGGTTTGTTGGAATCTCAAGGTGGAGCCGGCCCCGCGCTGGTGGTCCAAGTGCACGGTCTATGGCGACCGCAACTTCACCCGTAACAGCAACCCGGCCGCCACTCTCACGGCTGACCGCCAGGCCTGGCTCAAGGAGGAGTACCGCTCCCGGGTGGCTACGGGCAGCGCCCCGGCCAGCAATTCCCAGGTAACCGAAGGCGAGTACAAGACTGGCCTGGTCAACCTGGCCGATTGCCTGGCCCAGGCCCAGCGGGAAATTGGCCTCAATGGCATGGAGCGCAACCTGGTTTCCTTCGACTGCCTATATGCCGCCCTGGCCTTGAATTTGGGTGACGTGGTGCGGGTGGTCTCCTCCACCGGCAACATGAAGTCCGGCTGGCTGGGCGTGGTGGTGGAGCGCAAGCTGGACCTGCCCGGCCGCGCCACCGTGAAGTTGTGGGGCTAAACATGGCCGCCCGCTGTCGCATACTCTGGCGCAACCTGGCCGACGAGGCCAGCCTGAGCGCCCCGGCCGCGGCCAACGGCTTCCCGCCCGTGATGCTTCAGGATTTTGACCCGAGCAAGATTTGCAAGAGCGCCGCTGGCGATCTGGCTGTCAAAGGCTCCTGGCTCAAACCCCAGACCTGCTCTGCCCTGGCCCTGTTGCGCCACAACCTGACCGCTGGCGCCAACATCACACTGACTACCGACAGCGGCCAGCAGGTGACCGGCAAGCCCTGGCTGCCAGTCTATCCCTTTGGCCGTGGGCCTTTCGGCCGCGGGCCTATCGGCGGCTACCTGGCCGCCAGCGAGCGGCGCGAGATGATGCCCATGCCCTTCTGCATCATCTACTTCAGCGCGCCCCTGCGCTTCAGCTCCTGGACCCTGACCCTACATGACCCCAACAACCCCGACGGCCACGTGGAGGCCGGCCGCCTCTTTCTGGGTCCGCACCTGGAGACCGCCATCAACCATCGCTGGCCCTATGGCTTCGGCTTTGCCGACCAGTCGCAGATGGTCAAACTGCCCACCGGTGCCAAGCGCTTTCAGCCCGGCGAGCGCCTGGCCCGCCTGGAGCTGGAGTTCAGCAACATGGAGGCCGCGCCCAGCTTCAGCGACTTCCTGCGCTTCCTCTACGTGGTGGGCCAGTCGGTGCCCTTCATCATCGACGTGGAGCCGGAAGGCCCCAGCAGCCGTCGCTTCTGGCTGCGGCGCTACGTGCGCTGCCTTACCGAAAACCTGCCCCAATTGGGCATGCTGCACCGCGGCCAGTTCAAGCTCAGCCTGGAAGAGGCTCGTTAGGAGGCAATTGTGGCCAGCTCAGCGGAGATCAGGGTGCGCATTCCTCAGCCGGACAAGGAAGACTGGGGTGATGATGCCGTGTTCGTGTTTGACGGCCTGGTGGACCTGTACGAGGACCTGGAGGGCGGCAAGGCCGACGCCAATCACACCCACGGCACGGGCGGCGTGGTCTTCACCATTTGCACCTCCACCACCAGGCCCAACCCGCCTGCCCTGGGCATGTTTATCAGCGAGACGGACACTGGCTTGACGCGTCGGTGCATCAGCACTGGTCCGGTGACCTGGTCCTCGCCACTAGCCATGCGGGCTGATGCTCTTTACCAGCGCAGGCGGGTGCCCCTGTGGCTGGGCGATGGTCAGGCCTCGGCCGAGATGATCTCCGGCAGCGACAACCCCACCGGCATGAACGTCCTCAAGTACCCGGCCGCCGGTGAGGCCTGGGACCGCTTTGTGCATGACGTGGTGGTGGCCGGGGCAGACCATAGAGTCTTTATCCAGCACCTGATGACCACGGCTCAGGCCGCCACCTGCAACCTGGGGGTTGGCTACCGGGTAGTGCCGGCCAGCGGTGCTATCGCTAGCCTGCCCCTGAATCGGTGGGTGAAGTCCACGGCCTATTCCCTGGGCGACAAGGCCATGAACAGCGTGCCCAATGGCAAGTACCTGGAATGCACCACCGCCGGCACCAGCCATGCCTCGACAGAGCCTGTCTGCCCGGCCGTGGGCTCTACCGTGACCGACAATGCCGCGGTCTGGACGGCACGGGATGGCGGGCTCAAGCCCTTGGGGGTTGGCGCCACGGCCGTACCGGCCACGGCCTACAGCGGGGCTGAGCTGGCCTACACCATCCCCGGGGCCGAGTGCCTGGCTGGTGGCAAGATCGTCTTTGCCCTGTTCCGCAAGATCGATAGCCACGGTGGCCACCTCTACGTCCTGGATGCCGAAGTCCAGGCGGTGGAGGTCTGATCATGGCCGAGCATGCCGGGAGCCCGCTGGTGGCCAAGCGCTTCTTTGTGGACTTCACCTTTGACATCACCTCGGCCGACTACTGGGCCACCTATACTCGGGACGCCACCCTGGCCGCCGTGCCCTTGGACCGCGCCTTGGTCAGGAGGGTGGGCTACCTGGCCGGGCGCTCGGACGGCGGCGGCAGCGGTGTTTACTGGACCATCAGCGATGGCGGGTTGTGGTTTACCAGCCCCACCAACCTGCGTTTGGTGTACGTGGGCCAGTACCACACCTCACCGCTCAGCGGCCAAATCTTCCGCGCCGAAGTGATCATCCTGAACAGTAAACCAAAGAGCCTGCAAAACATCGCGGGCAACGCCGCCGCCACCCAGACCATCGCTCCCGTGGATACCAACAAGGCCGTGATCATGGACGGCATGTTTCACATGAACAACAGCTATGCCGACCTGTACCCCAACTTCGCCTCATCCTCGCAAATCGCCTGGTCAGCTTCGCTCACCGCCAATGACCGCTATCAGGTGGTGGAGTTTTAGGAGGTCCCCATGGTCTACGTGTTTGATCAAAATGGTGCCTGCCTGGAGCGCAACCTGGTCAGCCCGCCTCCTCCCCTGGCCGCCTTCCAGGCCAACCATGGCCCTGGCGTGATTCTGCTTGAGTTAGGCAGCGACCCGCATTCTGGCGTGCCCCTGGACAACCTGCGCGGCCTCATCGAGGAGGGCTCGGTCACGGGCATCGAAGCTGATCCCTCCTGGACCCCGCCCGTCTCGCCAGATCCGCCCACGGCGGCACCTGATTTGCTGGCTGAGCTGGCCGCCAAGGTCGACCGCTTGCCCATCAGCATCCACAGCACCCGGGCCGAGGACCAGAAGGAGTTCCTCAAGGCCTTTGCCATTCCCTGGGTTAAGGCTCACCCCGATTCACCCGCCGTGGAGGCCAGCCTGGCCATCATGGCCGCCCTGCGGGCCGAGTTCCCTTCAGACCCCATTGTGGTCCTGGTCCACGACAAGGACCTTATGAGCGGACGAGAGGACGGGCTCTTGATGAGCTATGCCGACTCGGCCCACACCGCCGGCCTGACTCCCGACAAGTCTTGGCAGGCCTTGCGGGCCTTGATCGTGGCCGCCCCGGAGCAGCAGCTCCGGGAAGCCCTGCGGCGGCTGTAGGTCATGGAACAGCTATTTACCCAATACCCGGCGCTACCCATGGTCATGCTCCTGGGCGCCTATGAGCTGGCCAAGTTTCTGGGCAAGCAGGGCTGGGCTTGGCTCACCGGAGTGGCCTCCAGGAGCGTCACCAAGGATGCCTGTCTGGACTGCAAGAATCAGATCAAGGCTGACCTGCAGGTGGGCGACGACCTGTTTCTGCTGCTCCTGGAAGGCCAGGCCCTACAGACCCAAGCCATCCTGCAAATGTGCAACCCGGCCGAGGAGAGCTGCCAGGAGATCATACGTGGCCTCAAGGCCCACAACCTCAAGCTGGTGACCCACCGCGAAAGGAGACACAGTCATGCCCAGTCCCTCCAATGATCCTCGCCAGGCCGTGGTGGCCAAGGTCAAGGCCTTCTGGCCCCTGATCGTGGCGGCTGCCCACAACCACGCCATTGATCCGGCCATCCTGGCTGGCCTGGTCTGCCAGGAGAGCGCTGGCGATCCGAAGGCCAAGCGCCATGAGCCCAGATACCGCTGGCTCTTTGGCGATGACCCGGGAGAGCAACCCCGCCTGCCCGCGGGCGAGACCCTGGCCCAGGACCTGGACGAGCAGCATTGGTCCTATGGCCTGTGCCAGATCATGGGCGCCGTGGCTCGCGAGCACGGCTACAGCGGGCACCTGGAAGACCTGGCCGACCCCGCCATCAATCTGGACCTGGGCGCCAGGCACCTGCGGGCCAAAATCCGGCAGGCCTATGGTGACCTGCGAGCGGGCCTGCTTCTTTACAACGGCGGCGGCAACAAGACCTATCCCGAGCGCGTGCTGGCCTGGGCCAAGAACTTCGAACCCCAACCGGCTTCGGCCGATTGACTGACCAAACCATGTGCAACGAAAGAGAGGAACACCATGGACCTGGCAATGAAGATCGCCCTGCCTCTGATCATGAAGATGGTGCCCCAATTGATTTCTTTGGTCACGCCCGCCTTGCGGGGTGTGATCTGGAACGGGGTGCAGACCTTCAAAGCGAAAGCCTACGAAACCCCCAACCCGGCGGACAACATCCTGGCCGATGCCCTGGAGGGCCTGGTGGTCGGTCTGGGTTTGGTTCCGCCGGACTCCCAGCCCGCCTCGTAGGCATCGTGAAGGTGGCGGGGGCCGTGGGTCTGGCCCTGGTGACCCACGCCCCCCTGAAGGATCAAGGTTCCATGCTGCCCGACCAGGACGGCGCCGGGCCGTTGGGAGGTGATGACGATGGGATTACTTAAGAGGTTATCCGCCCTGGCGGCGCTGCTAGCGGTGCTGGCGGGCCTGGGCGGGTGCGCGGCCTATTACAAGGCCGTGGAAGAGAGCAACAAGGCCTGGGCCTTCAACCCCCGGGTGGCCAGGATCAAGCTGACGCCCGTGGACCCCAGCAAGCCGGCTCAGATAATCAACGGCACCCTCGAAGCTGAGATACCTCTGGATTCCTGGCAGCGGCCCATGGAGCCTGACTCCCCTGGTAAACAGGTGGGCCAGGTGTTGGAGAAGGCCACGCCCCTGGGCACGGCCGTGGCCGTGGGGGATGCCATCAAGTCCGTTGCGGGCAAGGGCAGCAGCACAAGCACCAAGGACAGCCACGATGTTAACAACAGCAACAATCAAGACCGGCATGACAGCGTAAGCGGCAGCGGGGCTCCCTGAAAGTCAAGGCGTATGGCTTGAAATACATGGCCCTCCCCGGTGGCGGGGAGGGCCAAAACGCTGCCCTAAAGTGAATTTTGAGTAACGGGTAATTTATCAGCCGAGTGGGCTACATGATGATGCCTTTCAGAAGGACATCGTAGACTTTTCCATTGGACTCGATACCCAGCCTTTCCTCAAAGGGGCCTGCGGGCAGATTTTCAGTCCGTGGACTTACGACCAACTTAAGCTTCTGCTCGGGCTCCGACCAACGCTCCTCCAACTTGAAATGGTCATGATTGTACAGTATGTTGCCGACAATCAGCTTATCCGCGCAGGTATTTTGAACTAGGATAGTACGGCCCACCTTGCCCTGCAAGTTCATTTTTACCTCGCCGAAATGTATCTCTTGGGGCTGGATTGTGAAAGGGCCACGTATATTAGCAGTTACGTGGATACTCACCATGGGCGAATCGGGAATCAGGAGGTTGATTGGTCCGGTAAAATTCTTGGGCTCCTTGACGCGGGAGCGCAACGTCAGGTCGTAGGAGCGGCCATCAGGCCGTGGGGCAGCCACCACGTCCAAGTACTCCATCAAGGAGTTCTCTATCGCGACGATCACCAGGGGACCACCCTCAGCATCGCTCACATTGAAGGAGATGCTGGGATTCTGGTCCAGGCAGCCCTCAAGTTTCAGATTGCGCCCCTTGTCCACCTTGACCTGGCTTACGGATTCGCCAGTCATTATTAGTGTGATGGAGGGATTGGTAGGGTCGTTGGTCTTGACCGTTGCGGTTTTGCGGTAGGAGCCCGCGATGCCGCTGGTATGCAATTCCAAGTTGATAACTCCCTTGCCGCCGGGTTTGGTCACCTTGTCGAACTGGGCCAGAGTGCAGCCACAGGAGGTGGTGACGCTTTCAACAACCAGGTCCGCTTGGCCCTGGTTAATGAAGGCGAACTGGGCGGTGAGAGTCTGTCCTTCCTTGACGGTAGGGACGATATCCTCTGTTCTTTCTAACGCGATCTTGGGGGTTGCTGGTTCGACATTGGATGTCTCGGCGAAAGCGACAGAAGCCCAAAAAGCGCACGCCTGCACCGCGATCAACAAAATTAGACGAAACAGCCTTGGCATATAATTTTAGCCTTTATTATGCGACTGACGCCGCGTTTCTTCCCAGTGAGAGCCTTCCGGTGCCGCTTGGTGCATTGCCTGAGCCCGATCAACGATATTCTCAGGAATCATCCCCCAGCATTCCGGCCTTCCCCAGGACTCCACAACCTTGTACGGTTTCTTTGGCTTGGCGGCATAAGCGGGAGCACGAAGCGCCATCCGTCTTGAGGCGTTTCAATGCCCTACAACCACCTACGGACTCTCGCTTGGTAGGAAACGTACTCTGCGCCAAAAAGAGAAGACAGTGCACGCTCCTCGGGAGCGATTTGAAATCGGTTTAGGTAGACCACAAAGCCCGGGATGAGCACGAAAGCGAGGGCATTCAGGAGAAAGGACGCCCACCCCAAAAGCGCGAACACCATGCCCAGATACATCGGGTTCCGCGTGAAACGATACACGCCAGATACGACAAGGGATGAGGTGGAACCGGGCTTCGTTGGATTGACTGTCGTGCGTGCGCGGCGAAAAGAGATCCCGCCCGCAACGACTATGCCTAGGCCGACAGCTACCAGAATAGCGCCCGCAGAAGCGCGTGCGGTCACGGACAGGTGGAAGGAGGGAACGGCCAACGAAGCGCCCCACATGCCGAGAGCGGCGATGAGCGTGACTACGACCGGAGGTATTTTCAACTCAAGGGCATTCACGACACACTCCTATAGCATAACGAGAATTGGTCCAGATTGTGTGACCGTTACCGAAAGTGGTCACGGGCCGGGGGGTACCGCCCCGCAATAAACGTTAGCCAAGGGAGTCCCCATGCTATTTGGTAAAAGGGTGCTCAAAAGATAGATAGAACAACACCCCGAAGTCTTCGCGAGAAGCGTCGAAACCTATAGGAAAAGCGATCCCCGGCACCACTTGCAGGCCCGATTCAAAGTCAATGGCGAACCGAACGCCAGGACTCAGCAGGAAGGTGTTATCGCGCCCCGTCTTGTTGGCGGCGGTCACGTTGTCGTTGCCGTACCAGACGCCCTCCAGCATCAAATCTAGCCCCGGCACCAGGCCATAGATCAGACTGGCGCCCGCGTTGTAGGCCACGGTGTCCGCCCGCGCCCCGCCAGATTCTCTACTGTCGGGCACGTAAGTAATCCCAAGATTGAGATGGCTGACCAGTCTGTCAGACAAGGTCAGGCTCACCGGCAAACTAAACTGATAGCCCCAGGCGTCGCTGCCAAGACCGCGCCGGTAATCCCCGGACGGGGCCAGGAGAGACAGGCGAGGGGCTACCGCCACCTCGTCGCGCATCACCAATTGATAGCGATAGTTCAGGGCCACGTCGCCCAAACCGGTGTTGCCCGAATCATCCGACTTGTGCACCACGGGAATGGTATAGGAAAACTGGTGCGCTTGACTGAAGACAGGCCATTCCTGGGTGAAGTTGTACTGCCAGTTCCTGGACTTGCGCATGTACTGGAAGACGTTGATATGCTGCACCACGCCTTCCTCCTGGTTGTAGGCCTCCTCCAGCAGGAAGGAGTTGTCCTGTATCCTTTCGCCCGCGGCGGCCAAGCCGGTCAACAGGATCAGCAGGCACGCTGCCATTGGCATTACTTTCATGGCTGGTTTGCAGGAAGCCATATCAGATCTCCATTTCCGTTTGTTGGCGCCGCAAAAACCCGATTGGTTGTTGTTGAGTCTCAGTTTCAACAAATAATACCATATTAACTTGCTTCGTCAAGGCCACATGCCAGGCCACATGACGGTTCAAGGAAGAATTGGCAGCATCAAGGAATCAGCCTGGAGGGCGGCTGACGATGGAGCTGGCTCGCTGGCGAGCAGAGGAGGCTGAGACTCCAAATACAAGGAGGAAAGCCTGGCGCACCCATGCAGAGGGTGCGCCAGGCTTCGCTTGCGGTAGGGCTTAGGGGCGCGTCAAATCAACCCGCCATATCAATCATGGTTCGAGTTGCCTTTGAACCCATCATCATCGTACCCGTGCCCATAGTTTCCGTTGCCGGGGTTGGCGCCCGCGTTTGGCGCCCAAACCTGGAAGCCATCATGGATTCCATCCCTGTTCTGATCCATCCAGGCCCCCAACTGGTTGGCGCCAGCGGTATTCCACGCGGTTTGGAATTCGAACATGTCGTGCAGGCCGTCCTTGTTGTTGTCAACCCATCCACCCAGGTGCCCATCGGTGAACACTTGCCACTGGGCTTGGTCCAGGGCTCCCTTGGGCAGGGCGTATCCCTGACCAGGCATGGCCTGCCATTGACTGGGGTCGTTGAACCAGCTCGGGAGGGAGGCGTTGGTGCTGGCGCCCTTCCACCATTGAATGGCGTTCTGGTCCATCTGGTATTGGGCGCCCGCGCCCACGTTGGGGTCGCTGTGCGTGTCCAGCGGTGAAAAGTGCTCCCATTTCTGCGGATTGGCCGCATGAGGCCCGGCCTGGGCGGGGAGTGCCCCCAAGGCCACAATACCTGCCGTTAGCAGGATGGCGAGAGTGGAGACGGCGCGTTTTACCTTCATCATGACGTTCCTTTCGAGTTAGCTGTTGCGCGACGCTTGGGTAAGCGCCCGGTTGTTGCCGCAGTCGAAAACATTGGACCAGGTGAATGGGCTCTCCTCGTGGAAGGCGAGCCGCACCTGGAGGCCGTCACCGGCCTTCACTGGGAACTCGAACTTGAACCCGGCCAAGGGAGCCAGGCTGCGCGTTTGGTTCTTGGCGGTGAACACGCTGAAGCGCACCATGTTGCTCGCCTTGGCGATCACGGCGCCCTTGGCGTCATACACTGCCACGTCAACGTGTCCCGGGTTTGCGGTGGCGGTTCCCAGCACCTTGCGCTTGACCGCGCCGGTTATCACCAACTCTTCGTTGGATTGGATGACCTTGGTGTCAGTGAACGGTGACGGTTGCCCCGATTCACTTATGGCGGCTTGCCCGCTGGCCCGGAGGTCCGCCCCCGTGGTGGCGCAACCGGTGGACAAGAGCGCGCCGGCCGCCACCAGGGTCGCCAAGGCTATGCCAAAACTCTTTTGCAGCATGGTCTTTCTCCATTCCCCAAGATTGAAACTGCTCAGTTGACTATTCAAAATGGTATTTGCGGGGTCCTGCCGGGCGGACGGCATGATGCGGCCGCCCGGCCTCAACTGGGACAGGGGGGAGAAGCCTAGGCTAAAATTACAACGGAACTGAGGAGTTGGCGTGTGGGCGTAGGCGTGATTGGGTCCGAGCCCATGGTCCGCAGGACGTACCGGGAGTGTGCGGCGTCGTGGATGGCCGGTAATAACGGGTTGGCCAAGGAGTGCGGAGCTTGCTCGGAGGGCCGGGAAGAGACCGCAGCCCCCAGTTGCACCAGGGTGTCCACGCAGGAACAGCAGGAGGCATGCTCAAAGGCCTGCTCGCCGTCTGCGGGGTGATTGGAAAGGCCATCAGGGGTCCTGGCGCAACACCTTGCACCAGCGACTTCCAGGGACATGCCCTTATCAGGGGAAACGCAAAGCACTACCGCGCCCGCTCCCTGGGCGACCAGGAGGACAAGGGCGATGGCTATGAAATATGTCGCCTTGCCGTGACGCATCGGAGAATCGCCGATATCCCCTTTCGGTTACCTCGCCTGTGCCCTTGACCTAAAGCCAGTAGGACATTCCCACTAATTTAGTATATTATAAGCGAAGATTCGTGCACTGTCAAGCCAACAGCCAACAGCCAGGCCCTGCCGAATCCAAAGAGACTGGCGTGGAGGCCACATTCCTAACGGTCTGCCCGCCCGCAGACCATTGGCCACCGCCAACAGCACGGAGGCTTCGTGGGCCGGCGCCGCCACAGTAGTGGTTATGGGGCCCAAGACCGCCGCCGGTATGAGCACGGCCAGCACGATCTGTGAAAACACGACGTTTTGCCGGCTGACCCTCCCCGCCTTGCGCCCTATGCGCACGGCGTAGACCAGCTTGGAGAGGTCGTCGGCCATCACCGCCAGATCCGCCGCTTCCAAGGCGGCGTCCGAGCCGGCCACGCCCATGGCCACCCTGGCGCTTGATTAAGGCCGAGCTTTCGGCACCCCGGCTCAATTGGAGATATCCCGCATGATCAACAAACAAGGCTTCTTTATGCATATCCTTGCCATGGGCAAACCGCCCCGTTTGCTGTTGGATTTGATGGCGTTAAATTGCGTTTTCACCTCTTTCGTTTGTCCGAATCTTCACGACATCATCGATTGTGGATACGAATATCTTCCCATCGCCGGTATTGCCGGTGTGCGCATATTTTTGGATAACGTTGACGACTTCATCAGCCATTGCGTCATCCACCACGACTTCCAGCTTGATGCGCGGAATGAATTCCACCATTTCATATAAAACCTTGTCTTTTGCGTTCTTTGCCCTGCCCTTGCCAAAGCCCTTTATTTCAGACACAGTCACGCCTGGCAGGCCGGCAATGGCCCGCAGCGCCTCGGTAATGGCCAGCAGTTTTGCCCGTCGGACAATCGCCTTTATCTCTTTCATGGCTTTTACCTTTTTTGCGGAATTAAGAGCCTACATCTCCTCTTCGTCTTCTCGCTTCTCAAACCAGCTGTATACCGAAGGAATGATCAACAGCGTCAGCATGGTGGAAGTCACCAGACCGCCCACAACAACCGTGGCCAGCGGCTTCTGGATTTCCGAACCGGTGCCGGTGGCCAGCAGCATCGGGATGAGGCTAAAGATGGCAATGGATGCGGTCATCAGAACCGGGCGCAGACGGTCGGCAGCCCCTTTCCTGATTGCCCCGTCCAACTCGAGCCCATCTTCGCGCAGTTGTGATATACGCGACACCAGCACCAGGCCGTTCAGCACCGCCACCCCGAAAAGGACCACGAAGCCGACCGAAGCCGGCACCGACAGGTACTGACCGGAGATGAACAGTGAGAAGATGCCACCGATGAGGGCGAATGGCAGGTTGGAGATGACCAGCAACGCCAGCCGGATCGAACGGAAGGTTACGTACAGCAGCAAGAGAATAATGCCGACAGCGACCGGGCCGATGATCATCAACCGCTGCATGGCCCGCTGCTGGTTCTCGAACTGGCCTCCCCAGGTGAGGTAATAGCCGGGGGGAAGCTTGACCTGTTCCTTGATTTTCTGCTTGGCCTCGGCAACGAAACTGCCTATGTCCCGGCCGGTGATGTTCATCTCGATGGCGATCCGCCGGACGCCGTCCTGACGGCTGATCTGCACCGGCCCTTCGATCATCTTCACCTCGGCCAACTGCTCCAGCGGCACGTTGACCCCGGTCTTGGTGGTGATCAGCAGGTTCTTGATGGCTTCGAGTGAGTTGCGCTTCTCCTCCGGCAGCCGGACGGTAATGGGGAAACTGCGGTTCTCTTCGAAAAGTTGCGATGCCGCCTTGCCGCCCACGGCGATTTCAATCACCTTTTGCACGTCACTGATGTTGAGGCCATAGCGGGCTATCTTCGACCGGTCGATATTGACGGTCAAGTACGGTTGGCCGGAAATTTTCTCGGCGTTGAGGTCCGCCCCCCCCTTGATGGTCGACAACACCCTGGTAATCTCCTGGGATTTCTCTCTGAGGACATTGATGTCCTCCCCGAACAGCTTGAGAATCAACTGCGCCCGAGTGCCGGCCACCAGCTCGTCGATGCGGCACTGGATCGGCTGGCTGAACCCGACCGTAATTCCGGCAATGGATTCAAGCGCCTTGCGCATCTGATTGGTGACCTCCTCCTTGCTGATGTCCCGCGTCCATTCACCCTTAGTCTTGAATATCCCCACGTAGCCGGTCTTGTCGGACCCCCTCGTATCCAGGGCCACCCCGGTCTGGCCGGTGCGTGCCACGACAGTATCCAGTTCGGGAAATTCCTTGAGCTTCGCTGCCACTCTCTGGTTGACTTCCAGCGCTTTTCCCAGAGAGACACCGGGGAGCATGGAAACGTCCATGTCAAATGATCCCTCGTCCATGATCGGGATGAATTCCGTACCCAGCCTGGTCATCATGAAGACGGAGGCGATCAGCAAGGCCAAGGCCGTCCCCAGCACTACCCTTTTCTTGCTCATGGCATAGTTGAGCATTGGCTGGTAGAGCCGGTGCGCCTGCTTCATGAAAAAGCTTTCCTTTTCCGGGTGCGGTTTAAGGATGATGTTGCAGAGCACCGGGATGATGAAGATGGAAAGGAGCAGTGAAGCCAGGAGCGCAATGGTAACGGTGATGGCCAGTGGACCGAACATCTTTCCCTCGATCCCTTCCAAGGCCAGGATAGGGATGAAGGTGATGGCGATAATCAGCTCGCCGAAGATGCTCGGCTTGCGCACCTCCATGACCGCCTTGAGCACGGTCATTGGCTTGGGGTTCCTTTCACCCTCGTGGCTCAAGTGGCGCTGGACGTTCTCCACCTGGATGATGGTGGTGTCGATGATCATGCCGATGGAGATGGCCAGACCGCCGAGGGACATGAGGTTGGCGGTTATGCCGGTCAGTTTCATGATAATGAAGGTGGCCAGGAGCGACAGCGGCAGGGCGACGAGAACGACGATGCTTCCCCGGATGCTGTTCAGGAGCAGGTAGAGGATGACGAGGACCAGGACCGATCCTTCGATCAGCGCCTTGTTGACGGTGCCGACGCTGGCTTTGACGATGTCGCTTCGGTCATAGTACGAAACTATCCTGATCCCTTCCGGCAGGACATTGTTTTCGTTGATCTCCTCTACCTTGGCCGCCACCTGGCGGACCACGTCGCGGCTGTTCTCGCCCCTCAGCATCATGACGATGCCGCCGACGCATTCGTCCTTGCCATTTTTCATGGCGGCACCCATCCGGACAGCCTCCCCGACCTTGACTTGAGCCACGTCGCGGACATAGGTGGGGGTGCCGCCCGCCGACTTCAGGACGATGTTGCCGATGTCGGTTACATCCTTGATCAAGCCGACGCCGCGGACGATGTACTGGTTGGCGCCCCGCTCCAGAAGGTTGCCGCCGACGTTTTCGTTGTTGTGGCCGATGGCGTTGTACACGTCGTCCACAGTGAGCCCGTATTTCACCAGCTTTTCCGGCGAGACCAGCACCTGATATTCCTTGAAATACCCGCCAAAGGAGTTGATCTCGTTGACACCGGCGACGCTCTTCAATTGCGGGGTGACTATCCATTCTTGGATGGTACGCAGGTTGGTCAGGTAAGCGCGCTTGTCCTCCGGGTCGTCCGGCATCTTACCTTCCAGGGTGTACTGATATATCTCTCCCATGGCGGTGCCGATGGGTCCCATGGCGACCTCGACCCCTTTCGGCACCTTCTCCTTTGCCTCGGCAAGCCGCTCGAACACCAGCTGCCGGGCGAAGTAAATGTTCACATTGTCTTTGAAGACGATGGTGACGATGGAGAGGCCGAACTTGGTGACCGAGCGCATCTGCTCGATATCCGGAAGGCCGCGCATGGCCATCTCTATCGGATAGGTGACATTGCGCTCGATCTCGATGGCCGACAGGCCGTTGGCGCGGCTGACCACCTCCACCTGGATGTTGGTCACATCCGGGAAGGCGTCAATCGGAAGCTTTACATAGGAATAGAGGCCGAAGGTGACGATCAGGAGCGCCAGGAAGATGACCATCCCCTTTTGGCGCAAGGTATAGGCAATCAGTTTTTCCAGCATCGGGGCCTCGTTTCCGCTACATATGGCTTGTAGTTTTAATGCTCATCCTTCATTTCACTCTTCTTGATTTCCGACTTGAGAATGAAGGAGCCCTCAATGGCGTACTGCTCACCCTCCGTCAGTCCGGAGACGATCTGGGCCATGCCACCGGCTGTCCGACCGGTCCGCACTGGGCGGGCGGCAAATTCGCCCTCCTTTTCAGCCACAAAAATCACCGTCTTCCCATCCAGATATTGCAGAGCATCTTCCGGTACCGCCAGAACCGGCGTGGCATCGGCATCCAGGGCCAGTTCAATGGTTGCGAACATCTCCGGCTTGAGTTTCCGTTCCGAGTTTGGCACCTCGATTCGCGCCTTCACCGTGCGGGTGTTCTGGCCCACCAAGTCGGCGATATAGGTGATCCGCCCCTTCAGTTTTAGTTCGGGGAAGGCGCCCACGGTTACGGAGGCCTCCTGGCCGCGGTGAATTCTGGCCAAGTCCTTTTCATTGATGTCCACCAACACCCAGACTGTGGACAGATCGGCGATGGTGTAGAGGCTTTTGGAGGGGTCGGCCAGCTCGCCAACAATGGCGTGCTTTTCGGTAATGATGCCCCCAATGGGGGCGCGGACCGGCAGAAGCGGTTTCCTATGATTTCCGGTCCTCAGGTCTGCCAGATTGGCTCCGAAGAGCGAAAGACGCTCCTCGCCTGTATGCAGCTCGGTCTGGGCGGTCTTTAGCTCGGCTTCGGCCTGAAGAATGTCCTTTCTGGGGGCAATCTTCTTTTCCACCAAGGCCTTGATCCGATCCATGTTTGACTGGGCCAAGGCGAGCTTGGTTCTTGACTGGTGATAACGGTTCACCGCTTCCCCAAGCTCGACGCTGTCCAGGGTGACAAGTGTTTGCCCGGCGGCGACGTCATCCCCCAGAGAGGACTTGACGCTGACAATCTTGCC
Source organism: Desulfarculus sp. (assembly GCA_016218705.1). Lineage (GTDB taxonomy): Bacteria > Desulfobacterota > Desulfarculia > Desulfarculales > Desulfarculaceae > JACRDC01. The sequence continues at coordinate 60,688 of JACRDC010000044.1, forward strand.
GCTTATGAGGGGGGACACATGGGCGATCTTGTCGGCGTTGGCTTCCACCTTGCCGGTGGCGCTGATGACGCCGGCGATCCGCTGCATCTTTGCCGGGCCTACCACCACGCCGTTCTGCTTCTGAAGCTCGGCGGTCATTTTGACCTTCCACTCTTCGCCATGCTCGTCTTGACCGCCTTGCCCTCCCTTATGTTCGTCATGGGCGACGGCCTTCTCCTCTTTATGGCCGGTCTCCTTACGTTCGGACTGTTCAGTGCCGACCTTGGTGAGGATTGCGCGGTAGTAAAGTCCACCGCCAACGGCCACGGCTAGAATAAGTCCGATAATTAATGCCTTTTTATTCACTTGCCACCTCCGGTAGGTTCTGATGCGGCAGATGATTCGAGCTTCACCAGGGCTGTTTGCCGGCCATGGAGCGCGGTAAGGTAGCCATCGTTAACCTCGAAAAATTTTTTCTGTTCCTGGATGACGGCCAATATGCCGACCTCGCCCAGGCGATAGGCCTCCTGGGTCAGGTTCAGGTTTTCCTCGAGTTGGGGGATGATGTCATCCTTGAATAGGGAAAGCACCGTCGTGGCGTTCTGGAACGTGGCGTATGCGGTTTCGACTTCACGCTCCACTGCTCTGGTGGCAGCAGCAAGGCGACTTTCACTGCTGTTCTTTTTCGCCGTGGCTTCTTGAATGCCGGCCTGATTCCGGTCAAAGAAGGGAATGGGGATCGACAGCCTCACACCTAGGGTATAGTCGGTGTCCTTTCCTTCCAGCCCGCCGATCTCCATGGATGACGTGTCACGCCTGAACACCAAGCCTGCCGTCAGGTTGGGTATTTTTTCGGCCCGTGCGAGAGCGATATCGGCTTCTCCCCGGCTTTTCTCGGCTTCAAGGGCCTTGACGTCAGGCCGGTTGGCTACGGCAAGCTGTTTCAGGTCGCTGAGCGATTTGGCTATGGCGAGGTCCGCTTCCAGTTTACCCACGATTTCGGGCCGGCTGCCCAGGGAGAGGCCCATTATTGTCCAGAGTTTCGACTGATTTTGGAACATGGTTTTCGCCAGTTCAATCCGGGAGCTTTCACTGCGCGCCAATTCGACCTTGACCAAATTCATCTCCAGTTCCGGAATATCTCCGGCAGCTAGCCGCTCCTTTGTCACCTCGAGCAATTGCCGGTTGAGCGCAATGGAGCGGTCAGCCAGGAGCACGCGCTCTTTTGCCAGCAGAACATCATAGACGGCTGTTTTTACCTCGTCACGGAGCAGGCGCTCCTTGTCCGCCAGTTGCCAGCGGTAGATATCAAGCTCTCGCTCGGCGACGGACAGCCGCTTGTCGCGCTTGCCCGCCAGCAATAACTCCTGTGACAGGCCAAGAGCCAAATTGTTTGCATTTCTGCTGCCGGTCAAGGCACCGGTAGCGCCTTCAAAATCTATAGTCGGGTTCGGCAGGAGACCCGCTTTGACTTTGCCGGCGTCACGGATGCCTTTTTCCTCACGAAACGATTTGAGTTCACCGTTGTTCTGTAGCGAAAGTTCTATTGCCTGGGGCAATGACAGTGTCGGGTCGTCGGCCCGCGCCGGGGTGAACAATAATACAGCGACAATTACTGGCACTAGGAGCAGCGCTCCCCGTGTAACTAGAGTTGTGCCCAAAGGAATAACCTCCTTGTTCATTTGTGCTGATGGGGTGTGCAGGTTGAGGTGGCCCCCATCAGTTGGACAACTCCTGAAGCAACACAAACTAGAGCCTCTCGTTCCTCATCCGATATTTGTAGTATGCCCCATGGTCGAGTGAGACCGGCAGAGCTTGTTGTCTGGAGGCTTGCTTCAGGAGGCTTGGCCATGGCACTAGGCTCCAGGGCTTGGAGCCTAGTCCCGGCTTTGCAGACATGCCAGCACAGGTGCTCTGAGTCCCAACGCTCCCATGCGCAAAGGGCCAGACCCAGCCCTAATTGGTGGTCAGATTCTTGCCGCGTCATACGTTCCCCACATGGCGAAAAGGTGGCCTGGCAGGCTTGGAGTGGGGAGCGAGAGAGGGACAGGACCTCACAGGCCCTCTTGCCACACGTGGCTCGCCGGTAACCTGAGAGACAGGCCGGCTCACTTGCGCGACCTTCCCCTTGCCGAAAGGACTCTGCCCCTCCGCCCGCATCCGCAAAAGCTCGTTCTCCAAGCTCAGCTCGCCGATCCGCTTTAGTGCCTGGTCCACTTTTTTAACTACAGCGGATCGCCCTCGCGCTCCTTCAGGGCCGCCTCCCTCCCCGCCAGCTCCTTGCTCCGCCCTTGCTCCAGCGATATATCTCGCCGCCCAGTTCCTTGGATAACATTGTCGCCGCAGTCGAAATCGTTGGACCAAGTGAACGGGCTCTCTTTGTGGAAGGAGAGCCGCACATGGGCGCCTTCGGCGGCCCTCACCGGGAACTCGAACCTGAAGCTGGCCAACGGTGCCATAGTGCGCACCTGGTTCTTGGCGGTGAAGACACTGAAGCGCACCATTTTGCTGGCCTTGGCCAGTACCGCTCTCTTGGCGTCGTAGACGACCACGTCAATGTGTCCTGGATTGGCGGTGGCGTTCCCCAGAACCTTGCGCTTGACCGCGCCGGTTATCACCAGGCCTTCGTCGGCTTGGATGACCTTGGTATCGGTGAATGGAGTCGGTTGCCCCGCTTCATTTACGGTGGCTTGCCCGCTGGCCCGGAGGTCCGCCCCCGTGGTGGCGCAACCGGCGGACAAGAGCGCGCCGGCCGCCACCAGGGTCGCCAAGGCTATGCCAAAACTCTTTTGCAGCATGGTCTTTCTCCATATCCCCAAGATCGGAACTGCTAGGTTGACTATTCAAAATGGTATTTGCGGGGTCCTGCCGGGCGGACGGCAAAATCCGACCGCCCGGCTTCACCGGAAACTGAGGGGAGAGGAGGGGGCTAGGCTAAAATGACAATGGTACGAAGGCTTTGGCTTATAGGCGTAGCAGGAATGGGGTCCGACACCATGGTCCGCATGGCGGAGGCGGATTGCGCGGCGTCGCTGGTTGCCGGCAATAACAGGCTGGGCAAAGTCAGAGGGGCCTGCGCGGAGGGCTTGGGAGAAACCGCGGCCCCCAGTTGCACCAGCGTGTCTACACAGGGACAGCAGGAGGCATGCTCAAAAGCCTGATTGCCGTCCATGGCGTGGTTGGGAACGCCCTTAGGGGAATGGGTACAACACCTTGCACCTGCGACTTCCAGGGACACGCCCTGGTTAGGGGAAACGCAAAGTACCAGCGCACCCGCTCCCTGGGCCAATAGGAGTACAAGGGCGATGGCTATGAAATATGTCGCTTTCCCTGGCCGCATCGGCTAATCGCTAACATCCCCTTCTGGCTTCCTCGCCGGTGCCCTTGGCCTAACGCCAGCAGGGCATTCCCACTATTTTAGTAGTACTATAAGCAAGAATTCGCGCACTGTCAAGCCAGGCCCTGCCGAATCCAAGGGGACGGGCGTTGTGATCCGTACCCTATGGCCTGCCGGCCCGCAGACCATTGGCCACCGCCAACAACTCCGAGGCCTCGTGCGCCAGAACCGCCACGGTGATGCTGACCGCGCCCAAGACCGCCCCCGGTATGAGCACGGCCAGCACGATCAGCGAAAACACGATGTTTTGCCGGCTGACCCTCCCCGCCTTGCGGCCTATGCGCACGGCGTAGACTAACTTGGAGAGGTCGTCGCCCATCAGAGCCAAATCCGCCGCCTCCAAGGCCGCGTCCGAGCCGGCCGCGCCCATGGCCACCCCGACGCTGGCGCTGGCCAGGGCGGGCGCGTCGTTGATGCCATCGCCGACCATGGCCACATGCTGATATTTTTGCTTGAGGCCCTTGAGGACCAGCATCTTGTCCTCGGGCTTCAAGTCGGCATGCACGGAATCAATGCCCACCGCCTCTGCCACCGCCCTGGCAGAGGCATCGTTGTCGCCGGTGAGCATCGCGGCCGTTATGCCCAGCGCACCAAGCTGCCGGATAATTTCCCGGGCTTGCGGCCTGACTTCGTCTCTCAGGGCTATTATACCCTCCAGGCCTTCATCCGTTCCCACCAGCATGACGGTGTTGCCGGCGTCGCGCAGATCAAGCAGCGGCTCCAGGGACTCAACTTCCATCCCCATTCTTTTGAAGAGTCCTGGTTTGCCCACATATATATTTCTGCCCTGCACCTGGGCCACCGCGCCATACCCGGCCACGGCCGAGAAGTCGGTGGTCTCAAGACATTGGATTCTTCCCGCCTCGGCACGGGCGACAATGGCCCGCGCTATGGGATGCTCAGAGTTGCGTTCTATGGTGGCCGCCAGGCACAGCACGCTTTCCGGATCACCTTTCAACGCCACGATGTCGGTCACCACGGGCTTGCCCATGGTAAGGGTGCCAGTCTTGTCGAACGCCGCGGCCTTGATCTTTCCGATGTTTTCAAGAGCCACGCCGCCTTTGATCAGAACGCCATGTTTGCCGGCGGCACCAATTCCAGCGGCGATGGCCACGGGGGTGGACATGATGAGAGCGCAGGGAGCGGCCGCCACCAGGAACACCATGGCGCGGGTGGCCCATTCCGACAGCGGCAACCCCAGCGAGGCCGGCACCAGGATTATGAGCACGGCCGCCACCAGCACTAAGGGCGTATAGCGTCGTCCGAAACGCTCGATGAAGAGCTGGGCTTTGCCCTTCTGGGCTTGGGCCTCTTCGACGAGATGGATCATCCTGGATAAGGTGTTGTCTTGATAGGAGGCAATCGCCTTCACCTCCAGGGCGCCCTCTTGGTTGATGGTGGCGGAGAACACCCGGTCCCCCACTCTCTTCTCCACCGGCACCGCCTCCCCCGTGATCGGCGCCTCGTTAACGCTCGATCTGCCCTTGATGATGACGCCGTCGGTGGGGATGGCCTCCCCCGGACGAATCAGGAACACGTCGCCAGGCCGCAGTTCCTCCACTCCGATGCCGATCTCTTCACCGTTGACCAGCTTCCTGGCCTGCTGAGGGGCCAAATCGAGCAGTTGTCGTATGGAGTGCCTGGTCTTGGCGTAAGTCAGCTCTTCCAGTCCTTCGGCCGCGCCGTACAAAACCACCAGCGCCGCCGCCTCGTCCCATAAGCCCAAGGCTGAGGAGCCCACCGTGGCCGCCAGCATGAGCATCTCTATGCCCACCACCCGCTCCTTGAGCAGGTCTTCCATTCCCTCCCGCGCCCAGTGGTAGCCACCCAGGGCTATGGCCGCCACATAGGCGCCGATCTCCATCGCATGGGGAATTATCTGAAGATGGCCGAGTGCGAAGGCGACAGCGGAGAGCGCTCCGGCGATCAGGGCGTTGCGCAGGATGGGGAACTGAAACCATTTCCCCTCAAAGCTCGCGGCCGCCTTGTGGCTGTCCATAGATTCACCCAATACAATCAACCTTGTTGGTGATGCCACCGGAGGGGCTGGACAGATTAAAGAACGGCCCTGGCTGTGCTAGACTCATTTTGAGTCATGGCCCATGACCTTTCAAGGTATATTTCCTCGGCCACCAAATGCGGCTCCGACCACCAGCTTCTCGCGCCTGAGCACCTTTTGGCTTTCAAAAAACCTCTTGTCAAACCTCTCTTCCGGTTCCCTAACCCAACATCAGGGCCAAGTGGCTCAATGTCCACCCGATGTCCACCCAAAATGACTCAACAAACGTTTCAAGGGCTTAGAGGTCGTAACCTCTAAGCCCTTGATTTCATTCTTGGTAGGCCGGAAGGGATTTGAACCCTTGACTTCCACCGTGTGAGGATGGCACTCTCCCGCTGAGTTACCGGCCTTTATTTTTCGAGGCTGCCGGCCTGCGGGGCTGGCCCTTGGCCACACACCGTTCCCCGCCGGGTCGCGCAGATTTTTTTACACCATGGGGGCTGGGTTTGCAACCGCTTATTAGGCCGGCCGCGGCCTTGAGTTCGGCCACCTCGGCGGGGCTCAGGCGGCGGCAGGCCCCCTGGGGCAAGTCCCCCAGGTGCAGGGGGCCCAGGCCCACCCTGACCAGGCGCTGCACTGGGTGCCCCACCACGGCGCACATCAGACGAATCTCGCGCTTGCGCCCTTCGTGGATGATAAAGCTGAGCTTGCTGCGCAGGGCGGTGCCGCCCTTGAGGTGCACCCGGGCCGGGGCCGTGGCCCGGCCCTCGATGACCACGCCGGCGCGCAGGCGGGCGATGGTCTCGGGGTTGGGCTGGCCGCTGACCCACACCCGGTAGACTTTAGGCACATGAAAGCGGGGGTGCATCAGGCGGTAAGCCAGCTCGCCGTCGTTGGTCATGAGCACCAGGCCCTCTGAGTCGTAGTCCAGCCGGCCCACGGGATAAAGACGGGCGGCGGCCCCGGGAGGCAACAGGTCCCCCACCCGGCGCCGGCCCTGGGGATCGCGCACCGTGCTGACCACGCCGGTGGGCTTGTGCACCAGCCAGTATTCCTTGGCCTCCGGGCTGGGCAGGGGCTGGCCGTCCAGGGTGATCTTTTGCCGCGAGGCATCGGCCTTGGCGCCCAGTTGGCTCTGCACCACGCCGTCCACGGCCACGCGGCCGCTGGTGATAAGCTCCTCGGCCGCCCGCCGGCTGGCCACGCCGGCCCGGGCCAGGATTTTTTGCAGACGCTCCTCTGCCATGTGGTATCAGGCCGCCCGGGGCGGCTCATCGCCGCCCTGGGGGTCGGGGTCATTGTCCACGGCGCGCAGGCGCGGGGCCGCCGGCTCCGGCCCGGCCCAGCCCAGGGGGTCGGCCTCGGCGGGCGATGGTTGCGGGACCAGCGAGGCAGAAGGCCCCGCGCCGGGGCCAGGGTCCACCGGCTGGCCGGCGGCCTCGGCGGGCTGATCGCCGTTCCCGTCCTCGGATGGCCTCCGCTCCTGGTCCTCCAGGTCCTGCCAACTGGCGGCCCGGGAGAAAAGATCCTCCTGGGGATCAGCCTCCAGGGCGGTTTCCGGCTCGCCGGCCAGGGCTTCCATCTCCTCCAGGGTGGGCAAATCGCTCAGGTCCTTGAGGTCGAAGACCTCCAGGAAGCGCTTGGTGGTGCCGTAGACCAGGGGCCGGCCCGGCAGGTCCTTGCGCCCCACCACGCGCGCCAGGTCCTTTTCCATGAGCATGCGCAGGACCCCGCCCACCTCCACGCCGCGCAGGCGCTCGATGTCGGCCTTCAGGACCGGCTGCTTGTAGGCGATGATGGCCAGGGTCTCCAGGGCGGCCCGCGACAGCCTGGTGACCTGCTCGCGCCTGAGCCTGCGCAGCCAGAAGGCCAGCTCCGAGCGGGTGCGGAAGACGTAGCCGCCAGCCACCTCCACCAGGCTGAAGGCCCGGCCCATCTCCCGGTACTCGGCCACCAGCTCCAAGAGGGCGGCCTGCACGGCCTCTTTGTCCTCGGTCTCCAGTACATGGGTCATCTGGGCCAGGCTCAGGGGGCCCTCGGAGACGAAGATCAGGGCCTCCAGGATGCGTTTGATGTCCACGCTCACGTCTCTTGCTCCTCGGCTTGATCCTCGCGGTCCAGGGGCATGAAGTACAGGCGCAGGGTCCCCCAGGCGGGCGAGGTCCCGTCCGCCTCCGGCGCGCGCTGCTGGAAGACCCTGAGCAGGCCCAGGCGGGTCAGTTCCAGGATGGCCAGGAAGGTTACCACCAATTGGGCGCGCTGGCCCTGACCTTCGAAGCATTCCTCGAAGGTGATGGTCTGCCGGCTGCGCAGGGTTTCCAGGAGTTGGCCCATGCGCTCCTCCAGGGAAAGCTGGGCCGCGGGCAGGGTGAAGGCCAGTTGGCGGCCCTGCTGGGCCAGCATGCGGCGGAAGGCCTCGATCAAGTCAAACAGCCCCACGGCCACCACCTCGGCGCCCTGGGAGTCGGCCAGGGCCTGGCTGACCTCCTGCTTGCCGCCGCTGCGGCCGAAGACGTCCCGGTCCAGCCAGGGGCGCCCATCCAGGCGCGAGGCGGCCAGTTTGATGCGCTGGTGCTCCATGAGTTGGCCGATCAGGTCGGTGCGCGGGTCCTCGCCCTCCTCCTCGGTGGCGCTGGCCGCCAGGCTGGGCAACAGGGTGCGGCTCTTGATGTGGGCCAGGGTGGCGGCCATGACCAAGAAATCGCCGGCCAGGGAGATGTTCAGGTCGCGCATCAGGTCCAGGTACTCCAGGTACTGCTTGGTAATCAGCGCGATGGGTATGTCCTGGATGTCCACCTCGTTCTTGCGGATGAGGTGGAGGAGCAAGTCCAGCGGCCCCTCGAATATCTCCAGCTTGACGGCGACGTCCATGGCCATGGTCCTTACAGGGGCAGTAGGAGGTCCATGAGTTCCCGGGCCGGCCAGACCACCAACAGGCCGATGAGGTCCGGGAAGGCCGGCACCACCCTGGGCAAAAAGATCAAGGCCAGGAGCAGGGCGAAGCCGTAGCGCTTCAGCTCCTGGTAGCGCATGGCCAGGCGCAGGGGCAACAGGCCCGTGACGATGCCCGAGCCGTCCAGGGGCGGCAGGGGCAGCAGGTTGAACATGGCCAGCACCAGGTTGACCTGCACGCCCAGGATGAACATCTGCCCCAGGTAGTAGACCGGCAAGGAGGGCTCGCGGAACAGGCCGCCGGCCACCAGCCCGTGCAGGGCCAGGGCCAGCAGGCAGGCGGTAGCCAGGTTGGCCACCGGCCCGGCGGCCGAAACCCAGATGATGTCGCGCAGGGGGTTCTTGAGGTTGCGGTAGTCCACGGGCACCGGTTTGGCCCAGCCTATGCCGCTGCCTACCCAGGCGGTGATGAAGAAGACCAGGGTGCCGGCCACGTCCAGGTGCTTGATGGGGTTCAAGGTTAGGCGCCCCTGCCGGCGGGCGGTGTCGTCGCCCCTGATCCAGGCCACCAGGGCGTGGGAGGCCTCGTGCACGGTCAGCGCCAGCAGGATGGGCGGCGCCAAGAGCAGTATCTTGATCCCCAGGCCGATGAGGTAGCTGGTCATGAGGCCTCGCTTTGGGCTTGCGCGCCAAACTCGCGCGCCACCAGGGCGGTTTCGTCCTCCCTGGTCAGGGCCTCTTGGTCCAGGCGGGCGGCCAGGAGGCGGTCCAGAATCTGGCGGTAGATGGGGCCGGGGGCGAAACCCAGGGCCATGAGGTCGCCGCCGCCCAGGGAGGGGCGCACCTTGACCAGGCTGGTGAGGTACTGGCTCACCGCCTTCTTGGCCGCTGGCAGACTGGCCTTGCCCATGATGAGCAGCAGGTACTCGGGGCGCACGGGCTTGAGCATCTGGTAGATGACCGAGGCCGGCGTGGGCCCCCGCTGGAAGCGGTTGAGGGCCGTTAAAGCCAGGCCGCGCATCTCCACGATCTCCAGGCGCAGTTTGTCGGGCATGGACAGGCGCCGGCAAAAGGCCTCCAGCTCCTCGTCCTTCAAGGGATCGCACAGGCCCAGGAAGATCACCAGCCAGCGGCGCAAGGGGTGCTCCAGGAAGGAAAGATGGTACCAGGCCAGGGCTTGCTCCAATTCCTCCATCAGGGCCAGGTCCTTGGGCTCCAGCTTGAGCTTGGCGTGGAACATCTCCAGGAGCCTGAGGTCGCGCAGGCGCCCCAGGCAGTCCACGGCCTTCTCCTCCTGGAGCATCTGTTGCAGCTCGCCAAACAGGCGCCGGCCGGACAGACGCCGGAAGGCGTCTATCTTGATGGCGTTCTTTATCAGCCCCTCGGTGAGCTTGCCGATGCGGAAGCCGAAGCGCTGCTCGAAGCGCACGGCCCTGAACACCCGCGTGGGGTCCTCCACGAAGGAGAGGTTGTGCAGCACCCGGATGGCCTTTTCCTTGATGTCGCGGCTGCCGTCGAAGAAGTCTATGAGGGTGCCGAAGCTGTCGGCGTTGAGCTTGACCGCCAGGGTGTTGATGGTGAAGTCGCGGCGGTAGAGGTCCAGCTTGATGGAGCTCATCTCCACCACCGGCAGGGCCGCCGGCGACTGGTAGTACTCCAGGCGGGCGGTGGCCACGTCCATTATCAGGCCGTCGCTGAAGATCAGCTTGGCGGTGTTGAACTTCTTGTGGGCGCGCACGCGCACGTCGCGGCGCTCCTGAGCCACGGCCCGGGCGAAGAGTATGCCGTCGCCCTCCACCACCACGTCCAGGTCCAAGTTGGAGCGGCGCAAAAACAGGTCGCGCACCGAGCCGCCCACCAGGTAGACGCTGTAGCCCAGGTCGTCGGCCAGGCGGCCCAATTGTAGCAAGGTATTTATCACCGGCCGTGGCAGGCGCTCGCGCAGAAGGCTGGTCACGTTTTTCTGGCGGGGGCCGGCGTTGGCGCTTAGCGCGTCGGCGCTGGGCTCGTTGATGACCGGGTGCTCGATGAGGGTGTTCAAGAGGTCGGTGCGGGTGATGACCCCCACCAGGCGCTCCTGGTCCATCACCGGCACCAGGCGCTGGCGGCGGTCCACCACGGCCTGTTCCACGGCCGCCAGGTTGGCGTCCACGGCGATGGGCTGCACCCGCTGGTCCATGTACTCGCTGACCGGCAGGTTCTCCAGGCCGTGGTAGATGGCCTTTTCCACGGTCTGGCGGCTGATGATGCCCAGCACCGCCTCGCCGTTGACCACGGGCAGCACGTTGATGTTGTAGCGGGTCAGCTTGACGTGGGCCTCCTGGATGCTGGTGACCGGCTCCACGGTGATGACCGGGCTGGTCATGAGGTCGCGGGCGTGGCGGCTGGGGTTGATGTGCGACTGCAAGGCGGTCATCAGCCGCTCGCGCGCCTCCACCAGGGTCAGGTCGCGCAGGGTGGCGCTGGCCGCCGTGGGGTGGCCGCCGCCGCCCAGGCTCTTGGCGATCTGTCCCACGTCCACCTGGGGCAGGCGCGAGCGGGCCACCAGGTAGACCCTCTCCTCCATGCGCGCCAGCACCAGGATGGCGTCCAGGTTGTCCATGTCCATGTAGCGGTGCACCAGCACCGCCAGCTCGGGCAGATAGCGGTCGCGGCTCACCTGGCAGATGACCAGCTCCACGCCGTTGACGATCACCCGCTGGGCCTCGTGGATCAGGTCGTTCAGGAGGCCCACCTCGTCGGCGGTAAGCTCGCGGGTAATTAGCGAGGAGACCACGTTGAGGTTGGCCCCCTGGCCCACCAGCCAGGCCGCGGCCTCGAAGTCCTGGGGCGTGGTGGAGACGAAGGTGAAGTTGCCGGTGTCCTCGTAGATGCCCAGGGCCAGCAGGGTGGCCTCGTCCTCGTTGAGCTCCACGCCCTTTTGGCGCAGCAGGCGGGTGAGGATGGTCACCGTGGCCCCGGTGGGCTCCACCACCTGCATGGCGGCGTGCACGTCGGTGGGGCTGTCGGGGTGGTGGTCAAAGGCGTGAATCTCCACCAGGGGGTTGTCGGCCAGCTCGCCCAAGGGGCCGATGCGGTCCTTCTGGCGGGTGTCCACCAGGATCAGGCGGCGCACCCGGTCAAAGGGCAGGTTCTTGACCTTGACGAAGTTGTAGAAGTAGCAGGTGGACTCCACGAAGAAGTTGCGCAGGTTGCGCTCCTGGGCGCCCGGGAAGACCAGCATGGCCTCGGGGTAGAGCTTGGCCGCGGCCAGCATGCTGGCCAGGGCGTCGAAGTCGGCGTTGACGTGGGTGGTTATCACCTCCACGTCGCGGGGCCGGGGGGGATTGTGGCCGGGGTCGCGGGTCATCAACAGGCCCCTTTTTTAGCCGCGCGGATGGTGCTCCCTGTGCACCTGGCTTAGGCGCGCGCGGCTGACGTGGGTGTACACCTGGGTGGTGGCGATGTCGGCGTGCCCCAGCATGAGCTGCACGCTGCGCAGGTCGGCCCCGCCCTCCAGGAGGTGGGTGGCGAAGGTGTGGCGCAGGGTGTGGGGGGTCACCGTGGGAGGCAACCCGGCCAGCACGAAGTACTTGCGCAAAATCTTCCAAACCCCCATGCGGCTTAAGCGTCCGCCGCTTTTGTTCAAAAAGACCTCATCCCGCCGCCCCTGGCCCAGCAGGCGGGAGCGGGGGCCTTCCAGGTAGGCTCGCAGTTGGTCCAGGGCCTTCTGGTGCACGGGCACCAGGCGCTCCTTGGAGCCCTTGCCACGCACGCAGAGGAGGCCCACCTGGAACTGCGCGTCCCCTACCTCCAGGCCGATGGCCTCGCTGATGCGCAGGCCCGCCGCGTACATCAGCTCCAGCAGGGCCTGGTCGCGGACCCCCAGGTCGCTGTCGAGGTCGGGGGTGGCCAGCAGGCGCTCCACCTCCGGACGGCTGAGGAAGTGCGGCAGACCGCCTGGCAGGCCCGGGCCTTCCAGGGTGGCCAGGGGGTCGTCCTTGAGCAGGCCCTCCTGGTGCAGAAACTTGCACAGCCCGCGGGCCGCCGACAGCCGCCGCGCCCGGGTGCGCGCCGAGAGCCCCTGGCGCGAGGCCGAGGCCAGGTAGCCCACCAGATGCAGTGCGTCCACCTGGGACCAGGCCGTGACCCCCTGCCGCGCCAGATAGGCGCTGACCTGGGCCAGGTCCAGGGCGTAAGCCTCCAGGGTGTTGGCCGCCAGGCCGCGCTCGGCGGCCAGATGGCCCAGATACAGGTCCACGTCCTGGTCCAGGCCCAAAGCCGCCGGCGGGCTAGAGGTCATAGAAGCGGTCCAGCCCGTTCAGCAACCGGCAGCCCGTGGGCTCCAGCACCACCATCTGCTCCAGGCGCACCCCACCCCAGCCGGGCAGATATATCCCGGGCTCGATGGTGAAGACCATGCCCGGTCGCAACACCTCCTGGGAGTTGGGTCCCAGGGAGGGGGCCTCGTGGGTGTAGAGCCCCACTCCGTGTCCCAGGGAATGGCCGAAGCGCGTCCCAAAGCCCGCCTCGGCGATCACCTCCCGGGCCAGGGCGTCGGCCTCCCCCCCGGTCATGCCCGGCCGTATACCCTGAAGGGCCTTAAGCTGGGCGCGGCGCGCCACGGCGTAGACCTGGCGGAACTGCTCGCCGGCCCGCTCCAGTCCTCCGGCCACCACGGTGCGCGAGATATCGCTCAGGTAGCCGCCCACCTGGGCGCCCACGTCGAAGATCACCGGCTCGCCGGCCTGGATCACCCGCTCGCCGGGCTCGGCGTGGGGCTCGGCGCCATTGGGGCCACTGGCCACGATTGGCGGGAAGGCCGGGCCCTCGCCGCCCTGGTCCTCCACGGCCCGCACCAGCTTGAGGGCCAACTGGCGCTCGCTCATGCCCACCAGGTCCTCGTCCAGCACCTGGTCCAGCACCCGCTCCATCAGGGCCAGGCTGGCGGTTATCTGTCGCAGCTCCTCGGGGTCCTTTTTGACCCGCAGGCCGGCCACCAGGCCCCGGGTGGGCTCCAGTTCCACCTCCGTGAGCGCGGCGGCCAGGCGCTGGTGCTGCTCCACCAGCAGGGCCTCTCCCTCGAAGCCCAGACGCTTGATCCCCAGTTGCCGCGCCAGGCCGGCCAGCTCCTGGGCCAGGCCCTGGCGGTAGATGCGCACCTCATAATAGGTGGCCTGCTCCTGGGCCGTGAGCTGGTAGCGGAAGTCGGTCAAAAGCAGGGCGTCGCGCGGGGTGACCAGCAGGCAGCCGCTGGACTCGCCCAGTTGGCCGTCGGCCGGGGTGAAGCCCGACAGATAGCGCCGGTTGGCCGGCAGGCTCACCAAGAGACCGTCAAGCTTATGCTTGGCCAAGAGCCGGCGCAGCCTGGCCAGCCTCATCTTAATCATGGAGCGCTCCTAGTCCGCCTGACCGCGAGCAGGCCTGGGGCATGGTGCCCATGCCCGGGGCCGCCGGTGGGGGCCACCGGGAAAAACCAAGACTAAATATATCTTTATAGCATCGGGGCCTGCCCCTGGCAAGGCCGGGGCCGGGCTGAGCAGGCCTGGCTGTGGGGGCGCCGAGAGGCCTGGACAGGGGCGCTGGCTCATACCTTTTTAACAACAATCATACAGTATTATGTTGTTGACCCTTGATCCGGGTATCCTCTGGCCGGCGGGCTTTGGTTTTTGGCCGCCCAAGCCCCGTGTCCCGCTCTTAGCCCGGCCATTCCTAGGGTACCGGCAGGGGGCTACTATGATCCAACCAGGCAAAGAATACGGGATACCTGCGGCCCCTGCCCACGCCAGGGCGGAGAGTCCACCCCTCGCCGGCACCCGCACCGGCAAAGCCAGTATGGCCGGGCGGCTCTAGCGGGACATAAAAAGAAACCGCTTAGGCTTTCTTGGGCCGCCTAAACGGCAAGGGTTGTGTCCAGGGGAAGCCTGCCGAAAAACTATACGTCTGAGCTGAAATGCGTATCAGTCCTGGGCGGCCTCCACGGCCTTGGCCCCCAAGAGGCGGCAGAGCTCGGCGGGGTCTATCTCCACCAAAAAGCCGCGCTTGCCGCCGTTGATGAGTATGGCCGGCAGGGCCAGGACGCCGCGCTCCACGTACACCGGCAGGGGCCGCTTGGTGCCGAAGGGCGAAACGCCGCCCACCTGGTAGCCGGTGTGCCGGGTCACCGTGGCCTGGTCGCAGGGCATCACCTGCTTTACCCCCAGGATGCGGCCCAGGGCCTTGGTGGAGACCTGGCAATCGCCGTGCATGAGCATCAGGAGGGGGTTATGGCCCTCGTCTTCCAGCACCAGGGTCTTGATGACCCGGTGCTCGTCCACCTTGAGCTCGCGGGCGGCCACGGCGGTGCCGCCCTTGTCCTCGTAGGCGTAGGCACGGGGTATGAAGCTCACCCCCAGGGAGCGCAGGGCGCGCACCGCCGGGGTCATGGGTATCTTGTCCTTGGCCACGGCCCTCTCCCGCCAGATTAAGCGCCAGGTTGTGCCCGGCGCCCCGCCGAGCGGTGGCGAAACCCCGGCGCGCTTGGGGCTTAAGTTAGCGCATGGCCCGGCCGATAACAAGTACAGGAGGATGTTGCCATGCGGGTGCAAGACCTGGCCCCCGGCCTCAAGCAGTTCTTCGAGGGCCTGAGCCCCCGGCAGACCCAGATCACGGGCTGGTCGCGCCTGCGCTGGGGCATGGGCGAGCGCGAGGTGGCCTACAACTTCCCCCAGGCCCAGGCCGACCCCGGCGACGCCAACCAGATGACCCTCCGCCCCGACCCGCCCCAGGACCTGAAATACTCCCTGAGCTTTAGATTTGGCGGCCCTGGCCGGCAACTGGAGTCGGTTACCCTTTCCTTCGCCGGCAGCCGGGGGGTGGCCGACTTCGCGGCCATCAGCCAGGAGATCAGCGCCCGCCTGGGCGCTCCCCTGAGCCAGACCGAAACCAGCGCCACCTGGCAGCAGGACGGCGGCCAACTTACCCTGAGCAAGACCGCCCAGGGCGGCCTGGTGCTGAACGAGAGCGCTTGACCCGCCCACGCCTTTGCCCTCGGGGGCGCTTCCCGCCTTATCCTACGATTTTGGTTGGTACCAGCCGGGCTGATCGGATACAGTCTGGGCCAGGCCGCCGGCTGGCAAGACCCGGCGGCCCGTCATCAGCACGGGGGCGTGGCGCCATGCGCATGAGCCTGGTCATCTACAGCATGAGCGGCGGCGGGGCCGAGCGGGTCATGAAACTGCTCTGCGACGCCTGGGCACAGGAGAGGCACGTCCTGACGCTCATCACCCTGGCCCAGGCCCAGGAGGACTTCTTCGTGGTGGACCCCCGGGTGAAAAGGGTGGGCCTGGGGCTCATGGCCGACTCGCCGGGGCTGGGGGCGGCCCTGACCAACAACCTGGCGCGCATCAAGGCCCTGCGCGGGGCGCTCCGGGAATCCCGTCCCCAGGTCATCATCAGCTTCGGCGACGCCACCAACGTGCTGACCATCCTGGCCGCCCGGGGCCTGGGGGCGCCGGTGGTGGTCTGCGAGCACACCGACCCCTATCACCACCAGGTGGGGCGGCTGTGGGCCTATTTGCGCCGCCTGGTCTATCCCTGGGCCGGGGCGGTGGTGGGGGTGAGCCCGGCGGCCAGCCAGTACGTGGCCCGTTTCGTGCGGCGCCGGCCGGTGCTTACCATCCCCAACCCCATCCAGCCGCCGCGCCCGGCCCCGGCCACCGATCTGCGGCCCTGGCCCCTGGGCCCCACGGTGATGGGCATGGGCCGCCTGCACCCCTCCAAGGGCTTTGATCTGCTCCTGGAGGCCTTCGCCAGGTGCGGCCCTGATATGGCCGCCTGGCGGCTGGTGATTTTGGGCGAGGGACCGGAGCGGCCCCGCCTGGAGGCCCAGGCCCTGCGGCTGGGCATTGCCCAGCGGGTGCACCTGCCGGGGCTGGTGGCCGACCCCCTGCCGCTTTTGAGCCAGGCCGAATTCTTCGTGATGCCCTCGCGCTACGAGGGCTTCCCCATGGCCCTGTGCGAGGCCATGAGCTGCGGCCTGGCCGTGGTGGCCAGCGACTGCTCGCCGGGGGTGCGCCAGATCGTCCGGCCGGGCGTGGATGGCCTCTTGGTGCCTCCCGGCGACGTGGAGTCCCTGAGCCAGGGCATGCTGTGGCTTATGCAGAACCCCGAGGGCCGCGCCCGCCTGGCCCGGCGCGCCCCAGATGTGGCCCAACGCTTCGGCCTCCAGCGGGTGCTGGACCAGTGGGCCGAGCTCTTCGGCCAACTGGGGCTATCCTGAGCCAGCCGGCGCCAGCCTAGACGCCGCTTGCCAAGGCCCCTTCCCCCGCGCTAGGTTGGCTGTAGTACCCCGCTACCTCGGAGGTGGTCCATGGGCCGCGCCGCCCTGTTGGTCATAGACATGCTGCACGACTTCCTGGACCCGGCCGGCGCCCTGTACTGCGGCGACCAGGCCGCGGCCATCATCCCCCGGGTGCGCCAGTTGCTTGAGGAGCACCGCCAGAAGGGCTCGCTGATAATCTTCGTGGCCGACAGCCACCCCCCCGACGACCTGGAGTTCAAGCTCTTCGCGCCCCACTGCCTGGAGGACAGCCCGGGTGCCCAGTTGCTGCCCGGCCTGGCGGCGCTGCCCGGCGAGCACCTGGTAAAGAAGCGCCGCTACAGCGCTTTTTACGGCACCGAGTTGGAGGACATCCTGCGCCGCCATCAGGTGAACGAGGCGCACCTGTGCGGGGTCTGCACCTCCATCTGCGTCATGGAGACCTGCTCGGACCTGCGCGACCGCGACCTCCACGCCGTGGTGCACCAAGAGGCCGTGGCCGACTTCGACCCCGAGGCCCACGCCTATGCCCTCAAGCGCATCCAGAACATCCTGGGAGGCGCTCTGGAGCCCTGAACACCCGCGGGAGGGACCGTCATGAGCCCGCTAGCCGACTCGCCCCTGGCCCTGGCCGCCGGCCTGGGCTGGTTGGCGCCGCTATTGGCCCTGGGGGCGCTGCTGGCCGCCGCCCCGGCCCAGGCCCGGGAGATCAGCCTGCCCCTACCCGACCTGCAAGGCCGAGTGCCCCTGGAGCAGGTGCTCAACGCCCGCCGCACCCAGCGTGAATTCAGCGCCCGGGGCCTGAGCCTGGCCCAGTTGGGGCAACTGGCCTGGGCCGCTTACGGGGTCACGGCCACCCGCCAGGGCCTGGGGCTCAAGACCGTGCCCTCGGCCGGGGCGCGCTACCCCCTGGATATATACCTGGTGGTGGGTGAGCAGGCCGTGGCGGGGGTGGAAGCCGGCTGTTACCGCTACCTGCCGGCCTCCCACTCCCTGGCCGTGGTCAAGCCCGGCGACCAGCGCCAGGCCCTGGCCGGGGCCAGTTGGCGGCAGATGTGGATGGCCCAGGCCCCCCTGAGCCTGGTCATTGCCGCCCAGTACCGCCGCTGCACCGAGCGCTACGGCAACAGGGGCGTGATGTACACCCACATGGAGGCCGGCCACGCCGCCCAGAACATCTTTTTGCAGGCCGAGGCCCTGGGGCTCAAGGCTGGCATCGTGGGGGCCTTTGACAACCCCCTGCTCAGCCAGGCCCTGGGCTTGCCCGAGGACCACGAGCCCCTCTTGGCCATGCCCGTGGGGTACACCCGCTAGGGATGCTGCCAATATCAATGGCCCAGGGGCAAGCCCCGGGGCCATTGGTTCTCCGCCGGCCGGGTGCTACGCCGCTAGCGCCTTGACCGCCCGCATGGCCGCCTCGTGATCCGGCTCCTGGCTGACTTCCTTGACCAACTGGAAGTAGGCGATCCGGCCCTTCTGATCCACCACCACGACCGCCCGGGCCAGCAGACGCAGTTCCTTGATGAGCAGGCCGTAGGCCAGGCCGAAGGAGGCCTCGCGGTGATCGGAGAGGATGGTGACACACTCCACCTCGGCGGCCCCGCACCAGCGCTTCTGGGCAAAGGGCAGGTCCATGCTCAGGGTGATAATGCGTACCTGGGGACCCAGGGCCGCGGCCTCGGCGTTGAAGCGCCGGGTTTGCAGGTCGCAGACGGGGGTATCCAGGGAGGGCACCACCGAGATCACCAGGATATGGCCGGCCAGGTCCTTGAGCCCCACGGGGTTGAGGTCCACGTCCAGAGCGCTGAAGTCCGGGGCAAGCTCGCCCACTTTCAGCTCCGGCCCCACGAGGGTCAGGGGATTGCCCAGGAAGGTGATGGCGCCGCCGCGCTCGGTCATGGTTTCCTCCTTGCTCGCCGCTGTGGGGGGACCCCCCGGTTAGAGCCCCTCCTCGGGGGCGGGGATATGGGAGGCGCAGGGCACGGCCACCTGGCACAGGCCGCAGCCCTCGATCTCCAGGCCGAACTCCCGCTGGTTGTGCTCCTTGCCCGCCACCCGCACGTGGCGGCTGCATTTGTTCTTGTCGTGGCCCTTTTCGCTCAGGGCACCCACCGGGCAGCGTGGTATGCACTTGCCACAGGTGCCGTGGCTGAAGAACAGGCAGTAGGCGTGGTGGTCCGCGTAGGGCCGGGCGGTGGGCTCCAGGCGGGCGCGCACGATGACCGAGCCCACGCGCATGGCCTTGCCCAGGGGTGTAATCAGGCCGTCGCACAGGCCGAAGGTACCCAGGCCGGCGGTGTGGGCGGCGTGGCGCTCCGACCAGGTGGAGGCAAAGTTGTAGGCCGGCGAGATTTCCATTTTCCATTGAGGCAAGAGCATGGGCGCGCACGCCGGCACCCCTCGATCACACAGGGCCTGGGCCAGCTCGCGGCGCAGCAGGGCGTTGAACTTCTCGCCAAACAGGCGCACCGCCGCCCAGCGCCGGGAACAGTAGATATTCTGGCCGGCGTTTTCGTCCTTGGTGGCCTGGGTCTGGGGCAAAATCCAGCTTATCACCGTCAGCTCGGAGGCCGGGGCCGGATCATCGGGAAAGGCCAGGGCATGGGCCTGGGCAGGCGTCCAGAAAAAATCGCCGATGTGGCGGCGGTATTCCTGGTACAGGGGGTCGTCGCCGGCCGAGAAGCCCACCAGGGGCTGGTCAAAGGCCCGCTCGCCGCTACCGTCGGCCAGGGAGTTCTCCGGCGAGGTGGCCACTTGGCCGGCGATGAAATCGCGAATCCAGTCAGCCAGGGCTGGGCCGGCGATTTTGTCTGTCATGGGGGCGCTCCCTGTTGCAGAATACTTGGATAAGGCCACTGTCTTCGACTATACGCCCCCTGGCGGCCCCAGGCCAAGGCCTGGGCCGCCGGCTCAAAAAGGGGTATTGACCAGCGGCTGCAAGGCCGTTATATTTTTAATAACGATTCCTAATTAATTAACACAAAATACCTCAGCTAGGAAGGAGGACCACACATGTCCAAGACCGACGAGATGCTCAAGGAGGCCTTTGCCGGCGAGTCCCAGGCCAACCGCAAGTACCTGGCCTTTGCCAAAAAGGCCCTGGAGGAGGGCCACCCCCAGGCGGCGCGCATGTTCAAGGCCGCGGCCGAGGCCGAGACCGTGCATGCCCACGCCCATCTGCGGGCCTTGAAAGGCGTGGGTAGCACCGCCGACAACCTCAAGGCGGCGGTGGCCGGCGAGACCCACGAGTTCACCCACATGTACCCCGACATGATCGCCACCGCCCAGGCCGAGGGGCACAAGGAGGCCGAGCGCTCCTTCACCTACGCCAACGCCGTGGAGAAGATACACGCCGAGCTGTACCAGAAGCTCCTGGACAACCTCACCGCCGGGGCGCCCCAGGAGGAGTATCCCTACTACGTCTGCCCGGTCTGCGGCTTCACCGCCGAGGCCAAGGCCCCCGAGCGCTGCCCGGTGTGCAACGCCAAGGGCGACCGCTTCATCAAGATTGACTAGCCAGCCAGGATGTTGGCGGGAGGAGGCGGCCGGGCGGCGGGTATCCGCATAAGTTCGGCGCCTGGCCAAGCCGTTGAATGAACAGCAAAACGGGCGGGGATAAACCCCGCCCCTACACTAAGATACCGAAATAGTTGCTTTATCTTTATGTAGGGGCGGGGTTTATCCCCGCCCGCATCTTGCCTTTTTCATCAAATCCGCAAGATTGAGGCCAGCCAGCTCAAGGCGGGTCCACCCCCTTTTATTCCATTTTAATGACAATCATTATAGTATTGGGTTGTTGTCCCTTGATCCGGGCATCCTCTGGCCGGCGAGCTTTGGTTTTCTGGCCGCCCAAGCCCCGTGTCCCGCTCTTAGCCCGGCCATTCCTAGGGCACCGGCAAGGGGCTGCTATGATCCAACCCGGCAAAGAATACGGGATACCCGCGGCCCCTGCCCACGCCAGGGCGGAGAGTCCACCCCGCGCCGGCACCCGCATCGGCAAAGCCAGTATGGCCGGGCGGCTCTAGCGGGACACAAAAAGAAACCGCTTAGGCTTTCTTAGGCCACCTATACCGTAAGGGCTGTACCCAGAGGAAACCTGACGAGAAAACTATACG
>JACRDC010000045.1 GCA_016218705.1 Desulfarculus sp.
CCCGCTTCGTCGAGTCCTACAACCGCTCCTGGCGCCTCGAAAGACTGGGCTACATGAGCCCTCTGGAATACAGGCAGGCCTACTTGACCAGGTTGGCCGCCTGATGACAAACTCGTGTCCAGTGAACCGGGGCCGATTCACGCTATTGCCTTGCATAAAATTAGCTGCCAGGTCATGTGAGCCATGGTCAAATCATTTTTGCCTTTTGCCAAATAGGCTGATGACTACCAAACACTATGGTTTTTATGTTTGATTTGCAAAGAACGAATAACTGGCCGGACAACTTCTAGAACAATATTCATACTATTAGCAAAGAGGGTAAAATGGAAACTCTAGTGAGTAGGTCCAAACTGACGCTGCTTTTCGTAACGGCTTTGCTGATGACCATGCTCGTGTCCCAAACCGCCTGCACCATGGGCCGCGCGCAAGAATTGGCAACCACCAACACGCCCATCCCCAACCCCTATCTGGCCAATCCGCTGTTTGCCATCACCCACTTTGATTCCGCCCAGACCGACTCCATGCCTTACGGGCCGCCCTTCGGGGTTTTTAAGGTGGACCCCAGAAAGGCGCCACTGGTTTATGGAGGACCAATTAACATCATTACCCTGGCCTCCACTGACGGCAACTATATGTGGGGGGCTGGCACCGACCGGGTAAGCTACGTATATAAACCTAATGGAGTGTGGAAGACAGTCGCCACCTATAATGCTCTCTCTGAGGCCTCGGGAGGAGTGTTTCAGCCCATACCCAACGAAAACCTTCTCAAGTTTGGCCTGTCCTCGGCGGTCGGGATGACCACCACCACCATGGACAGCCAATTAAAAAAACTGTTTGGCGATAATTACGGCGACCGCATGGGCAACGGGGCGTACGTGGTGGTCAGCAAGGAAAACGTGCTTTACGCCAATTATGCCAACAGCATATACGGCTTGGCCCTCAAGGACCCCAGCAACCCATCGGCCGGCATATACCTGCGCTACAAGCTCGACGACGTGGTAAACACCATCGAAGGCAACAACCCCCCGCCGCCGGCTGGAACGAGAATAGCTGGAATATCTATAACGTATGACGGTCACATTATCATCGTCCTCAGCAACGGGGTGGCGGTCATCAACAGTGATCTCAACCCCGCCTCAAAAAACTTCTACCGGTTCGGCAGTGACGAGTATGTCAGCAACTCCATAGCGGTTGACGAAAAGAACGCCATATACGTGGCCAGCGACAAACTCATGCGCAAGCTGATCTGGACCGGCAGCACCATTTCCGACAAGGCCACGGACGGCGCCTGGTCGAGCCCCTACGAGACCTCAGATGTGCCGCCCCCGATAATCAAATTCGGCACTGGCACCGGGTCCACGCCGACCCTGATGGGCTTTGGCAACGACCCCGACAAGCTGGTGGTAATAACCGACGGCGCCCAGCGGATGAACCTGGTGGCTTTCTGGCGGGACAACATCCCTGATGGTTTCGTGCAGAAGCCGGGAACGGCCTCCAGCCGCATTGCCGACCAAATCCCGGTGACCTGCGGCTTCACTAATCTTCCCACATGGATTCAGTCCGAGCAGTCCGTGGTCGTCTATGGATATGGGGCCTTCGTGGTCAACAACATTCCGGAAACCGTCCCAGAAGAACTCAAGAAAGCCAACAAGATACTGCAAGTCTCGCTCATGGGCCCAGCCTACCCCACCGCCTATGGTGTCCAGCGCTTTGCCTGGGACCCTTCGGCACACAAGTGGTGGTCGGTCTGGGGGCTACCGGATGTTTCCTCCACCAGCATGGTTCCCGCCCACAGCCAGAACGACGGCATGGTCATGGTCAACGGTTGGACCTCGGCAAACGGCTGGGAGGTGACCGGGTTGAACTGGTCGGACGGCGTCATAAGCCACCAGACCATTTTCGGCCAGTACAACTTCGGCAACGGGGCCTACGCCATCCTGCAAGCCCTTGAAAACCAGGACCTGCTTTTCAACTCCATTTCCGGTCCTATCCGCGTGCGCTATGGTAATTGAACAACGATCGTGCTCATGAATTCGGTCGCCAGGGCGGGTTATACCAAGTTGCGATCAAACGAATAGTTTGACCGCAACTTGGTATGCGGGCCATGGATACACCCCAAGCAAACTGTGTTTGCTTGGGGACCCCGGGGAATGCCCCGCCGGGCGCGTAAGAGCCCGGGAGGCCGGGCAGAATCACGCTTTTGCCCGGCCGGTCAGCAATCAAAGCCATGGATGGCTTTAATTGCATGTTGGTATTAGGCGCCAGCGCCGTGGCCGGCCGCACACGCTACATGGTCACACAAGAAAAGGGGCTAGGCCTTGCGGCCTAACCCCTTGTTTTTCTTGGTGCGCCCGGCAAGATTCGAACTTGCGGCCTACGGATTCGTAGTCCGGCGCTCTATCCACTGAGCTACGGGCGCTTATGTAACCGAACCATCGGCAACGGCTGCCTATTATAACAAAAACCCCGTTCTTGGCAACCTCGCCCGTACCTGATTATTCCTGCCCTTCCTTCTTGCCCTGCTTTCAGGCCAGGGCCTCCTGGGCCTCGTGCAGCAAGCGGCCGATGGCCAGGCCCTGGGGGCAGCGCCGCTCGGCCCGGGCCAGGTCGCGGGTGGATATCCCCTCCAGGCCCTCGGTGGGCAGGGCGGCAAATAGCTCCCTGGCACGCCCCAGGTCGCCGTAGGAGCGGTAATACATCATGGCCCGCAGTATCTCGCCCACGGGCGCGGCCTGGCCCAGGGCCTCCTCGCAGATGCCCGAGCAGCCGGCGCAGTAGTCGCAACGTGTGGCCTCGGCGTATTGACCGAGCCAGCGCAGGTCCTCGGCGGCCAATTGGGTCTTGTCCATGGCCGCGGCTGTATTGGCCGAGAGGATGGCCAGGTTGGGCATCTGGGAGCATATGTTGGCGATGCGCTGGTCGCTCCACACCGCCTTGAGCTTGGCCTGCTCGGCCGAGTAGCCCTGGGCCAGGAAGCGCTCGGCCAGGGTGTCGTCGCCGTCGCTGCCGGCCTTCACCGGTCCGCCGCCCATGGTCTTCATGGCCGTCAGCCCGATGCCGGCATCAAAGCAGGCCTGCACGGCGTCCTTCATCTTCTGGTTGTACATGAGGCGGTAGTTGTAGGTCATCATGATGACGTCCACCCAGTTCAACTTGGCGGCGGCCCGCAGGATGTCCTCCATGTTCTTGTGGGTGCTGAAACCGAAATGCTTGATCTTGCCCTCGGCCTTGGCCTTCTCGGCCCAGGCCTTGATGTGGGGTTTGTTGAACTCGTCAAGGGTGGTGAGGCTGTGCACGAACCACAGGTCAATATAGCTGGTGTTCATGCGCTTGAGGGACTGATTGAGGTGCTCGTCGAAGACCTTGGCCGTGCGGGTGTTGTCGTAGGACTTGGTCACCAGGAAAACCTGCTGGCGGGCCTCGGGGTTTTTCTTGAAGAACTGGCCAATGCCCTCCTCGCTGCGGCCGCCCTCGTAGCTCTCCGCCGTGTCCCAGTGGGTCACGCCCAGCTTCAGCGCCTGCTTGAGCACGATCTGGTTGGTGGGGGTGTCCCACATGGTGCCCAGGGAGAGCATGGACACCTTGGCGCCGGTCTTGCCCAGGGTGCGCTGGGGCATGGTACCGGTGGCGGGGGCCGGGGGCTCATTGGCGGCCAGGGCCAGGCCGCCGCTGGCGGCCACCAGGCTGCCCACGCCGGCCAGGCCGACGGCCTTGAGGAAGGCGCGGCGGGGGTTGCTCTGCTCTTTGTCGGACATGGCGTCCACTCCTTGTGTTGGCGGTAGGCCCTTCATGGTCCTGATTGTCGGCTGGGTGCCGCTGGCAGCGGCGGCCTAAAATTTACCATGACCAACGCGATAATCGCCACTAAAGCAGCAGCGACCGCTTGGCGCTACGCGATTCGTTCTCAGCGGTGATCCGGATGGCCCTGAGCCCGCTCACCGGGCACTCGTGCTCACAGACCCCGCAACCTATGCAGCGGCTGGCGTCCACCTGGGGCTGTTGCAGGCGCACCACCAGCTCCACTTCCTGGCCGGGCGAGGGCTGCCAGCCCTCGCCAGGCGGCAGCTTGACGTGGTCGGCGCCATTGCCCGAAATGCGTTGCCGGTTCGTAGGGCCGCCGCCCGCGGCCTGCAGGAAGTAGTCGCCGGTACCCAGACGGCCGGGGGGCAGGTCCGCGCCGGTCAACCGCACTGTCTGGCCCTCCTGGGCCTTGACCCGCGCCCGGGCAAGGACGCCGTACACCTCGCGGGTGATGATGGCCTTGGGGCTCACGGGGCAGTTCTCCTGGCAGACGATGCAGGGCCGGTCCATGGCCCAGGGCAGGCATCGCCCGCGGTCCACGAAGGCGGTGCCCAGGCGCAGGGGACCAGCCTTGGCAAAGGCCCCCAGGCCGCGCTTTTCGTCCAAGGTGATGGGCCGGATGGCCGCCGTGGGGCAGATCTGGCCGCAGGCCACGCAGTTGAGCTGGCAGCCGCTGGTGCCGATGCGCATGTTCAGGGTGGGAGTCCACAGGGCCTCCAGGCCCAGTTCCAGGCCGGCGGGCTGCAAGACGTTGGTGGGGCAGACGCGCATGCACTGGCCGCACTTGAGGCAGCGCTCCACGAACTGGGCCTCGGCCAGGGCGCCGGGCGGGCGGACCAGGGCCGGCGACCAGTTGGGACCCAACACCCCGCCCAGGCGCAAGGCCGGCACCGCCGCCACCCCCGAAACCAGGGACAGCACCACGCCCCGGCGGGAAAGGTCGGGCAGGGGTTGCTCGCCGGCGGCCGAGCGGCGGGTGGCATAGGTCATCTGGGAGTCGCGGCAGGTGTCCAGGCAGTTCATGCACAGGACGCACTCGCTGGCACGCAGGTGGTGGAAGGGCTCACAGGCGCCCTCGCAGCTCACCTCGCAGAGCTGGCAGCCCCGGCACTTGGCCTCCCGCCGGCCCACCCGCCACAAGGCCCAGTGGCCCAAGAGCCCCATGAGGGCGCCCAGGGGGCAGATGAAGCGGCAGTAGAAGCGCGGCACGATGAAGTTCAATAGCAGGGCCGCCATGAAAACCAGGGCGATCAGCCAGGCCCCCTGGTAATGCCGGGCCGCCACCCACAACTGCCCGCTGGCGGCGTCCAGGGCCGGCAGCAGCAGCAGGTTGATGGAGCGCTGGGCCAGGGGGATGGGGTCCAAGAGGCCGGTCTGCAGGGTGGCGCCGATGATCTCGCCCGGCGAGGCCCACAGGCTAAGCCCCACCATGAGGGCCAGCAGCCCCAGACCGGCCAGCAGGGCCTGCCGGGGCTGGGGCCACAGCCGGCGCACCCCCAGGGCCGCGCACGCCGCCAGGATGGCCAGCAGCAAGAGCCAGCCCGAGACGGAGCCCAGGCCCAGGGGCAGCTTGGCCAGGTGATGCAGCACCTGCCCGCCGGCGGCGGCCAGAAGACCCAGCAGCAGATAGTATTTGATGGCCTGGGCCGCATGGGGCCGGTTGCGCTCCACCCTCTGGCGGGCGCCCAGCCGCCAGCCGGCCAGCCAGCCCAAAAAGTGGTGCATGGCCCCAAAGGGGCAGACCCAGGAGCAGAAGAAGCGCCCCAGCACCGCCGTGAGCGCGATGGTCAAGAGGGCCCAGGCCATGCCGGCGTACAGGCTGCCCGAGGCCAAGAGGCTTCCCAGGGCGGCCAGGGGGTCCAGTTGCAGGAACCAGTTGACCGGCCAGCCGCGCAGTTGCCAGTAGTGCTCGCCCAGGGAGCTGACCAGGCAGAACCACAGGAACCAGGCGAAGAAAAAGACCTGGCTGACGCGCCTGACCGTTACTATGCCCATGCCACCCCCCGCGCCACTAGAGACTCACTTCGGCTGCCTTGAGCGAGCGCCAGTCGGCTCTGCCCAGGCCCAGGGCCGCGGCCTGGCCGATGAAGGGCAGGTCAGCCGGGGTCTTGTCCAGCAGGGTGGCGCCCAGGGCGTCGGCGGCCACCTGGTCGGTGGAGATTATCAGGGTGCCGGTGGCCTTGAGGTCGTCGGGCGAGCCCCCCGTGGGGCCGTTGCTTATCATGCTCACCACGCCGTCCAGGATCACCAGGGTGGGGCGCATCAGCATGGCCAGCTCGGCGATGATGGTGTGGATGTCCTGGTGGAAGATGTTGCGCCGGCCACCCAAGAGGCCGTACCAGTTCTTCATGGCCATGGAAGCGCCGGAGCGGTGGTGGTCCTTGACCGGGCATAGGCCGATGACCTTGGTGACGCCCTCGAAGGGGCCGTGGAGCACCGGCCAATCGCGGATCAGGCGGGCGCCCTCCACGGTGGTGGGCCGGAAGTAGCGCTCCAGGGGCAGCGCCAGCGCCCCGCCGGCGCTCTGCACGGCCTGGCCGATGCCGCTCAGGCTGAAGCAGGATTGGGGGTCGTTGATGGGGTTGTCGGTGACGACGATCCTTTGCGCGCCCACGGCCAGGCATTGCCTTATCAGTTCGTGCAAAAGCTCCGGGTTGGTGGTGGCCCCCAGGCTGGGCGGGGTGGCGAAGCCGGCGTTGACCTTTATCAGCACCTGGTCGCCCTTGTGTATGAAGGTCTCCAGCCCGCCCAGGGCCTTGAACCCGGCCTGGAGGGCCGCCACCCGTTCATGGCCACGCACCACGGCCATCCTGCCGGCCTGGGCCTTGAGGGAAAAGTCGGGCAACTTCACCGGAGGCAAGGCCGGGCCGGCGGCGCTGGGTCCCTTGGGGTCGTAAAGGGTGAGCCCCAGGGCACCGGCGGCGGCCACGGTCAAGCCGGCCCCCAGGGCGCGGCGCAGGAAATCGCGGCGGTCCATCGCCGGCGCCGCCTGGCCCTGCTCAGCCGCGGGCGGCTGATCCGTGGGCGGAGTAAGGTCTGGCTGGTCCTGACTCATGGCTTATCCCCTGGCAGGCGCTCATGGATGGCAAGGCCCAGGTCCAGGGCGGTCTGGCGGTCCTCGGCGGCGTGCACCCCGGCCAGATAGGCCCCTTGGCTGAAGACCAACTCATAGGTGCCCATGATGTTAAGCAGGCGCCAGCCCGGCGGCAGGCCCTGGCCGGGCTCCTCGCGGCCGCCGGCCCCCAGCAGGAACTCCACGTAAGCATCGGCTAGGGCCTTAGCCTGGCTGGCGTCGGCCCGGCGGGAGATGAAGCCCGTGGCCTCCTGGCCCTTGAGTTGGTAGGAGCCGGCGTAGACCTGGTCCAGCTTGTCCCAGCCAAAGACATTGGCCGAGAGCAGCGACAGGCTGGCGCGGTCCAGGCCCTCGGCTGGGAAGAGGTCCAGCTCACGCTGGCCGGCCTCCTTGGCCGGGGCCGGGGCGAGGGCCAGCCAGGCCTTGGCCCAGGCCCGCATGCCTTCTTGCAGGGCCGGAGTGTCGCCGCTGGCGATGACCTCCACGTAATAGGGGCCGCGCAGGATGAACAGCGAGGTGCCGCTCAGGTGGGCCACGGCCCCCAGGTCCAGGGCCTGGCCCTGGTTGCGGCGCTGGGTGCTGAAGGCGCTGAAGGCCCCCTGCTCCTGGCCCTGGTCAAAGACAAAGGCCTCGAACCAGGCCTGGGGGTCGGAGGGCGGGTGATAGCGCCGGGTGGCGAGCGCCTTGAAGCCGGCGGATAGGTACAGCTCGGCCTTGCCGTTGATCTTGTCGGAAAGCGTCTGGGCGTTGAAGCTCTCGGGCGGCCCCAGGGGGGCAAGCCCTGGCACCTGGAGCCCGGCCAGGTCCAGGGGACCGCCAGCCGGGCCAGCGGCGCCCGGCGGGGGCGTGGGACGGCCCCAGGACAGGGGGTCGTAAAGGGCCTGCTTGTAGAGGATGCCCAGGGCCACCACCAGCAGCACCAGCAGGATCACGGCCCCGCTGAGGGTCTGGGCCCGGCTTGTGGGGGCCTGGGTTGTCGGCATCTTGTGCCCCTGGGCGCCCTGGGCGCCCCTGCCCGAGTTGCTATGCCCGGCCCGGGGCCGGCGCTCAGGGTGAAGTGTGAGGCATGACGGCCTTTACGTCAATGCCTGCCGCTACGATGAAATCCTATGGTATTCTTACCAATATAGCCATGGGGAAGATAACCGTGCGCCTTGTCTCCAGACTCCTTAGCGCCCTGTTCCTGGCCCTCTGCCTGCTGGCCCATGCTCCGCTGGCCGCCGGGGCTGGCGCGCTCGCCGAAATCCGTCCGGCGGCCCTGGCCGGCACCTGGTACCCGGCCGACCCCTCGGTGCTGGCCGGCAGCTTGGAGGCCTTTTTGCGCCTGGGGCGCGGCCCCCGGCCCGAGGGGCGGGTGGTGGCCCTGGTGGTGCCCCACGCCGGCCACCGCTATTCTGGCTCCGTGGCCGGGGCGGCCTACGCCCTGGCCCAGAGCCTGGACCCGCCGCCGCGCAGTGTGGTCCTGGTGGGTCCCAGCCACCACTTCCCGCTGCCAACACCCAGCATCTGGCCGTCCGGCTCCTTTGACACACCCCTGGGGGCCATCCCCGTGGACCAGGCCTTGGCCGCTGAATTGACCAAACGCCTGGGAGCTGGCTTCCGGCGCGAGGCCGACCTGCGGGAGCACAGCCTGGAGGTGCAAATGCCCTTTTTGCGGCTGGCGCTTCCCCAGGCCTCCCTGGTGACGGTGCTCACCGGCCGGCCCGACCTGGCCCAGGCCCGCGCCCTGGCCTCGGCCCTGGCGGCGGTGGCCAAGGACCGCCCGGTGCTCCTGGTGGCCTCCACCGACCTGTCCCACTTCCACCCCCAGGCCCAGGCCCAGGAACTGGACGCCCGCGTGGCGGACCGGGTGCGGGCCCTGGACGGGCCGGGGCTGTTGGCCGATGACGCCGCCGGCCGCTCCGAGGCCTGCGGCGTGCAGGCCCTGGCCGCGGTGCTCATGGCCGCCAAGGAGCTGGGGGCCACCCAGGGCCAGGTGCTGGCCCAGGCCGACAGCGCCCGCTCCACCGGCGACTACAGCCAGGTGGTGGGGTACATGTCGGCGGCCCTGCTGGCGCCCCCGCCCGCCACGCCGGCGGCCAGCGGCGGCCTGGACGACGGCCAGCAAAAGCGCCTGCGCGAGTTGGCCCGGCGGGCGGTGGAGGCCGCGGTCAAGGGCCAGGCCCCGCCGGCCCTGCCCCAGGACGACCCGGCCCTTTTGCGGCCTGGCGGTGTTTTCGTGACCCTCAAGCAGCACGGGGAGCTGCGCGGCTGCATCGGGGCCATGGTGGCGCGGCGGCCCCTGGCCCGCGAGGTGGTGGCCATGGCCGTGGAGGCCGCCCTGCGCGACCCCCGCTTCCCACCGGTCAGAACTCAGGAACTGGATGGCTTGGAACTGGAGCTGTCGGTGCTCTCGCCCATGCAGCCCTGCCGGCCCGAGGAGGTGCGCGTGGGCGTGGACGGCCTCTTGATCGAAGGGCGCGGGTCCACGGGGGTGCTCCTGCCCCAGGTGCCGGTGGAGCAGGGCTGGGACCGCCGGCAATACCTGGAGGGCATCTGCCGCAAGGCCGGCCTGCCCCGCGATGCCTGGCGGGAGCCGGGCGTCAGGCTCCAGTGCTTCCAGGCGCAGGTGTTTTAATGGAGTTCACTCGCCGGACATTCCTGCGGGCCGCTGCCAGCGCCTGCGCGGCCTGCGCCCTGGGGCCGGCGGGGGCGGCCCGGGCCGCCCGGGGCCTGGGGCTCACCCCCGGCCTAATCGGCAGCCGGGAGTCGCCCTTCTACCAGCCCCTGCCCGGCGGCGAGGTGCTGTGCACCCTGTGCCCCCAGGCCTGCCAGGTGGCGCCCGGCCAGCGCGGGGCCTGCCGGGTACGCCAAAACATCGCCGGCCGTTATCACACCCTGGTCTACGGCAACCCCTGCGCGGTGCACGTGGACCCCATCGAGAAGAAGCCCTTCTTCCACGTGCTGCCGGGCACGCGCTCCTTTTCCCTGGCCACGGCGGGCTGCAACTTCTCCTGCCGCTTCTGCCAGAACTGGGAGATCAGCCAGCAGGGACCCGACGATACCCTCAACATTGACCTGAGCCCCTACCGGGCCGTGAGCGAGGCCCTGGCCGCTGGAGCGGCCTCCCTGGCCTCCACCTACGTGGAGCCCACCATCTTCATGGAGTACATGCTGGATTTGGGACGCCAGTGCCGCCAGCGGGGCCTGCTCAAGGTGATGCACAGCAACGGCTACGTCAACCCCGATCCCTTGCGCCAGCTTATCGAGGTGCTGGACGCGGCCTGCATTGACCTCAAATCGGCGCGGGAGGAATTCTACGCCAAGGTCTGCGGAGGCCGTCTGGCCCCGGTGCGGGAGACCCTGCGCGCCCTGGTGGGGGCCAAGGTGCACACCGAGATCGTGCACCTCATGATCCCCACCCTGAACGACAGCCCCGAAGAAACCCGCGACCTGGTGCGCTTCGTGCGCGACGAATTGTCGCCCCAGGTGCCCCTGCACCTCACCCGCTTCTACCCGCTCTACAAGCTCCAGAATCTGCCGCCCACGCCGGTGGCCACCCTGGAGCGGGCCCGGAACCTGGCCCTGGAGATGGGACTGAAGTACGTCTACCTGGGCAATCTGCCCGGCCACGAGGCCGAGAACACCTTCTGCCCCGGCTGCCAGAGCCAGGTCATCAGCCGCCGGGGGCTGTCCCTGCGCCAGAACCGGCTAATAGACGGCCGCTGCCCGGACTGCGGCCAGGCCATTCCCGGCATCTGGCAACGACCCGCCACCGCCGGGGTCTAAAGGCGCTGCAATACCGAGGCGACCTCCTCCCGGCACTCCAGGAAGGCCCGCGTGACTTCAGGGTCGAACTGGCCTCCGGCGTGGCGGCTGATCTCGTCGCGGGCTTGGCTTAACGACAAGGGCGGCCGGTAGGGGCGGGCCTGCAACATGGCCGAGAGGCTGTCGGCCAGGGCGATGATGCGCGAGCCCAGGGGGATGGCCTGGCCGGCCAGGCCCTGGGGATAGCCCGCGCCGTCGAAGCGCTCGTGGTGGTGCCGGACCATGTCCACGATGCCGCTCTGGGCCAGGTAGTCCACCGGCGCGATGATCTCGGCGCCGATCTCAGGGTGGCGCCGCACCACCGCCCATTCCTCGGCGGTCAAGGGGCCGGGCTTGAGCAGGATGCGGTCGGGCACGGCCAGCTTGCCCAGGTCGTGCAGGTGGCCGGCGATGTGGATGCGGTCGGCCAGGGCCGGCGCCTGGCCCAGGCGCAAAGCCAGGATGTAGGCGACCATGGCCACCTCCTCGGAGTGCAGGCGGGTGAAGTGGTCGCGGGCGTCAATGGCCTTGCCCAGGGACTCGGCGAACTGATGTATCTCGGCGGTAATGGCACCGCAAGCGGCCCGGCACTCCACCCCGCCGGCTGGCGGTGAACAGGCCTTGGCCTGGCCGGCGCAGCAGGGTCGCCTGAGCAAGTCTAGTGCGCCGCCATCCAACCCCGCCCCTCCACCGGCCATGACAACCTCCACTAAGCAGCAATTGAGTCTCAATGGCAAGCAGGCTACCAGACACCCAGCACCCCGTCAAGTTCAGGGGAGGGGCCAAATGGCGCTGGCCGCCCCCGGCGAGGGCGGCCAGCGTTCTGACCGGCGGAGATTGTTGGAGGCCCTGCCCTCAGCCTATCTCCTTCAGCGCCCTACGGGCCTCTTGCATGTGCTCCCAGGTGCGGGGGAAGAGCTGCTTGCCCTCGGTGTGGGGGAAGAACTGGCTGCCGGTGTAGTTGCCCATGTAGCCCGGGGCCACCGACAGCTCGAAGTTGGTCATTTTGTCCACAATGTCGCCCACCTCGGTGCGCAGTTGGTTGCTCATGGCCACCAGGCGGGCGCCCAACAGGGAGCCGTTGCCCACGAAGGTGAAGCGCTCCAGGGGCAGTTCGGGCATCAGGCCGATCATGATGGCCCGCTCCAGGTTGATGGACTGGCCGAAGCCGCCAGCCAGGATCACCCGCTCCAGGTCGTGGATGGTGAGTCCCACGCCCTCCAGGAGGGTCATGTAGGCGGCGTACATGGCCCCCTTGGCCCTGAGCAGGTTGTCTATGTCCATCTCGGTGAGCGTCAGGTCGCGGCCGATCTGGGTGTCGCCGGCCCAGGCCAGCACGTACTCGGGGCCGTCCTCGCCCTGGCGCACCCGAGGCAGGCCGCGCTCCAGGTTGTAGTGGCCGCGCTCGTCTATGATGCCGGCCAAGAGAAGCGCCGCCACGGTGGCGATGAGCCCGGAGCCGCAGATCCCCTTGGGCTTGGCCTTGCCCACGGTGATGATGGCCGGCTCGCCGGTAATGGGGTTGACCGAGAAGTTCTCTATGGCCCCCTTGCTGGCGCGCATGCCGAACTTGATGCCCCCGCCCTCGAAGGCCGGGCCGGCGCTGGCCGCGGCGCAGGCCATCCAGTCGCGGTTGCCCACCACCACCTCGCCGTTGGTGCCCAGGTCAATGAAGAGGGTCAGGCGCTCGTCCTTGTGCATGCCGCTGCCCATGACGCCGCTGACCACGTCGCCGCCCACGTAGGAGGCCACCGAGGGGAACATCAGGAGATGGGCGTGGTCGGCCAACTCCAGGCCGAAGCGGCTGGCCTTGATGGGCGGATAATAGGCCGCCGCGGGCACGTAGGGCTCCAGGCGGATGTATTTGGGCTCCACGCCCAGGAAGAGCTGGGTCATGGTGGTATTGCCGGCCATGGTGGCCATGCCCACGTCGTCCAGGCTCACGCCCGTGTGCCGGGCCAGGGTCTTTAGCACGCCGTTGATGGAGTTGACCGCCGCCTCCTGTAGGCGTTTGAGGCCGCCGGGCTTGGCCGCGTGCACGATGCGGCTGATGACGTCCTCGCCGAAGCTGATCTGGGCGTTGAAATCGCCCTCCGTGCCCAGCACCTGGCCGGAATTGAGGTCAATGATCTGCGCCCAGACCGTGGTGGTGCCCAGGTCTATGGCCACGGCCAGATTGCAATCGGATGTATCGCCAGGCTCCACGCGGATAACTTGGTTGCGGCCGCTCTTGCGCCCCACCGGCCGCAGGATGGTGGTGGTCACCGTCCACTGCCCATCTCGCCAGGCGTTGGGCAGGTCGCGGATGGCCTCGAAGCGGAAGACGAAGTCGCTCTCGCCCTTCTCGCGCAGGGCTGAGAGCAGCCGGGCCACGTCGTTGCGGTTGTCGCTCAGGCTGGGCGGCTCGGCGCTGACCACCACCTTGGCCAGGGCCGGATCAAATCGTCCCTCGGCCTTCAGTTCCTCGGCGCCGATCAGCTTGGCCACCTGGGCACTGCCCGCGGCCAGGGCCTTGAGGGCCACCTTGTCCAGGGCCGACTCCACCGGCACCCGCACCACCACGTCCTCCACCAGGGTGGCCAGGCAGGCCTGGCGCACCCCGGCGTCGGCGTCGGCGGCGCTTATCTGTTCACTGATGCCGCCCTCCACGCGGCCCTGCTCGATGGTCACGCGGCACTTGCCGCAGAAACCCTCGCCGCCGCAGGAGGCGTTGATGTGCACCCCCGCCTCCATGGCCGCCTCCAGCACCGTGCCGCCCGGTTGGGCCTCCACCACGATATTGAACGGCTCGAAATGCACCCTCACCGGCTTGTCTTGGCTGCTGCTCACGGCTTGACCCATGTTTGGGTTAGATGTGGTCACCCCCCAGAGGCCGCTGGCCGGCCTTCCGGGCCCGCCCGGAGGGGCTATGTTTGATAATAACCGCTAACTTCCCGGCCTTCAACGCGCTTGGCGTGGGCCATCGGACCAGGGTGGCGCCCTGGGCGCGTGGGTGGCGTTTTGCGCGGTTGCTCTGGGAATATGCCATAAAAGCATGCGCGGGGCTTATTTTTGGCCACGGTGACGCCGATAAGGAGTTATTCGGCTCCTATTGCGCCACCTGGACCTACTTGGGCTTGCCCGGTTGCCGGCCAGGAGGCACAATAATCATTATTGCCTGTTCAAAGGGCACCGCTGAATTGGCTTCAGCGAGTCTTGCGGCGGCGCATTTATCGCATAGGGGATGCAATCCTTGCGGCAGCTAAAAATCCTTATGGTGGACGACTCGGCCACCGCCCGGCACTACTTCATGGGCCTGCTGGCCGACCTGGGGCACCACCCCCGGGACGCCGCCAGCGCCGCCGAGGCCCTTGGCCTGCTCAAGGCCGAGGACTTCGATGTGGTGCTCTGCGACCTGGTCATGCCCGACCTGGACGGCCTGTCGCTGCTCAAGCAGATCCGCGAGCAGGGCATGGACCTGCCCTTTTTGCTCATCACCTCCTACGGCTCCCTGGCCACGGCCGTGGAAGCCGTGCGCAACGGCGCCGACGACTACATCCTGCGCCCCGTGGACGCCGGGCTCCTGGCCCACCGCCTGGAGGCGGTCCTGGAACGCAACACCGCCGCCCGCGAAAAGACCAAGCGCCACAACCTGGAGGGCGCCCTGGCCACCGCCGGGGCCGCGGCCCACGAGATGAACCAGCCGCTCATGGCCATCATGGCCTCGGCCGAGCTGATGCAGCTCAGCGAGGACCCCGTCCGCCTCAAGGAACTGGCCAACGTGGTGGTGGAACAGGCCGACCGCCTGGGCCAGATCACCCGCCGCCTGGTCAACCTGGTGCGCTTCCAGACCAAGCATTACGTGGGCGACCGCGTGATCCTGGACCTGGAGGCCTCCAGCCAGGCCCCAGAGGAATCCTAGTGTCCGCCACGGACCCCCGGCCCCAGGAGGGCAGCATGTGCACCCAGACGCCGGGGTTCAACCTGACCGCCCGCTGGCAGAAGGCCGGCCCCGACCTTTTGGTGCTGGTCACCGGCGGAGACACCCCCCACATCGGGGCCGTGGCCGCGGCCACGCCGCGCCCCAGCCTGGCCGACCCCAACCGCCAAAGCGCCACCGCCTCGGTGCTGTGCTTTCTGGGGCACAAGGAGGATGACCTGGCCAAGGGCCTGGCCGAATTCCTGGCCAGCCGCCTGGGCTCGCGGGTGGTGGTGGCCGCCGGGGCCCACTGGGACAACCTGACCGCCGCCCAGATAGAGACCGTGCGCCACAACGCCGCCACCCTGGGCGAGATGCTGCTTGAGGCCTTGCGACAGGGCCAGCCGGCCCCCTGACCGCCTGGGCCACGGCGATTGACTTGTCGGCGCGGCCATGATATCTGTTAGGCGATTTGGAAGCGAGACGGCGCCCAATGGGCTTAATAGGGAAGACGGTGGAAAACCGTCGCGGTCCCGCCGCTGTGACCGGGGACGAAACCCGCCAAATGGCCACTGCCGCGATTGAGTGCGGCGGGAAGGCGCGGGGAGTAGGCTGATCCGGAAGCCAGAAGACCTGCCGCCTCGCAGCAACATACCCCACGGCCCGTGGAAAGGCCAAAGGGGACCTGGGTCGAAGAAAAAGGGTGCAGACCCCGGGAGTCATAAGGCTTCCCGGGGTTTTTTATTGGCCCCGGAGAGGCGAGGAGGTATCCATGCTTCTCGTTTCCCGTTCCCGTTGGCGTTGGTGGGCGGCTTGCGTGGGGTTGGCGGCCTGTCTGCTGTGGTCCTGGGGCGCCCAGGCCGGCGGACATGAGGCGGTTCAGCCGGCCAACAAAGCCATCCTGCTGGTGAGCTTCGGCACCAGCGTGCCCCAGGCCAGGCAGGTCTTCGCCAAGATCGAGGAGGCCACCAAGGCCCGCTTCCCCGGGGTAGAGGTGCGCTGGGCCTTCACGGCCAAGAAGGTCCGCCAAAAGCTGGCCAGGGAGGGTCAAGTGACCCTCTCGCCAGCCCAGGCCTTGGCCAACTTGGCCGAGGACGGCTACACCCAGGTGGCCGCCCAGTCCCTGCACATTATCCCTGGCGAGGAGTTCGACGGCCTCAAGGACACCGCCCAGCGCTTCGCGGGCATGCCCAAGGGGCTAAAGCAGGTGACGGTGGGGCAGCCGCTCTTGGCATCGCCGCCGGACATGCGGCGGGTGGCCCAGGTCATGCTGGCCCACGTCCCCAAGGAGCGCCGGCCGAGCGAGGCCCTGGTCTTCATGGGGCATGGCACCGCCCACCAGGCCAACGAGGTGTACCCAGCCATGGCCGCCATCTTCAAGGAGCTTGACGCCAACACCTTCCTGGCCACCGTGGAAGGCTCCCCAGAATGGGATAAGGTCAAGCAGGAGATCAAGGCCCGGGGCATCAAGAAGGCCTGGCTCATTCCCCTGATGTCCGTGGCCGGCGACCACGCCCGCAACGACATGGCCGGCCAGGAGGACGATTCCTGGGCATCTCAGTTGAGTCAGGCCGGCATCGCCAGCCAGCCGGTACTCATGGGCATGGCCGAATACCCCGAGGTGGTGGCCGTGTGGCTGGACCATCTGCAAACCGCCTGGGACCGGCTGGGAAAGGAGTAGGACCATGTGCGACCAGATACTTGACGACCTATGGCAAACCCTGGAGCTGCTGCTGGCGGCCCTGGAGCGGCCCGGCGGCGACCAGCGGGCACTCACCCTGGCCCTGCGCGATTGCCTGGGCCAGATACTCACGCACCCGCCGGCGGCGGTGGTGGCCCGGGCCGAGGGCTCGGCCCTGCCCGCGCGGCCAATGATAAGCTGGCTGGTGCACGAGGCCGGCCGCCTGGAGGACGGGTCCTTGGCCAGGCAGGCCCAGGCCCTGCATGATTACTGGACAGCCCACAGGCCTGGGGCCGGTCTGTTGGCCCCCGCGCCCTGCCGGGCCGTGGCCTAACCAATAAGGAGCAAACCCCCGGAGGGCGCGCGCCCTCCGGGGCCATCCCATGAAACCTAGCGCCGCTCACAGACTGGACGCCCGCTGGCTGCTGCCGGCCCTGCTGCTATTGGTCTTGACGCTGGCGGTGGTGGCCAGTGGCCTGGGTTTCATCGCCGTGAGCCCCGGCCAGGTGCTCAGGGTGGTGGCCGCCCGCCTGCCCGGGCTGGAGGAGATGGCCCGGGGTCTGGACCAACTGGTGCCCCACGTGGTCTGGGAGGTGCGCCTGCCGCGCATCCTCACGGCGGCGGCGGTGGGGGCCGGGCTGGCCATGTCGGGGGCGGTCTTCCAGGGCATCCTGCAGAACCCCCTGGCCGACCCCTACACCCTGGGGGTCAGCTCGGGCGCGGCCTTTGGCGCCTCATTGTGCCTGCTGTTGGGCCTGGACTTCTGGGGGGCCTACTCGGTCTGCCTCATGGCCTTCTTGGGCGCCTCGCTCACCCTGCTGGCGGTGATCTGGCTCTCCTCGGTGGACGGCCAGGCCTCGCCCCACAACCTCATCCTCTCGGGGGTGATCGTGGCGGCCATCCTCTCGGCGGGCATCGGGCTCATCAAGTACCTGGCCGACGAGCAGGTGGCGGTCATCATCTTCTGGCTCATGGGCAGCCTGGTCTCCAAGGGCTGGTTGGACCTGGGGCTGACCCTGGGGGCCGGCCTGCTGGGCCTGGTGGTCTTCATGTACCACGCCCGCGACCTCAACCTGCTCTGCCTGGGGGCGCGGGCCGCCGCCTCCCTGGGGGTGCAGACCAAGCGAGTGCGCCTGACGCTACTCATCACCGCCTCCCTGGTCAGCGCGGTCTGCGTGGCGGTATCGGGCATCATCGGCTTCGTGGGGCTTCTTATCCCCCACCTCATGCGCGCCCTGGTGGGGCCGGACCACCGGCTGCTCTTGCCGGCCTCGGCGTGCGCCGGGGCGCTGCTCTTGCTGGGCGCCGACACCATCACCCGGGCGGCCCTGCCCCACGAGGTGCCCATCGGCGTGCTCACGGCCATCATCGGCGGGCCTTTCTTCTGCTACGTATTTCGCCGCCGGCAGATGGGGCGCGTCCATGCCTGAGACGCCGGTCTTTCGGATCGCGGGCCTGCGTTTCGCCTACGGCCCCACGCCGGTGCTCCTGGGCCTGGACCTGGAGCTTATGCCAGGGCGCTTCTATGGCATTGTGGGTCCCAACGGCTGCGGCAAGACCACTCTCTTGGACCTCATGGTGGGCACGCGCCCGCCGGCC
The DNA here is from genome assembly GCA_016218705.1 of Desulfarculus sp. Classification (GTDB taxonomy): domain Bacteria; phylum Desulfobacterota; class Desulfarculia; order Desulfarculales; family Desulfarculaceae; genus JACRDC01. Next base: position 17,839 of record JACRDC010000045.1, read on the forward strand.
AGCGGCGTCATCGCCTTCATGGGGCGCGGCCTGGAAGATTACACCCGCCGGGCCTTGGCCAAGAGCCTGGCCCTGGTGCCCCAGGAGATGCCCATGGGTTTTCCCTTCACGGTGCGCGAGACTGTGCTCATGGGCCGCCACCCCCACATCCCCCGTTTCGCCGCGCCCAGCGAGACCGATCTGGCCAAGGTCGAGCAGGCCCTGGCCCAACTGGAGCTGACCGCCCTGGCCGACAAGCTGGTTCCCGAGCTGTCGGGCGGCGAGCGCCAGCGGGTGGTGCTGGCCCGGGCCCTGGCCCAGGACACGCCGGTGCTCCTGATGGACGAGCCCACCTCCCACCTGGACATCAGCCACGCCCTGGCGGTGCTCCGGGTGGCCGAGGACCTGGTGCGGGAGCAAGGACGCACCGTGGTGGCGGTGATGCACGACCTCAACCTGGCCGCCGCCTTCTGCGACCATTTGGTCTTCATCAAGCAGGGCCGCCTGCACGCCGCCGGCCCCACCGTCGAGGTGCTGCAAAGCGGCAGCCTGCAAGAGGTCTTCGGCGTGAAGGCCAAGGTGGGCTGGGACGACTTTGCCGGCTCGCGGGTGGTGATCTTTCAGAAGCCGGGGGGGCTGACGTGAAGCGGTTCCTGGTATCTGCCTTGCCGCTGGCCCTGTTGCTGGCCTGGCCCTGGCTGGCCACGGCAACGGAGCCATCCTTCGTGGACGACTCGGGCCAGACCATCAGGATCAAGGCGCCCTTCAAGCGCATCATCAGTCTGTACCCGGCCCACACCGAGAACCTCTACGCCCTGGGCCTGGAGGGCTCGATCATCGGCGTCAGCCCCGGCGAGACCCAGCCGCCCCGGGCCGCCGACAAGCCGGTTTATAGTTACCGCGACGACCCCGAGCGCTTCCTGGCCGCGCGGCCGGACCTGGTGCTCATCAGGCCCATGGTCTATCGCGGCCACCGCGCCCTGGTGGACCGCCTCAAGCAAGCCGGCATAGCCGTGGTCAGCCTGCAACCCAACAACGTGGAAGAGATGTACGCCTACTGGCGGCGTCTGGGCTGGCTCGGCGGGCACGCGCCCCAGGCCGAGGCCATGGTGCAGGGCTTCCAGCAAGGCCTGTCGGCCATCCAGGCCCGCTGGGCGGGCGTGCCCCAGGAGGAACGCCCCCGGGTGTACTTCGAGGCCATCCACGCCAAGATGAAGACCTTCGCCCCCGACTCCATGGGGGCCTTCGTGCTGTACAGCGCCGGCGGGGTCAACGTGGCCCAGGACGCCCAGGCCGTGCGCGGTACCAACATCGCGGCCTACGGCCAGGAACGCATCCTGGCCCAGGGAGCCAACATTGACGTGTACCTGGCCCAGGTGGGCACCATGAACAAGGTCAGCCTGGAACAGATAAACAACGCCAGCGGCTTCGGGGCCATCAAGGCCGTGCAAACCGGCCGCGTGTACCTGGTGGACGAGGAACTGGTCTCCCGCCCCACCCCGCGCCTCTTGCAGGGCATCGAGGCCATGCATAGGCTGCTCTATCCCGCTGGTCGGGCCGCGCCCCGGGAGACCAAGCCATGAAGGCCCTCTTGCTGGCCGGCACCCACAGCGGCGCGGGCAAGACCACCATTTGCCTGGCCCTGTTGGCCGCGCTCCGGCGAAGAGGCTTAACCGTGCAGGCCTTCAAGGTGGGGCCGGACTTCATAGACCCTGGCCACCACGCCCTGGCCAGCGGCCGGCCCTCCCACAACTTGGACGGCTGGATGCTCTCCAGGGAAGAGAACCTGGCCATCTTCGGCCGCCACGCGGCAAACGCCGACCTGGCCGTGGTAGAGGGGGTCATGGGCCTCTACGATGGCTACGACCCCGTGCGCGAGGAAGGCTCCAGCGCCCAGATGGCCAAGTGGCTGGGCCTGCCGGTGGTGCTGTGCGCCGACGCGCGGGCCATGAGCCGCAGCCTGGCCGCCCTGGCCCAGGGCTTCTCCCGCTTCGACCCGGGGCTGGCCTGGGCGGGGCTCTTGGCCAACCACGTGGGCAGCCATGGCCATGCCGACCTGCTCAGGCAGGCCATGGCCGCCGTGCCCGAGCTGCCCTTCCTGGGCGGACTTACCCGCCGGCCCGACCTGGCCCTGCCCGAGCGCCACCTGGGGCTCATAACCGCCGAGGACGGCGGCCATGACCAGGCGCGGCTAGCGGCCCTAGCCGGCTGGCTGGAGGCGGGCCTGGACCTGGACGCTCTATTGGCCTCCCTGCCCGAAGTGGCCCCGGCACCGCCGGCGCCAGAGCCAGCCCCCGCTGGCGCGCCGGTGCGCCTGGGCGTGGCCCGCGACCGGGCTTTTTGCTTCTACTACCCCGAGAACCTGCGCCGCCTTGAGGCCGCCGGGGCCGAGCTGGTCTATTTCTCGCCCCTGTGCGACCGCCAGCTTCCGCCAGGTCTCTCTGGCCTCTACTTGGGCGGTGGCTACCCCGAGTTGCACGCCGCGGCCCTGGCCGCCAACCAGGGCCTGCTGCGCCAGATCGCCGACCTGGGCCGCCAGGGGCTGGTCATCTACGCCGAGTGCGGGGGCATGATGTACCTGGGCCGCGAGCTCACCGACCTGGACAATCGGCGCTGGCTCATGGCCGGGCTTATGCCGCTTAGCTTTCGCATGCTGCCCCGCCTACGCTCCCTGGGCTACCGCGAAATCACCCTGACCGTGGACAACCCCTTGGGCAACGCCGGCACCGTGGCCAGGGGCCACGAATTCCACTACTCCGAGGTCAACGGCCAGGAGGCGGACCCTCAAACCAGCGCCAATATATACCAGGCCACGGGCCGGCGCGGTCCCCAGCCCGACTGCCAAGGCTTTCTGCGCGGCAACGTCCTGGCCAGCTACGTTCACCTGCACTTCGGCAGCAACCCCGCTCTGGCCCCGGCCCTGGTGGAGCGCTGCCGTCATAACCAGACAAGGACCACCCCATGACCAATTGGAACCTGCCTCCCCAGGAGATCGAGCGCCTGAGCTGGGAGATAATAGAGGCCGAGGCGCCGCCCCATGCCTGGCCTCCCGACGCCTGGCGCGTCATACGGCGCATGATCCACACCACGGCTGATTTCGACTGGGTGGCGAACACGCGCATCCACCCCCTGGCCATGGAGCGCGGCGTGCAGGCCATCAAGGCTGGCGCCACCGTCTACACCGACACGCGCATGGCCCAGGCCGGCATCTCGGCAAAACGCCTGGCGCCTTATGGATGCCAGGTGCGCTGCCTCATGGACGACCCCCAGGTGGCCCGCCTGGCCAGCGAGCAAGGCACCACCCGGGCCGTGGCCGCCGTGGACCTGGCACTACCCGAGCTGACTGGGGCCATCTACGTGGTGGGCAACGCGCCCACGGCCCTGTATAGATTGCTCCAGCACATCGAGACCGCCCAGGCCCGGCCGGCCCTGGTGGTGGGCCTGCCGGTGGGCTTTGTCAACGCCGCCGAGGCCAAGCAGGCCCTGGCGCAAAGTTCGCAACCATTCATCACCGCCCAGGGCCGCAAGGGGGGCTCGGCGGTGGCGGCCTGCGTCATCAACGCCCTGGCCGAACTCTGCGGGGAGGGCTAGGCCCATGGCAGACAAGCAAGGCACCCTCTACGGTCTGGGCGTGGGTCCCGGCGACCCGGAACTCATCACCCTCAAGGCCCTCAAGATACTCCAGGCGGTGCCGGTGGTCTTTGCCGCCGGCTCCACCAAGAACGACTACAGCCTGGCCCTGAACGTGGTGGAGCGCCACCTGCCTCCGGGCACCGAGATACAGAAGCTGGGCTTTCCCATGAGCGACGACCAGGCGGTATTGCAGGCGGCCTGGCGGGACAACGCCCGTCAGGTTCTGGCCGTGCTGGCCTCGGGCCGCGACGCGGCCTTCGTGACCATCGGCGATCCCCTGACCTACAGCACCTACGCCTACCTCTTGCGTACCCTAAAGGAGATGGCGCCCCAGACCCTGGTGCAGACCGTGCCCGGCGTCACCGCCTACCACGCCGCCGCCGCCCGCTTGAACCTGCCCCTGGTGGAGAGCAAGCAGTCACTCTTGGTGGTCTCGGGCGTCAGCGACCCGGCCGAGATACCGCGCCTGGCCGCCTGCGGGGACACCGTGGTCATCATGAAGACCTACCGCAACTTCGACCGCATCCTGGACGCTCTGGAGGAGCTGCCTGGCCGGCGGCGCACCTACTCGGTTTCCCAGTGCGGCCTGCCCGGCGAGCGCATCCAGGAGGACGCCTCGAGCCTGCGCGGCCAGAAGATGCCTTATCTTTCGCTGGTCATCGTCAAGGACTCGCCCGAGGACTAGGGCCAGGTGAGCAGCGCCACCCAGCACGGCCCCCAGGCCTCGCCAGCCAACCACGCGGGCCAATCCCATGGCCACGGTCCAGGCCGCCAGCCTGGTCCAGGCCGCCGGCAAGGCGCGGGCCGCAAGAATGGCGGGGGCAAGGGCCTGTGGATCGCCCTGGGGGCGTTGGTGCTGGCGGGGGCGTTGTACCTGGTCCTGATCCCGGCCCTGCCGCCGGGCCTGGGGCGGCCGGGCTTGTGGTGGGACAAGCTCATCCTGCCGCTGTGCAAAACCCTGGCCTTCATCGCCGCCGGCCTCTTGGTGGGCCAGGTCATCGAGGGCCTGGGCTGGACCGCCCGCCTGGGCTTGGTGGTCTGGCCCCTGGTAAGGCAAGCGCGCCTGCCCCAGGAGGCCGGGGCGGCCTTCTCGGCGGCCTTTGCCTCGGGCGTGGCCGCCAACACCCTACTCTACACCGCCTGGCAGGAAGGGCGGCTCAACAAGCGCCAACTGGTGCTGGCCAATCTCTTGAACGCCAGCCTACCGGCCTTTTTCCTGCACCTGCCCACTACCTTTTTCGTGGTCTACGCCCTCTTGAGCCAGGTGGCGCTGATGTATTTCGGCCTGACCCTGTTGGCCGCCCTGCTGCGCTGCCTGGGGGTCGTTGGCCTTAGCCGTCTCATCTTGCCGCCCTGCCCTCCCCTGGCCGGCCAACCCGGCTCAAGGGCCAAGGCCTGGCGCGAGGTGTGGCGGGAGACCTGGCCCAAGTTCCTGGGCCGCCTCAAGCGCCTGCTCTTGATAATCCTGCCCGTGTACCTGGCCATCTTCGTGCTGGCTCAGGGCGGCTTTTTCGCCTGGCTGGGCCAGGCCCTGGCCCGCTGGGTCTCCAGCCGGGTGCTGCCCGCCGAGGCGGTCAGCGTGGTGGTCTTCGCGGTGGTGGCCGAGTTCACCAGCGGCTTCGCCGCCGCTGGGGCCTTGTTGCAGGCCGGCAGCCTGGGCATCAAGGAAGTCGTCATCGCCTTGCTCATAGGCAACGTGGTGGCCACGCCGGTGCGCGCCCTGCGCCACCAACTACCCCACTACATGGGCATCTACTCGCCAGGCCTGGGCACTCAGTTATTGGTCATGGGCCAGGGCGCGCGGGTCTTAAGCGTGGTCCTGGTGACCCTGCTCTTTGCCTGGTGGTACTGACATGGCCAGGCGCGTCCTCAAGACTGGCTTTTCCACGGGCAGCGCGGCGGCCGCCGCCGCCAAGGCCGCCCTGGCCTGCCTGCTGGGCCAGGCCACGCCTACCATGGTTAGCATCCCCCTGCCCGGAGGCGAGCGGTTCAGCATCGCCGTGGCCGAGGTGGAGAATCTGGGCAAGGACCAGGCCCGGGCCGTGGTCATCAAGGACGCCGGCGACGACCCCGACGTGACCCACGGCGCTGCCATCCAGGCCCTGGTCAGCCTGGAGGAAGACGGCGTGGAGGAAGTGACCATTAGCGGCGGCCCTGGCGTGGGGCGAGTGACCAGGCCCGGCCTGCCGGTGGCCGTGGGCCAGCCGGCCATCAACCCGGTGCCCCGGCAAATGATAAGCGAGGCCCTGCGAGAGGCCTGGCGGGAACAGGCGCTTGGAGTGGGGCCGCTCAGGGTGCATGTGGAGATCAGCGTTCCCGAAGGCGAGCGCCTGGCCAGGCGCACCTTGAACCCCCGCCTGGGTATCGTGGGCGGCATCTCCATCCTGGGCACCACGGGGCTGGTCAAGCCCTTCAGCCACGAGGCCTACACCGCCACCATTGACAGCGCCCTGGCCGTGGCCCGGGCCGCCGGCCAAGGCGAGGTGGTGCTGACCACCGGTGGCAGGAGCGAGAAGCGGGCCATGGCCCTGCGCCCAGACCTGCCCGCGCTGTGCTTCGCGCAGATCGCCGACTTCTTTGGCCACGCCCTACGCCAGGCCGGTAGGCATGGTTTCCAGAGGGTGGGGGTGATCTGCTTCTTTGGCAAGGCCATCAAGCAGGCCCAGGGGCTGGACTACACCCACGCCCACCAGGCCCCCCTGGAACTGGCCCGCCTGGCCGGTTGGCTGGCCGAAGCCGGAGTTGGCCAAGACCTTTGCCAACAGATACGCCAGGCCAACACCGCCCGCCACGCCCTGGAGATACTGGAGCAGGCCGGCGGCCTGGAACTGGTGGAGGTGGTGGGCTACAGGCTCTTGGCCTCCATGGGCCAACTGGCCGGCGGGGGCCTGGACCTGTGGGCCATGATATTGGACTATGAAGGCCAGGTGCTGTTTCAGGGCCAACGCGGCAAGGAGGCCTCATGATCCCCATTCAGGTCATCGGCGTGGGCATGGGCCTTGACGACCTGCCGGCCAAGTCCCTGCGGGCTATCGAGCAGGCCCAGGTCCTGGCCGGGGGCCGGCGCCTGCTGGATATGTTTCCCCAGCACCTGGGACAGCGCCTGGTCTTGGAGGGCCGCCTCGAATCCTGGCTGGGTGAATTGGCCCGCCTGGCCCAGGACCAGCGAGTGGCAGTGCTGGCCTCGGGCGACCCCGGCTTCTTCGGCATCGCCCAGCGCCTGTCTGAGCGCCTGGGGCCGGAGGCCCTGGTCATCCACCCCAACGTCACCAGCGTGCAGGCGGCCTTTTCCCGGCTCAAGGAGCCCTGGCAGGATGCGGGCGTGGTGAGCCTGCACGGCCGGGGCCTGTCCGGCCTCCTACCAGCCCTGGCCGGGCGGGAGCGGGTGGCGGTCTTCACCGACCCCCAGAACACGCCAGCGGCCATCGCCCGCCTGCTGCTGGAGCGGGGGCAGGACGGCTGGCGCCTGTGGGTGCTGGAGGACCTGGGCGGCCCGCAGGAACGGGTGGGCGAGTACTCCCTGGAGCAGGCCGCCGGGGCCAAGTTCTCGCCGCTGAACCTGGTGGTCCTCAAGCGCCTGGCCTGGCCGGCGCCCTTGCATTTGGGCCTGCCCGAGGAAGCCTACGAGCACCAGGCAGGGCTTATCACCAAATCCGAGGTGCGCGCCGTGGCCCTGGCCAAGTTGGAGCTGGGGCCAAGGCTCACCCTGTGGGACCTGGGGGCCGGCTGCGGCTCCCTGGGCCTGGAGGCCAGCCTGCTCCTGCCCGGCGGGGCCATCGTGGCCGTGGAGCGCGAGCCCCAGCGGGTGGCCATGATCGAGGCCAACCGCCGCCGCCTGGGCGTGGCCAACCTGGAGGTGGTGCGTGCCGAGCTGCCCCAGGGCCTTGAGACGCTGGCCGGCCCTGACCGCGTTTTCATCGGCGGCGGTGGGGCGGCCCTGGGCGATATAATAAAAGCCGCCCTGGAGCGCCTGCCGCCCACTGGCGTGCTGGTGGTGGCGGCGGTGCGCCTGGAGGCCCTGGAGACCGCCCGCGCGGCCCTGGCCCAGGGAGGCTTTGACGTTGAGGTGACCCAGGTACAGGTGAGCCGCGCCGCGCCCCTGGGCGGCGGCAGTTTCCTCAAGGCCCTGAACCCGGTGTGGCTGATAAAAGGCCGCCGGAGGGCGCCGGGAGCGCAGGCATGACCCAGCCGGAACTTCACCCCGTGCTCTTCGTGGGCGCCGGCCCTGGCGACCCCGAGCTAATCACCGTGGCCGGCCGGCGGGCCTTGGAGCAGGCCGACCTGGTGGTCTACGCCGGCTCCCTGGTAAGCACTGACATGCTGGGCTGGTGCCGGCCCCAGGCCCGCGCCGTGGATTCCGCCGGCCTGGCCCTGGCCGAGATCATCGAGCACCTGGCCTCCAGCCACCGCCAAGGGCAGAAGGTGGTGCGCCTGCACACCGGCGACCCCAGCCTCTATGGCGCCCTGCGCGAGCAGCTCGACGCCCTGGACGGCCTGGGCGTGCCCTGGCGCATCATTCCCGGGGTCACGGCGGCCTTTGCCGCCGCCGCCAGCCTGGGCCTGGAGTACACCCTGCCCGAGGTCTGCCAGAGCCTCATCATCACCCGCGCGCCGGGGCGCACCCCCGTGCCGACTGGTGAGGACCTGGCTTCCCTGGCCCGCCATGGCGCCAGCCTGGCCATCTACCTCTCGGCCGGCCAGGGGCAGACGGTTTCCGCCGCCCTGGCCAGCGCCCTGGGCGCCACCGCCCCGGTGGCGGTGGTGTACCGCGCCAGTTGGCCGGATGAGCAAGTGCTGTGGAGCACGGCCCAGGACCTGCCCCAGGACCTGGAGCGCTCCGGCCTCAAGCGCCAGGCCCTGATCCTGGCCGGCCCGGCGGTGGCCGCCCGGTTCGCCGGCCAGAGCGCGCCGGCCTCGCGCCTCTACGACGCCGGCTTCAGTCACGGCTATCGCGCGGGCCGAGGCCAGAGCGAGGATACGCCATGACCGCCCTGCCCCAACCGCTGGCGGTGTACGCCATTACCGCCGTGGGCGCCGAGCTGGCGCGCAGCCTGGCCCTGTCCCTGCCTGGGGCCACGCTCTTTCTGCCCCGCGCCCTGGCCTACCAGCCCGACGGCGAGGAACCCTTCGACCGCCTGACCCAGGCCCTGGCCGCCAACTTCCATCACTTCGGCGGCCACGTGGTGCTGGCCGCGGCGGGCATCGTGGTGCGGGCCTTGGCCCCCCTGCTGCAGAGCAAGACCCAGGACCCGGCGGTGGTGGTGGTGGACCAGGCCGGCCGCTTTGCCGTGAGCCTGTTGTCCGGGCACTTGGGCGGGGCCAACGCCCTGGCCCGCCGGGTGGCCGAGCTCCTGGGCGGCCAGGCGGTGATAACCACCGCCACCGACACCGCCGGCCTGCCCAGCCTGGAGATGCTGGCCGGCGAGTTGGGCCTGCGCGTGGAAAACCTCGCGGCCCTGGCCAAGGTGAGCATGTCGCTTCTGGACGGAGGCCAGCCAGCGGTGCTGGACCCCGAGGGCTGGCTGTGGCCGCTGTTGCAGCGCCGTTGGCCTGGCCGTTTCGAGTTGCTGACTCCGGGTCAGGAGGACTCGCTAACCGAGAAGCCCCTGATCTGGGTGGGCTGGCGGCGGATCACCCCACCTCCGGCCTGGCTGGTCTTGCGGCCGCCGGCCTTGATGCTGGGCCTGGGCTGCAACCGGGGCACCAGCGCCAGCGAGATGGAGGCCTTCGTCAAGGAGACACTGGAGCGCCAGGGTCTGTCAGCGGCCTGCCTGGGCCGCCTGGCCAGCGTGCGGGCCAAGAGCGACGAACCGGGCCTCCTGGAACTGGCGGCGCGGCTCAACCTGCCCCTGACTTTTTATAGCACCGAGGAGCTTGCCGCCGTGGAGGTGCCCAATCCCTCCGCCACGGTGGCCAAGCACATGGGAGTGGCAAGCGTATGCGAGGCAGCGGCGATGCTGGCGGCGGGCAGCCGCCGGCTATTGGTGAGCAAGCAAAAGAGCCCCAACGTCACCCTGGCCGTGGCCCTGAAGGGCCCGGGGGCCGGCTCTACGTCATAGGCCTGGGGCCTGGCGGCCCCCAAGGCATCACCCTGGAAGCCCGGCAGGTCTTGGCCCAGTGCCAGGTGGTGCTGGGCTACAAGGCCTACGTGGAGCAGGCCGCGCCCTGGCTGAGCGGCCAGGAGGTGCTGGCCAGCGGCATGACCAAGGAGCTGGAACGCGCCGCCCTGGCCGTGGACAAAGCCCGGGCCGGCCAGGTGGTGGCGCTCATCTCCGGCGGCGACCCGGGCATCTACGCCATGGCCGCCGTGGTCTTCGAGCTTGCCCGCGCCCGGGGCCTGGGCCTGGGCCAGGGCGGCCTGGCCATCCAGGTGGTGCCCGGCGTGCCGGCGGTGGCCGCGGCGGCGGCGCTGTTGGGCGCGCCCTTGTCCCACGATTTCGCCTGCATCAGCCTAAGCGACCGGCTGACCCCCTGGGAGCTGATCGAGCGCCGCCTGGACCTTACCGCCAGGGCCGACTTGGTCATCGCCCTGTACAACCCCAAGAGCAAGGGCCGCGACTGGCAGTATGGCCGGGCGCTGGAGTTATTGAGCCGCCACCGTGAACCTGCCACCCCCGTGGGGGTGGTCAGCCGGGCTCAACGGCCAGGGCAGGCGGTGCTCTTGACCAGCCTGGCCGAGGCGCCCCAGGCCCCGGTGGACATGCAGACCATCGTAATCATCGGCAACAGCCAGAGCTTCACTTACCAGGGGCGCATGGTCACGCCGCGCGGCTATGTGGCCAAATACGGCGGCTAGCGACACGACACGAGAGGGCAAGATGGACGGGGGGAACGGCGACAACACCAACAAGCTTTGGACGCTGGGCGTGTTCCTGGCGGTACTCATCTGGTCGGGCATCAGCCCCCACGACCGGTTCACCTGGGCCTTGGAGGTGGCCCCGGCGGTGGCGGGGCTGGTGGTGATCCTAGCCTTTCGCCGCCGCTTCCCCTTAAGCGATCTCACCTGCCTGTTCATCCTGGTGCAGGCGGTGGTCCTGATGGTGGGCGGGCGCTACACCTACGCCGAGAACCCGCTCTTCGCCTGGCTCCAGGAGGCCCTGCACTTGTCGCGCAACTACTACGACCGTCTGGGGCACTTCTTCCAGGGCTTCACGCCGGCCCTGATCGTGCGCGAGGTGTTTATCCGCAACCGCATCGTGGCCAAGCCGGGCTGGCTGCCCTTCATCGTAATCTGCATCTGCCTGGCCATCAGCGCGGCCTACGAGTTCATCGAGTGGTGGGTGGCCTTGGCCACCGGCGAGGCGGCCGAGGCCTTCCTGGGCACCCAGGGCGACGTCTGGGACACCCAGTGGGACATGTTCATGGCCCTGGTGGGGGCCGCCTGCGCCATGGTCTTCATGCCCCGCCTGCAAGACAGGTCCATGGCCCGGCTCCTGGGCCGTGCCGGCTAAGCGAGGCGCCAGTTGTCATCAGCAGTGAAGTACAGGCCCATCATGGTGGTGGGCACCGGCTCCCACGTGGGCAAGAGCGTCCTGGTGACCGGCCTGTGCCGGGTCTTTAGGCGCCGAGGCATCGCCGTGGCCCCTTTCAAGGCCCAGAACATGGCGCTGAACTCGGGCATCACCCCGGCCGGCGGCGAGATCGGCCGCGCCCAGATCAGCCAGGCCGAGGCCGCCGGCCTGGAGCCCCACGTGGACATGAACCCCGTGCTGCTCAAACCCACCAGCGACCTGGGCTCCCAGGTGATCGTGCAAGGCAAGGTGCTGGGCAACTATAAGGGCGTGGACTACTACCGCCAGAAGCCCCGCCTGCTGCCCAAGGTCATGCAGAGCTTCCGGCGCCTGCAAGCGGCCCACCAGCTCATCGTGCTGGAGGGCGCCGGCTCCTGCGCCGAGCTGAACCTCAAGCGCCACGACCTGGTTAACATGTCCATGGCCCGCCGGGCCGGCGCCAAGGTGATACTGGTGGCCGACATAGACGCCGGCGGGGTCTTCGGCCAGGTACTGGGCAGCTTGAGCCTGCTGACGCCCAGCGAGCGCCGCCTGGTGGCCGGGGTGGTCGTCAACAAGTTCCGGGGCGACGCGGCGCTGTTCGACGAAGGCATACGCATCATCGAGCGCCGGGGCCACAAGCCGGTCCTGGGCCTGCTGCCCTTCTTCCGCCTGGGCCTGCCCCAGGAGGACGGCGTGGCCCTGGAGCGCGGGGCGCCGGCCGGAGGCGGCGGGGCCTTGCGGGTGGGCGTGGCGCGCTTGAGCCGCATCAGCAATTTCACCGACGTGGATTGCCTGGCGGCGGAGCCGGCCGTGGACCTGCGCTGGGTTGAGCGCCCGGAGCAGTTGGCCGGCCTGGACCTCTTGATCCTGCCCGGCACCAAGAACACCCTGGCGGCCCTGGCCGGCCTCAAGCAGAGCGGCCTTTTCGCGGCCATCCAGAATTACCACGCCCTGGGCGGGCACCTGCTGGGCCTGTGCGGGGGGTATCAGTTGTTGGGGCGCGCTATCGCCGACCCCCTGGGCGTGGAAGGCCCGCCGGCCAGCGAGCAGGGCCTGGGCCTGTTGCCCGTGCACACGGTGATGGCCGGCGAAAAGACCACCACCCGCGTGACCGCCGCCGCCCTGCCCGGCCTGCCCTTTGCCGCGCCCGGCCACCTCAGGGGCTACGAAATACACATGGGCCAGACCAGCGCCCAGGGCACTTCGCGGCCGGCCTTCCAACTGCAAGCGCGCCTGGACCAGCCGGTGGACCTGGCCGACGGCCAGGTGAGCCCCGAGGGCCGGGTGGTGGGCACCTATCTGCACGGTATCCTGGACAACGACACCCTGCGCGCCGGTCTCCTGGCCTGGGCCGGCGGCGGCCAGGCCATCTCCACCCTGGGCGACTACGCGGCCTTCAAGGACCGCCAGTACGACCTGCTGGCCGATCTGCTGGAGGAGCACCTGCGCCTGGATGGCCTGCTGGAGCCCCTGGCCTAGCCAGGTCTTCAGCCCAATCAGGCCCCCAGGGTACCGCTAGCGCCAGCCGGCCTGGCGGTCGCAATCGGCCCGCTCCATGGGGTGGGTCTTTTCCCACTGGGTGATGGACCGGGTTTCGTTCCTGTCCATCTTGTCGTTCATGCAGGTGCAGTACTTGGCGATCACCTCCGGCGCCACGTTGGCGTTGGCATTGTCGTTGATGCACTCGGCGATCCACTTGGCGTCGTATTGATCGGCGCAGGCCAGACCGCCAGTCATGAGCATTCCCAGGAACACCGCCACCATTGCCACGGACTTCATGACTCACCTCCAAATCATTGTTCGACAATTTAGCCTGCCGGCATAACTTAGCCTCCCACAGCCTCATACCAATATGCAATCAAAGCCGTCCATGGCTTTGATTGCTGACCGGCTGGGCAACAGATGAATCGGCCCCGGTTCACTGGACACGAGTTTGTCATCAGGCGGCCAACCTGGTCAAGTAGGCCTGCCTGTATTCCAGAGGGCTCATGTAGCCCAGTCTTTCGAGGCGCCAGGAGCGGTTGTAGGACTCGACGAAGCGGG
>JACRDC010000046.1 GCA_016218705.1 Desulfarculus sp.
AGGCCGCCGCATAGGGGGGGCGCACGGCGGCTCGCGAGGGGAAATCCCCTCCGGGCTACGCCCTCCGGGGATTCCCCCTCGCGCAAAAAACCGGACAGTTTATGTGCTACTACACCGGACAGTTCTATTTGTTGACAACACCTGCTCTGGCCCGTCCAGCGCCCCATCCATAACCCCCTTGAGACCAATGGCCATTGTGTTGTATGGCTATGCAAGGCCACGCGGGGAGCGTGGCCGGTGCCTGCCCGCCCCCGGCTCCCGCGTCTTTCATAACCCACGGATGACAGGAGGGATCATGGCCAAGAAGGTCACGCGCCAGGATATCGAGGCCTGGCCGGTAGTCTCCTACCAGGAGATTCGTAGCACCCTGCAATCGGGCGATTTGTTCCTTACCAGCGGGGACGTCTTTCTCTCCAACCTGATCCAGAAATTTAGCAAGTCGCCCTGGAGCCACTCGGGCATCGTCTTTAGGCTGGAGAGCCTGGACCGCATGCTCCTTTTGGAGGCGGTGGAGGATGGCGGCGTGCGCTTGGCCCCCTTGTCCAAGTATCTGAGCGACTACGAGCACAGCCAGCCCTACCCCGGTCTGTGTGTGCTGGCCCGCCGCAAGGGGCTATCCCCGGAGCAGGTGAACAGCCTGGCCAAGTTTGGCCTGGACGCCCTGACCCGGCCCTATGACAACGCCGAGATAGCCCGTATCGTCGGGCGCATAGCCCTGGGCGAGGGCCGGCACGAGGACGACACGGCCTACATCTGCTCCGAGCTGGTACAGGCCTGCTATCAGGCGGCGGGCTGGCCTTTCAAGGAGGACGCGCGGGGGTTCATCGCTCCCAAGGACATCTGGAACGACCCGGCGGTGTCGCTGTTGGCCAGGATTTTGTAACGACGTGGCCGGGACCATGGGGCTGGCCCCCATGGTCCCCTGGCTGGAGAAGGCCCTAGCGGTGGTGCCAGTGGCCGCCCCGGTAGCCCCACCAATAGCCGGGTACGGCGGGGTACACATAGCCAGGGTAGTAGTAGGTGCGCGGGTAGTAATACCCGTAGGGCGTCACGGTGTAGGCCGGCGGCGGGGGCGCCGGGGCCACGATGCAGCCGGTCAGCGAAGCCAGCAACACCAAGATGCCAACCCACTTAAGCTTCATGTCGCGTTCTCCCGGCTAGCGGCCTGGGGTCTGGCGCCCGGCGGCTGGCCGGGCGGCGGTTGATTCTTATATTTTACGGCTTGGCCGGCGGGGCCGCAATGGGGTGGGGCCAGGCCGGCCATGCCTGTCCCCCAGTGGCCACCAGGTGAGGCGGTGCTGGTAATACCAGCTAATCCCAGCGCGTTAGGTATTGGTCCAGGCTGGTGCGCACCGCCGAGTAAATGCTGGTGGCGCTGCTGGAGCCGGTGGAGAACTGGGTCTGGCCGTTGGCCAGGATGACGATGTCGTAGTCCAGGTAGCGGAACATGGCCGAGGTGTAGACGTTGTTGTAGTTGCCGTTGTGGCCGTAGGTGTTGCCGTCGCGGGCCACGCCCAGGCCGTAGGCCATGCCGCCGCCGTCGGACTTGGTCTCCCACTGGGCGCGGTGGGAGCTGACGCTGAGCAGTTGGCCGTCCACCAGGGCATCCAGCCACTTGACCAGGTCGCCAGCGGTGGCCACCATGCTGCCGGCCCCCCCAAAGGCCGAGGTGGCGTACTTGAAGGTGCAGTCCGCGGGCAAGGGGCCGTCGTTGAGGCGGTAGCCGTGGGCATAGGGGCTGGGCAGGCTGTTGTTGTAGGGCACAATGGTCTGGCTCAGGCCCAGGGGCGTTAGCAGGCGGCCGGTGAAATAGCTCTGGTAGTCCTGGCCGGAGGCCTTCTCGATGATGGACTGCAAGATAAGGTAGTTGAGGTTGTTGTAGTCATAGACCGAGCCCGGCGTGACCAGCACCTTGTTGGCCTGGGAGAGCATCTCGTCCACGGTGAACTGGTGGTCTGGCTCGCTGTCTATGATCTGGGCGAGCGTGGCGCTGCTCTCGAAGTGCTCCAGGCCGCTGCGCATTTCCAAGAGGTTGCGCACGGTGACGCTGGCGCCGCCGTCCACCTGGCCCGGCAGCCATTGTTCAACGGTGTCGGTGAGCCCCACCTTGTTTTGGTCCACCAGGGTCAGGATGGCCGTGGCGGTGAAGGTCTTGGTGACGCTGGCGATGCGGAAGTACATGGCCGGGTCCATCTCCAGGCCGCTGGCGGTGTCGGCCAGGCCCTGGTGGAAGTAGGCCACGCTGCCCCGGGCGTCCTTGACGGCCATGACCGCGCCGGGCACTTGCAGGTTGTGCACGGCGGCCCCCAGGGCGTCGTTATACATGTAGCGCAGGTCATCGTCCAGGGGCGGGCGATAGCCGGCCTGGGCGGGCAGGGCGCAAATAAGCAGCAACAGCGGCAGTATGGCGGCGAGGCGGCGCATGGCGGCGACTCCACGGTCTTGGGTTGGAGGGCCAGGGACGGGGCCGGGAAGGCCTTGCGCCAGGGTAAGGTAAATGTGGTAGGCTGTCCAGGGGAATAGGAGGGTGCAACCAATGCATGACGATACCAAGGAACAAGTAGGCATGAGCCGCCGGCGCTTCCTGGTGGTCTCTGGCGGCGCGGCCCTGGCCTTGCTGCTGCGCCATGGCCTGGCCGCCGCCTCAGAGGGGCAGGCGGTGCAGGAGTTCCTGGAGACCACCTGTGGCCAGGGGCAGCCGGCCGCCCCCAGGGTGCTGATCGCCTATGCCAGCCGCTGCGGCTCCACCGGCGGCCTGGCCATGGCCATGGCCGGGGAGTTGTGCGGCCTGGGCGCGGCGGTTGACGTGCGCCTGGTGGAGAACGTCAAGGATATAAGCCCCTACCAGGCGGTGATGGTGGGCAGCGCCATCCGCCGGGGCCGCTGGCTGTCCGAGGCCACCGCCTTTGTTAAAACCCACCAGGCCACGCTCAGCCGCCTGCCCCTGGCCTATTTCGTGGCCTGCCTGACCATGCGCGAGGACACGCCGGAAAACCGCGCCAAGGTCCTGGCCTACCTGGAGCCTCTGCGCAAGGCCGCCCCAGGCCTGAACCCCCTGGCCGTGGGCCTTTTCGCGGGGGCCCTGGACTTTGGCAAGCTGTCGTTCATGGACAAGACCGTCATGGAGGCCAGGGGGGCCGCCGAGGGTGACTACCGCGACCTGCCGGCTGTCAAGGCCTGGGCCGCCGGCCAGGCCCCCGGGTTGCTGGCCAGGCAGGGCCGGGGATAAGGCGCGACGCCGCCGTGGGGGGAGGGGGTGAAGAGGTTGGGGAAGGGGCGGTGGCAGACCGATCTTCGTAGGTCGGGTTAGGGGCGCCAGCCCCGTAACCCGGCATCTTCATTTGGCGAGGATGGCGGGTTACGCTCTCGCTAACCCGCCCAACAACCCAGCCTCGGGGCAGCCTTGCCTTTGGGTGGCCTGGACAATTTATTGTCCAGGCCGCGTAGCTACAAGAGGTTAAAGCGCGGGCCATGGCGTCCCCGGGGGAGTGTCTGGGGACCGGGCTGGGGGCATGAACCTCTTGTGTCTTTGGCACCCGGACAATAAACTGTCCGGGCCACCCGCGCTCCATGAAGTAATAACCGAGAGCAGCGAATTGAAATGAAGAATATCGCGACAGTTTTGCTCGCATTCCTGCTTTTGACCCTGGGCGCTTGCGTTGGGAACAGATCCTGGGACTGGAAAGCCACTTCGGACCTGGAGGGGTTCCCCCTCAATCATCAGCAGATCCTCAAACATCTGAGGGCTGCCAATGAGGCCGCCAAGGAAGCTGTGGAATCTGGTCACCCGCCCTTTGGCGTAGTGCTTGTGGCGCCGGATGGCGAAACGGTGCTGATGAAACAGGGAAACGTGAGTTTGATTGACCATGCTGAAACAGCCATCACTCGGCAGGCATTTGCTAAGTACGACCCAGGCTACTTGTGGAAATGTACCCTTGTGACAACGGTCGAACCATGCGTTATGTGCGCCGGAAACATCTATTGGGCCAACATCGGAAACCTGGTCTATGGCGTTGACGAAATCGCAGTGAAGGAACTGACCGGCGCCGACAAGAGAAACCCCACGATGAACCTGCCGTGTCGCACAGTCTTCGCGGCAGGGCAGAAGCCCATCAGGGTAGTAGGCCCGGTTACGGAACTTGAAGACGAACTGCTCGCGCTCCACAGGGCCTACTGGAAATGAAGTAGCCTTTTAGGTCGAGTTGCGGGCCGCGATGCCCCGTAACCCAACGTGAGAGTGCTGCACGGGGCGTCCTGCCCCGTGCAGCATCGGCTTGGCAAAAACGCGGTTTTGCCAAGCCTCCCTAATTGCTCGCCTAAAAAGGCTCGCAATTAGGCGGGCCGTCCATGGCCCGCATCGGCCGCTGTGTCACCCAGGATGTGTTTCGCGGTCAACCAGCTGTATATTCAGCGATATTTATGTTTCACCGTGCAGCGGCCTCAACGTATTTATTCAGGCGGGGTGGGGACTGAAGAGGCTGGATTTAGCGGGGCGAAACCCAGCCAACGAAGCTTGCTCCGGGCCGCCCCCGCGATGCGCTTAGTACTTGTTATTGCTCCTGTCCTTTTTATAGTTTTTCAGCATCTTGCCAAAGCCCTTGTCCTTCTTGCGTCTTTCCGCCACTGATGACGCAAAGTGGGCCTTCTCCCGCTCCATCTTCAGGTAGCTTTCATAAGCGCCTTGGTCAATCTCGCCCTTTTGCACGGCCTCCAGGACCGCGCACCCAGCCTCGTTGCCGTGCGTGCAATCCTTGAATCTACAATCCTTGGCCAAGTCGAATATCTTGTCAAAGGTGGTCTGCAAGCCCTGGGCCGCGTCAACGATGCCAACCTCGCGCATGCCGGGATTGTCTATGAGTATCCCGCCATTATCCAGCACCACCAATTCCCGGTGGCTGGTGATGTGCCTGCCCTTGTTGGTGCTGGTGCTTATGGCGTCGGTCTTCATTATGGCCCTGCCCGAGAGATTATTCAGCAGGGTGGATTTACCCACTCCCGAAGAGCCGAGCATGCAGTAGGTCTTGCCCTTTTGGATAAGCTTGCCAAGGGCTTCGTAGCCAGCTTGGGTCTTGTTGCTGACCGCCACGACCGGCACGCTTTCAAGGCGTTGCTCGATGCTGGCGATTATGGCGGCAAGCTCTTGTTCTTCTATCAAGTCAGTCTTGGTCAACACGATAATGGGGCTGACCTTGCTGGCATGGCAGATGGTCAGGTATCGTTCCAGGCGGTTGATGTTGAAATCCCGGTCAACCGCCTGCACCAGGAAGGCATAATCAATATTGCTGGCGATGACCTGCACCTCGCCGAACTGCCCCACCGCCTGCCGCGAAATGACGGAGAACCTGGGCAATATCCCATGAATCAAGCAAAAATCCGCGTCATGGATGGTCAGGGCCACCCAATCGCCCACGGCGGGGAAGTCCTCGCGGCCCTTGGCGCCAAAGCGCAGGTTGCCGGTTATCTCGGCCCGCGATTCGCCCTTGGCGGTCCTTACGGCATAGCTTTCCTTGTGCTCGGCTATCACCCGGCCAATCTCCAAGTCCTGGAGGTTGCTGTCAAGCCGCGCTTGCTCGATCTTGCCGTTGTAGCCAAAATCTTCAAGTTCCATTGTAATGCCTTCGGCGAGCTAGTTTTCTTGTCCCCATAGGTTAAGGAGGGGCCACGGGCCACGCATCCCGGGACTTCGAGAGTGTAGTTGATGAGTAAGGCCGCGTCAATCCACCACGCGGGCTAGACTAGGGGCTGGTGCTGACTTGTCTTGGGGTGGCCTGGGTAAGGCATTGTCCAGGTCGCGCGGCGGCTAGAGGTTCAGCGGCGGGCCGCGAGGGACCAGGCTTGCCAACACTGCCAAGCGTTGAAAAAACCTCTTGTGCCTTCGGCACCCGGACAACAACAGGTTGTTGTCCGGGGCAGCCGCCTATATTTCCTCTAGGGTAGCTATTGTTTGTTGCACAAAAGGAATAATCTCTTCTCGTTGCAGAGATTGAAGCGGCTGTTCCTGGCCGGTTTCCCCGTGATGAACGGGAGAAGAAATTCTATTTAAATCTCGGCAAATTGCTATAATGGCGGATTCAAGCTTGCCACTTTCGAGGAGCTTATCAATAATTGACCCAAGGGTATTAACTCCGGTTAAATATTTATAATATTTGAACTTAAGTGCTGTCTCTAAAGCTTTTCTTATATCAGACTGGATACTCTCAACAGACATGTCGTAGTCTTCCGCTATAAAGCGTGTCATTCGATCAATTCGTTTGTGATGGTCAATTTTTCTGTCTTCGTCGACATCAAAAGAGGTTAGTTTGCTCCCATTAGTTCGGTCAGATTTAATTGATAACGTTGAAATATTGCTAAGCTCATCACAGAGCATATAGAGAAAATCTCTCTTGTGGGTCAATATAATTGTCTGATTGGCCTGGCGGCTAATCCTCCCAATTATTTTAACTGTATTGAGCCGTCGGCTATCATCCATACTAGTTAAAGGATCATCCAATAGGATTATAGCTTCAGTCAATCCGGGGTCAGATTCAAGAAATGCTACAAAAAAAGCAAACGCTAGCGAATTCTTATCGCCAGCGCTTAAGGTATTAGTAAAGCAGGGGCCTTCTCCTGTTCCACGCGCAATACATACAGAAGAGTCGTTTATAATGATAGAAAAATCTGCGTAAGGCTTATTGGTTCTCCTGTCTGCCTGGCCCCTCAGGCTACTAATAGTGAAATCGGCACCTATTTCCTGTAAAATTGAATTTATTTTATCCTGATGTGTCGTAAATATTTGTTCTGAGTACTCGCTTAGCCTCTCTCGCTTATTATTATGCTCTTGGACGGCTAATTCGTAGGCTTGTTTGGCTGAGTAAAAACCGTTACACCATTTGTCCTCACTAGGAGAAAAACGAAGTATAATTGCGTTAGCTGCATTTAGTTGCACTCCAAGGGCGGCCAAGTCGCTAGCTACCAACACGGATTCTATAAAACTACTAATTGAATTATTTAATTGGTAGGAATATAGGTTAATGCTTTCTATTGACTGGTTGACCAGGTTTAATAAAATATTAATATCGTTGACTGCGCTAATATCGGGGACCAAGTTTATATTTTTTTCTTTCTGCTCTGCTTGGGATAGCAACACATTAAATAGCCTATTAAGCTCGGCATCCGCTGGCCCGATCTCAATGCTGGCTGGCGGCTTAAAAAAGTCATCGCCCAGGAATGGACGCCATTGTGCTGCAATGTTATTTAAGTTGGCTAGAGATAGTTCAACGCCTTTCATTTCTGCAATAAAATTCCTAGCTCGCAAGTCGCGACATGTTGTTGCAACTTCACTCTGGAGCGCAAGATAAGAATGATCAAAATAATGGCCATAAGCATCGAGTAACTCTGCTGCTTGACTATGAATTGCCTGGCCACAAAATGGGCAATTGTCGGTTTTCTTTTGCTTAAGTCCGGTTTGTATGAACTCCAGGGCGGTAGTCGGGAGTTGCATGTTATTGGCAATATGCCCTAACGTTAGGTTTTTTGCTTGTATGGCCACTTGCGTTGGGGTTCGATTGAACGTTATTTCCAAGCTTTCTGCATCAATGCTTTTTAATGTAGATATTTTAGAAAATCTAGGAAGTTGTGTAATCATGTCTGAATTTTTTTTAGCATTTATTTTTCTTGATAATACATTTATGGTATTTTCAATAGTTGGCTTCTCTTCTGCGGTAATAGTTAAATAATCTCTTCTGCCGGTTATGGCAATTTTTTTCTCAAGCTCCCTGGAAAATATTCTAAATACTTCGCTTGCCTGTGCTTCTCTGTTTTTTGCGTCTGTTACTTCTGTTGATAGGGTGACACCATTCTGCCCTAATACTATACTATGTATTCTTTTTTTATGCTCAGCGGTAATGTCAATAACGAATAAATTATCATTTATATAATCTTGGTCAAATGAGTGAATTATGGGTTGTGACGTTAACCCATTATAGTTCCAATTATTGGCATCAAATACTATGGTTCCATCCGTGTGCTTGACTACTATATTCTGCTGTAGTTCCCTGCCCAGGGTTTTTCTCTCTATAAGGGAGTCTATATCGTTTGCAGCCATAGCAGCCAATATTTTTGATAATGTTGTTTTTCCGCGGCCATTATTGGAAAATATTAGCGTATTTTTACCAAAGTCTAAACCGTCGCCGCTGGCTGCGTAACTGTAGTACTTTCCTGTACCTTTGATAGTTATGACCTTTTTAATCATTGCGCGCCCTTTCGCGAATTACCACATACTTAGCTGTGTAATATCTCCGGTGCTAGACGACGTTAAGTTTTCCTCACTCCCCCAACATCTTCCTCATCACCACCATGCCCGACACCACGAACCCCTCTCTCTTATACAACCTCTGCGCGTCCACGTTATCCCCATCGGTCAAGAGCGTCAGCCGCAGGCAGCCCTGCGCCCGGGCATGGGCTATGGCATGCTCCATCAGGCGGGTGCCCAGGCCGGCGCCGCGCGCGCCCGGGGCCACTACCAGGTCCTCCAGGGTGGCCACCGGCCCGCCCAGGGCCGTGGAGATGCCGTAGAGAATGCTTATCATGCCCAGGGGTTGGGCGTTGTGGCGGGCCACCAGGACGTGGCCCCGGGCCGGGTCGGCGATGATGGCCGCCAGGCCGCGCTCACTCGCGGCGCGGTCGGGGGCAAACTCGGCCTCCTGGCTGAAAAGCAGGGCCAGGAGATCGCACAGGCCGGGGATGTCAGCCGGCGTGGCCAGCCCGATGCTGGGTGCGTGCTCCATGGCCGGCCCTTCCCCCAGGGGCGCGGAGGCTCTCCGCCCGCTACTCCTGGCTGTCCTCGCCCTCGGGCTCCAGCACCTCGGGGTCGTCGGGGGTGCCCTCGCCCAGGGGCAGCTCGGGCGCGCCGTTGTCTTCCTCTTCCACCTCGGCCAGGCGGGCGCTGGCCACCAGGCGCTGGCCGCTGGCCAGGTCCTTGAGCTTGACGCCCTGGGTGTTGCGGCCTATCTCGCGGATGCCGTCCACGCGCACCCGGATGATGTCGCCCTGGTCGCTGGTGAGCATGATCTCGTCGGTGTCCTCCACCACCAAGACGCCGATGACCGCGCCGTTGCGGTCGGTGGTCTTGATGGTGATGACGCCCTTGCCGCCGCGGTTCTGCAGGGGATACTCGTCCAGGCGGGTGCGCTTGCCGAATCCGTTCTCGGTGACGCTAAGGATGCTGGGCGCTCCGGCCAGGGCCTCCATGGCCACCACGGCGTCATCCTTGTCCACCAGGATGCCGCGCACCCCGCCAGCCGCCCGGCCCATGGAGCGCACCTGGTCCTCCTGGAAGCGGATTGCCAGGCCCAGGCGGGTGGCCAGGAAGATTTGCATGCTGCCGTCGGTGAGCCGCGCCGAGACCAGGCGGTCCTCGGCGTCAATGTTGATGGCGATGATGCCGCCGGAGCGGGGCCGGCTGAAGTCCATGAGCCCGGTCTTCTTGATGACCCCGTTCTGGGTGGCCATGACCACCTGGCGGCCTTCGGAGAACTCGCGCACGGCCAGGACGGTGGCCACCTTCTCGCCCGGCTGCAAGTTCAGCAGGTTGACGATGGCCTTGCCCTTGGTGGCCCGGCCAGCCTGGGGCAGCTCGTGGACCTTTATCCAGTACAGGCGGCCCAGGTTGGTGAAGACCAAGAGGTAGGAGTGGGTGGAGGCGATGAACAGGGACTCCACGAAGTCCTCGTCCTTGGTGGCCATGCCCTTCTTGCCCTTGCCGCCCCGGCGCTGGGAGCGGTAGAGGCTGATGGGCGAGCGCTTGATGTAGCCAGCGTGGGAGAGGGTGACCACCATCTCCTCCTCGGCGATCATGTCCTCCAGCTCGATGTCGTCGGCCCGGGCCACGATCTCGGTGCGCCGGGGGTCGCCGTACTGCTCGGCCAGCTCCAGGGTCTCCTGGCGGATGATGCCGCGCACCAGGGCCTCGGAGTTGAGAATCTCGCGCAGGCGGGCGATCTCCTTGATGACCTCGCGGTATTCCCCCAGGATCTTGTCGCGTTCCAGGCCGGTGAGGCGTTGCAGGCGCATCTCCAGGATGGCCTGGGCCTGAATCTCGCTCAGTTGCAGTTGGCCCATGAGCTGGGCCTTGGCCTCGGCCGGGTTCTGGGCGGCGCGGATCATGGCGATGACCCGGTCCAGGTGGTCGAGGGCGATCTTGAGGCCTTCCAGGATGTGGGCGCGGGCCTCGGCCTTCTTTAGTTCGAAGGCGGTGCGCTTGAGGATGATCTCGCGGCGGTGCTCGATGAACAGCGACAGCACCTGCTTGAGGTTCAGCAGCTCGGGCCGGCTGTTGACGATGGCCAGCATGTTGACGCCAAAGGTGGTCTGCATGGCCGTGAACTTGAAGAGCTGATTCAGCACCACCTGGGGCACGCTGTCGCGCTTCAGCTCCAGGACCATGCGCATGCCGTCGCGGTCGCTCTCGTCGCGGATGTCGGTTATGCCCTCGATCTTCTTGTCCTTGACCAGTTCGGCTATGCGCTCCAGCAGGCGGGCCTTGTTGACCTGGTAGGGCAGCTCGCTGACCACGATGGAGGTCTTCTTGGAGCGGGGGTGCACCTCCACCAGGGCGCGGGCGCGCAACTGGATGATGCCCCGGCCGGTGTGGTAGGCGTCCTTGATGCCCTGGCGGCCATGGATGAAGGCCCTGGTGGGGAAGTCGGGGCCTGGCAGGTGGCGCATCAGGCCGTCAATGGTGATGTGGGGGTCGTCCAAGAGGGCCACCAGGGCCTTGGCCACCTCGCCCAGGTTGTGGGGGGGGATGTTGGTGGCCATGCCCACGGCGATGCCCGAGGAGCCGTTGAGCAAAAGGTTGGGCACCTTGGTGGGCATGACGGCCGGCTCTTGCAGGGAGCCGTCGTAGTTGTCTATGAAATCAACGGTTTCCTTGTCCAGGTCTTCAAGGAACTGCTGGGACAGCTTGGCCATGCGCACCTCGGTGTAACGCATGGCCGCCGGGGCGTCGCCGTCCACGGAGCCGAAGTTGCCCTGGCCATCCACCAGCATGTAGCGCATGGAGAATTCCTGGGCCATGCGCACCAAGGCGTCGTAAACGGCGGTGTCGCCGTGGGGGTGGTATTTACCGATGACGTCACCGACCACGCGGGCCGACTTCTTGTAGGGCTTGTTGAAGTCGTTCTTGAGCTCGTGCATGGCGAACATGATGCGCCGGTGCACGGGCTTGAGGCCGTCGCGCACGTCGGGCAGGGCGCGGCCGATGATGACGCTCATGGCGTAGTCGAGGTAGGAGCGCTTGATCTCCTCCTCGATGAGCACGTCTTCCTTGCGCTGGTCAATGGGGAGCATTGGGCAACCTGTCAGGGTGATATAGGGCGGGCCGGTGATAACCAGCCGGCATCACGGGTCTTTGGCCGGGGAGGCCCCGGCGGGGCTCCATAGGGGCAAATCGCCAAATTCTATCAGCAAATGCCAACCTGGGCAACGGGTTACCCAGGCCGGGCGCCGGGCGGGCACCCTAGACTCTCGCCTATTGTCAGGCGGTTGCAAAAAATGCTATATTCTTCATGGTGATTTGTGGAAAGGGGGGGGATATGCCACAAACCCATGCCAGGCCCCGTGCGCACTCCGCCGGGGCCGATTTGTTGGCGTTGGTGGGCAGGAGCGGGCGGGCCGTGGCCCTGCTGCTGTTGTTTCTGCTGCTGGTGGTCTGTCTGTTTTGGCTGGGTGGACAGGTGGGGCATTTGGCCCAGCTCCAGGGCCAGCAGGAGGAACAGATCGCCCAGTTGCGCGCCCAACTGCGGGCCTTGACCCCGCGGGTCACGGGGGCCGCCCAGGCCCGGCCTGGCGCCGGTCTGGCCCCGCGGCCCGGGGCGGAGGCCAGTCCGGCCAAGGGCAGCATCCTGGCGCCGGCGCCGCGCCAGGCGGTGCCGGAGGTTTTTGGCTGCACGGTGAAAGTAGAGCAGCCCCGGCCGGAGTATCACTATTACCTGGTGCTGCGCCAGGGGGCCAAGTACTGGCCCCGCCAGGAGGTGAAGATGCCGCCGGGCGGCGCCACCACCGCCTGGGAGGTGCGCCGGGCGGCGGCGGGGCCGTTCACGCTGGAGCTGCGCGAGGTGGACCAGGACCAGCACCAGCAGATCGCCCAATGGCGGCAGGAGGCTGAGGCCCAGCCCCCGCCCCATTTGGAGGTCTGCGGCGGGGTGTTGGACGCCCTCCAACTAAACTGACCCCATCATACCAAGTTGCGATCAACCGAATAGTTTGATCGCAACTTGGTATTAGCAGGTGAGGTCCCGCCGCCCGAAGTAATTTGACTGCCTGGTCAGAATCGTTGGCGCTGGGGTCGGCGGGCGTGAACGGCGCGGTCTAGCCCTTGGGGTTGTCGCTGAGGCTGTGCTTGAGCGCCGCTTGCAGGCGGGTAAGCACCAGCTTGGCCACCGAGGGCTGGGGTATCTGGCCCACGATCTCCCTGAGCAGGCGCTGGCGCAGTTCCTCGCCCGGGGTCAGGCGCTTTAGCCCATCTGGGGTGATCCGCAGCCGGCGGGCGCGGCCGTCGGTGGGGTCCACCTCGCGCTCCAGGAGGTCATCCTCCACCAACTCGGCCACGGCCCCGCTGAGGGCCTGGGGCCGCACGCCCAAATGCACGGCGGCGTCGGAGACGGTGACGCCCAGGTCGCCAGCCTCGGCCACCAGGCTAAGGAGCGCCCAGGTGGGCGGGCGCAGGCCCGCGGCCCGGGCCTGGGCCAGGCGCAGGCGCTCCAGTTCCCGCGACAAACCCTGCCCCAGGTCCAAGACCTCGCTGGCGGCACGCTGGATGCGCTCATCATCGGGGTCGGGGCTGGCCACGGGAGGGCCTTCGGGGGGCTGGCGGGGCCGGGTTTGGTCCAATGGTGCCTCGCTTGCTCCGGGTCCAGAAGGACCCTAAAAGAAACCATCGCTTTAATATAATATAACAAGCTAAATATTCAAGCCAATATTCGCTGCGTCCCTGGCTGGCGCTCCAGTGGCCTATGTTGGGTCACCGGTCTGCCCAGGGGCCAGGTATAGTGGCGGCGTGGCTGGCCAGGATCAGCCCCATGGCCCCTGGGGCCAGGCCGATGGGGCTGATTGGCTTGGCCCATGACCTGGATAATACGAAAACTACTTTCGTTGGTCAAGGGCGGCGGCGGGTGAGCCGGGTTGGCAAAGCGGCGGCGCCAGCGTCTGGAGGGCAGACTGGGTGGCTGGCAAGCCTTGGGGCCGGTTTCGGCCCTTGAGTAGGGTCATATATGGATTAGACTGAAATAACATCAATAAATATATTTGATGAAAATGGTTCCACCAGCGTTGCTATGTGGATGTGGACGGGGGGAAGGGACTCCTATTATGAATTAGACTGATTATGTTTAATTAATCAATGCCAGCCCAGCCAGGTCAGCCTTGGGGGCAGTGAGGCCGGCCAGAGGCCCTCCGGGGCTTGGCCGGGACCTGGCTTGGGGACCGGGGGGGACTGGAGGCCCCTGGCCGGGCGGTGCTGCCCAGGCGATGACCCTGGTCCCACGCACCAAGCGGGGGGCCGGCAACAGGGCAGAGGCTTGGCGATGGCCTTGGCCAGGAAATGCCATCTTGGAGGGTGGCATTTCCTCCGGCCTTGTGGCTGGCCAGGAAATGCACAATCACATGGCATTGTTTCTTCCCCAGGTCCGCCGCCGCTCACCAGAGCCGAGCCCCTGGGCGGGCCAGGGCCGCGCACCAGAGGCCGCCAATAAACGTAATAGCATTACATAAAAAGGTAATATACTAAAATAAAAGGATAATAGAAGACTGATACGCATTTCAGATCAGACGTATGGTTTTCTCGTCAGGTTTCCTCTGGGTACAGGCCTTACGGTATAGGCGGCCCAAGAAAGCCTAAGCGGTTTCTTTTTGTGTCCCGCTAGAGCCGCCCGGCCATACTGGCTTTGCC
>JACRDC010000047.1 GCA_016218705.1 Desulfarculus sp.
CCGCGTCTTCGACAGCATAGAAGCCCTGGAAAGCCACTTGGCGGCCTCGTTGCGACACATGGAGCTCCACCCCGAAACTCTACGCTCCATTGTGGCTTGGCCATGGATTATTAATTCACTATTGAATTAGAATTGGAATAAGAGCGGGACACGGGGCTTGGGCGGCCAAAAAACCAAAGCTCGCCGGCCAGAGGATGCCCGGATCAAGGGGCAACAGCCTAATACTGTATGATTGTCATTAAATTGGTATAAGACAAAACGGCGCGCAGGCCGTCAGGGGCGGGGGGCGTGGTCCTTGATCCATTGGCCCATGTCCTGGGCCACCTGATCCTCCAGGCCGTAGAAGCCGTGGGCCGACAGGGCCTCGCAGGCCTCCGAGATGGCGGGTAGGCCCCCCCGGTAGGCCAGCACCTCCTTGACCGGGGCGTTGGTCAGGGCCTGGAGCAGGCTGGGCACCTGGTGGTAGGGGCAGACGAAGCAGTCGTCTTGCTCGTGGTGGACCACCAGCACCGGCTGGCGGATGGCCTCCAGGTCCAGGGCGAACACCCCCGCCTGGTGCCGGCCACCCAGGTTGGTGGAGCTGAGCACCACCCCTTGCACCCTTTCCGGTCCCAGGCGGCCGGCGGCGTTGGCCGCCGAGATGGTGCCCAGGCTGGTGCCCACCAGCCACACCGGGGCCGGGGCCTCCTGGCGCAAAAAGTCGCTCACCCCGCCCAGGTCCTGGGCGTGGGCGGCGCTGGTGCGCAGGGGCGGACCGCCGAAGAAGCTGGACTCGTCCCGGGCCATGTCCAGCAGGGCGATTTGGAAGCCCTGCCGGGCCAGGCGGGCGGCGATGCGCTTGAGGAAGTTGCCCCGCCGGGTGCCCAGGGCGAAGTTCTGGTCCAGGTTAAGCAGCCCGTCGCCGCCCACCAGCAGGATCAGGCTGGCCTCCACCTGGGGAGGCCGCAGCAGCAAAAGCCGTTGGCGCACCCCGGTCCGGGTGGCCAGGTCCACCACCCGGGCACCCGGGACAGCCAGGGAGGGCAGGTCGGCCAGCACCGGCGGCGCCTGCTGTGCCCTGGCCGCCTGCGGCCAGGCCAGCACCGCCGCCAGGAGCAGGGCGGTCAGCCAGTGGGGCCAATAAAGTTGGGGGTGCCGTCCCACCTCGACTCACCCGCCGGCCTTTAGCCGGTCTTGGCCTCGCTGTCGCGCAGGCGCCGGGCCAGGTTCTGCAACAGTTCCATGGCCAGGCTGGGGTAGCGCTTGATGTAGTCGCGGAAGTTCCAGTCCCTTAGGGAGATGACCGTCACCGGCCCGTCGGCCAGCACGCTGGCCGTGCGGCGGAAGTCGTCAATCAGGGCGCGCTCGCCGAAGTACGAGCGCGGCCCCATGCTGGCCACCTGGCGCTCGCGGGGGCCGCCCAGGTCCTTGCACACCCGCACGTGGCCGCTGACCACCACGAACAGCCGGCCGTCGTGGTCGCCCTCGCGGGTAATCACCTCGCCGTCGGCGAACTGGTGCACCTGGCAGAGCTTGGCGATCTTTTTCAGGTCGCCGTGTTCCATCATGGCGAACAGGGAAATCTCCTTGAGCTCGGTGACCAGGTCCATCAAACACCTCCATCTGCTGGGGACGGCCTGCCCCATAGTGCCAATTACCGCCGGCGAAAGCAATGGCCGCCACGTCTGGCCACGGTACCGGCGGCCAGGCTATACTGGCCCCAGGACGAGGCGAGAACTGAGGAGGGACCCATGCCGCGGGTAACCAGGCTGGTGATGCTGGGCGGGCTGGCGCTGCTGGCCCTGGCCGCCTGGCCTACGGGACTCAAGGGGGAGACGCCCATGACCTACCGCAAGATGACCCTGCTGGAGCGCGTGGGGCCGGAGGTCTTTGACCGGGCCGGCCTGGGGGCGCTGACGCCCGGGCAGCAGATGGCCCTGGCCGGCTGGCTGGAGGGCTACACCAAAGAGATCGTGGCCGCCACCGAGGAGGCCTGCCGCCGCCAGGGCGGCCAGGACGGCCCTCCCACCTGGCGCACACCCAAATAAGCCACGGCCAGCCCCCGGGTGGGGAGCCGGCCGCGCATGGTTCGTGGGTGGCCTGGGCCTGAAGGCGGCCCGTGGCTTGGGCCCTCTCTAGTAGTGCCCCAAATAGTAATTAATGTAATACGAGTAGAGGGTATTGACTCCCGACCCGCTGGAGGTGCTGTACATGCCCGAGGCCAGGCCGTAGGCCGCCTGCAACGAGGACTCCAGGCTTCTGCCCGTCACCAGGTTGTTCACCGTGCCCTGGATGGCCGACCAGCCCAGGTTGGAGTTGGCCAGGAAGTAGCCGATGGTATTGAGCTGCGCGTAATCCAGGGATGAAGCGCCGCCCTGGATGTAGCGCGCCCCGCTGTCGTACCAACTGGAGCGCCAGGCCCCGTTTTGGCTGTACTGCTTGAGCCAGGCGCTGTTGTAGGCATAGCCGTTCTGGTCGCCGTGGGCATAGACGCTGTTGCCCACGTAGTAGGCCAAGGCCTCGGTGTACCAGTTGCTGCCCAGGGGGTCGCGGTTGTAGAGGTTGGCCGCGTGGTCCAGGATGAGGTGGGTGGTCTCGTGGGCCGCCACACCGCCGAACAAGGCCCCGCTGCCAGGCTGGGCCATGTTCAAGTAGATGTTGTTTGCGCCTTGTCCGGCAATGTAATAACCGTTGGCTGGACTGCCGGGCTCGTAGGTCAGCCAAATATCAATGTTGCCGTAGCCGTCGTTGCCCTTGCCCAGGACGGCGCTGGCCGAGTCGTAGGCATTGCCCAGGTAGGGGTTGATGGCCACGGCGGCGTTGTAAAAGCTGGTGTAGGCCCCATCGGCGGTGCCGGGCAACCAAAAGTCGTAGTGGCCCGAGGTGCTGAAGTGCCACCAGTAGGTGGAGGCGGCCAGGGCATTGGACGAGGCGGCCTGCTGGCCAAGGGCCTGGAGTTGGGCGCCGGTGCCCACGTAGGTAACCTGGCCGTCGGTCAGATAGGCCGGTAGGGTGGTGCCGGGCAGGTACACGGCCTGGTTCTGGTCCAGGCTGTACTGGCCGGCTCCGGCGGCCACGGCACACAGCATCAACAGACACCACACCGCCAAGGCGGCCACACGCTTCACATAAGCACCCATGACACCCCCCGAGTTAGGCGTTCCACGCGGCCAGGGACCGGGATGGGGCAGATCCCACGCCCGTTACAGTTGATTCAGCACAATATGACAATTGCACATCCAAAAGGCAACCACCAAGTTTGGTGCCGGCCTACTCAAAGGGCCGGCCGAAGTAGGTGAGTACCGCCAGGGCCAAAAGGTACACGCTGATGAGCGATTGCAAACCCGATGCCACGCGCACCCAGCCGGTGGCGCGCAGGGTGTACTCGCGGGGCTGCATGCGGCTGATCCAGTTGCCCACGTTGAACTCACGCCAGCCGATGTGAAAGGCGGAGAGCAGGGAGAAGTAAAGGCCATATAGTGGGTTGGCGCCATCCTTGACCTTGAGCAATTGCCTCCAGGGTTGGTTGGGGGGGCGGCGCAGGCTGTTGGGGTCCCAGATCATCCAGATGCCCTCGCGGTCCGGGCGGTGGAGGGCCAGCCAATAAACCGCGGAGAATGGGATGATAAGTAAAAACATGTACCCAATGGGCCGCAGGGGGCTCAGGCCCCAATTGGTGGGCCAGGCGATGAGGTAATAGGCGATGTGGCTGTCTAGGCCAACCGAGTCATTGTTGTGTCTGAGGGCGTGGGTCAGTTGGCGGGAAGGGGGTAGATAGCTACACTTTTTAAGCTGGTCGCGCAAGGCGGTGATGGGGTGGGATTGTTCTTGGTAGGCTACTAAAAACAGGGTTTCAGAGTTGGCGATACTACTAAAAATGGGCCAGCGCCCCACAAGCGGAGACCCTTCAGAACCAGCGTGATCTGGCAGTTGGAAATCTGGCTCAAATAGGGCCCCACGCAAATCAGCGCGATTGAGCGAAACCCTATCTATTTTGGATTTTCTGAGGTCTGCCCCCCGCAGGCATGCATCGTCCAAATTTGCATGGCCCAACTCGGCCCCTATTAAGTTGGCATCAGTAAGGTCTGACCTATTCATGACCGCGTTGGTCAGATTCGCGTTGACCATGGTTGCCTTACACAGTTTTGCGCCGATAAGGTTGCCCCCGCTCAGATTGGCCCCGCTCAGATCCAACCCCGAAAGATTGGCCCCCGCCAAAGAGACATCCGATAAATCAGATCTGCTCAGCAGATAGGACCATTGCCCACGCTTACCGCCGGAATCAACCCATTGCTGGTGCAGGTTCAATATCTCCGCCAAATCTTTTTCGCTTATGATCCTGCCGTCGGCCAGCCTGCCCTGCCAGGGCTTATGTTCCTCCGTCTTATCGCCCGCCTCCTCCGTCTCCCCTGCCCAGGCCGGCGCGCAGCACAGCAGCGCCGCCCCCAGCAGGGCCAGCCAGGCCAACCTCTTCTTCTTCATGGTTCTCCCCCCGCCAGGCCCGGGGCGGGGCAGATATTGCCGCCCCGCCCACACCGCCGCTTGGTTGCGTCAATGTCCCAGGGGCAGTGGTCAAGTACCATCTTAGGCCATGCCGCCGCGCCGCGTCCAGCCCGCCATAACCCAGCGACCCCCTAGCCTTTGCCCTTGGCCGGGGGCGGTCCCTCCGCTATACTCCCCCCCATGACCGACCCCGGCATGAAATGCAGCCGGTGCAAGGCGCCGGCCCGGCACCGCTTCCGCCAGTTCAACGCCCGCTTCTGCGACCCCTGCCTGGAGGTCTTCTTCCAGGGGCAGGTGGCGCGGGCCATCAAGAAGTACGCCATGCTGGAGCCCGGCCAGCGGGTGCTGGTGGCCGTCAGCGGCGGCAAGGACTCCCTGGCCCTGTGGCAGGTGCTCTGCGACCTGGGCTACGCCGCCGAGGGCGTGCACCTGACCCTGGACCTGGGCGAGTTCTCCGCCGCCTCCCTGGCCGCCAGCCAGGAGATGGCCCGGCGCCTGGGCCGGCCCCTGCACCTGGCCAGCCTGGAGGAAATGGCCGGCCACCAGGTGCAGGAGGTGGTCTGGGCCAATCGCCGTCAGTTCTGCGCGGTCTGCGGCGGCTTGAAGCGCCACTTCCTCAACCGCCTGGCCCGCGATCTGGGCGCGCCGGCCATCGCCACCGGCCATCACCTGGACGACGAGGCGGGCCGGCTGTTGGGCAACCTGATCCACCGCCACCAGGACCACTTGGCGCGCCAGTGGCCGGTCCTGGAAGCCAGCGAGGATGGCTTCGTGCGCAAGGTCAAGCCCTTGTGCCGCCTGGGCGCCGAGGAGATACGCGCCTACGTGCTGGCCCACGGGCTGCCGGTGGCCACGGGCAAGTGCCCCCAGAGCAAGGGCGCCACCCTGCCCTATTACCAGGAGGCCATGGAATACCTGGACCAGAAGATGCCCGGCACCAGGCGCAACTTCTATCTGAGCTTCCTGCGGGCCAAGGCCGGGCCGCCGCCAGCGCCGGTGGCCGGCGGGGTGTGCCAGGAGTGCGGGGCACCCACCTTCGTGGGCACCTGCACGGTCTGCCGCATGCTGGGGCGCACGGCCCAGTGGAAAGAGACCCGGCGGGCCGCCCAGGCCGGGGAATAGCTTTCGCCGCCCGCTTTTTAGGGTAAGATTGGCTAGGTTATTCCCCCCAGCCAAGGAGCCCCCATGTTCACCCCCAGCCTTTCCGAGCTGCTGTTGATCCTGGTGGTGGTGCTGGTGTTCTTCGGCTCCGGCAAGCTGCCCGGCATCGGTCAGGGCCTGGGCAAGGCCATCAAGAACTTCAAGGGCGGCATCGCCAGCAAGGGCCAGGGCAAAGAGCCCGGGCAGCCTGCCAGGGCCGCCACCCCCGGCCAGATCGAGCACCAGGGCGCCGCCGCCAACCAGAGCAAGGCCAGCTAGGCCCTCAGCCTGGGAGGGGGCGTGGCCCCTGGCCCCTGCTTCAGGGCCTGCCGCCCGCGCCCCCTGGCACCAGGGGCACGAAGCGCACCGGGTCCAACTCGCGGCTGACCAGGCGGCCGTCCAGGGTCTTCTCCACCAGCACCAGAAATTGCAGGCCGCCGGCCGGCCCCAGGGGCAGCAGCAGGCGCCCGCCGGGGGCCAGTTGCTCCACGAGAAGGGGCGGCACCTCCGGGGCGGCGGCGGTGACCATGATGGCCTGGAAGGGCGCCGCCTCGGGCCAGCCCTGGTAGCCGTCGCCGCAGCGCACCCGCACCTTGGCGTAGCCCAGCCCGGCCAGGCGCTCGGCGGCCTCTTGGCACAGCTCGGGCACCAGCTCGATGCTGTAGACCTCCCCGGCCAACAGGCTCAAGACCGCCGCCTGGTAGCCCGAGCCGGTGCCGATCTCCAGCACCCGCTCGCCGCCCTTGAGGGCCAAGAGCTCGGTCATGTGGGCCACGATGAAGGGCTGGGAGATGGTCTGGCCCTGGCCGATGGGCAGGGCGTGGTCGGCGTAAGCGCTGGCCAGCCAGGCCGGGGGCACGAAGAGGTGCCGGGGCACCTGCTCCATGGCCCGCAGCACCAGGGGGTCCATCACCCCCCGGGCCTGGATCTGTTGGCTGACCATCCGTTGCCGGGCGGCCCGCCAGGGGTCGTCGCCGGCCTGGGCGCCGGTTGCCCAGGCGGTGAGGGCCAACAGGACCGCCAGGATTGGCAGCCATCGCCGCTGGTGCATGGGCCTCCTCCTTCCGCAGGGGAGCGATCCGTGGCCGCTGTGTCCACCTATATCCTAAACCCGGGGGTGGGCGGCTGGCCAGGGCGGCTTAAGGCTGGCGCGAAGCGGGGGTTTGGTCATATAAGTAGGGTAGGCGCCATGTGGACGCCTTGGGAGGCAAGGCATGAGCCCCGTACAGGTTGACCAGGCCCTCAAGGACCTCATCGCCCTGACCCGCGAGGTGAGCCAGGGCAACTACGAGAAGGCCGAGGAGGTCTTTCATCTTACCGACGTCACCAGCCAGGAACCCCTGGTGGCCGAGCTGGCCGAGGCCTTCGGCATGATGATCGTGCAGGTGGAGGCCCGCGAGTACCGGCTGCAAAACCTGATAGAGGACCTGGAGCGCAAGAACACCGAGCTGGCGGCCAGCCTGCACAAGGTGCAGATGCTGGAGCACATCCGGGTCAACCTGGGCAAGTTCGTGCCCCGCTCGGTGGCCGACCTGATTGACTCCCAGCCCGAGGCCCCGGACCTGGGCAAGCGCCCCCGCGACGTCACGGTCTTGTTCCTGGACATCGCCGGCT
Organism: Desulfarculus sp.; assembly: GCA_016218705.1. Lineage (GTDB taxonomy): Bacteria > Desulfobacterota > Desulfarculia > Desulfarculales > Desulfarculaceae > JACRDC01. The sequence continues at coordinate 7,237 of JACRDC010000047.1, forward strand.
ACACCCGCCTGAGCGAGCAGGTGGAGAGCCAGGAGGTCAACCGCCTGGTGGAGATGTACTTCTCCAGCTTTTTGGACGACATCTACCAGAACCACGGCGACATCAACGAGACGGCCGGCGACGGCCTGATGATAATCTTCCAGCACGACGACCCGGTTGAGCACGCCCGCGCGGCGGTGCGCACCGCCTTGGCCATCGCCGGGCGGGTGGGGGAGGTCAACCAGGCCCAGGGGGGCCGGCCGGTGATGGTCAACCAGGGCATCAACTCGGGCCAGGCCCTGGTGGGCTCCTCGCGCTTCGAGGGCCTGGCCGGCGACCGCTGGACCTTCACCGCCAGCGGCCCGGTGACCAACCTGGCCGCCCGCCTGGCCGGCCTGGCCAAGAACGGCCAGGTGCTGGTGGGGCCGGAGACGGCCCGCCGGGTCCAGGGCATGTTCACCCTGGCCAGCCTGGGTCCCCAGGCCCTCAAGAACGTGGCCCAGCCCGTGGAGGTGTGGGAGGCTCTCCAGGGCCTGGACACCCCTGTGGCCTAAAACGCCCATCTTGACAAGATAATCTGTATTACTCCCCTGGGGAGCGGCTATGTCCTGGATGCTCCGGCCCAAGAGGCGCGGCCTCGTGGCCTGCTCCAGGGCCTGGAGCTGATCCAGGAAAAAGGTGACCCGCGAGCGCGTCTTGCCACCCAAAGCCCCAATCTTTTCTGGACATCCGCCGCCGTTGCTATAAAATAGCTATATTGTAACCCCGAGAAGCGCGCATTAGCCCTTGCCGCCCCAGGGCCGGGCTGATAAAGTGCCTTCTCTCACCAAAAAAGCCGTTGACAGGCCGGTGCGGGCATGTTACGAACCTTGAATGAAGCATCATTCATTGAATTCAACGCCCACAGCCCCGGAAGGGGATGCCCTAGCCGTGGTCAACGACAAGAAAAAACCCAGCGACAAGCACCGCCGGATCATAGAGGCCGCCCTCAAGGTCTTTGCCAAGAACGGCTTCTACAACTCCAAGGTCAGCGAGATCGCCCGGGCCGCCGGGGTGGCCGACGGCACCATCTACCTCTACTTCCAGAACAAGGACGACATCCTCATCTCCCTGTTCGAGGAGGAGATGCAAGGGGTGCTGGACCAGGTCAACCTGGCCGTGGGCCAGGAGACCGACCCGGCCAAGAAACTGGAGCGCTTCGCCTTGGCCCATCTGAGCCTGGTGGAGCAAAACCAGGAGATGGCCGAGATCATCCAGGTGGAGGTGCGCCAGTCCTCCAAGTTCATGCGCGGCTACGCCAACATCAAGTTCCAGGAGTACCTGAACATCATCAGCGGCATCATCAAGGAGGGCCAGGCCCTGGGCGTGTTCCGGGCCGACATCAAGCCCGGGGTGGCCAAGCGGGCCTTCTTTGGCGCGCTCGACGAGATGAGCCGCTACTGGGTGCTCTCCACGGCCCGCAAGTACTCCATCACCGCCGCGGCCCAGGAGATCAGCCGCTTTTTCCTGGAGGGCATCCAGGAGCGCAAACCTTAGTAGAACCAAGGCTTTAGCCAGCCATAAACACACCCCTTATTAGCGGGGTACCCCAGGCAGCACGAAAGGAGGGGTTTGGCAGTGAACATTGTGGTGTGCATCAAGCAGGTACCGGACACCGAGACCCAGATCAAGATCGCCGGCGACGGCAAGACCATCGCCACCGACGACATCAAATGGGTCATGAATCCCTATGACGAGTTCGGCGTGGAGGAGGCTTTACGCATCCAAAAGGCCAAGGGCGGCGAGGTGATCGTGGTGGGCGCCGGTCCCAAGCGGGTGACCGAGAGCCTGCGCACCGCGTTGGCCATGGGCGCCGACAAGGCCGTGCTCATCGAGGACGACGGCCTCTACGGCGCCGACCCCCTGGCCGTGGCCAAGATTTTGGCCGCCGCCGTCAAGCCCCTGAGCCCTGACATCGTCTTTTTGGGCATGCGCGCCGTGGACGACGACGCCGGCCTGGTGGGCCCGGCCCTGGCCGAGTTCCTGGACATGCCCAACCTTTCGGTGGTCACCAAGGTCGAGGTGGGCGAGGGCAGCGTCACCGTGCAGCGCCCCGTGGAGGGCCAGACCCTGGTCCTGGAGGCCAGCCTGCCGGCGGTCATCAGCGCCCAGAAGGGCCTCAACGAGCCCCGCTACGCCAGCCTGCCGGGCATCATGAAGGCCAAGAAGAAGCCCCTGGAGGTCAAGACCCTGGCCGACCTGGGCCTGGACAAGGCCGGCAAGGCCGAAATCGCGGCCCTGACCCCGCCCCCGGCCCGCGCCGCCGGCAAGACCATCAGCGGCGAGACCGCCCAGGAGCTGGCCGCCAACCTGGCCAAGGCCCTGCGCGAAGAGGCCAAGGTCATCTAGCACGATCATTCAGAGGGCCCCTGGTGGCCCTTCAGCCGGGCGACAAGCCCCCGGCTCGAAAGGAGAGCAGGCAAATGGCAGGTGTTTGGGTAATCGCGGAGCAGCGCGACGGAGCCTTTCGCAAAATAACCTTCGAGGCCGTCAGCGCCGCCAAGAAGGTGGCCGACGGTCTGGGCACCGAGGTCACGGCGGTGGTGCTGGGCAGCGGCCTGGAGGCGGCCTCAGCCGATCTGGGCAAGTATGGCGCGGCCAAGGTCCTCTACGCCGACAGCCCCGAGTTGGCCGTCTATTCCACCGAGGGCTACGCCGCGGCCGTGGCCGACTTGGCCAAAGCGAGCGCGCCCGACGCCATCATCTTCGGCGCCAGCATGCAGGGCAAGGACCTGGCCGGCCGCCTGGCCGCCAAGCTGGACACCTCGGCGGCCGTGGACTGCACGGCCCTGGCCGTGGAGGGCGGCAAGATCGCCATCACCCGGCCCATCTACGCCGGCAAGGTCTACGCCCAGGTGGCCATCAACGCCGCCCCCCAGATCATCACCCTGCGCCCCAACGTCTTCGACATCGTCGAGACCGGCGGCAGCGCGGCGGTGGAGAAGGTCTCCCCGGCCCTCGGCGCCATCCGCGTCAAGCAGGTGGAAGTGCTGGCCGAGGAGGGCGGCAAGATTGACCTCACCGAGGCCATGATTATCGTCTCCGGCGGCCGTGGCATGAAGGAAGCCGCCAACTTCTCCATCCTGGAGGCCCTGGCCTCCCAGTTGGGCGGCACCGTGGGGGCCTCGCGCTCGGCGGTGGACGCCGGCTGGCGTCACCACACCGACCAGGTGGGCCAGACCGGCAAGGTCGTCACCCCCAACCTGTACATCGCCTGCGGCATCTCGGGCGCCATCCAGCACCTGGCCGGCATGGGCAGCTCCAAGGTCATCGTCAGCATCAACAAGGACCCCGACGCCCCCATCCACACCAAGGCCGACTTCTGCGTGGTGGGCGACCTGTTCGAGGTGGTGCCGGCGCTGACCGACGAGATCAAGAAGTAGGTTCGACCGCTAGGGCCTACCGCCTGCCCCTTAGCCAGGCGTCCTAATATAACGCCCCCGCTGGAGCAATCCGGCGGGGGCGTGCTTTTGTGGGGACTGGCGTCAGGAGGCCTGTAAAATAGCGCCCTGGCGCGAGGGGGCATCCAGCAGACGTGTCATTGCGAGGAGCATCCCTGTAGGGATGCGACGAAGCAATCTTCCATTTCGCCTGCATTAATGCGGCAACCACAAGAGAAGAGCGAAGCGGAAGATTGCTTCACTACGTTCGCAATGACGGCTATTGCTATATTATTGCAGCGGCGGCCCCGGGCTGGCGCGACTAGGCCGCAGCCCCGCGCTTTTTTCATTTGACCGCCGGGAGATTACAGGGAAAGGTAGGGAAAGACGGCGGGTGGCGAGGCAATCGCGGGACGAATGGGCGCGGCGTTGGAGGGGGGAAGGCATGGAAGGGAAGAGGAAGATCAGCGAGAAGGAACTGGCCCAGATTCTGGGAGAGCATCGACGGTGGGCGGATTCAAAAGAAAAAGGGAAAAGAGCCCATCTGAACGAAGCCGACCTTGGGGGCGCCAGCCTCACCGAAGCCAACCTCCGTGCTGCCGACCTCCGCAAAGTAGACCTCAGCTATGCCGAACTTCGCAAAGCCGACCTCAGCTATGCCGAACTTCGCCGTGCAAATCTCACCTCTGCCGACCTCAGCGATGCTGACCTACGATCCGCATCTCTAATTAACGCCGACCTCTCCGGCGCCGATCTCTCCGGCGCCTGCCTGGACGACGCCAACCTCTCCGGTTGGATCATCAAGGACATAATCTGCACGCACATCATGCAGCGCGACCAGCGCATTGACTTCGCGCCCGGCGAGTTCGAGAAAAAGTACACCTGGCTGGAGTCGGTGGCCGAGGTTGTACTGGACCTGCCGCTCTCGGATGTGACCTACTACGCAGGCCAGATGATGGCAGCGGTGGTGGGGCGAAGATTGGGAGCGGCGTCAGGGGGCATCGTTCTGCGAAGCATGCAGGCCCAGAGCAACGACAGCACTCGCCTGGAGTTTCTGGTTTTTCAAAAAGAGCTGTTTGACCTGATACGCCAGGCCATGGAGCAAATACAGGAAGCCTTGCGCGAGCAAAGCCAGGACCTCAAGGCCCTGTTAGCTCCCTTAGAGGCGGAACCCGAGGCTATCGGCCTGCGCCAAAGTATGCCCATACCTTTCACGCCTTATGAGTGGCGACCCAGGGACGTGGAGGAAATCCTGAACCGGCGGCACGCCCAAATGAGCCAGCCCCTGCAACGCCTGGCCGAGATCATAGATTCCGCCGCCAGGAAAATTCTGCCCTAACCCTTCCCCAACCTGCCTTTCATTCTTCGCGCCGCCGCTCTGGCAAGGCCAGCGCTGGCCGGCGCGCACCACGCCACCAACATCCAGCAAAAGCTGTCATTGCGAACGCAGTGAGGCAATCTTCCGCTTCGCTCTTCTTTCGAGTAGCCGTGCGTGATGGGCAGGGGAAAGGGTGGATTGCCGCGTCGCATCCCTACGGGGATGCTCCTCGCAATGACACGTTTTGCTTGATTTTTTTGAAACAATGTAACACATGGCTTGATCGTGTAGACGCATAGGCACCAACCTCAAGGCAAAATGGCAAACACCCGGGCGGGGAAGCCAGACCCGTCCTTGGGCTTGGGGAAGGCGGCCACGATCAGGGCGCCGGTCTCCGGCACCTGGTCCAGATTGGCCAGCAGCTCGATCTGGTAGTGGTTGCCTTGCAGTATGTAGGCCTCCAGGGAATAGTCATCCTTGGAGGTGGCGATGCCAGGGTCGGTGTCGGTGGTCTCATGGCCGGAGGCGGTGATCCCGCGCACCTCGTAGAGATATTTCAGCACCTCCAGGCTCCAGCCAGGATAGTGGGCAACGCCGCGAGCGTCCCTGTTTTGCATGGCCTCCATGCTGGGCCAGCGCCGCGACCAGTCGGTACGCATCGCCACAAACGCGCCTTCCGGAATCTCGCCATGCCGTTTTTCCCAATTTTTGATGTCTTCCATGCCGATGGTGTAGTCCGGGTTGTTGGCCACGGCCTCATGAACATCAATCACCACCAGGGGCAGGATCATCTCCTTCACGTCTATCTGGTCCACGGTGCGCAGGCCCTTGGCAAAGTGCGCCGGAGGGTCCACGTGGGTGCCCCATTGGCCCACGTGGGTGTAGGACTGCGCGAAAAAGCCGCTGCCCAATTTCCCCACCCCTGGCTCATACCAGTACAGGGTCTCCCGCGTCTCATCCGGGAAACCCTTCCAATGGGGCACCCCGGGCGAGAAGGCATGGGTGAGATCAACGAATTTCTTTTCCCTTATCACCCGCCAGGCATCCTGGAGGGTGAGCTCTGGCGCGGCCAGGCAGGGGGACATGGAGGCCAGGAGCATCCCCGCCATCAAGAGAAACCGCCCAGCAAATCTCATCTTACTTTTCATGATACCCCCCACAATGACAGGCTCCCACGATTGTCCCTGTATTGATGCCGCCTTTCAGAAGGCAGCCCCACGGCGGGAGCCCGCTAGGGTTGCTGGCGCAATGACCCTACCGGCTCGTTATGCCCCGTGGCGGGCACGCCACCCCGTTATGCCCGGTGACGGGCACGCCGCCGCCTACCGCGAACAGGCACAGCGGAATGAACACAAAGGCCATGGGCACCATGTACAGCCTGGTCTCGGCCCACCAGGCCAGGATGGTGTGCACCACGAACCAGGCCGGCGCCACCACCAGGAAGAAGCGCGCCAGGGCCACGGGCGCGCGCTTCAGGCCGAACAGGGCCAGGAAGGGCAGGACGCTTAAGGTCTTGAAGAGCTGGCGGTAGCCGTCGGGGTCCTTGAAGAAGTTGAAGTGGATGAAGTCGGTGCCCGGAGCGTCTATGTAGGTGTTGAACACCGGGTGCCCCAGGATGGGGTGCATGCCGCCATAGACCAACAGCCACAGGCCCAGGGCCAGGGCCGAGACCTTCAGCTCCCGGGCGGGCAGCTTGAGCGGCCACCATTGCAAGGCCACGGCCAGGGGGAAGGCCGTGACCAGGATGGAGGTCTCCTTGTTGAGCGCTGCCAGGGGCATCAGCAGGATGAAGGCCAGCCAGCGCTGGTCCAGCACCAAGACCCCGGCCAGCAGGAACACGCTGATATCCAGGAAGGTGGCGATGTTCAGGCCGCTGCGGTAGGCGGTGGGGAACATGGCGAAGGCCAGCACGCCCAGGCCCAGGATGGTGGCCGGGCGGTTCAGCCCCAGCCGGCGGTAGAAGATGGCGGCCATGAGAAACATCAACAGGTCGGTGAAATAGCGCCCCCAGTAGAGCAGGCGGGCCGGGGCGGGGTCGCTCTCGTGGCCGCGCAGGAGTTCGTACACCCCGGCGATGGCGTAGTCGGTGAGCACCCGGTAGGAGCGGTGGTCCTGGTAGCGGTTTTCCACGATGGCCCGGTGGAACTGCCAGTCCTCCTGGGCCAGGTGGTCGTGGCCGGCGGCCCAGTTGCCCCACTCCACCTGATGGAAGGTGGAGTGCCAACTGGCCACGACGGACAATAGCACCACCCCCGCCACGAAGGCCGCCCCCCAGGCCCGCTGGCGGGCACTGGCCGTGGCCGGCGGCGCGGCGGGCGGGGCGGTGGGCACGGCCCAGAGCAGGAACAGGGCCAGGCAGCCCAGACCCAGGCCCCACAGGCAGGCCGGCTCCAGCCGGGCGGCCAGGTTGAGCCAGTTGCGGTAATTGCCCAGGTCAATGGCCGCCAGGTCCTGGCCGGTCAGGGGGCGGTATTCTTCCTGCCCCGGGCCTTTGACCAAGAGCCGCAGCCAGCCCCGGCCCTGGCGGTTGTGCAACTCCACTTTGAGCAGATGGGGGCCGGCCTCCAGATGGACCCGGGCCTCACCCTGGTTGAAGTCGCTGGTGCCGTGCAGGGCGATGATCTGGCGGCGGTCCAGGGAGAGGCTGCCGTAGTCGTCGCACTCCAGGCGCAGTTCGTAGAAGCCCGCCTGACTGACCCGCCAGACGCCGTAGGCCAGTTGACTGGCGTGGGGCTGGTCCAGGTCAAAGGCCGACTGGGGGGCCAGCAGGGAGCGGACATCGCGGCCCTGGCCGTCCTCGCGGTCGTTGGTGACCACCTCCAGGCCGTGGCGCTGTTCCGAAACCCGGGGCAGCAGCACCAACCGCCAGACCAGGGGCCAGGCGAAGAGGTAGAGGGCCACCAGCAGGGCCATGACCCCCGCCAGCAGCGCCCACCATTTACAGGTCCTGCCCCCTCCGGCCGCCATGAAGCCCCTCCGCCGGCTATCGGTCGAATCCGCTCGACGGCCTGACTGTGGCACAGGCCGCCGGCACGGTCAAGCGCGGCCGGGCAGGACCGGCCCTAACGGCTGGACATTCCCCCAAGCCCTGGGCTAGCATCGGCCCACGGCCTGCCCCCGCGCGGCCCCCGCAACCCTGGAGCGCCATGCCCGCCAAGGCCCACAACCCCGCCTCGCCCGGTAGCCGCCTGGGCGGCCCGGTCTGGGCCATTTTGCGCCACGGGGCATCGGCCCTGCTGATCCTGCTCTTGGCCGTGGGGCTGTTCCTGCTCTGCGACACGCTGCTGCGCCTGGCCCTGCTGCCCGCCCCCGGGGCCGGGCCGGGACTCCTGGCCCAGCGTTACGGCGACGCCCGCCTGGGGGGCCAGCCGGGGCCGGCCTACGTGGAGACCCGGGTTGCCATGAGCGACGCCGTTGACGCCGACTTTAGGGCCGGCAACTTCTCGCTGCGCCTCACGGGCACCCTCAGCGTCACCCTGCCGGGGCCGTATCTCCTGGGCGTGGAGTCAGACGACGACTCTCGCCTGTTCGTGGATGGCCGCAAGCTGGTGGACAACTCGGGCGCCCACCCCTTGCGCCTGCGCGCGGCCTGGGTCTGGCTGGGGCCGGGGCGGCACCTCATCGAGGTGGAGTACGCCCAGCGTGAGAACCAGGCTGCCCTGAACCTGCTCTGGCGGCCCTGGCATGGCCTGGGCCTATCCCATGTGCCCCTGGCGCGCTTGCGGCCTTCGCCGTCGCCCCTGGCCCGCGACGACGCCCAGGCCCTGGGCGAGCGCCTGTTCTCGGCGGCCACGCCCTGCCTGGGCCTGGCCATGTGGCTCTTGCTGGCGCTCATGGCCGGGCGCTGGCTGCCCCAGCCCCGCCGGCCCTGGTGGTGGGCGGCGGCCTCGCTGGTGATGATAGCGGGCATGTGGCTGTGCTCGGGCACCATGAGCATCTACGCGGCCAACTCGGCCGGCGGCGCTCCCCACGGCCCCTGTCAATACGCGGTCAATCTGGACCACCAGCACTTCGAGGCCACCTTCTGGATGCTGGACGGCGACCCGCCGGAGAAGTGGGGCTTCTCCCTGGTGCTGCGCCGCATCCTCTATCCCCTCTTGGCCTATCCCTTCATGGCCGCGCGCGGGGTCATGGAGGGCGGCTTTTTGGCCAATGTGCTGCTGAGCGTCCTGGCCCTGTACTCCTGGGCCGTGTTCCTGGAGCGCCGGGTGGGGCGGCGGGGCGGCCTGTGGGGCACCTGGCTGTTGGCCCTGTACCCGGGCCTGGCCTACTGGGGCGGGCTGCCCTATTCCTACGCCATCATCGTGCCGGCCAGCCTGTGGGGCTTCATGCTGCTCTACCGCCTGGACCAGGCCCGCAATTTGGCTGGCGTGCTCTGGCCCTGCCTGGGCCTGGGGGCCTTGGCCCTGGGCTACGACCTGCTGCCCTTCTTCGCGCCAGCCGCCCTGGGGCTCACCTGGTGGCGCACCCGCCGCCTGGCCTGGTGCGGCCTGGGGCTGGCGGCCCTGGCCGCGCCCACGGTCCTGCTGCTCTTGTTGCTGGAGGCCCTGGGGGTGCCGGCCAGCAGCCAGAACGCGGCCCAGCCCCTGGCCATCCTCTTGAGCTATCTGCACCCCGGCGAGCTGGCCGCCTGGGGACGCCTGCTCATGCAGGTGCCGGAGATACTGCTGAACAACCTGCTGGCCGGCAATTTCTACGTGCTGCCGCTGCTGTTCCTGGCCCTCTTGGCTCTGAACCTGCGGCGGGGCGGCGTGCGTCTCCAGGCCCCGGAGACGGCCCTCTTGCTGGGCCTGCTCTTGGTCTTTCTCTTCAACAACCTGGCCCCGCCCCACGGCTTCCCCACTTTCAGGGGGGTGCACGTGGCCCGCTTCTACCAGCCGGCCTGCGCGGTGCTGATCTATTACGCCGCGCGGGTGATGCAGCAGGGGCAGGGCCGGCCGCTTCTGGCCGTCTTGTGCGCCCTGGCCCTAATGGCCAACGGGCTGTTGGTGGCCGGGCCGGCCCTGGGGCTATCCACGGCCAGCGAGGTGTACTGGCGCTTCTACCGCCACGCGCCCCGGGCCGATTATCTGGATAGATTCCTGGAGCGGCACGGGCGGCGGCCAATGGGGGTCTGCGGCCCGGTGCGCCCGGAGGCGCCCGGCCCCCGCACCCCGGCCCTCTCCCCCGGTGGAGGAGAGGGGGCAAGTGCCTCTAAATCAGCAGGTCCGTAGGGCGGGTTGGCGTAGCGTAACCCGCCTGGCCGCCGGGGAGTAACCCTGCCACGGGAGCCGCCAGCGCCAGCCAGAGGGAACGCCGCCAACCGACCCGTATACGCCAGCCGCGGCTCGCGGCCGCCTGCTTATCCCTTCCCAGCCCCGGCCTTATCGCGCATAATATCCCCATTCCCCTCCGGGAGAGCGCCATGGACCCCGCCACCCTCATACCCACGCCCGAGGCCATCCCCCTGGGCGCGGCCTGGTTCCGCTGGCTGCTCTTGGGCACCTTCCTGTTGCACCTCATCGCCATGAACCTGATGCTGGGCGGGGCGGTGATGGCCCTGGTTCACTCGCTCAGGCCCGCCGGGGCCGGCGGCGGAGCGCCGCTGGACCAGGAAATCTCACGCAAGCTGCCCTACACCATCGCCTTTGCCGTCAACCTGGGGGTGCCGCCCTTTTTGTTCTTGCAGGTGCTCTACGGCCAGTTCATCTACGCCAGCTCGGTGGTCATGGCCGGCTGGTGGCTGTGCCTGTTCCTGCTGGTGATGCTGGCCTACTACGCGGCCTATGTCTATGACTTCAAGTTCACGGCCCTGGGGCCGGGGCGCGCGGCGGTCATCGGCCTGGCCGTGATTCTCCTCTTGGCCGCCGGGCTGCTCTTGACCCACAACATGACCCTGATGCTCTCGCCGGCGGCCTGGGCCGGCCATCTGGACGATCCCTCCGGCACGTTGCTCAACTGGTCGGAGCCCAGCCTGTGGCCCCGCTTTCTGCACTTCGTGGTGGCCTCCCTGGCCGTGGCCGGCCTGGGCCTGGCCTTGTGGGGGCGCTGGCGGCTCAGGCAGGGCCAGGCCTCGGGCCAGGACATGGTAGCGCGGGGGCTTGTGTGGTTCACTCGCGCCACGTTGACGCAGTTGGCCGGGGGGTTGTGGTTTCTCTTCTCCCTGCCGGGGCCGCTGATGCAGCTCTTCATAGGCGGCGACCTGGGTTACACCCTGGCCCTGTGGGGCGCCGTGGCGGCGGCGCTCTTGGCCCTGGGCCTGGCCCACCAGGGACGCGCCCTGGCGGCGGGGCTGGCCCTGCTGCCGGCCCTGTTCTTGATGGTGCTCACCCGCGACCATTTGCGCGCCAGTTGGCTCCAGCCCTGGTTCAGCATCGAGGGCCTGACCGTGACGCCCCAGTATGGGCCGGCCCTGATCTTCGGGGCCTCGCTGCTGGTGGGGTTGGCAATGGTGGCCTGGATGCTCTGGGCCGCCCGCCAGGCCGGGAAGGAGAACTAGCGATGGCGGACGGGTTGAGGTCAACGTCACGGGTGCCGAGGAATCCAGAACTGGTGTCATTGCGAGGAGTATCCCTGGGGGGATACGACGAAGCAATCTCCCGTTTCGTTCTTAATTATGGCCAGCGCGCAGAGAGCGAAGCGGTAGATTGCTTCGCTGCGCTCGCAATGACAGCTTCTCTTGGTTGTGTGACAAGCGGTTGCGCTGGCAGGCGCGCGCCGTGCCCAATGCCGGTTATTTATCGTGTGGCAAGGCGTGACCATGGCTTTGGCCAGCATAGGGCGGGCGGCTAACCCATGAACTACCCCTACTGGGAACTGACCACCTGGGGCGGCGGTTTTTTCATCGCCCTCATCGCCGTGGTGCACGTCTACGTGGCCCACTTCGCGGTGGGCGGCGGCCTGTTCCTGGTGCTGACCGAGGCCCGGGGCCATCGCCTAAAGGACCAGGGCCTTCTGGACTACACCCGCCGTCACACCAAGTTCTTCCTGCTCTTGACCATGGTCTTCGGCGGGCTGACCGGCGTGGCCATCTGGCTCACCATCTCGCTGTTGCACCCGGCGGCCACCTCCATCCTCATCCATACCTTTGTCTTCGCCTGGGCCACGGAGTGGGTCTGCTTCGTGGCCGAGATCGTGGCCCTGTTCGTGTACTACTACACCTTTGGCAAGATGGAGCCCCGCCGGCACCTGATGATCGGCTGGCTGTACTTCATCTTCGCCTGGCTGTCGCTGGTCATCATCGGCGGCATCATCGCCTTCATGCTCACCTCGGGCGGCTGGCCGGCCAGCGGCGACTTCTGGGACGGATTTCTCAATCCCTCCTTTGTGCCCTCGGTGGCCTTCCGCACCTTTTTGGCCCTGGTGCTGGCGGGGGTATACGGCCTCTTGACCGCCACGGCCCAGGCCGACCCAGGGCTGCGGACGCGGCTTGTGCGCTGGTGCGCGGCCTGGCTGTTGGCGCCCTTTTTACTGATGCTGGCCACGGGCTGGTGGTACCTGGCGGCCCTGCCCGACGAGCCCCGCCAGATGATCCTGCGCTTGAACCCCGAGATGGCCCCGGTGATGCAGACCCTGGTGCTGACCGCCTCGGCCCTGTTCCTGGGCGGACTGGCCCTGGCCTTTCGACTGCCCCGGAGCGCCTCCCAGGGCCTGGCCCTGGTGCTGCTCATCATCGGCCTGTTCTACATGGGCTCCTTCGAGTGGCTGCGCGAGGCCGGCCGCCGGCCCCATATCATCGCCGGCCACATGTACTCCAACAGTCTGACGCCAGCCCAGATGGAGCGTACCCAACGCGAGGGCCTGCTCAAGCTGGCCAAGTGGAGCAAGATCAAGGAGGTCAGCGAGGACAACCGCCAGGCCGCCGGCCGCGAGCTGTATAACCTGCTCTGCTCGCCCTGCCACAGCCTGGGCGGCCCCATGAACAACCTCCTGGCCCGCACCGCCAAATACGGCCTGGTGGGCCTGGACTCCCAACTGGACGGCATGGGCAAGCTGTTGGGCTACATGCCGCCCTTTGCCGGCAACCTGGAGGAGCGCCGCGCCCTGGCCGCCTTCATCGCCCTGGGACTGCACGGCAAGACCGCCAAGCCCGCCGCCTACCAGCCGCCTCAAATGCCCACGCCGGCCCCGGCCTTCGACGCCGCCCAGGACGAGTACCTGCTCTTGGCCTGGCCCCAGCGCAACCTGGCGGCCTTTAGCGACGCCCTGCCGGCCTGGGTGCTGCTGCCGCCGGGCAACGGCCTACGTGCCCTGCTCATCCAGCGCGGCGAGGCCCCCCAGATCGTGGGGGAAGGCGTGGAGATCAGCCATCGCCTGGAGCAGGGTCAGAGCACCCTGGCCGGGGTGCTGGCCTGGCAAGTAGAGGGCAAGTCCCACGGGGCGAACGGCCTGGCGGCCTCGCCCTATCCCCCGGCTGGCGGCTTCAACCCCTACCCCCTGGTGGAGCTGAAGGCCAAGGACCAGAAAACCGGGCGGGTGCTGGCCGCCACCAGCGCGGTGCTGCCCACCTCCAGCGAGATGGGCTGCAAGAACTGCCACGGCGGCGGCTGGCGGCGGGAAGGCCTGGCCGGCGTGGCCCCGGCCACCGCCCAGGACGTGCTGGCCGTGCACGACCGCATCAACCGCACCAAGCTGGCGGACCAAGCCAAGTCCGGCCAACCGGTGCGCTGCGCCCAGTGCCACGCCGACCCGGCCCAGGCCGCCCCCGGCGACGGCCAGCGCCTGAGCCTCTCGGCGGCCATGCACGGCTTCCACGCCAACTACCTGACCAAGCGCGGCGAGGAAGCCTGCGGCTATTGCCACCCCAGCGACCCCGCCGGGGCCACCCGGGCCTATCGGGGCCTGCACCTGGAGATGGGCCTGGGCTGCACGGATTGCCACGGCTTTCTGGAGGACCACGCCCTGGGGCTGTTGAAGGGCCAGGCGGACAAGCCCCGGGCGGCGGCGCTCATGGCCCACCTGAGGCCGCGCGCCGGGCTGAGCCTCCAGGAGATCAAGCCCCGGCAGCCCTGGCAAAGCCTGCCCGACTGCCTGGCCTGCCACCAGGACTACGCCGCGCCCACGGCGAACTCGGCCTTCAACGCCTGGGTGGACAAACCCGGCGATCTCTTCGCGGCGCGCGGCGACCAGGCCGGGGTGCGCTGCGCCGCCTGCCACGGCCCGGCCCACGCCCTCTACCCGGCGGTCAACCCCTACGGCCCGGGGCGCGACGTCATCCAGCCCCGGCAGTATCAGGGCAACGCCCTGCCCCTGGGCGCGGCCAAGAACTGCAAGGTCTGCCACACCGTGGACATGGACAGCGAGGCCCACCACCCCAACAGCCTGCGCCCGGTGCGCAGCCTGCCGGCTGAAGGCCCCTGAGCGGCGCGGGGGTCCGCATGGTGAGTCATGCCAAATTAACGCCGGCCATGGCCTCATCAAAAAAGCAAAACACGGGCGGGGTTTATCCCCGCCCGCGCATTTATCGCCGCGACCCCTCCACGGGAGCCGCCAGCCTCTGGCCAGGGATGGCCCGCGCCCGACCCGTATATGCCCGCCGCGGCTCGCGGCCCCGCCGCGGCTCGCGGCCCCGCCGCGGCTCGCGGCTTATTGGGGGCAGTTGTCCAGCTTCCACTCCAGGGTGGCCAAGAGGGCCGGACCCAAGGCCCCGTACTCCTCCACGCTCAATTCCTGACGGGGGGTGACCTTGAGGCACAGCAGGCCCGGCTTCTGGATGAAGCTCTTCAGGGCCGGCTCCGGGGCCAGGGCACCGGGCAGGGGCGGCAGCTCGGCCAGGAGCTTGGCCCGGAAGGCCTCGGGCTCCAGGCCCTCCTTCTTGGCGCCCAGGGCCAGGAGCTTGTCGGCCAGGGAGGCGTCCTGGTAGCGCAGGCTCAAGCTGGCTGGCTGCGCCTTCTTGAGCGCCCCCAGGTTGCGCAGGGGGTCGCCGGCCAGGTCGGCCTCCATGCCCTTGATCAAGAAGCTAAGGCTCAGGCTGCCGGCCTGGGCCAGGGTCAGGGTGAACTCCTTGCAGTCAAAGACCTTGGCCGCCTGGTCGTAGACATAGTCATAGGTCAGGTCCAGGCGGGGGTGGTCATAGCCCAGCTCCTTGAGGGCCTCCTGGAACTTGTCGCCGGGCTTGTCCTGCCAGGTGACGCCCCTCACCTCCACGCGGTCGGCGGAGCGCTGGGGCTTGCGCGACAGGACCATGTTCAGCTCGTCCATGGCCAGGGCCGGCCCCGGCCCGGGCAGGTCCGGCAGGCCCAGGGCGAACTGGCGGGCCTGTATTTTGGCCTGGTCGAAGTAGGCCTGGCCCTTGTCCCAGGTGGGGGTGTCGGAGCTGAAGGTCATGCCTTGCAGGCTCACACTCACGCCGCCGTCGGTCTTCAGCGTCATCAGCCCCAGGCTGCCCTGACTGCTCTTCCACTGGGCGGCGGCGGTGATCTCGTAGTCCCTGGCCTCCATCTGGGCGATCTTGACCGGCGCCTTGAGGTTGGGGCCCATGATCTCGATGTCCTGGGCGCTCTTGCGCGCCAGGCGGATGCGCATGCCCCCCTCGCTCACCCCCAGGCCCTGGGCCTCCACCTTGGCGATGGTGATCTTGATCTCCAGGGTCTGGCTGCCCACCGTCAGGCCCTTGACGTCCAGGTCGGCCCCGCTGAGCACCAAGTCGCAGGACTTGAGATCACCCCACAGGCCCATGTCGGCCTTGTCCAGGCGCATTTCCTTGACCTTGAAGACCATCTCCGGCTGGCCCGGCAGGGTCAGGCTTAAGTCGCGGGCCAGGAAGGCCTCGCCCTCGGCCGTGAGGCCCTGGTAGGCCACCACCGGCTCGCGGCCATAGGCGGCCTGGTATTGCGCCTTGAGGGCCGGGATGAGCACCCGGTCCAGGGCCTGCTGCGCCTGCCACAGGCGCACCTGGGGCCAGAAGGTCACCAGGGCCACCACGGCCACCACCACCACGGCCAACAAGGCCAGCATCAGCTTTTTCATGGGTCCACTCCCCCGAGATGTGGGCGGGCAGGTATGGGCTCATTATAGGCCAGGCCAGGGGGAGGGGGCCAGGAATTAGCGCGGGCCATCCCCCTCGCCCCCCCTCACCGGCCAGGGGCCTTTGCTTCCTGCCTTCAACAAGCCCCGTGTCCCGCTCCCTGGCCCGGCCATACGGCTTGAGGCGCCGGCCATAAAGTATGGTGTCATTGCGAGGAGCATCCCTGTAGGGATGCGACGCGGCAATCCACCCTTTCCCCTGCCAATCACCCAC
>JACRDC010000052.1 GCA_016218705.1 Desulfarculus sp.
CATGCCGGCGGCCCGGGCAGCGGCCAGGCGGAAGTGACCGTCTATCAGACGGCCATCGCGCAGGGCCAGCACCGGCACCCGGAAGCCAAACTCCCTGATGGCCGCCGCGAACTTTTCCACCTCGGCCGGCCCGTACTTGCGCGGGTTCTGGCCATAGGGCGTCAACGCCGCTATGGCCACTTGCTCGATGATCATCTCGTTCACGGTTGCTCGCTCCATATGCGCTCCAGGGTCTGGAAGCGCAGGCGCCAGCGGCGCACGGTTTCGCGGTTGACGTTCAGCTTGGCCGCTATGGCCTGGTCTCCCAGACCCAGGGCCAGCAAGAGGCAGAGCAGCACATAGCCGGTAGGCTCCAGGCCGGTCTTGTTCAACGTGGTGCCCGAAAGCGCCGTGAAGAACCTCGCGCAGATGGTGCACTGCACCCGGCCCAGCTGGCGGAAGCTGGCCCGGCTGCGTGGCGAGGTTAGCGCCACGCCGCACCAGGGGCAGGCCGGGCCTTCTGGGTGCAACCGCTCGATCAACCAATCTCGGCAGCGCCCCGCGTCCAGGAACTCTTTGCCCAGTGCATCCCAAACCTGGCCAGGCAGGACCGGCCGCCTTCTGCTCCTGCCGTGGGGCCTGTCGTTATCTGCCCTTGTGTCCGAAGATTCCATTTTCCCAACCCAAGTTTTGTCTGAAGGGTGGCCAAGCCCCGGGGCCTTCCGGACCCGCTAAGAGACCCCTTGCCGGAAGGACCCGCCGCTGGCGCCAGGCCGGCCGGGCGGCGCGCTCACCTACCGGTCAGGTTGGTGAGCCGTTTGCCCCGCCTGCCCGGCCAGGCGTGGCAACAAGTGCTTGCGTACCGCCTCGGCTCCAAACTGCCAGAGTCTTAGGCAGGCCTCGGCATACAGCTCGGGGTGTCCCACTCTCCAGGATAGGGGAGCCTCCAGCTCCACCTGCCCAGACACCAGGCAGAACCTGACCGGATGCTCCCGGGTGAGCTTGGCCAGGGCCTCCAGGTGGTCGCGCTCGGCTGGGTCGCCGACCTCGGCCAAGACTTCCTCCCAAGTCCAAACCCTTTCCCGCTTCGCTGGCCCTTCATCAAAAGGGCCGTGCCCATGCAGGGCAAAGAGGTCTTGGAATTGGGAGTCCAGATCATCCAAGCGGTTCGATCCAGGGTTAAAGGCCTTTAAATCATGCTCGGTTTGATTGCGGTGTCAGGTGTGTCCGGTCGGTGTCAGGTCGGTGTCAGGTCAAAAAACAGGCAAGGCGTGGTTATTATTGGCGTGTCAGGTGTGTCAGGTCTAGTTGCGACCCATATGGAGCTTCCCAAGGGCCTAGGCGGAGCCCCTATCGCGCGCGCGCGGGCGCACGCGCGATGGGTGGAAACTTGACCGGACACACCGGACACCAAACGATTAGCCCGCATGGATACAGGCCAAATCGCGTGTCCGGTCTCCATGTTTGACCTGACACCGACCTGACACCAAGGGGCTTGACCTGACACGGCCCACTTGCCGGGCATTCCCTCCCGGCCACGGGGCCGCGCCAGGGGCGCGGGGGTGGGCGCGCTCGCCGGCGGCATTGCCGCCGCCTGGACGCCGCGCGTCTTCCTCTGAGTCTCGCGCTTAGCCCCGCGCCTGGACTCCTGGCCCGGCAATGCATCCTGCCAGGGCCACGGCCGCCCAGGGGGCGCGGGGGTGGACGCGTGCGCCGGCAACTGGGCCGCTGCCTGGCCGTCCCGCGTCCGGGTGCTGGACCCCGCCCTTGATGCCCGCCCGCCCGGGCCTGGCCAATTCGCTTGCCAGGCCCACGGCCAAGCGTGGGGTGCGGGGGTCTTCGCGATGATGATCAAGAGGCTCCTTCTTGCCATGTTAGAGTAGGACCATGGGCGCCTGCACATCCAGGCGCAGGCCTTCCAGCAGCCAATAACGCTTGCCGCGCGGTCCCAGGCGCTCGCGTTTATAGGGCGGCGCGGCCGACCGGAAGCGCCTGAAGAACAGGGACAGGCCCATGGGCTTGTAGCCATTTGCCTTGCACCAGTTGTTGTAGAAGCGGTAAAGCTCATCCTGGCGCACGGACGGCGGGCCGCCGTAATCGTCGGGCTCGCCGCTCACGCACTCCTGGACAAACTCCAGAACGTTGTTGATCTCCACGCGGTATTCCCGCAAGGCCTCCTCGCTGGCCGGCGAGCTGGGGAAGCGCCCCCGCTTGCGCAGGTAGCACAGGCCCACCACCGCCCAGGCGAAGATGCCCGGCAGCTCGGCCTTGAGCTTGAGCCCCAGCTCCGGGTCCTGCTCGGCCGTGCCCCGGATGGTGTGCTGGAAGCGGATCACCAAGAGCCGGTCCATGAAGGCATCGGGGTTGCCCACGGCGCGGGGGAAGTCGTTGGCGCTGAAGGCCAGCTTGCAGCGCGGCCGGAAGTTGAAGGGCGTCTGAAACTTGAAGGACGCCTGCAAGCTCTTGCCGCTGACGATGGTGTTGAAGAACTTGGTGGAGAAATAGCGCGTGTCGGCCTCGTCGAAGACGTTGACCGCCTTGTCATGCAGGGCCGCGCGCTGGAATTGGTCCTCAAGGTCGGGCAGGTCCACGGCCGAGCAATTCTCCTGGCCCACCAGCCATTGCAGCACGTCCAACAAGGTACTCTTGCCCGCGCCCCGGGCGCCCACCAGGAAGAGGGCCTTCTCATAGCGGCAATCCGGCCAGAGGCAGTAGCCGTAGAACTCTTGCAGTTCCGCGCGCACCTGGCGGTCATCGATGGCCCGCGCCAGGACCTGTTTCCACATGGGGCAGTCTTGGGGCCTGTGCGGGTCGAACTCCCAGGGAAAGATGTAGGTGCAGCGATAAGCCGGGTCGTGGGGCAGGATGCTTAAGCTGTCCAGGTGCAGCATGCCGTTGGGCAGGCAGAGGTACTCGGGTTGGCAGTTGAGCAATTCACCCTCGGCCAGGGTGCTCTTGGCCACCACCTGGGATATGGCGTCATTGACCCGGGACATGTTGGCGTGGGTGCCCAGCTTGTCTATGGCTACCTGTTGCAGATCGGCCGGGTTGAGGCGCTGATAGTGCCTGCCGTTCCAGCGGTAGGTGAGGCCTGACTCGCGGTCGGTGATGATGTCGCTCTCGTCCAGGATCTCCCGCGCCAGCAAGGCCGGCCGGAAGGATGCTCGGCCGCCCGGGCTGAGCAGCCAGAAGCGGGCCGGGCTGTTGGGGCCATCCTCCGGCCGGTCATCGTCCTCGGCCTGGTCCACGGGCTCGACGATTTCGGCCTCCTGGGCCAGGGCCTCCAGGTTGGCCAGGCTTCGGCAGTGCTTGACCACGAAGTCGGTCAGGTCCTGGCCGCCTTTCCGGGGCAGCTCGCCATCGGCCAGCATGTACTCTGGCCAGGCGATGATCTTGACCTCGGCCGTTGCCCCGGCGATGCGCTGGGCTATCTTGCGCGCGCCTTTCTGGCCGGCCTGGTCCGCGTCGTAGGCGAGGATCACCCGTCTGCCGGCCATGACCTCGGTCCAGGCCGGTTTCCAGTTGCCGGCGCCGCCCGTGACCGTGGCCGCGTTGAGACCCAGGGACAGGGCGCAGAGGCAATCAGGCTCGCCCTCGCACAGCCAGAGCGTGTCAGCCAACCAGGACCGGGGCGGTGGAAACAACTGGGCCTGGCCGAAGAGCACGATCTCGCCGGAGCGCTCCTCCCACCAGGATTTGATCTTCTGCCCCTCGCCCACCCCGGGCAGGTACTTGCGGATGTTAAGCAGGCGCCCCAGGCCGTCGCGCACCGGGATGGCCACGCGCTCCTCGCCCGTGGTGGCGTGGCGCCAGAGGCGCAAGCCGATGGACTGGATCACTTCACGGGACCAGCCTCGCCGCGCCACCAGTTTTTGGAGCCAGGCCTCGTCCAATTCCGGCAGGGCGTTCCAGGTCTCGCTGGCGATGAATTCATCCGGCCGGGCCGGCCGTTTGGGCTTCTCGCCTTGTCCCTTGCCCCCGGCCCTGGTGGCGCCTGTATCGCCGTGTGATGGGTGATCCCGGCCCGGACCTCCTTCAGCCCCACCCCCGGAGCCAAAGCGTGCCTTGAAGGCCTTGAAGCCGGCCTTCTTGTCCAGGCCCTGCAGCAAGGCCCAGAGGTCGATCAAGTCCCCGCCGTCATGGCCAACGCAGGAGGGAGTAAGGCACTTGAACTTGTCGTTGGCAAAGTCGTAGCCAAAGGAAGGATTCTTGTCCTCGTGACCAGGCAAGGGGCAATGCCCCCGCAGCCAATCACCGCGCCCCAACTCCTCCCGCACCCGGAACAGGGAGGCCGCGATATCGCGGCAGCGCTGCTGGCCCAGGTTGTCCAGAGCCCAACCCACTAGACCGAGGCCCCTGGCATAAGCGTTGCCGCCTGGAACGGGTCAACAGCACCGTTATTAATTTGACGCGTTACGTCACATGGAATATAATTTGGGTGTGACGCTGGCGGGAGACAGCCTTGATCCAAAGCTTCAAAGACGTTGACACGAGAAGCATCTTCAACCGCCAGCGCGTGCGCAGCATGCACCCTGACCTGCAAGCCGCTGCCCGGCGCAAGCTGATCATGCTCGATGCCGCTATCAGCCTTGCTGTCCTGGGCGCGGTGCCGGGCAATCGCCTGGAAGCGCTGGGCGGGGACAGGCTGGGACAGCACAGTATCCGTATCAATCGGCAGTGGCGTATCTGCTTCCGCTGGGAAGTCGATGGAGCACATGACGTCGAGATTACCGATTACCATTGAGGCCGACTTCTGAAGCCCTTGGGAGACGACACCATGTCCGAGAAACTGCCCCCCATCCATCCCGGTGAAGTACTGACCGAGGAATTCCTGGCGCCTCTGGGCATGAATCCGCGCCAGCTGGCCCAGGTCCTCAAGGTGCCGCCCAACCGGATCAACCAGATCGTTAACCGCCAGCGGGCGGTCACTGCCGACACAGCGCGGCGCCTGGGCCGCTACTTCGGCACTGGGCCCGAATTCTGGATGAACTTGCAGATGCGCTACGAGCTGGAGACGCTGGAAGACCGTTGCGGCCACCAGATTGACACCGAGGTTGTTCCGCGCCAGGTCACTGCCTGACGAGACTTCTTTGAGCCAAGCACCCCGGTTGCGGATTAATCTAGCGCCAGCCGGACCTTTCATCACACCCCCAGCCTCTGCTCCAGGAAGGCCAGCTCCTGGCCTATCCTGGGCTCGCGGGCCAGGGAGCGTTCCACCTGCTCCACGCCATGCATGACCGTGGAATGATCGCGGCTGAATATCCGGCCCAGATCGACAAAGCTGGCTTCGGTGTGCCGCCGACAGAGGAACAAGGCAAGGTTGCGCGGCCTGGTGATGGCCTGGCGCCGGCTGCGGCCGGCCAGGGACGCTGGCGTGAGGCCGTAAGCCTGGGCCACCTGGTCGCGGATGCGCTCCGGGGTCAGGCGGCGCAGATCGCTGGCCAGGCAGCCAAGCACCTCCTGGGCCAGCTCCAGATTCAAGGGCCGGCGGGTGAGGCTGGCCTTGGCCAGCAGTCCGATCAGGGCTGATTGTAGGCGCCGCACGTCCTGGGTTAGGCGCTCGGCCAGGCACTCCAGGACCTGCCGGTCAACCGTGGCGCCTTCACCCTGGGCCATGGCCTCCAGGATTCGTACTCGCGTGGGCTGGTCCGGTGCTTCGATAGGTGCCGTGAGTCCGGCGCCAAGGCGGCTGGCCAGGTGGCGCTTGAGTCCCTTTATCTTGTCCGGGGGCTGGCTGCCGGTGAAGACCACCCGCTTGCCGGCGTCCAAGAGCGCGTCCAGGGTGTAGCCCAACTCGTCCTGGGTCTTGTCCTTGCCAGCCAGGAATTGCACCTCTTCCAAAAGCAGCACATCGCAGCCCCGGCGGAAGCGCTCCTTGAAGGCGTCAATGCGCTTGTTGCGGAGCGCTGAAATCATCTGGTTGGCGAAGTCCTCGGCCGTTAGATAGGCCACGCGCGGGCCTGGCAAGCTGGTCAGCACCTGCTGGCCCACGGCCTGGGCCAGGTGGCTCTTGCCCAGGCCGGTATCCGAAACCAGGAAGAGCGTGTTGGAGACGAAGCGCTGGCCCTGGGCCAAGGCCCGGGCCGCAGCCAGGGCGAACTCGTTGCCGGCGCCGGCCACGAAAGTCTCGAAGCGGAAGTGGGCATTGAGCCGGGGCAGGTCCCCCACCAGCCTGGGCAGGTCCAGCTGGCGGGGGCCGCCATCGGCGGGCAGGCTGTCAGAGGTGGTGCTGGCGACAGCGGCGGATTGCTTTTGGTCTTGGGGCGCCGTGGTTACGGTGAGCGCGATCTCGCGGGCCAGGCCCATCTCGTGGGCCAGGGCCTGCATCTTGGGCAGGTAGCGCTGGCGCACCCAGTTGAGGTGGAAGCCATTGGGGCAGGCCAGCAGCAAGCGGCCCGGGCCTTCCTCGACAATAGCCAGGGGCTCCAGCCAGAGCTGGAAATCCTCCGGCGCAAAGACCTGGCGCAAGGCCAGCCTCAGCTCATGCCAGACCATACCCACCGCCCCAGATCGTGCTTGATGAAATAGGAGCCCGGCGTGAAATCGCCTTGGCGTTCGTTGGGCCAGAAGCCCAGGTCCAGTAGCAGGCCCTTCACCCGGCGGCGATAGGCGCGCCAGTCGATCTCCTTGGCTTTGGCGTGATAGTTGAGCTTGCCCAGCTTGAAGTGACGCACGAAGGAATGGCTGGCCTCGATGATGGCCAAGGTTTCCTCTGGGTCCAGCACTGGCTCCAGGCTGGCCCAGGTGGACAAGCCCAACTCGAAGGCCTGGCGCAGGGCGGCCAGACGCTCGGCCGGTGGCGCGGCTAAAGGCTCCCACTGGGACGACAGCTCCGGGGAGAGCGCGGTCAGGCTGGCGCCAAAGGCATGGGGTTGGGGGCTGGCCGCCAGCAGGTCCAGATCACGAGCGGCGCGCAGGCCGCCTTTGCTCAGGATGCTCACGGCCAGGCCATGCTCCAGGAGCACCTCCAGGGCGCTTCGCGTAAGCCGGTGCCGATCTTCGCAGGGTTGGTAGGGATCGCAGGCGAAGCAGAGCAGCACCGGATGGGGGGAGCCTTGCAGGCGCTGGGCATCGCGCTCCAGCTGGACCAGGATGTCGGCCCTGGGTTTCGGCGCGCCGAAAAACTTGGCCGGCTCCATGCGCAGCACCTGCGGCGCCCAGCAATAGGTGCAGCCATGGCCACAGCCGGTGTAGAGGTTCACCGCCAGGGGGGCGTACTCGGCCGCCCGGCCCTGGGGCTTGTAGATGGCCTTCATGCCCAGTACCTCCAAACGCCCAGGCCCCAGCCGAGGCAATACCAAAGGCTCAACAGGAACATGCCCCACTGCCGGGCCTGCCAGGTGGCCACCAGCCAGAAGGGCTGGCTCATGAGTCCCAGCACAAAGCCCCAGGACCGGAGCGGCTCATCGCGCGAGACCAGCAAAACAGCGGCCCCGCCCAGGAAGGCGATGGCCACTTGGGTGATGAGCCGGCCCCATCCGCCCCAGGTGGTGGGGAGGCCTCGCCGTGCTCCGTTGTGTCCCTGGCGAGGGTGAAGGTGGGCCGGTGGAGGTAGCGGGGGGTTGCCTATGACAGGCGCCTGGGCCATGGACGGCACGGAGCGTGGGGGACACGCCGGGGAGCAATCTTGACTCCCGGCCTCAGGCTGTGGGAATGCCAGGCTTCGCGCCTGGGGAGCGGTCTTCTGAAAAGCATCATGGGCCGGGGCCATGGCTCAGGCCCTCTCGAAGAGCGTGGGGCCAGCTTGTGTAGCCATGGCGGTGCGCTCATCGCCCCGCGTGGGATTGGCCAGGCCCCAGGCCCAGCGACGGCGCCTGGGTTGGTTTTTGCAACTAACCAGGTCCACCCAGCCCAGGGCGGCGCGCTGGCAGAGCAAGGTCATGGGAACTTCTTCCCAGAAGCCGATTTGCCGAGCACGGGCCTTGGCGGCCAGGGTGCGCAGGCCGGACACGAAGGCCAGGGAGCCCTCATTGGCCACCTGCACCACACGCAAGGTCCCACGGTAGGAAGTGCCTTCCGGCAGGTACAAGCGCTGTACCAGGCCCAGCACCACACCGGCGCCCCAGGGCGCGGACAGCTTCAAGCAGGGCGCCTCAGGCACCGGCGGCCTCGTCGGACGGCAGGGCGAAGATGCGCCCGGCCCGGGCCGCCTCCAGCAAGCCAGTCACGCAGTCAGGGCAGGCCCGCCAGTCAGGGTCGGCTGGGGACTGGTACCAGCCGGCGGGCAAATCACCATTCTCGTGGACCTGGCGGCGGGTATCGCAGATGCCACAGGCGATGACCGCCGGCCTGCCCGGCGAGCCTGATGTTTGCTGGCCGATTGGCTCAGGCATGGCGTTTCCTCCAGCGAATGGCCTTGCCGGTGCGGCGGCCCTGCCGCTCCAGGCGCTTCAAGACCGACAGGCCCTCCTCTGTGTCCAGGCGATAGGGGCCGGGACATTTGCGGCAGCGGCTGAAATCCGCGTAATCCGAAACCGTGGCCTCGCCCGGCCAGACATGGCCCTTGCGAAGCTCGCAAAGGCTCTCGCTCAAGAACGTGACCGAGGGGTGTTTGCGGCAGAGGAAGCGCAGGCGTATGGAAGTGGAGGCTGGCCAGGTGAGATTAGCGAGCTTTTCAGCTTTGAGCCGAGGCCGGCGCCGGGGGGCCTCCAGATAGTCCAGCGAGGGCTCCACGGAGTCC
>JACRDC010000048.1 GCA_016218705.1 Desulfarculus sp.
CGCCCTGGCGTGGGCAGGGGCCGCAGGTATCCCGTATTCCTTGCCGGGTTGGATCATAGCAGCCCCCTGCCGGTGCCCTAAGAATGGCCGGGCTAAGAGCGGGACACGGGGCTTGGGCGGCCAGAAAACCAAAGCTCGCCGACCAGAGGATGCCCAGATCAAGGGGCAACAACCTAATACTGTATGATTGTCATTAAATTGGTATAAGGCCCAGCCTCCAAAAATCGAAAAGCTTAGGCCGTTAAGCCTAAGCCTTTTGATTGATGTGGTCGGGACGACTGGATTTGAACCAGCGACCCCCTGAACCCCATTCAGGTGCGCTACCAGGCTGCGCCACGTCCCGTCGGCGAGTGTGTTTTTACCACCCGCCCCCCGCCTTGTCAATCAAGGACATAGCCCGGCCCGGCCTGCCCCTTTAGGCGCTGGCCTTTTCCTGGGCCGTGAGGGTCTCCAGCTTGAGCGCCAGTTCCTCCCAGTGGGCCGAGACCTTGTCCAGGCGCTCCTTGGCCCGGCCGTGGCGGCGTGACAGGTCCTGCCAGCGCTCTGAATCGGCGTATGCCGCCGGGTCCACCATCTCCTGCACGATGGCGTCCAACTCGGCGGCGGCCTGGTCCACCTGCTTTTCCACCTTGGCCAGCTCGTCCCGCAGGGGTTTCAGCTTCTGGTATAGGGTGTTGCGGGCCTGGGCCTCCTGGCGCTTCTGGGCCGCTGATTTGGGGCCGCTGACCGCGGCGTCGGGATCGGCGGCCAAGTCCGGGGCCGGCGCGCCGGCCGTTGGGGACGCCTGGGCCGCCTTTTTGGCCGGTTCGGGGGGATGGGGCTCCAGGTGGCGCTTCCACAGGCGGTGGAAGTCTTCGTAATTGCCGGGGAAAAGCGTGACCTGCCCTTGCTCCACGTAGGCAACTTTGTTGGCCACGGCGTTGATGAGGTGGCGGTCGTGACTGATGAGCACGATGGTGCCCTGATACTTGCTTAGCGCCATCTCCAGAACCTGGCGAGATTGCAGGTCCAGGTGGTTGGTGGGCTCGTCCAGCAAGAGCACGTTGGGGCCGCTGAGTAAAAGCTTGGCCAGCACCAGGCGGCTCTTCTCGCCGCCGCTGAGCACGCGCACCTTCTTGAACACATCGTCGCCCTTGAACAAGAAGGCCCCCAGCGTGCTGCGCAGGCGGCTTACGGCCATGAGCCCCGCTACCGTGGACAGCTCGCCCAGCACGTCCAGGTCGGGGTTGAGGTCCTGCAGGGCGTGCTGGCTGAAGATGCCCAGGTTCACCCGGCCGCCCACCAGGCGCCGGCCCCGGCTGGGGCGCACCTGGCCGGAGAGCATCTTCAAGAGCGAGGACTTGCCGGCGCCGTTGCGCCCCAACAGCGCCAGGCGGTCGCCGCGCTGCACCGCGAAGTCCAGGCCCTGGTAGACCGGCTTGCCGTCGTAGGACAGGTCCACGCCAAGCAGTTCCACCACCACCTTGGCCGAGCGGTCCACCTCGGGCAGCTCGAAGGACATGGCCTCCTCGCTGGCGGGCGGCGAGAGCTTCTCCATGGTCTCCAGCATCTTGAGCCGGCTCTGCACCTGCTTGGCCCGGTCCTTGCGCGAGCGGTTGCGCTCAATGAAGTTCTTTATCTCGCGGATGCGCTCCTGCTGGTTGTCAAAGGCCGCCTGCTGGGCCTTGCGGCGGGTCTCGCGCAGGGCCTCGTAGTCGCTGTAGTTGCCGCCGTAGGTGAAGACCTGGCCCTGCTCCACCTCCACGATGCGGTTGACAACCTTGTCCAGAAAGACCCGGTCGTGGCTGACCAGCACCAGGGAGGCCGGGCTGGCCACCAAATGCCCCTCCAGCCAGAGCAAAGACTCCAGGTCCAGGTGGTTGGTGGGCTCGTCCAGCAGGATAAGGTCGGGGTTGCTGAGCAGTATGCGGGCCAGGGCGGCGCGCATGAGCCAGCCGCCGGAGAGCGTGCTGACGTCGCGGCCCAGTTGCTCCTGGCTAAACCCCAGCCCGGCCAGGACCTTGCCGGCGCGGGCCTCCAGGTCGTAGCCACCCATTCCCTCGAAGATGCTCTGCAATTGGCCCTGGCGCGCCAACAGCTCGGCGGCCGTGGCCGGGTCCGGGTCCTTGGCCAGGTCCTGGTGCACCTCCCACAGCTCGGCCTCCACCTCGGCCAGGCGGTCGCCGGTGTCCATGGCCAGCTCCAGCACCGTCTGGCCGGATAGGGCCAGGAGGTCCTGGGGCAGGTAGCCCAGGCGCAGGTTCTTGGACCTGAAGACCTGGCCCTTGTCGGGCTCCACGCTGCCCAGCATCAGCCCCAGGATGGTGGACTTGCCGGCCCCGTTGGGACCCACCAGGCCGATGCGCTCCCCAGGCCCCACGTGCAGGCCCACGCCCCTGAGCACGTCCTGGCGGCCATAGAACTTGTGAACTTGGTGCAGGGTTATCATGGGGCCATTGATACCACCCGGCGTGGCGCGCTTCAAGGCACCGGCGCCGGCCTGGCAAAAAACCCGGGCCATTCCATGGGGCTGTACCAGGCCTCGACATTGGCCCCGGCTTTTTGCTAAGGTTGTATGGTCCGGCGAGCAAAAACATCTCTAGCCCAAGCTAGGTCACCGATGCCAGAAGATACCCCGACCCCCCAGAACGGAATGCCCGCACCCGAAGGCGAAGTTGACCTGTCGGGGATCAACGTGTGGCTCACCCTGGGCGAAGGCAACATGGCCGCCGCCCTGTCGGGACGGGTGGACCCGGGCATCGAGCGCCGCCTTGTGCAGCAGGCCGTGACCAAGCTTCTGCGCGACAAGGGGCTCAAGCACGGTCTGTCGGCCAGCGAGATGCGTCAGGCCATCGAGCTGTTGTGCCAGGGCCAGGAACTGGACAAGACGGTCATCGCCGTGGGCAGCTCGCCCGAGCCCGGCCAGGACGCCTCCATAGACATCCTGGTGGCCACCAACGAGGCCCAGGCTGGCGGCCAGGCCGCCTCGGGCAGCGTGGACTTCCGCGACCGCGGCTCCCTGCCGGTGGTGGAGGCCGGCACCCCTCTGGCCGCCCTGAGGCCGGCGGTGCCGGGCAAGCCCGGCCGCAACGTGCTGGGCCAGGTGGTCAAGGCCCCGCCGGTGCGCCTGCTGCGCTTGCAAGCCGGCCGCGGCGTCTCTCTTGAGGACGACGGCCGCGTGGCCGTGGCCAACGTCAAGGGCATCCTGAACCATCCCGAGACCGAGAAGTTCGAGGTCCTGGACATCCTGATCATCAACGGCGACGTGGACTTCAAGGTGGGGCACATCAACTTTCCTGGCCTGGTGCGGGTATCCGGGGCGGTGCTGCCCGACTTTAGGGTACGCGCCCACAGCCTGGAGGTGGAGGCCCTGGAAACCCGCAGCCGCGTGGAGCTGACCGGCGACCTCAAGGTGCTGGGGGGCATCATGGGCGCCGAGGTGATCGCCGGCGGCAAGGTGCAGGCCCGCTACGTGCGTCAGAGCAAGATCACCTGCGGCGGCGACTTTCTGGTTGAGAGCGAGATCGTCTCCTCGGAGATCGTCAGCAACGGCAAGGTGGTGGTGGTGGCCTCCGAGGGGCGCATCGTCAACAGCCAGGTGGCGGCCATAAGGGGCGTGGTCACTGGCGACCTGATATGCAGCGCCCGGGGGGCCACGGTGGTGCGCCTGGGCCTGCGCCCCGACTTTGAGCGCCGCCTCTTGAACGCCCGCCGCCAGGTCTCGGCCCTGGCCAAGGAGCGCGAGCAGATCGAGGAGGCCATGGTGGCCCAGGAGCAGGAGCTGGAGGCCACCGAGGACGAGCTCAGGGGCATCCTGGCCGCGCTCAACGACCCGGCCCAGCAGGGCAACCGCGAAAACTTCATCACCCAGGTGCAGATGATTAAGCCCCTGCGCCAGGCCCTCAAGGAGGGCGTGACCGGCGGCAAGGCCCGCCTGGAGGAGATCGAGTACCAGACCCAGCGCCTGAACGAAAAGATCGCCGAGATGGAGAAGATTCTGCCCGTGGGCGCGGTGTGGCTGGACGTGCGCGGCCGGGCCGAGTCCCTGTGCGAGATCAGGGGACCCCGGGCCTCCCTGGTGCTGGACAACTCCACCGACCGCTTCTCGGCCCGGGAGGTGGAGCTGACCGACAAGTCCACCGGCACCACCGGCTTCGCCATCAAGGAGGCCCGCCTGCGCGCCTCGGCCTGAGCAGGGTTTAACGTCGGATGCAATGTTTGGACTTTTGCAAGACGGGCGGGGTTTATCCCCGCCCGTTTTTTTTTTGGGGGGGCTTGAGCGTTCAACAAGGTCAGTACGGAAGCCGACCAGGCCCGTCAGGGGAGAACGCCACCCGACCCGCATGGGGAGTCGCGGCACTCGACCCCCGCCCCTTGTATGTTCGACAAGGCCAGTACGGGAGCCGACCAGGCCCGCCAAAGGAGAGCGCCGCCCGACCCGCATTGGGAGTCGAGGCACTCGACCCCAAAACGCGGCCAGCCGCCGAGGAGACCCCGGCGGCTGGGCGGCAGGCGGCCCGCTTGGTCTAGCGGATCAGGCGGCCGACCTCCTGATTGACCACGTTGTATATCTCTTCATCGGTGCCGTAGACGTCCACCACCTTGGGGTGGTTTATCAGGCGCTCGATGACAAAGGCCGTGACGTAGAGGCTGATGCGGTTGGGCCGTTGCACCAGGTTGCGCAGGGGGGCGATGGCGTACTGGATGTCGAAGTCCTCGGCCTGCAACAACTCGCCCAGGGCGCCGGCCAGTTGCTCCTCCACGTCGCGCTGGCTGGTGGTCTCGATCAGCTTGCTGTCCACCAGCTTGAGCGCCAGCCGCTGGGCCAGTTCGTCGGCGCAGTCGCCCAACTGCATCAACTGGCGCCCCCAGGCCGACTGGCGGGAGCTCTCCAGCCGGGAGATGAGGGTCTCCTCGCGGTAGTTGGTATGAAAATCACCGCCCATGGTGTTGCCTTCCTGCTCAGGACCGGACGCGGGTCCACGGTCCATTTGGGGTCTGTCGCGCGGGCTCCCCTGGCGCGGGCGAGGCTGGCCAAGTATAAAGTGAACTCACCTGGCCGCCCACGGGGCCGCCGGGGCAACCGTAGGAACTATCCAGCTTTCTTAACATCCGCTGGCACGGTTGGCAACGGCAACTTGCATTTTGGAAGAAAATAAATGGCCGCCAACCATCTAAAAATCGTCTGTCCCTCCTGGCTGGAGGACGAGTGCTTAATGATCGAAACCAGCGGCGAAATGCCCGAGGTGGCCATGCAGGAATCGCTGACCCACCTGCCGCCCTTGAGCCCGACCGAGCTGGACTGCCTGCGGGCGGCGGTGGTGCTGGGCTACCTGCGCATCATCGGCCGCGACCTGGACCACGCCAACCTGGGCCAAGCCCACTTTAGGGGGCTGGAGCGGGCCAGGGACAACCTGGCGCGGCTCATGGCCTTCCTGGGCCGGGTGGGCTGGGAGCTGCCGGCGGCTACCCGCCAGCAGTTGGGCGCCGGCCTGCGGGCCTTCCTGGCCGCCGAGGAGGGCTGCCTGGCCGCCGGCCGGGCCTACGCCAGCAGCCAGGCCCAGCCGCTCTTGACCCTCCTGGCCGAGCTGGGCCTGGACAGCCAACCCTGGCGAGGGCTCTTGAGACGCATGGAGAGGCTACCGGTGCCCGACTTCAAGGGCCTGGCGGCCCTGGGACGCCTGAACGTGGCCGGGGCCACCGCCAAGCGCCGCCGCCGCCAGGAGGGCTCCCTGGTCCTGGAGGCGCTGGGGCCGGGGGCCGGCGCGCCCCTGGCCCAGGTGACCCTGGCGCTCTTGGACCCCCGCCAGCAGGAAGACCCCGCGGCCCTGGCCCGGGCCGAGCTGGTGTGGGCACTGCTGGACCTACCCGAGGTCCAGGAGGACGCGGGGCAAGCCTAGCGGCGAGGCAAGCCTTGTGGTTTTTTTAAACGAAGGCGGGCGGGGATAAACCACGCCCCTACATCGAGAAAAGGCAATTACCACGTTGCCTTCATGTAGGGGCGGGGGTTATTCCCGCCCGCGTCTTTAACTGGCCCGTTATGCCCGCCGGGGCACCCGGCCCTACTTGCGGTGGGGGGCCAGCTTTTGCATCAGCACGTCGGCCACGGGCACCCCCAGCTTGACCGCCAGATCGGCGTGCTGGATGGCCTTGCCCCACTCTTCCTTCATGGCAAAGGCCGTGGCCAGGTTGTTGTGGGCGAAGCCCAGGTTGGGGTCCAAGGCCAGGGCCTTGTTGAACTCGTCTATGCCCTGATTGACGCGCCCGCCGCTGGCGTAGAGTATGCCCAGGTTGATGTGGGCGGTGGGAAACTCGGGGTTGAGCTCCAAGGCCTTCTTGTAGGCCTTCTCGGCCTCCTGGGGGCGTCCGCTGGCACCGAAGACCAGGCCCAGGTCGTTGTAGGCCTCCTCCTTGAAGGGGTCGGCGGCCAGGGTGGCCTTGAGCGCGGCCTCGGCCTCGTCCCAGCGGCCCTGGGCCAGGGCCAGGTTGCCCAGACGGTAGTGGGCCTCGGCCAGCTCGGGGTCCACGGCCAGGGCCTTTTTGAATTCCTCGGCCGCCTGGTCCAGTTGGCGCTGGTCCTGGTATATCATGCCCAGGGTAAGGTGCGGACGGGCCAGACCGGGGTTTTCCTTGAGTATCTGCTGCAAGAGCGCCGTGGCCTCGGCTACCCTGCCACTGCCGGCCAGCAGGTTGGCCTCGAACAGGGCGGCCTGCCACAGCCTGGGATCAAGCTTTTTGGCCTGGCCGAACAGAGACAGGGCCTCGGCCCCCTGGTTGTTGAACATCCTGATAAAGCCCTCGGCAAAGGCGCTGGCCGCCTCGGGCTTGACCTTGCCCGCCAGGGCCGCCCGGGCCACCTCCAGCAGGAAGGCGGCGCTGTCCTCGCGGGGGTTGAGCCCCAGGGCCTTGGACAGGTGGCCCTCGCCCACCTTGATCCTGCCGGCGGTCATCTGCTCCAGGCCGGCCATGACCTCCAGGCGGGCGGCCAACTGGGGCGAGTCCAGGGCCTGGCCGGCCCGGGCCGGGGCCGGCGGGGCGGGGGCCGAGGGCCGGGCCGTGGCGCCGGTGGCGGGCGGGGCCGTGGCGGGGGCCTTGGCCGTGGCGGGGGCCGGGGCCGCCGGTGGGGCCTGATCGAAGCGCACCAGGACGTTGTAGCCCTCCTCGGTGGCCACCACGGCGCTGGGTTGGCCCGGCTTGAGGCCCTTGAGGGCCTGGCGGTACTCGCTGCGCAGGCGTTCCTCGGGCACCAGGCCCAGCCGGCCACCCCGCTGGGCGGTGGCCCCCACGGAATGGGCCTTGGCCAGGCCCTCGAAGCCCTCGCCCTTGGTCAGGCGCTGGCGGATGCTCTCGGCCAGGGCCTTGTCCTTGACCGTTATGACGCCCAGGTCCACGTTGTCGGCCCAGGCCGGCGCGGGCGCGGCCAGCCAGCAGGCCAGGGTCAGAGCCAAGCCCAGGATGCGCAACGAAAGGGTCATGTCTTTCTCCTGACGTTTCAACCCACGCCACGGGGGCGATTTTTCTTTCAGCGTGCTAGTTAACCGGCCCTGGCCCAGGCTGTCAACCGCTTTCCCGCCAGACCCCGGGCTGGCCCTCCAGGCGCAAGAGCGCCAGCTCCAACAGGGCCAGGCCCCGGGCCAGGGGGCCGGCCAACTGGCGGGGTGCCGGGAACCAGGCCCGCTCCAGGCCGGCCGCCCCTGGGGAAGGCTCCTGGCCGGCCAGACGGGCCGCCTGGGCGGCTAGCACCCGCGGCCCTTCTTGCCACACCGGCCCCAGGACCGCGGCCAACTCCGCCAACAGGGCCTGATGGGCCGCGCCGGGTTCGGTGGCCCGGGCCACGGCCTGGCTCAAACGATACAGCCCCCAGAACTCCAATCCCCGCGCCCCCCGGCGCCACAGGGGCATCTGGGGGTGCCGGGGCCGCCACAGGCCCAGGTCCAGC
Organism: Desulfarculus sp.; assembly: GCA_016218705.1. Lineage (GTDB taxonomy): Bacteria > Desulfobacterota > Desulfarculia > Desulfarculales > Desulfarculaceae > JACRDC01. The sequence continues at coordinate 7,919 of JACRDC010000048.1, forward strand.
CCCTGCCGCCATAGGGCCTGGGCCTGCCCGGCCAGGGCCTGGGCCAGGGGGTGGGGCGGCCTCTCCGCCGCCGGGTCAGCCGGCGGGGCCGAGGCCCCCGGCCCCAACCAGGCCAGCCACAGGTTCTTGAGCGCCTGGCCGGCGGCCGCCTCGCCGGGGGTGTCCAGGTGGGGATAGCTCAGAAAGACCAGCCCCCGCCCCCGCCGGGCCTGGAGCATGGCTGGCCGCCCCGCCAGGCAGGCCGGGTCCAGGCGCTGGCCATAGGCCGCCTCATGGGCCGGCCAGTCCGCAGGGTCCACCTGGTCCACGCGCAGATCGGCGGTGCACAGGCCCGGCGCCGGCGGCCCGTAGGTGGCGATGACCTCCAGACCGGCGGCCTGGGGCTGGGCGAACTGGGCCGGCCACCACACGGGCAGGCTCACAGGCCGCGTCAGTCCTTGCCACAGGGGGTGGTCGTGGCCCTGGGGACCGGGACCCACCCACAGGGGGCCACTGAGCCCGGGCAGGCGCTCCTGTCCCCGGGCGCGGCCCAGGTCCAGCAGGCCCAGGCCATCTTCCACACCTAAGGCCAGGCCGGCCCCGCCACAGAACCCCAGGTAGATGCCGCCGCCGCTCACAAACTCGCGGATGGCCTGGCCGCCGGCCTGGCCCAAGGCCTTCAGCTTGCGCGCCGGCCAACCGCCGGGCACCAGCAGGAGCCGGGCGCCCTCCAGGCCGCCGGCGGCCAGGCTGGCGGCGCTGATGGGCGCTATGGCCAAGCCCAGGCCCCGGCAGGCCTCCAGGGCCATCAGCGACCACAGGCCGCCCTGGTCCCACAACAGCCGCGCCGGCGCTGCCTCCCTGACCACGGGCCTAGTCCTGGTGCAGGCCGCCCACCACCATGTTGGGGATGCGCAGGGTGGGCTGGGCGTCGGCCACCGGCGAGCCCTGCCCCTCCTTGCCGCAGGTGCCCAGGCCAAAGCCCAGGTCGCTGGCCACGCGGTCAATCTGCATCAGCACCGCCGGACCGCTGCCGGTGAGCGTGGCCCCGCGCACCGGCTGGCCCACCTGGCCCTTTTCAATGAGGTAGCCCTCGGCCACCTCGAAGACGAACTCGCCGTTGACCGTGTTCACCTGGCCGCCGCCCATTTTCTTGACCAACAAGCCGCTGGGCGTGTCGCGGATGATGGCCTCGGGGTCGTCGGAACCGGGGGCGATGATGGTGTTGGTCATGCGGGGAATGGGGCGCTGGCGATAGCTCTCGCGGCGGCCGTTGCCCGTGGGCTCACCGCCCATCTTGAGCACCGACAGCCGGTCGTTCATGTAGCCCAGGAGCACGCCGTCCTTGATGAGCACATTGCGCCGGCTGGGGGTGCCCTCGTCGTCAAAGCCCGAGGAGCCGCGCCGGCCGGCGATGGTGCCGTCGTCAATTACCGTGACCAGCGGGCTGGCCACCTGCTTGCCGATCTTGTCCTGGTAGACGCTCATGCCCTCCAGCACCAGGTCGGCCTCCAGGCCGTGGCCCACGGCCTCGTGCACCATGGTGCCCCCGGCGCTGCTGAAGAGCACCACGGGCATGGCCCCGCCCGGGGCCGGCCGGGCGGTGAGCATCATCACCGCCCGCCGGGCGGCGGCGCGGGCCACCTCCTCGGGGCCCACCGCCTCCAGCACCTCCAGCCCGCCCAGGCCGCCGGCGGTCTCGTAGCCCACCTGCATCAGGCCGTTGTCGCTGGCCACGCAGTGCACGGCCATCACCAAGTGGGCGCGCCGGTCCCAGGCCTCCACGCCCAGGGAGTTGACCACCCGCACCTGTTGCACCCGCTCCAGGTACATCACCCGCACCTGGCGCACCCGGGGGTCCACGCCCCGGGCGGCGGCGTTGGCCGCCCGCACCATCTCCACCTTGTGGGCCGTGGCCACGTCCTGGGGGGCCTTGACCACCTGATAGACCAGGCCCGGCTCCAGGCGCCGGGCGGCCACCGGGGCCTGCCGGGGGCCTGCCGCCAGGGCCGCCAGGTTCTTGGCCAGGGGTAAAAGCCCCGCCTGGCTCAGGTCGTTGGTGTGGGCGTAGGCCGTGCGCAGGTCGTGGATCAGGCGCAGGCCGGCCCCCCGGTCCACCCCACCGATGACCTTCTCCACCTTGTTGTCGTCCATGACCACGCTAAGGCCATAGCTCTCTTCCAAGAACAGCTCGGCCATCTGCCCGGCCTTGGCCAGGGCGGCTTCCAGGACCGGGGCGGCCTCAAGCTCCAGACTCATGGGATTTTCCAGTGCCGTGCCGGCATAAGTGGTGAATATCAATGGCTAGTACGAACCATAGCACGCCCGGGGGCCAGGGTCAAATGGGCTGCCACGCGTTGACAACCCGGCGGGTCTTGCGTAACATCACCTTGAAAATCATGGGAATTCAACAGGGGAGCCCGCCATGCGCCCAATCCTAGCCAGCCTGACGGCCCTGATTTTGCTCCTAGCGTGCGCCCTGCCCGCGCCGGCCCGCGAGGCCTCCCGCGCCAGCACCATCGAGGCCCTGGAGGCCTGGGAAATGCTGGGCCAGGACCCCAAGGGCACCTTCCTGATAGACGCCCGCAACCGCGCCGAGTACATGCTCCTGGGCCACCCGCCCCAGGCCTACAACGTGCCCTGGCGCTTTATGACCAACGACTTCCAGGTGCAGGACGGCCCCTTCCAGGGCGGCAAGGCCCCCTACACCGGCTATCAGGTCAGCCTGGAGCCCAACCCCGACTTCGTGGGCGTGGTGCAGTCCCTGTTCAAGCCCGAGGACCGCCTGATCGTGCTCAGCAGCGACGGCGACGAGGGCGCCGACGCGGCCGACGCCCTGGTCAAGGCCGGCTTCAAGCGGGTGTACAACATCCGCCACGGCTTCTGGGGCGATCCCCTGCGCTCCAAGGAACAGGACAAGCTGGCCGAGCGGCACTCGCCCCACCACGGCCAGCGCGGCCGGGTCAACGGCTGGGTCTACTGGGGCCTGCCCGTGGTCTACGCCATGGACCCCCGCTACGTCTACCCGCCGGACCTGAAGCGCATGCAGACCTTCAAGTAAGGGCCGGCTTCATATAGCGCCGCCGACGTTCTCGCGGAAACCCACGGGCGGGGAAAAACCCGCCCCTACACCAATAAAAGACTATGAGATCGAGATATTAATGTAGGGGCGGGGTTTATCCCCGCCCGTCTTGCTTGAGCTTTTTATGCCCCGTGGGGGGCACCCCCCTACCACGCCGCCAGTACCGGGCATGACCCCGCCGGCCAACGGGCCGGCCAGTCCCCCAGGCTGGGCAGACCCTGGTCGTCGCCGCCGGCCAAGAGGCCCAGGGCCTGGCCGCGCTTCAGCCCCGGCAGGGCCAGGATGCTAAGCCCCCGGCTGGGGGGGCCGGCGGCCACGCCCAGGGCCTCCAGGTGGCTGGCCAGGGACTGGGAGAGCATGCGCGCCGGGGCGGCCAGTTCGGCGCGCAGACCGGCGGACCAGGGCTCCGTGGCCAGGCGCCCCAGCAGGTTGGCCAGGCCCTGGCGCATCTGGCTGAGCACGCCATCCTGGTCCAGGGACTCACCCAGTTGGATGAGTTCTTCGCCGGTCAGGTGCCCCAGGCCGGGCAGCAGCAGGCGGGCCGCCTCCTGGGCCAGGGGGCTGTCGGCGGCGGGCTCGAACCCCTGGGGCGGCCAGGCGGGCATGGTCTCGGCCCCAGCCGGCGAGCGCCCGGCCTGGTCGGCGGGCAGCAGCCGGCGGTTGGCCGTGGCCAGCAGCCAGCCCACGGCCTCCAGGTCGCCACTGGCCAGCCAGGTTTCCGCCAGATCGGCCCGCCGGGCCAGATCGGCCCAGGCCCCCAGGCGGCGCGCCAAGTGGCGGTCCACGGCCAGGTCGTAGTCCAAAGGCGGCAGCTTCTGCCAGAAGGGCTCCTCGTAGTCCGCCGGCAGCACGTCCTCCTCCTCCAGGCCGATGATCTGGGCCAGGCGGTCCTGGCCCTGCTCCACCCTGGCCTGAAGCTCCTCCATCTGGGCCGCCTCCTGGTCCTTGAGCTGCATCAGGCGCAGGAACAGGTCGCCGCTTAGCCCGGATACGGCCTCCAGGAGGGGCTTGGCCGAGGGCTGGCCGCCTTTAATGCCCTGGCGCAGCTCGCGGTAGGACTCGCGGTCGGGGCTGGGCAGCTCCAGGCCGGCCTTCAAGGCCTCGGCCAGGCCGCTGCCCTTGTGCTGGGCGGCCCAGGCCTCCCACTGGCGCAAGGCGCGGTCCAGTTCGCGTGCCTGGGCCCCCTGGCCGGCGGTGGGGTCGGCCGGCGGGCGCAGGACCTCCACCAGGCCGGCGGCCATCAGCGGCGAGGCCGTTGGCGCGCCCCCCAGGCCGGCGGGCTCCAGGACCCGCACCGGCTGGCACAGGGGCCACAGCATGCCAAACAGGGAGCGGCGCAGGGCGGTCTGGGGGAACACCAGGACGGGTACTTGCATGGGCTGGCCTTTCGGTGGTCCGCCACGCCCGGGGGGCGGCGGGATGGCGCTGTCCAGTGCCGGCGGGCGGCGGGGCTTTCTTCATTTCTAGCAAATTCGGCTGGGGCGTCAAGCCCGGGGCGCGGCGGCGGTGACTGGCCGGCCGGGGTGTGCTATGTTTTTCGGCACGCCGCTGGGCGGCGGTCAACCATGGGGTTTCGGCCCGACCTGGAGGGGTCATGGAACAGCGTATCTTCGAGATGGGCCTGTCGGTGCCGGCCACCAGCCTCTATCTGCTGCTGGTGGCGCTCTCCGATGGCGGCGCGACCTTGAACCGCGCCAACGCCCTGAACTTCTGGAACCTGGCCCCCAAGGACCTGGACCTGGCCTTCACCGAACTGGTGCTGCGCCGCATCGCCGGCGCCGACCCGGACACCACCTGGTTCATCCGTCCCACGGCGGAGTGGCAGTAGCCCTTCTTTGTTGGTTCGCTCGGCAAGCCCTCCACGGGAGCCGGCAAGGCCGGTCAGGACACAACCTATCCCGACCCGTCTATGCCCAGCCGGGGGCCCCCGGCCTAGACCAGGACCACCACGCCCTGAACCTGCTTGAGCGCCGCGTAGATGGCCAGCACCTGGGCCGCGCCGCTCACGGCCACCTCCAGGGTCACGGCCAAATAGCGCCCCCCAGAGGAGGGCCGGCAGCGGGCCTGGACCTGGGCAGCGGCCGTGGCCCCCAGGGCGCCTTGGGCCGCCTGGCACACCTGGGACTCAAAGTCCGGGCCGGCGAAGCCGATGACCTTGAACATATACTCGCAGGGAAATTGGTGATATCTTTCCAAAAGCTCCCGGGCGTCCTGGCCTTGCCGGGCGCCGTGGCAGCCGCATGCGCACTCGTCCATGGCGTCAACCATTTTTTAAGTCATGACAATGAGTTCACCAACCGAGGCCCACTGTGCAATGGTAGCCGGCGGTGGCGGCGCTGTCAAACCATGGCTGTAACGCAGCCGGCGCCTTGACATGCCCAGCACCCTCTGTTAGTAAGGAATTCTTTTGCGAAACAGCCGTTGCCGGCCAGGTTAGGCCAAAAAACGCGGAGATGCCCATGGCCAAAGGCGAGATAAAGATCAACCGCGAGAAATGCAAGGGCTGCCAGCTCTGCATGGCGTTTTGCCCCAAGAAGCGCATCGCGGTGAGCACGGCCCTGAACGAGAAGGGCTATTACCCGGCCGAGTTCTGCCAGGCCGAGGGCAAGGAGGGCTGCACGGGTTGCACCATGTGCGCCACGGTCTGCCCGGACCTGGCCATAGAGGTGTACCGTGGCTAGACAACTGATGCGGGGCAATCATGCGTTGGGCGAGGCGGCGGTGCGCGCCGGCTGCCGCTACTACTTCGGCTACCCAATCACCCCCCAGAACGAGGTGCCCGAGTACATGTCGGGCCGGCTCTTGGAGGTGGGGGGCACCTTCGTGCAGGCCGAGAGCGAGCTGGCCAGCATCAACATGGTCATCGGCGCCTCCATGGCCGGCGGCCGGGTGATGACCAGCTCATCTAGCCCGGGCATCAGCCTCAAGCAGGAGGGCATCAGCTACCTGGCCGGCCTGGAGCTGCCGGCGGTGATCGTCAACATGACCCGTGGCGGCCCCGGCCTGGGCAACATCGCCCCGGCCCAGAGCGACTATTTCCAGGCCACCCGGGGCGGCGGCCACGGCGACTACCGCTGCATCGTGCTGGCCCCGGCCTCCTGCCAGGAGCTCTGCGACCTGACCATCAAGGCCTTCGACCTGGCCGACAAGTACCGCAACCCGGTGATGATCCTGGGCGACGGCATGATCGGCCAGATGATGGAGCCTGTTGAGTTCCCCGAGATGACCGACCTGGCCAGCCTGCCGGCCAAGGACTGGACGCTCACCGGCGCCGCCGGCCGGCCCCAGCGCACCATCCTCTCGCTCTTGTTGGACCCCAAGGTCCTGGAGAACCACAACTACAAGCTCGTCCGCAAGTACGACGCCGTGACCCTGGCCGAAACCGACTGGGACACCTACCTCTGCGAGGACGCCCGCCTGGTCATCGTGGCTTTCGGCACCTCGGCGCGCATCGCCAAGGGCGCCATCAAGCGGGTGCGCGAGATGGGGCTCAAGGTGGGGCTGTTCCGGCCCAAGAGCCTGTGGCCCTTCCCCACGAAGCCCCTGGAGGAGCTTAGCCGGGTGGTGCGGCATCTGTTGGTCTTCGAGATGAACTCGGGCCAGATGGTGGAGGACGTGCGGTTGGCGGTCAACGGCCAGGCCCAGGTGCACTTCTACGGCCGGCCCGGCGGCGTGGTGCCCACCCCCGAGGAGATCGCCCACCAGATCAGCCACTACTACTACGGCGCCCACCTCAACGAGGACGGCCCCTCTCGCGCGCGCCTGGTGGGAGGACTGTCATGAAGCAGGTATTCAAGACCCCCCAGAGCCTCAAGCCGGCCATCTTTCACTACTGCCCCGGCTGCGGCCATTCCATCATCCACCGCCTGGTGGCCGAGGCCATAGACGAACTGGGCATCCGCGAGCGCTGCATCGGCGTGCCGCCGGCCGGCTGCGCGGTGCTGGCCTACAACTACTTCGACGTGGACATGGGCGAGGCCCCCCACGGCCGGGCCCTGGCCGTGGCCACCGGCATCAAGCGGGTGCTGCCCGACCGGGTGGTCTTCACCTACCAGGGCGACGGCGACATCGCCGCCATCGGCACCGCCGAGACCATCCACGCCGCCAACCGCGGCGAGAAGATCACGGCCATCTTCGTCAACAACGCCACCTACGGCATGACCGGCGGCCAGATGGCCCCCACCACCCTGGTGGGCATGGGCTCCACCACCACCCCCAAGGGGCGCGTGGCGGCCCGCGACGGGGCGCCCCTGGACCTGACACAGATGCTCGCCGTGGCCAAGGGCAGCGTGTACCTGGAGCGGGTGACGGTCAACTCGCCCCAGGCCATCAAGAAGGCCGGCAAGGCCATCAAGAAGGCCTTCCAGGTGCAACTTGACGGCCTGGGCTTCGCCCTGGTGGAGGTGCTCTCGCCCTGCCCCACCAACTGGAAGATGAGCCCCGTGGACTCCTTCAAGTGGATTGACAGCACCATGGCCCAGGTCTTCCCCCTGGGAGTCATCAAGGACGAGACCGGCTACCAGGAAGCCAAGGGGGGAGGCGAATAATGACCATCAAGAGCGTATTCGCCGGCTTCGGCGGCCAAGGCGTGCTGATGATGGGCTACATGCTGGCCCTGACCGCCATGCGCCAGGGCAAGAACGTCACCTACCTGCCCTCCTACGGGGCCGAGGTGCGCGGCGGCACGGCCAACTGCACGGTGGTGGTCAGCGACGACGAGATCGCCAGCCCCGTGGCCAGTAGCCCCGACATCGCCGTGGTGATGAACAACCCCAGCCTCTTGAAGTATGCCAACCTGGTGCGCCCCGGGGGCATCATGCTGGTCAACAGCACCCTGGTGGGCAGCGTGGTCAACCGCCAGGACCTTAACGTGGTCAAGGTGCCGGCCACCGACCTGGCCCACGAGTTGGGCGAGGACCGTTCGGCCAACGTGGTGATGATGGGCGCTTTCGCCCAGGCCACCGGGGTCTTGAGCTTGGAGGCCTTCTCCGAGGCCCTGGCCGAGACCAATCTGGGCAAAAAGCCCAAGGTCCTGGAGTTGAATCGCCACGCCCTGCAAGTCGGCGCCGACAGCGCCCGCCAGGCCCTGGAGGCCGCCAGGAGCGCCGCGTCAAAATAGCGAGGCACCGCCCAGCGTAGCCGGGACGGCCAGCCCACCGGCAGCGCCACAAGGGGAAAAGGACTTTAGGCTCACAAAGCCCTAGCAAGGAGAAGCCGGCATGACCGTCAAGCAGATTTGCATAAGCATGGCCAACCAGCCCGGCCAACTGGCCAAGGTCAGCGAGCTCATGGGCGAGGCGGGCGTCAACATCATCGCCCTGTTCGTCACCACCTCCACCCCGGCCGGCGAGGGCCTTTTGTACTTCGTGCCCGACAACCCGGACAAGGCGGCCAACATTCTGGCCAGCCAGGGCCTGGAGGCCAAGATCAACGAAGTGATCGCCGCCGAGACCCCCCACCACGCCGGCGGCCTGCTGGCCGTGCTCAACCCCTTGAAGCGCGCCGGGGTCAACCTGGAATACCTCTACCCGGCCATCCAGACTGGCGAGGCCACCATTCTCATCCTGGGGGTGGGACCGCAGCAGATCGGCCAGGCCGTGGAGGCCTTGAAGAAAGACTGGATCCGTCTCTTCGGCGAAGAACTCTACAACATGTAACCGCACCCGCCGCCGAGACAACCCAAAGGGGGCGCCTCCTGCCGGAGCGCCCCCTTGCTTTGTCCGCGCCGCTGGCTACAGGTTGGTGGTCTCCTCGAAGAGCCGGCCCAGGTCCAATAGGAGCACCATGGCCCCGCCCTCCTGGCGCCGGCCGATGCGGCAGACCAGGTTGGTGGCCAGGCCGGCCAGCCCGCCCCTCATCTCTTCCACGCTGCCTGGCTGCAGTTCCTCAACGGCGTCCACGGCGTCCACGGTCACGGCCAGGAACCGCCCCTGGCGCTGGGTCACCAGGGCGATCTCGGTTTGGCTGTTGCGCACGATGTCGCGCACCTCGCCGAACAGGGCCACCAACTTGCCCAGGGTGGTGTCGCGGGTGCGGTCTATGAGGGCCAGGGCGGCCTCGTGTTCCTTGCGGGCCATGAGATCAATAACCTCTTTGCCCACCTGATGAACGCGTTGATGGGGAGCGTCGAACTTGAGCAGGTGGCCCGACAGGCGCAGGTCGTCGGTCGAGAAGGCGTCATACCATTTGCCAAAGGCGCACTGGTGGGGGTCGGTGGTCAGGCGGAAGGACCGCCGCTCGCGCACGCTGGCCTCCAGCTCGGCCAGCCAGTTCTTGTGGTCCTGCTCGCGCTGTTCCAGCATACGCACCAGGCTGTCCTTGTCGGCGCGGGAGGTGGCCATGCCCAGGCGGCTACGCAGGTCCACCAAAGGCATTACCTGGCCGCGCAGGTTTATCATGCCGCGCACGTAGTCCGGGGCCTGGGGCAGGACGGTGACCTCGGGCACCACCAGCATTTCGTAGGTGTCCTCCACGGGCAGGCCAAAGAACTGGCCTTGCAGTCTGAAGATGACCCAGGAGGTAGCGGCGGGGGCAGGCTGGGACATGGGTTCCTCGTGTGGGAGGGTGGGGGCTAGCCGCGGCGGGAAGGCGGGCGTCTACCGCTCACCACCAGCTTACCACCTGTTCATGGCTGAAGATGAGCTCCACCAGCCGGGCGTAGTCCTGGTCCTGGTAAAGGTCATAGCGCGTGACCTCGCGGCCCTGGCCGCAGGCCTCCATCAAGAGCAGGGTGAGAGCGTCGGGCGGGCTCTTGACTATCTGCAACTGCTTCATCAGGCGCCTCCCGCCGGCCCAGCCTAGAAGGGTATCACCAGGCCGTAGCCTGGCAAGCGCGCGGCCATCCGCTCCAGGCTGGCGTGGGTCAGGAACTGGTAGCGCTCGGCGTCGGCCGGGTTGTCGGTGAAGCATTGGCCATCCAGGTCGGCCAGCAGCTCCAGGCTGTCCTGGAAGTCCCCGGAGGTCTTGCCAGCGGGCAATTTCACGGGCGCGCCGATGAAATAGCAATCCGCCACAAGGTTCTCCACCATCAGACCCAGGGCCGAGCGCAGGCCCTCCCAGGCGTCGCTTGGCTCACGTATCAAGACGGCCACCCTGCTCACCCGCATGGCAGGTCCTCCTACAGCACGATGTAGCGGTCGCAGCCGGCGATCATGGCGGCGTGGCGGGCCTGGCTGGCGAAGTCTTCCTCCGCCACCCCCGGCACGGGGCGCCGAAGCCCCCAAGCCGAGAAGTTGACCTGGCACAGGCTCACCAGGGCCAGGCCCTCCAGTTGGGCAAAGGCCGGTTCCCGGGTCAGCAGCACCCCCCGGTGGGTGAGGAAAACCGTCAACTCCTTGCCGGCCTGGTGGGCGGCGCGGGCGATGCCCAGCAGGTGGTCAAGGTGCCGGTCCGAGGAAACGAAGATGCCCAGCTTACCGCTCATGCGCACTCCCCCGGCCCCTGAGCCGGGGATGCCAGGGCCAGCATGGTGGTCAGGCGGGCGTTGCCCTCCACCAGGGCCTGGATGCGCACCACCGGCGCCGGCACCACCTGCCCCAGGCGGGTGGCCAGCCAGCCCAGGGTGGGGTCGCTGCGCCCCAGGAAGAGGCTGACGTGGGCCTTGGGCTCTGGCCGCAGAAAGGCCCGGCCAAAGCCACCCCGCAAAAGCAGCGATCCGTCGGCCAGGGCCTGCACCTGGCAGTCCACGGGCAGGCGGAAGAACACCTCGCACAGGTGCCGGCCCTTGGCCTGCACCTGGTCCACGATGTTGACCAAGCCCCGCGCCAGGTCAAGATACACCCGCCGGCGTAGCCGCACGGGGTCCTTTAAGAAGGCGTAGCCGTCGTGGCTGGCGGCCAGGAAGCGGTAACGGGCGCCGCTTTGCAGGCCCTCCAGGACCACGCTCCCGCCCCGGGGCTCGGCCTCGTCAATGCGCGCGGCGTTGTGGGCCGCCCGCGCCCGCAGGTGGGGGGCCAGGGGTCCGCTGCCGGCTGGCCCGGGCGGCAGCAGAAAGCCCTGGCCGTCCAGGCAGAGGGACAGGGACAGGGCCGCGGCCGGGTCTTGTCCGGCCCCCAGGACCAGGGCCGCGCCCACCTTGTGGCCGGCCATCTCGGCGGCCAGAACCCCCAGGCCAACTCCGGGGGCCTCCAGGGGGGCCGGGGCCGGCCCGCCGGCCAAGAGACGCAGCTTCTGGCCGGCCTCGGGACCGTGGAGCCAATAGAGACGCTCGTCCACCTGGCGCGGGCCACGCAGCTCCGGGGCGCTCAATAGCACGGCGGCCAGGTTGGCCGGCCCGCTGAACCATGATTCCGGCGCGGGGTCAAAGCCCAGCACCGCGCCGGCCGGTCCCTGCCCCCAGTAGGCGCCGGCCCCCCAGGGCGGGGCCAAGGCGCGGCACAGGCCGGCCAGCTTGTGCAGCCCGGCCACCACCCCCGGCATCTCCAGCTTGAGGTTGGCGCCGGTCCACAGGCCCAGGCCGGCCCACTCGCAGGCCTCCGCGGCCAGGGCGGTGGCCTCCAGGGGGCCATCCTGCCAGGCGGCCATGAGGGCCGGCCCCAGGCAGGCCGCGGCCAGGGGCTGCCACTGGGCCACTCCCTCCATGAAGGGCAGGCCGGCGCAGAACATCAAGAGGGCCGCCGCCGGTCCCACTAGGCCGGCGCCGGGCGCGGCCCGGCCCTGCTCCAGTTCGGCGGCCAGGGCCTGGGCCATGAGCCATAGATGCAGCGCCACCCTGGCGGTCAGCTCGGGAGCCTGGGTCAGGTCCTCGCCCATGAAGCGCAGGCCCCACAGCCAGTTGGCCAGGCGTAGGGCGATGATCCGGCCACCCTGCCAGCCTGGCCCCAACAGCGGGGGGTTGGCCGCGATGAAGTCCTCCAGGGACTGCCAGGCGGCGCTGGCCAGGTCATCGCCGGGCGCCAGGAGGTGGGCCCGGGCCAGGCGCAAAAAGACCTGGCCGCTTATCCAGGGCCAAAGGGCCGCCGTTTCCTCGGGGCTCAAGCGCATTTGGCTGGCCGGCACCGGCCCTCCGGGTGGCGGGGGCAACCGCCGGGAGGCCTCCTGGCGGGCCTGCTCCATCAGGGCCGGGGCGTCGCAGAAGCGCGCCAAGGCCCGGCGCTCCCCCGGCCCCAACCGAAGCGGCAACCCGCGTTCCAGTTCGCTGGCCAGGCGGCTGGCCAGGCCCTGGGGCTGGCGGGCGTACCCGGTCTGCTTGAGCAGTGATTCCATGGCCTTGGCCCCGCCAAGTTCCAGGGATACCTGGGCGGCGGTCTTGGCCCCGGCCAGGCGCCAGAGAAGTCCCTTGGGTTCCAAGTTGTCCATGACCCTGGATAATAACACAGCGAACCGCCCGTACCAATTTGCGATCAAACTACTCGCTTGAGCGCAAAGCGGAGGACATTAGCCTACTTGCGTATAGCACAGCCACCCGGCGGCGGGCTTGGCCCTTGTCAAGGGGCGCCTGGTCTGCTAGAAAAGGGGCAACCGCCGCCACTGGACGCTCGTCATGGGGTGCACCCTGCAACCTGCCGCCATACCTACACATCGTGACTGACAACCTCGTGATCCGCGCCGCGGCCATGGACCTGGGCTCCAACACTCTTCGCCTGTTGGTGGCCGACGTGCAGGATTCCCATTGGACGGCCGTGGGGCGCGCCCTGGCCACCCCCCGCCTGGGGCGGGGTCTCAAGCCCGGGGGCAGACTGCACCCCGAGGCCAGGCAAGCCGCCAAACGGGAGGCCAAAGCCTTCGCGGAGACGGCCCGGGGCCTGGGGGCCAGCCGGGTGGCCCTGGCCGCCACCCAGGCCTGCCGCCTGGCCAGCGACGGCCCGGCCCTGGTGGCCGAGCTGGCCCGCGAATTGTCGCTCAATCGGGCGCGGGTGCTCAGCGGCCAGGAGGAGGCCCGGCTTTCGCGCCTGGGCACCCTTAGCCGCCTGGCCGGCCCGGCGGAAGGGGCGCTGTTGGCCGACGTGGGCGGCGGCTCCAGCGAGGTGGTGGACCTGGGCGACGAGACCGCGCCCCCCTTGAGCCTGCCCCTGGGCTGCGTTCACCTGGGCGAGGCGTATCTGCGCTCCGACCCACCCGCCCCGGCGGAACTCAAAGCCCTGACCCGGGCGGTGGAGGAGGCCTTAAGACCCCTGGCCGGCCGGACCTGCCGGCGCCTGGTGGCATCCGCCGGCACCGCCGCCACCCTGGGCTCGCTGGTGCTGGGGCTGACGGATTACCAGCCCGAGGCCGTCAACAACCTGGAGGTGACGGCCACCCGCCTGCAGGGGGAACTGGACCGCCTGGCCAGCCTGCCCCTGGCCAGCCGCCGCGGTCTCCAGGGGCTGGAGGCGGCGCGGGCGGATATAATAATCCCAGGCCTGGCCATCCTGCGGGGCCTGCTTGCGGTCTTGGGCCTGGACCGGCTGACGGTCATGGACGCCGGCCTGCTGGAGGGCATCCTCCTGGACGACCTGGCCCCTATCGGCGCTTGATCCCGCGCGGCCCCTGGCCCGGCCAGGAGCCAAGCGGGCGCTTCACTCTCGGCAACCTTGGAGACATAGGCATGCCTGACTATCTTTTTGATCTCGGCCTGACCTTCGACGACCTGCTGTTGCAGCCCGGCCTTAGCCAGGTGCTGCCCCGGGAGGTGAACACCGCCACCTGGCTGACCCGTAAGATACGGTTGAACATTCCCATCGTCAGCGCGGCCATGGACACCGTCACCGAGGCCGAGACGGCCATAAGCATGGCCCAGCAGGGCGGCCTGGGCTTCATCCACAAGAACATGTCCATCCAGCACCAGGCCCTGGAGATCATCAAGGTCAAGAAGTCCGAGTCCGGCATGATCGTGGACCCGGTGACCGTCTCGCCGGAGGCCAACCTGCACCAGGTGCTGGAGGTCATGGCCCGCTACCGCATCAGTGGCGTGCCGGTGGTGGTGGGCAAGAAGCTGGTGGGCATCGTCACCAACCGCGACCTGCGCTTCGAGACCAACCTGGACCAGCGCGTGGACCAGGTCATGACCAAGGACCGCCTGGTCACCGCCCTGGAAGGCATAACCCTGGACGAGTCCAAGGCCATCCTGCACCAGCACCGCATCGAAAAACTCTTGGTGGTGGACGACAAGGGTGAACTCAAGGGGCTCATTACCATCAAGGACATTGAGAAGCTGCGCAAGTACCCGCTCAGCGCCAAGGATGAGTTGGGGCGCCTGCGCGTGGGCGGGGCGGTGGGCGTGGGACCAGACGGCCTGGAGCGCGCCCGCGCCCTGATCGAGGCCGGGGCGGACGTGCTTTGCCTGGACTCGGCCCACGGCCACTCGCAGAACGTGATGGACAGCGTGCGGGCCATCAAGGCCGCCTATCCCGGCTGCCAACTGGTGGCCGGCAACGTGGCCACCGCTTTGGGCGCCAAGGCCCTGATCGAGGCCGGCGTGGACGCGGTCAAGGTGGGCGTGGGGCCGGGCTCCATCTGCACCACCCGCGTGGTGGCCGGCGTGGGCGTGCCCCAGATGACGGCCATCATGGACGTGGCCAAGGTGACCATCCCCGCGGGGGTGCCCATGATCGCCGACGGCGGCATCAAGTTCAGCGGCGACATGACCAAGGCCCTGGCCGCCGGGGCCCTGGTGGTGATGATCGGGTCCCTGTTCGCCGGCACCGAGGAGAGCCCCGGCGAGACGATCCTCTACCAGGGCCGCCGCTACAAGGTCTACCGGGGCATGGGCTCCATAGACGCCATGCGCGCCGGCAGTGGCGACCGCTATGGCCAAAGCTCCGAGGACCCGGCCCAGAAGCTGGTGCCCGAGGGCATCGTGGGGCGGGTGCCTTTCCGGGGGCCTTTGGCCGAGAGCGTCTACCAGTTGGTGGGCGGCCTCCAGGCCGGCATGGGCTACGTGGGCGCCGCCGACCTGGAACAGCTGCGGCAAAAGGCCCGCTTCGTCCGCATCACCGCCGCCGGCCTGCGTGAGAGCCACGTGCACGACGTGACCATCACCAAGGAAGCGCCCAACTACCGCATGGAGTGATCGCCGGCGGCCGGCCGCCAGGACCGCTAAAACCAATGGCGGGCACTCGCCGCCTTAAGCCAATGGAGACACCCGTGAGCGACATACACGCCGAAAAAGTCCTGGTGCTGGACTTCGGCTCCCAGACCACCCAGCTCATCGCCCGCCGGGTGCGCGAGGCCAGGGTCTACTGCGAGATACACCCCTGCACCATGCCTCTCAACGAGATCAAGGCCTACAACCCCATGGGCGTGATCCTCTCCGGCGGGCCGGCATCCGTCTATGCGCCTGGGGCTCCCAGCGTGGACCCGGGCATATTTGACCTGGGCGTGCCGGTCTTGGGCATCTGCTACGGCATGCAGATCATCACCCACCTCTTGGGAGGCGTGGTGGCCCGGGGCGAGAAGCGCGAGTACGGGCCGGCCAAGATCGCCATCAAGGCGGCCCACGGCCCCCTGCGCGACCTGGACCCCACCGAGCCCCACCAGGTGTGGATGAGCCACGGCGACCGCATCGAGAAGATGCCCCACGGCTTCGACATCCTGGCCTTGAGCGGCAACTCGCCGGTGGCGGCCATGGGCGACGTGCGCCGGCGGTTATACGGCGTGCAGTTCCACCCCGAGGTGGCCCACACCCCCGAGGGCGCGGCCATGCTGGCGGCCTTCGTGCTGGGCGAGTGCGGCTGCCGGCCCATCTGGACCATGCACAACTTCGTGGAGGCCACCGTGGCCGACCTCCAGGAACGCCTGGCCGGCCAGAAGGTGATCTGCGCGCTTTCCGGCGGGGTGGACTCCTCGGTGGTGGCGCTTCTGCTGCACCGGGCCGTCGCCGGCAATCTCACCAGCATCTTCGTGGACAACGGGCTCTTGCGCCAGGGCGAGGTTGCCGAGGTAGCCGGGCTCTTCCGCGACGCCTTCAAGCTCAACCTGATCGTGGTGGACGCCGGCAAGCTCTTCCTGGACCGTCTGGCCGGCGTCACCGACCCCGAACAAAAGCGGCGCATCATCGGCCACACCTTTATCGAGGTCTTCGAGACCGAGGCGGCCAAGATAGGCCAAGTGGACTTCCTGGCCCAGGGCACCCTCTACCCCGACGTCATAGAATCAGTCAGCTTCAAGGGCCCCAGCGCGGTCATCAAGAGCCATCACAACGTGGGCGGCCTGCCCGAGCGCATGAAGCTAAAGCTGGTGGAGCCCCTGCGCGAGCTGTTCAAGGACGAGGGGCGCGAGGTGGGGCGCGAGCTGGGCCTGCCCGAGACCATCGTCAGCCGCCAGCCTTTCCCCGGGCCGGGCCTGGCCATACGCATCATGGGCGAGGTCACCAAGCCACGGCTAGCCACCCTGCGCGCCGCCGACGCCATCGTGCTGGAGGAGATGCGCGCGGCAGGGCTCTACGAGAAGGTCTGGCAGAGCTTCGCGGTGCTGGTGCCGGTCAAGACCGTGGGGGTCATGGGCGACGAGCGCACCTACGAGGACGTCATCGCCCTGCGCATCGTGGACAGCGTGGACGCCATGACCGCGGACTGGTCCCGCGTGCCCTACGAACTGCTCAGCCGCATGAGTAGCCGCATCATCAACGAAGTCAAGGGGGTCAACCGCGTGGTGCTGGATATATCCAGCAAGCCGCCGGCCACCATTGAGTGGGAGTAGCATGCCCTCCCCCTTTGTCCATCTGCACTGCCACACCGCCTACAGCCTCTTGGACGGCGCCATCCGCCTTAATGACTTGATGGCCCGCGCCAAGGAATTGGGCATGGACAGCGTGGCCATCACCGACCACGGCAACATGTTCGGGGCGGTGAACTTCTACCAGTACGCCAAGAAGGCCGGCCTGCACCCGGTGATCGGCTGCGAGGTCTACGTGGCCCCTGGCGACCGCCGCGAGCGCGAGCACCGGCCCGGCCACGAGGTGGCCAACCATCTGCTGCTCCTGGCCCGCGACCTGGAAGGCTACTACAACCTGGTGCGCCTGGTCTCGGCCGGCTATCTGGAGGGCTTCTACTACAAGCCGCGCATAGACCTGGAGCTACTTAGGGAGCACAGCCAGGGGCTGATCGCCCTGTCGGCCTGCCTGCACGGCAAGGTGGCCAGCCTCTTGTTGCGCGGGCAGATGGACCTGGCCCAGGCCGCCGCCGAGGAGTTGGCCCGGATCATGGGCGAGGGCAACTTCTATATCGAGCTGCAAGACGCCGGCATCCCCGAGCAGAAGCAGGTAAACCCCGGGCTCATCGAGATAGCCCAGCGCCTGGGCCTGGGCCTGGTGGCCACCAACGACTGCCACTACCTGAAGCGCGAGGACCACGAGGCCCACGACGCGCTTCTGTGCATCCAGACCGGCAAAACCATCTCCGACGTTGACCGCATGCGCCTACCCCAGGAGCTGTACTACAAGTCGCCCGCCGAGATGGAGATGATCTTCGGCCACCTGCCCGAGGCCCTGGCCAACAGCGTGCAGATCGCACAGGCCTGCGACTTCGAGCTGCCCCTGGGGCACAACCGCTTCCCTATCTTCCCCCTGGCGGGCGGCGAGACCGCCGAGGGCCGGCTGCGCCAGGAGGCCCGCGCCGGCCTGGACAAGCGCTACCGCGAGGTGGCCAGCCGAGACCTGGAGATTGACCGAGAGGTCTATGAAAAGCGCCTGGCCTACGAGCTGGACGTGCTGGTGCAGATGGGCTTCGCCGGCTACTTCCTGGTGGTGGCCGACTTCATCAACTGGGCCAAGGACCACGACATCCCCGTGGGCCCCGGGCGCGGCTCGGCCGCCGGCTCCCTGGTGGCCTGGGGCATGCGCATCACCGACCTGGACCCCATACGCTACGGGCTGATCTTCGAGCGCTTTTTGAACACCGAGCGCGTGTCCATGCCCGACATTGACGTGGACTTTTGCTACAACCGCCGGGGCGAGGTGCTGCAATACGTCAGCGACCGCTACGGCAAGGACCACGTGGCCCAGATCATCACCTTCGGCTCCATGCAGGCCCGGGCCGTGCTGCGCGACGTGGGGCGGGTCATGGACATGCCCTACAACGAGGTGGACCAGATCGCCAAGCTGGTGCCGGCGGTGTTGGGCATCAGCCTGGACAAGGCCATCGAAAGCGAGCCGCGCCTCAAGGAGCGCATGAACTCCGACCCCAAGGTGCACAAGCTCCTGGAGATCGCCCGCGCCCTGGAGGGCATGCCCCGCCACGCCTCCACCCACGCCGCCGGGGTGGTCATCGGCGACGTGCCGCTCAATCAGGTGGTGCCGCTCTATAAAGGCCCCAAGGACGAAACCGTCACCCAGTTCGACATGAAGTGCGTGGAAAAGGCCGGGCTCATCAAGTTCGACTTTTTGGGCCTGCGCACGCTCACCGTCATTGACGTGGCCGTGCGCATGGTGCGCCAGGGGCGCGATCCGGCCTTCTCCATCGAGAACATCCCCATGGATGACGCCGCCACCTACGCCCTGCTCTCCCGGGGCGACACCACCGGCGTGTTTCAGTTGGAATCCTCGGGCATGAAGGAGCTTCTTAGCAAGATGCGTCCCGAGTGCTTCGAGGACGTCATCGCCCTGGTGGCCCTGTACCGGCCCGGCCCCCTGGAGTCGGGCATGGTGGACGACTTCGTGGCCCGCAAGCACGGCGAAAAGAAAACCGCCTACCTGCTGCCCCAGTTGGCGCCCATACTCAAGGAGACCTACGGCGTCATTGTGTACCAAGAGCAGGTGATGGAGATCGCCCGGGTACTGGCCGGCTACAGCCTGGGCGAGGGCGACATCCTGCGCCGGGCCATGGGCAAGAAAAACCCCGAGGAGATGGCCAGCCAGCGCCAGCGCTTCGCCCAGGGCGCCAAGGACGGCCAGGTTGATCCCAAGAAGGCCGAGCAGATCTTCGACCTCATGGAGAAGTTCGCGGGCTACGGCTTCAACAAGTCCCACTCCGCGGCCTACGCGCTGATCGCCTACCAGACCGCCTTTCTCAAGGCCCACTTCCCCCTGGAGTTCATGGCCGCGCTCTTGACCAGCGAGGTTAACAACACCGACGCGGTGATGCGCCACATCGGCGAGTGCCGCGACCACGACCTCAAGGTCCTACCGCCGGACATCAACCTTAGCGAGCGCGAGTTCACGGTCAAGGAGGAGGCCATCCGCTTCGGCCTGGCGGCGGTCAAGAACGTGGGCGAGGGGGCGGTGGAGGCCATCCTGGCCGCCCGCGCCGCCGGCGAGGCCTTCACCGGCCTGCACGACCTTTGCGAGCGCGTGGACCTGCGCAAGGTCAACAAGCGCGTGCTGGAGAGCCTGGTCAAATGCGGGGCCTTTGATTCCATCGGCGCCCACCGCGCCCAGCTCATGGCCGTGCTGGACGAGGCCATGGAGCAGGGCCAGAAGCTTTCCCGCGACCGCGAGGGCGGCCAGACCAACATGTTCGCCGCCTTCGGCACCCAAGGTCCACAAGCCACAAGCCACAAGCTGCCCGACCTGGCCCCTTGGCGCGAGGCCGACCTGCTGGCCTACGAGAAGGAGGCCCTGGGCTTCTACATCACCGGCCACCCCTTGCAGGCCTACCGCGAGCAGATACGCCGCCTGGCCACCCTGGATACCGTTACCGTGGCCTCGGCCAGCGACGGCATGACCGTGCGTCTGGCGGGGCTGCCCACCGAGGTCAAGGAGAAGGTGACCAAGAAGGGCGACCGCATGGCCTTCGTGCGCCTGGAGGACCTTAAGGGCTCCCTGGAGATGGTGGTCTTCCCCGATTGCTTTGCCGACGGCAGCCGCTACCTTAACGGCGAGACGCCGGTGTTGGTCACTGGCACCGTGGACAAGGACGAGCGCGGGGTGAAGATCAAGGCCACCAAGATACTGCCCCTGGACCAGGCCACCCAGACCATGACCACCCGGTTACGCCTCAAGCTGGAGGCCACGGGGCTGACCCGCGACCGCCTGGTGCTCCTGCGCCAGACGCTCTGCCAGTACCCCGGCTCCTGCCGGGTGTCGCTGCATCTGAACGTGCCTGGCAAGGGCGAGGCGGTCTTGATGCTGCCGGCCCAGTACCGCGTGGACCCGGCCCCGGAGTTGATGGAGCAGGTCAACCGCCTGTTTGGCCACGGCGTGGTGGAGCCGGTACTGGCCGGCGAAATCTAAACCCGCCCCGGGGTCCTGGCTGCTTCCTTACGATTTGGCTTGTACTGGAGTGGTGAGATGAGAACGATCCTCTTGCGCGCCAAGCTGCTGCTGGCCCTGCTGCTGGCCGTCGTGGTCTTGGGCTGCGCCGGCCCCAGCCGCTTCGGCAATATCGAGCAGATACTGGCCATGGAAGTGGGGCGCATGACCTATGAGCAGGCCCTGGACCGCTGGGGCGAGCCCACCTCCCTGGACAAGGGCGACCGGCTCTTCACCGCCCTGTGGGAGCGCCAGCGCTCGGGCGGCCTGGTCACCGAGCGGGTCTTTCTCACCTTCGACAACCGTAACCAGGTGATGCGCTCCTACCGCTACTACTCCAAGCCTTTCGAATAAGCGGCGGCTAGCGCACAAAAGCGGGCGGGGATAAACCCCGCCCGAGTATTTCCCACATCAAGCCCACAACGAAAGCCGGCGGCCTATGTTTGGGTGATCACTCCGTCGACCCGTTTATGCCCGCCGCGGCTCGCGGCCCTCCTCGGCGATGATGCCTTGCAGATAGCGCGCGTAGTGGCTGTTCTCGCAGCCGGCCATGCAGGCCAGGGCCTCTTGGGCGCTGATGTAGCCCAGGCGCCAGGCCACCTCCTCCAGGCAGGCTATCTTGAGCCCCTGGCGCTCCTCGATGGTCTGCATGAACTGGGCGGCCTGCAACAGGGCCGCCGGTGTACCGGTGTCCAGCCACACGAAGCCGCGCCCCATCTTCTGGGCCTTGAGCTTGCCACGGCGCAGATACTCGTTGTTGACGTCGGTTATCTCGTACTCGCCCCGGGCCGATGGGCTAAGCGCGGCGGCGATCTCCACCACGTCGGCGTCGTAGAAATACAGGCCGGTCACCGCCCAGTTGCTCTTGGGGGCCTTGGGCTTCTCCACGATGGCGCGGGGCACCCCTAGACTATCCAACTCGGCCACGCCGTAGCGCTCGGGGTCCTTGACCTGGTAGAGGAAGATGGTGGCCCCCTGGTGCTCGGCCACCGCCTGGCGCAACAGGCTGGTCATGCCGTGGCCGTAGAAGATGTTGTCGCCCAGTATCAGGCAAACCTCGTCCCCGGCCAGAAAATCGCGGCCGATGACAAAGGCCTGGGCCAATCCCTCGGGTTTGGGCTGGGCGGCGTAGGTCAGGTTCAGGCCCCAGCAGGTGCCGTCGCCCAGGAGCTTCTGGAACAGGGCCTGCTCGTGCGGCGTGGTGATGATGAGTATCTCGCGGATGCCGGCCAGCATCAGGGTGGAGAGCGGGTAGTAGATCATGGGCTTGTCGTAAACCATCATGAGCTGCTTGCTCACCACCTTGGTGGTGGGATAGAGCCGGCTGCCGCTACCTCCGGCCAGGATGATGCCCTTCATTGCCTATCGCTTCCTTTAGCGGCGGGTGCCGGGTCCCAGCAGGTTGTTGCTGATGACTACCCGCTGAATCTCGCTGGTGCCCTCGTAGATGGTGAAGACCCTGGCATCGCGGTAGTGGCGCTCCACGGGGTACTCGCTGCAATAGCCGTAGCCGCCATGCATCTGCAGGGCCTGGCCGGCCACGCGGTTTACCATCTCGCTGGCGAACATCTTGGCCATGGAGGCCTCCATGGTATAGCGCCGGCCCAGGTCCTTGAGCGAGGCCGCGTTGAGGCACAACAGCCGGCTGGCCTCTATTTCGGTGGCCATCTCGGCCATGCGCCAGCGCAGGCCCTGGAAGTCGCTAAGAAGCTGACCGAACTGCTCGCGGCCCTTGGTGTAGGCCATGGCCTCGTCCAGGCAGGCCTGGGCCACGCCCACCGATTGGGCGGCGATGCCGATGCGCCCGCAGTCCAGGCCGGCCATGGCCACCTTGAAGCCCTCTCCGGGCTTGCCCAGCATGGCCTCGCGGGGCACGCGGCAGTCCTCGAAGATCAGCGACACGGTGTCGCTGGCCCTCAGGCCCAGTTTCTCCTCGGCCTTGCCCACGATGAGCCCCGGGGTGCCCTTGGGCACCAGGAAGGCGCTGATGCCCCGGTGGCGCTTGCTGCGGTCACTGACCGCCGTGACGATGGTCACGCCGGCGTTGGCGCCGGTGGTGATGAACTGCTTGGCGCCGTTGATGACCCACTCGTCGCCGTCGGCCACCGCCGTGGTGCGCTGGCTGGAGGGGTCGGAGCCGGCGTGGGGCTCGGTGAGCGCGAAGGCCCCGATGCACTCGCCGGTACACATCTGGGGCAGCCAGAAACGCTTTTGCTCCTCGCTGCCGAAGTGCAGGATGGACTCGCAGCAGATGGAGTTGTGCACGCTCATCACCACCGCCGTGGAGGCGCAGGCATAGGCGATCTCGGTGAGCGCCAGCACGTAACTGACCGCGTCCACGCCGGCGCCGCCGTAGGTGTCGGGCACCATCATGCCCATGAAGCCCAGCTCGCCCATCTGGCGCAGGTTGTCGGCCGGGAATTCGTGGGTGCGGTCGCGCAGGGCGGCGCCCGGCAAAATCACCTCGCGGGCGAAGTCATGGGCCATGTGCTGAATCATTAGTTGCTCTTCGCTCAAGACGAAGGCCATGGGTCCCTCCCTGGGAAGACGGCAAAAAACAGCCGGCCCGGCGGGCGGCCGCCTATGGCGTGTAGAGCACCACCAGCAGCTCGCAAGGCCGGTCGCCGGTGTTGCGCAGCTTGTGCACCAGGCTGGAGTTGAAATGCAGCGACTGGCCGGCGGCCAGGTCGTTGGGGTTGTCGCCCACGGTCACGCGCACCTGGCCCTTGAGGACGTAGACGAACTCCTCGCCCTCGTGCTGGTAGCCCGGCCCCTCCAAGTCGCTGACCGGCTCGATGCTCACCAGGAAGCCCTTGAGGTGCTTGTGGCGCGACTCTGGCGTGAGCACCTGGTAGGAGTAGTGGCCGGTGCGCTTGGCCACGGCCTGGGCGCGGCGTTCCTGGGCCAGGGCCTCGTCCTCTTCCTTGAGCAGGTCGGACGAATCTATCTCCATGGCCCGGCTCAGGGTCAGGAGCACGGCCACGGGCGGTTTCATCTCGTCTTCTTCTATGCGCCGGAGCTGCTCCACGGCCAGGCCGGTCTCGTTGGCCAGGGTCTCCAGGCTGATCTGGCGGCTGGTGCGCAGGCGCTTGATGCGCTGGCCCAGCGAGGCCTTTTTGACGGTGCGAGCCACGGCTGTTCCTCCTTAATCGTGCAGTGCGGCGTGGGCCATGATCTCCTCGACCACGCTGTAGGGATCGCGCTCCAGGCAGGCCACCTGGCCAGCCAACAGGTCCAGGCTCTGGCCGTTCTCCAGGCGTCTTAGCAAAATGGTCATGGCCCGGTTCTTGACCAGTTCCAGTATCTCCATGCGCGCGCGCGCGCGGCGGCGCTCCTTCAATAGCCGCCCGCCCTCGGCCTGGAGCACGGCCCGGTGGGCGGCCACGGCCTGTATCAGTTCGTCCACGCCACGGCCGTCGCTGGCGCAGGTCATGAGCACCGGCGGCGTCCAGGTCTCCGGTGCCCCCTCCTTGCGGCCGCGCATGGCGATCATGGCCTGCAACTCGGCTGCGGTGCGGCCAGCGCCCTCGCGGTCCATTTTGTTGACCACGAAGATGTCGCCGGCCTCCAGTATGCCAGCCTTGATGGCCTGGATGTCGTCACCCAGGCCGGGCACCACCACGATCACCGTGGTGTCGGCCATGCGCACGATGTCCACCTCGTCCTGGCCCACGCCCACGGTCTCCACCAGCACCAGGTCCTTGCCCATGGCGTCCATGATGGTGACCACGCCCCGGGTGCTGGCCGTGAGCCCGCCGAACTGGCCGCGGGTGGCCAGGGAACGGATGAACACGCCCTCGTCGGTGGCGTGGCGCTGCATGCGTATGCGGTCGCCCAGGATGGCCCCGCCGGTGAAGGGGCTGGTGGGGTCCACGGCCACCACGCCCACGCTCTGGTGCTGGGCGCGGTAGGCGCCGATGACCGCGTCGGTGAGCGTGGACTTGCCCACTCCCGGCGAGCCGGTGAAGCCCAGCACCCAGGCGCGGCCGGTGTGGGGAAACAGGCGCTTGAGCACCTCCACGGCGCCGGGCAGGTCGTCGTCCACGGCGCGCATGAGCCGCGCGGCGGCGCGCACGTCGCCGGCCAGAATCAGGTCGGCCGTTTTTTGGGCGAGCAAGGTCATGCTCCTGCCGGCTGCGCGGGTATGGTCATGGGCAACCTTATTTGCTGCGGGGCCGGTTGATGTGGTCGTTCATGTCCGGCGTGCGCCCCTGGACCGGGCAGAGCAGGCCCTTGACCGCCTGGCGAAACTCGGCCGGGTCCGGGGCCAGGTGGGTGCCCCGCACAATCTCCAGATCAGGGAAGGCGGCCTTGATGGCCTTCTCGTAGTGGCCCATGAAGGGGCACAGGGCGGTCAGGCAGTAGGACAGGTGCAGGGCGTCTATCTTGGCCACCGCGAAGGCCCCCAGGCGCTTGGTTATCTTCTCCGGGGCCGCCAGGGTGGGACAGCCCGAGCAATTTATTAGCCCCACCAGGTCCAGGGGTTCGTCCTTGGGGTAGCGCTCAAAAAACCCCCGGCGCTTGCGCATGTCGCCCAGGCAGACCATGGCCGCGCAGTTCAAGTCCTGGGTGCAGTTGGAGCAGGTCAAGATACCGATGCGGGCCATGCCTTCCTCCCGTGCCTAGGGGCAGGTTCAACCGCCCTGCCCCACTCCCCAGCGTTTACCTGCCCTAGAGCAGGTTGCGCGCGATTACCAGAGAGCGGATGAATACGCCCTCGTCGGTGGCGTGGCGCTGCATGCTAATGCGGTCGCCCAGAATGACCCCCCCTGTGAAGGGCTGCCGGGCTCATCGAAGCTTGCTCAGCGCCATGTTTATACCCTCGAGGTCGAATTCCTCGGGGTCGAACTCGAAGCCCAGCCACTCCGTGATTTCGTCATGCTCTGGGTGGTTGGGGTTGGCGATGGCCTTCACCAAGTCCATGTAACCCCACGGCCCCCCGCAGTCCTCGGGCGGACCGTTGCGCTTGCCGGCCAGGCAGCGAGGCAGTCGCAATTCCTTGTCCCTGGGCAGAATCTTTTCCACCACCAGCTCGTGCCGCCAGCCGTCTCCGAAGTCGTATTCATAAAAAAACTTGGCCTTTTCGTCCTTGACCACCTCGTTCAGCCTGAGGCTTTTTTCATTGATGATCTCATCCAAGGCCGGAAAATCAGGGTCGGGAACGCCGATGTGCTTGCCGCCCACCACGAACTCGTGGAGGTGCCCGCCATGCCAGCCCATGACCATTTGTATGATCCGCGACAGCTTGAAGAACTTGACGTCGCCGGCCACCTGGAACCTGCGCCAGATGGCGGGCTTCACATCCTTCAAGGTAATTTTTATCTGGAAGACGCCAGCCTCGCCCTTGGGAGCCGGCTCCACCAAACGCAGTTTAGGTAGCGCGCCTTTCTTTGGCCCGGATGAGCCGGCTGGTTTAGGGGCCATGGCCAGATCAGTCCTCTTGGCTGGGAGTGTATTGACACGCGGGAGGGACCTGCCCCTTGGAGCAGGCCCTCCCGCCTCGTGCTACTTGCCCTTGAGCAGGTTGCGCGCGATGACCAGGCGCATGATCTCGTTGGTGCCCTCGTAGATCTGGGTGATCTTGGCATCGCGCATGTGGCGCTCCATGGCGTATTCCTTGCTGTAGCCGTAGCCGCCCAGAATCTGCACGCCCTCCACGGCCGCGGCCATGGCGCTGTCGGCGGCGAACATCTTGGCCATGGCCGCCTGCTTCTCGAAATGCATGTGCTGGTCTTCCATCCAGGCGGCGCGCAGGAGCAGCAATTCCGAGGCGTCCAGGGCGGCGGCCATGTCGGCCAGCTTCCACTGGATGGCCTGGAAGGCGCTGATGGGCTTGCCGAACTGCTCGCGGGTCTGGGAGTAGGCCAGGGCCTCCTCCAGCACCGCGCGGCCTATGCCCAGCGCCTGGGAGCCGATGCCAATGCGTCCGCTGTCCAGGGTGGTGAGCATCTGCTTGAGGCCGGCGCCGGGCTGACCCAAGAGGTTCTCCTTGGGGATGCGGGCGTCCTCGAAGACCAGCTCGGCGGTGCCCGAGGCGCAGATGCCCATCTTCTCCTCGACGCGCCCCACCTTGAAGCCCTTGGTGTTCTCCAGGTCCACCACGAAGCTCGATATGCCCTTGGGGCCGGCGGCCTTGTCGGTGAGGGCGGCGATGACGGCGTAAGATGCCACGTTGCCGTTGGTGATGAATTTCTTCTCGCCGTTGATGACCCACTCATTGCCGTCCAGCACGGCGGTGGTACGCATGGCCCCGGGGTCAGAGCCGGCGCCGGCCTCGGTCAGCCCGTAGCAGCCCAGCTTGGCCCCGCTGGCCACGGGGGTGAGGAAGGCCTGTTTCTGCTCCTCGGTGCCGAAGGTGAAGACCGGGAAGCAGTAGAGGGAGTTGCACACGCTCATGATGACGCCCACGGACGCGTCGCCACGGCTGATCTCGCTCAAGGCCAGCACGTAGCTGATGTAGTCCAGGCCGGGTCCGCCGTAGGCCTCGGGGATGGCGATGCCCATGAAGCCCAGCTCGCCCAGGGCGGCGCAGGCCTCGGCCGGGTGCTCGTGGGTGTGGTCGAAGTGGGCCGCCTGGGGTTTGAGCACCTCGTCGGCGAAACGGGCGGCGGTCTCCTTGACCATCTTCTGTTCTTCGGTCAGCGCGAAATTCATGGCAACCCCTCTCAAGTCTTGGCGATGGATGGTGCAGCCTGCACGCGGGCCTGGGGAGCTTAAGGGATAGGGGCCCGCCCGCGCCGGGCCCCGTTTCTCATTGGTCCTACTTGCTGCCCTTGAACTCGGCCTTGCGCTTCTCCAGGAAGGCGGTCATGCCCTCTTTCTGGTCGGGGCTGGCGAAGCAGATGCCAAAGGCGTCGGCCTCCATGCGCAGGGCATGGTCCAGGGGCACGTCGAAGCCAAAGTTGATGAGGTCCTTGCAGGCCTTGGTGGAAACCCGGCCCTTGCTGGCGATCTTCTTGGCCGTCTTGAGCGCCGCCGGCATCAGTTCCTCGGAGGTGAAGACCCGGTTGACCAGGCCGATCTCCTTGGCCAGGGCCACGTCAATGATGTCGCCGGTGAGGCACAGTTCCTTGGCCCAGTTCTTGCCCACCAGGCGGCTGAGGCGCTGGGTGCCGCCGGCCCCGGGGATGACGCCCAGGTTGATCTCGGGCTGGCCGAACTTGCTGGCCTCGGAGGCGTAGATGAAGTCGCAGGCCAAGGCCATCTCGGTGCCGCCGCCCAGGGCGAAGCCGTCCACCGCGCAGATGATGGGCTTGCCCAGGGCCTCCATGAAGCTGGTGACCTCCTGGAGCTGGCGTGAGAAGTTGCGCGCCTCCACGGGGTTCATCACGCTCATGGCCGCGATGTCGGCCCCGGCCACGAAGGCCTTGCCGCCGGCGCCGGTGAGGATGGCCACCTTCACCTCGTCGTCGGCGGCGACCTCGGCGAAGGCCTGGCCCAGTTCGGCCACCACCTTGGGGTTCAGGGCGTTGAGCACCTTGGGGCGGTTGATGGTCACGGTGGCGACGGCGCCGTCTTTTGCGTACAGAATGGTCTCGTAAGCCATTTTTTTATCTCCTTGGATTTGAGGTCCCCGGTTGCCTTGCACCGGGAACACCTTTAATCGGGAGGCGACGATCCCTGGTTTTCATGTAGGGGCGGAGGTTACCCCCGCCCATCTTTTTAGTGCTAGCCCCGCGGGCGGGGATAACCCCGCCCCTACATCAAGAGGGTTTTCCCTTTGCTCGCGCCAGCCCAGTGATTCGCCGCCTTGGCTCGCCGTTCAAGGCGATGGCTTCGATCAAGGATGCCTGTAGGCCCGGCCGCTGGCCATGCCAGGGGCCAGGCCAGGTCCCCGGGATTTCGCTACCTCTCCACGATCAGGGCCGCGCCCTGGCCGCCGCCGATGCACAGGGTGGCCAGGCCCAGGCCGGCGCCCCGCTTCTGCATCTCGAACAAGAGCGTCACCAGGATGCGCGCGCCGCTGGCGCCGATGGGGTGCCCCAGGGCGATGGCCCCGCCGTTGACGTTGACGATCTCGCGCTTGAAATTAAGCTGGCGGATGACCGCCTCGGCCTGGGCCGCGAAGGCCTCGTTGGCCTCGATGAGGTCGAAGTCGGCCGGGGTGCAGCCGCACTTGGCCATGGCCGCCTTGGTGGCGGCCACCGGGCCGATGCCCATGTAGGCCGGGTCCACGCCGCCCCAGCCATAGGCCTTGATCTTGGCCAGCACCGGCAGACCCATGGCCTTGGCCGTTTCGGCGGTGGTGACCACCAGGGCCGCGGCGCCGTCGTTGATGCCGCTGGCGTTGCCGGCCGTGACCGTGCCACCCTTCTTGAAGGCCGGGGCCACCTTGGCTAAAGACTCCGGCGTGGCGCCGAAGCGGGGGTGCTCGTCGGTGTCGCAGACCTTGGGGTCGCCCTTCTTCTGGGGCACCAGCACGGGCACGATCTCGTCCTTGAAGCGGCCAGAGGTCACGGCCTTCTCGGCGTTCAACTGGCTGGCCAGCGCCAGGGCGTCCTGGTCGGCGCGGGTGATACCGTACTTCTCGGCCACGTTCTCGGCGGTGATGCCCATGTGGTAGCCGTTGAAGATGTCGGTGAGCCCGTCGAAGACCATGGTGTCCACCATCTTGGTGTCGCCCATGCGGGCGCCCCAGCGGGCGCTTTTAAGCACGTAGGGGGCCTGGCTCATGTTCTCGGTGCCGCCGGCCACCACGATCTTGCAATCGCCGCACATCACGGCCTGGGCGGCCAGCATGACGCTTTTGAGCCCCGAGGCGCAGACCTTGTTGATGGTGAAGGCGCCCGCCTCCACGGGGATGCCCGCGCCCAGCTCCACCTGACGGGCCACGTTCTGGCCCAGGCCGGCGTTCAGGACGTTGCCGTAGATCAGCTCGTCCACCTGGCCGGGCTCCACCTGGGCCCTTTTCAGGGCCTCCTTCACCGACGTCACGCCCAAGGTCACGGCCGGGACGTCGCTGTACATGCCGCCGAACCGTCCCACCGCCGTGCGGGCGGCGCCCACGATCACCACTTCCTTCAACATGTCGTTCTCCATATATTGAGGTTCTTGCGAAGAGGATGCCTTCCCAGGGGTAAGGCTCCCTCGCTCGCCCAGGGCAAGCTACTTCCTCTGGCGGTCAAAGCCGTCCTGGCTTTGACCGCCTATCAGCCGGGCAAAAGCGCGGTTTTGCCCGGCCTCCCGGGCGCTTTCGCGCCCGGCGGGCCATCCATGGCCCGCTCGCCAAAATGCGCTCAAGCTCAATGCTTGACCGCATTTTGGCATTACATGTTCTCCAGGATCAGGGACACCGCCTCGCCGCCGCCCAGGCACAGGCTGGCCATGCCCAGGGCCGCGCCCCTATCCTTCAGGGCGTGGATCAGGGTGGTGAGCACCCGCGCGCCGGAGCCGCCGATGGGGTGGCCGATGGACAAGGCCCCGCCAAGGACGTTGACCTTGGCCGGGTCCAGGTCCAGGGTGCGCTGCACCGCCACCGAGGAGGCGGCAAAGGCCTCGTTGACCTCCATCAGGTCAATGTCGCGGGGCTTCAATCCCTGCTTGGCGCAGACCTTGGGGATGGAGTTGATGGGCGCCACCAGGACGTACTTGGGGTCAATGCCCGCCGCGCCCTGGGCGCCGATCTTGACCAGGGGCTTGAGGCCCATGGCGCGGGCCTTGTCGGCGCTCATCACCACCACCGCCGCCGCGCCGTCGTTGAGGCTACTGGCGTTGCCCGCCGTAACCGTGCCGCCTTCTTTCTTGAACACCGGACGCAGCCGGGCAAGCACCTCGGCCGAGGTGGCGCGGATGCCCTCGTCCTGGGTCACCAGCTTGGGCTCGCCCTTCTTCTGGGGCACCGGGACGGGCACGATCTGGGCGGTGAAGCGCCCCTCCTCCTGGGCCTTGAGCGCCTTGCCGTAGGATTCCAGGGCGAATTGGTCCTGGTCGGCGCGGGTGACGCCGTATTTTTCGGCGCAGAGTTCGGCGCTCATGCCCATGTGAAAATCGTTGAGGTGGTCCCACAGGCCGTCGTGGATCATGGAGTCCACGGCCTTGCCGTCGCCCATGCGGTAGCCGCCGCGCTGCTTGAGCAGCAGGTAGGGCGCGTTGGTCATGGACTCCATGCCGCCGGCCACCACCACCTGGGCGTCGCCGGTGGCCACGGCCTGGGCGGCCAGCATCACGGCCTTGAGGCCGGAGCCGCAGACCTTGTTGACCGTGATGCAGCCCACGTCTTGGGGTAGCCCCGCGCGCAGCGAAACCTGGCGGGCCGGGTTCTGGCCCAGGCCGGCGGGCAGCACGTTGCCCATGATAAGCTCGTCCACGTCCTCTTTGGCCAGCCCCGCCCGGGCGATGGCCTCGTTGACGGCCACCACGCCCAACTCCAGGGCGCTCAGGGAGGCGAAGGCCCCCTGGAAGGCCGCCACCGGGGTGCGGCAGGCGCTGACGATGACAACTTCCTTCATGTTATGCACTCCTTGCGGGGATGGGGCCGCTGTCCAAAGCCATTGCCACCCAGGCCTCAGCCGCTGGCCTGGGCCGGCTGGGGCGGCGAAAAGAAGGGCGTGGAGATCACCCGGCGCACCCGGGCCAGGGCCACCAGGCCGGGATTGGCCGACTCCAGGCCCCCAGCCTCCAGGAACAGGGCGCCCTCGCGCAGAAGCAGGCGCTGGGGGTCCACGGTAAGGTGCTGTTCCACCTCGGCAGCCGACTCCATCACCAGCACCACCCGCCGGCCCTGCTCAATGGCCGGCAGCAGTTGGTGCAACACCGCCGGCGCGCAGCCGAAGCCGTCGGCCACCACCAGTTCCTCCAGGGCGTCCTGGAACAGGGGACGCACCTGCTCGGGCAGGTTGGCCACCAGGCTCTCCAGGCCGGCCAGGGCGCCCATGGCCAGGGCGAAGTCGCTCAGACGCGTGAGCTGGCGCACGGCCAGGATCAGGGCGAACAAATCCGACAGGCTCATGCCGCCCACGCTGAAGGTCAGCTCCTTGTCCAGCACGAAGCCGCCGTTCTTGCGCGAGTGGTGGAAGGTGAAGCCCATGGCCGCCAGGCGGTCGCGGTCCTTGTAGAGCTGGCGGCGGGAGATGCGGTAATGCCGGCACATCTGTTCGGGGCTGCGGCGGGGGTGGGCCTTGATGTCGCAGATCATGCCCATAAGCCTGGCCAGCCGGCGGCTGTTCATGGCCACTCCCACCATGGGTGAAACCGGCCCTCCTACCAATTTGCGCTCAGGCGATCGGTTTGATCGCAAATTGGCAAGCGGACCTTGGATGGCTTTGCGGGCCATCTAGCAATAGCCGATACATAGCCGAGAAAACAAGTTAAGTCAAGGTGCCGCGCCTGAGTGTGTTAGCAACGCAATAGTGTCCCCTTCAATTGCAAAGCTAAAATGTCCCCTTCATGGGAGACATAATAAGCATGAGCCAATCGGAGAGGGGACGGCACCACGCCTTGCGGATGGTGCTTGAGGGCAGGATCAGCCTGA
>JACRDC010000049.1 GCA_016218705.1 Desulfarculus sp.
ACCCATCAAGGCTAGAAGCCAACACCGTAACAAAGCCAAGGCCGCATATAACCAACACCTCGTCTACACGGCCTCGGCAATAAACCAAGGGGACATTTTCCCGTTGCACTTAAGGGGACACATTGACTTGGCTTAAACACCTCAGGGATTCGGCCAGGAGCGAGCGCACCTCCTCCTCGTCCTCCACCAACAGCACCGTCTCCCATCCGCGCCCTGGCCGGGCCTGGGGCTTGGGGGCTGGAACGGCCAGCGGTTGTTCCTCGGCCCGGGGCAGATAGACCCTGAAGGTGGTGCCCCGGCCCGGTTGGCTTTGCACGGCGATGCCGCCCCCGCTCTGCTTGACGATGCCGTAGACCACCGAAAGGCCCAGGCCGGTGCCCTTGCCGGTCTCCTTGGTGGTGTAGAAGGGCTCGAAGATATGGCCCAAGGTGGCGAGATCCATGCCGCAGCCGCTGTCGCTGACGGCGATCATGGCGTAAGGCCCCGGCTTGAGTTCCATGACCTGGCCGGGTTGCCGCCCGCTTATATCCTGGTGCGCGGTCTCGATGGCCAGCTCGCCACCCTGGGGCATGGCGTCCAGGGCGTTGACCACCAGATTCATGACCACCTGCTCCACCTGCCCCGGCTCGCCCCGCACCGGCCAGAGGTCCTGGCCTAGGCGCATGGCCAGCCCGACGTTCTCGGGGATCAGCGGCCGGAACATCTCGCCCATGCCCGATACCAGGCGGTTGAGGTCCAGGATGCCCTGCTCCAGGGGCTTGAGCTGGCTCACGGACATCAGTTGCCTGGTCAGGCTGGCGCCCCTTTCGCCGGCTTGCATGATCTTGTCCAGGCGGGCGCGCAAGGGGTGGTTGCCGTTGACCTGCCCCAGGGCCAGTTGGCCGTGGCCCTTGATTACCATCAGCAGGTTGTTGAAATCGTGGGCCACGCCCCCGGCCAGCCTGCCGATGGCCTCCATCTTTTGGGCGTGCAGCAACTGTTGCTCCATGTGCTTGTGCTCGCTCATGTCGCGCACGAAGCTAAGGGCCGCCGGCCGGCCCTCCCAGAGAATGGGCACCCCGCTGGCGCTGAGCCAAAGTGTCTGGCCGGTCTTGGCGATTACTCGAAAGGCGCGGTCGTCGCTGGCCGCCTGGCCCGAGAGCACGCGCTGGTGCAGGTGCCGCACAAACTCCTGGTCCTGGGGGTGGACCAGGGAGAGGAAGGGCAGGCGGCGCAACTCCTCCTGGGAATAGCTCGTGAGTTCCAGGGTCTTGGGATTGGGGAACTTGATGACGCCGTCCTGGGCGATGAAGATGGCCTCGCTGGCGTTGTCCACCACCAGTCGGTATTTCTCGCGCGAGCGCTTGAGGTC
Source organism: Desulfarculus sp. (assembly GCA_016218705.1). Taxonomy (GTDB): domain Bacteria; phylum Desulfobacterota; class Desulfarculia; order Desulfarculales; family Desulfarculaceae; genus JACRDC01. Next base: position 1,352 of record JACRDC010000049.1, read on the forward strand.
CTCGAAGAGCGGGCGCATGAGGTATATGCCGGCGGCCATCAGGGCCGAGGTGGCCAGGGCCACCAGTTCCTCGGGCAGGCTGGCCTGGATGTCGTCGGCCCCGGGCATCAGGCTGGCCCCCAGCACCAACACCCGGCGCAGGGCCATGAAGGACAGGGAGGCCACCACCAACAGCCAGGCGCGGTAGCGGCCGGTCACCCGCATAAGGCGCAGGGCCAACACGGCGGCCGTTATTTGCAGGCCCAGGGAGAGCGAAACCGCCCATGGCAATGGCGACGCGATCATGCTGGCTCCCATCAAGCAAAGGGTGATGGGCCGACGAAACGGGTGGGGCCTGGACGGCCCCGCAGCTCAGGGTGTTTGTTTTCTATCGCCCCTGGTGCACAGGCCGTATACCAGGCGGCCCAGCCACCAGCCCAAACCCCCGCCCAGGCAAGACCCGGCGTAGGCCCCCAACAGGTCCATGAGCATTTTCCGGCACCTCGCTGTGGTGAACGCGGGAGGGCGCGGGGCCGTCCTGCCAGCCCCGCGCCCACCGGCTGGCTAGAAGTTGGCGAAGTCGTCATCCAGGGGGATGGCCCGCTGGGGGCTGGATGGGGCCCCGGCGCCACCGGTTGGCCTTCCCTGGGCCGGCCCGGACGCCGGGGGCGTGGGCAGGGCCAGGCGCTGGTCCGAGGACCTGACCCGCCGGCGGTCCCAGCGGGCCAGGGCCAGGCGTCCCTGGCCGTTGCCGCCAGCCCGGCCCACCATGCTCTCCAGGTTGGCCACGAAGCCCTGCATGGTTTCGGCCTGGGCAGAGAGCTCCTCGCTGGCCGATGCCGATTCCTCGGCGTTGGCCGCGTTCTGCTGGGTCACCTTGTCCATCTCGTTGGCGGCCTTGTTCACCTGCTCGATGCCCTGGGCCTGCTCGCCGCTGGCCGCGGCGATCTCGCCCACCAGCTCGGCCACCTTCTCGGCGCTGGTGGCCACCTCCTGGAAGGCCTCGTTGGTCTTGGCCACCAGCTCCGAGCCCTGCTGGGTCTTCTTGATGGTGCCCTCGATGAGGCCGGCCGTGTTCTTGGCCGCCTCCGCCGCCCGCTGGGCCAGGTTGCGCACCTCCTCGGCCACCACGGCAAACCCCGCGCCAGCCTCGCCAGCGCGCGCGGCCTCCACGGCGGCGTTCAGCGCCAAGAGGTTGGTCTGGAAGGCTATCTCGTCAATGGTCTTGATGATCTTGCCGGTCTGCTCGCCGGCGGCGCTGATCTCCCGCATGGACTGGGTCAACTCGCCCATGGACTGGTTGGCCCGGGTCACCAAGGCCTTAGACTCGGCCATGAGTCTGTTGGCCTGGGCGGCGTTGTCGGCGTTGGTCTTGGTCATGGAGGACATCTCCTCCAGGGAGGAGGAGGTTTCCTCCAGGGCCGCGGCCTGCTGGCTGGCGCCCTCGGCCAGCGACTGGCTGCTGGTGGCCACCTGGCCGGCCGCCGATGCCACCTGCTGGGAGCCGTCGCTAAGCCCGGCGATGACCCGCCTGATGGGCCGGGTGATGCTGCGGGTGATGAAGAAGGCCAAGAGCAGGCCCAAGAGCAGGGCCACGGCTATGCCCGCGTACATGATGAGCGAGGCCGAGTTGACCGAGTCCTGGGCGCCCTGCTGGCTGCGGTCCAGGGACTTGAAGGCCTCCTGATACACCGCGGAAATCACCTGCTGGGTCTGGTCGGCGGCGGCGCGGCGCTTGTCGCCGATCTCGCGCAGGGCCAAGAGGTGCTCCAGCATGCCGGCCATGGCCGCCTGGTAGCCGCCGGCCGCTTCCTTCATCTCGGCCAGTTGCCGCTGGTTGTGGGCCTGGTGGGTGGTCTTGCGCACCTCCTCCAGCTTCTTGTCCATCTCCTCGAAACCCTTGAGGGCACCCTGGAGCAAGGTGGGGTCGTTGGTGGCCTGGGCCCGGAAGTTGGCGATCCTGGCCTCGTTGCCCAGATCAATCAGGTCGTTGAGCAGCACGGTTTTATGGAAGCGCTCCCTTAGCTTGTCGGCCGGGGCGCCCTCGGCAACCTCGCGGCTGAAGGCCTCCTCCTGGCTTTGCAGATAGGCGTGGCTGTTGGCCATGAGCTTGGCCGCCTGGGCGTCCATGGCCTTGCGGGTATCGGCCTGCCTACGGTAGCGGTCCTCGGTCTGCCTGACCAACTCGTTGTACTTGGCCAACACCCCCGTGATCTGTTCGGTATCGGCGGCCATCTTGGCGAAGTCGCCGCCCTTGGCCCCCAGGGCCTTCACCTCCTGCATCATCTTCTGGGCCTTGTCCTGGTCGGCGTTGGCCAGGTCGAGGTATTTGGCGTCGTTGCCCATGGTGTAGCCCCGCAGGTTGTAGAGCAGGCGCAAAAAGCTCTCCTGCACGCCGCCGACCTTGCGCAGGCCGTCCAGGAACTCGCGGTTTTCCTGCACCCCGCCGGCTACCCGGTAATTCTGAAAGCTGGCCACTCCGCCCAGGACCATGGCCAGCAGTATGAGCAGGCCAAAGCCCAGGGATATCTTCACGCCCAGTTTCATCTGACCCATCGCGCACCCCCATGTCGGGTAAGGAAGTTGAGTCAACTGTCCGGCCTCAGGCGGCCTGGCCCAATTGCGCCAATTCATCGGCGCCCAGCACCTGGTCTATGTCCAGGAGTATCCTCACCGCGTCGCCTGACTTGGCGATGCCCAGGATGTAGGCGGTGTCCAGGCTGACCCCGAAGGAGGGCGTGGGCTCCACCTGCTCTTGCCTAATGTTGGTCACCTCGTTGACCGAGTCCACCACCACTCCCATGGCCCGGTGGCCCGGGCCGCCCCGGGCCTCCACCACGATGATGCAGGTGCGCTCGTCGTAGGGCTTGGCCTCCAGGCAAAAGCGCACCCGCAGGTCAATCACCGGGATGACCTTGCCCCGCAGGTTGAGTACCCCCTTGATGAACTCCGGGGTCTGGGGAATGGGCCGGATGGGCATCATGCCGATGATCTCCCGGACCTTGAGGATGCCCACGCCGTACTCCTCCTCTCCCAGGGCGAAGGTAAGGTACTTGCCCTCCCCGGCCAGGGGGGCGGGGCCCCCGGCAGAGGGCAAAAGGCTGGCGTCTGTTTTCATCAAGCACCTCCACGTGGTTGTCGGCGGCGCGCCATGACCGGCGCCAGGACGGACCGCTCGGGACCATTGCGGGGGCCGAGGGCAAGGGGCAGGACAGCGCTAGAAACAAGATATCCGTGTGAGCGGGCAGCAGCGCCGGGGCAGGCGTCAACCCTTGGCCCCCGTGGCCGATGCCAACCCGGTCAGTCCCCACCAGACCAGGGTTGGCCGCGGCGTCCGAGGCAGGCCGTGATTCATGCTTTCAGGCTAACGGCGGGGCTTGTGCTCAAACAATCGCGTGATTGCTGGTTTTGCGTGGGTATTTTTCTGAATGGAAGAGGAGGCGAATGCCTAGGGTTTTGGCTTATGCCGAAAACGCCATAGGGAAGCTAGGAATTGTGCGGCTGGGCCGCGCGGGGCGGCGGCCCCTGCTCAGGCCGTGGAGATGCCCTCGCGGATGGCGTAGCGCACCAGCTCGGCCAGGGACTTGAGCCCCAATTTGCGCATGATGTTGACCTTGTGGGTGTCCACGGTCTTGATGCTGATGTTGATCTTTTCGGCCACGGCACGCGAGGTGTTGCCCTCGGCCAAGAGTTGCAATATCTCGCGCTCGCGGGGGGTGAGGGAGGAAAAGGCCGAGGATTTGCCGTGTCCGCCCTGGCCGGTCAGGCTCTCCAGCAGATTGCCGGTGACGCCGGGGCTCAGGTAGGCCTGGCCCATCTTGACGCTGCGCACCGCCCGCGACAGCTCCTCGTAGGCGCACTGCTTGGGGATGTAGCCCCGAGCGCCGGCCTTGAGCATCTCCATGGCGTAGCGGGCGTCGCTGTGGATGGTCAGGGCTATCACCTTCACATTGGGGTGCTGGGCCAATATCTGGCGGGTGGCCTCGATGCCGTTTAGCTCGGGCATGCTCACGTCCATGATGACGATGTCAGGGGCCAGCTTGTTGGTCAGGTACACCGCGTCGCGGCCGTTCATGACCAGGCCCACCACCTCCATGTCGGGCTCCCGCTCCAATAGGGCCTTTAGGCCCTCCAGCATGATGGGGTGATCGTCGGCCAGTATGATGCGCACCTTCATGGCGGCCCCTTCCGGTCAAGAGCAGATGGGCAGTGGGGCGATCAAGGTGACCTTGGTGCCCCGGCCGGGCCAGGACTCTATCTTGGCCATGCCCTGCATGGCGTCCATAAGCCCGCGGATGTTGAACAGCCCGAACCCCCCCTTGTCCAGGGACCCCTCCAACCCGGTGGCGTCGAATCCCTCGCCATCGTCCTCGACCACCAAGGTCAGGCCTTTTTGATTGAATGACAACGTTATTTTGATGTGCCCGCAGTGAGAGTGCCGCACGGCGTTGAGCGACAGCTCGCGGGCCATGCGGAACAGGGAGTCGGCCTGGGTCTGGTCCAGGGGCTGGGGTTGGCCCGCCATCGCGAAGGTGGCCGGCACCCCGTACTTCTCCTTGATCTGCTCGGCCAGCCAGTCCAGGGCCGCGGCCAGCCCCAGCTCGCGCAGCATGGGGGCGCTCAGGTCCCAGGTCAGGGCCTTGGCCTCGCGCAGGGCCTTGTCCACCATGGCCAAAAGCTCGCGCAGGCCCCTCTTGCCGGGCCTTTGCCGGGCGCCCAGGACGGCTTGCAGCTTGATGCGCAACAGGGCCAGGTCCTGGCCCAGGCCGTCGTGCAGGTCCGAGGCGATGCGGCGCCTCTCGCGTTCGCCGGTGACGTTGATCTCGTGAATGAGGCGGCGCAGTTGCCGCTGGTAGGCCAAGAGCGCCTCCTCGGTCTGCTTGCGCTCGCTGATGTCCGTGGCCGCCAACACCACCCCCTGCGAGGCGTCCTGGGGGTCGCGCAGCCTGGCCTGCAGATACACGTCAATGACCGTGCCGTCCTTGCGCCGCAGGCGGGTGGTCACCGCCGCCGAGTCACCTCCGGCCAATTGAGGGTAGAACATGCGTCCCACCCGCGCGTACTCGGCCTCGCCGGGGTAAAGAAAGCGCACCGGCTGGCCCTCCATCTCCTCCTTGCCATACCCGCTCAGTTCGGAGGCCGCGGGGTTGACCCAGGTGATTACGCGGTCCTTGATGAAGGCGATGCACACCGGCGAGGCCGATAAAGCGCTGACCAGGGTCTCCCGGCTCTGGCGGGCCGCCTCGTCGGCGGCAACGCCCTCGGTGATGTCCACCCAGCAGCCCACCACCTCCAGGGGTTGGCCGTTGTCGTCGGTCACCAGTTTCATCTCGTCGCGTAGCCAGCGGTGGGAGCCGTCCTTGTGCAGGAAGCGGTAGCGCTGGCTGATCTCCCGGGGGCCTTGCCACAGGGCGCTGAACTCCTTGAGGCCCAGCCGGTCCTGGGGATGGATGCGCTGAAGCCACTGGCGGCGGTCCACCAACAGCTCGGCCGGCTGGTAGCCCAGCACGGCGCGCACGTTGTCGCCCACGAAGGTGAAGGCGAAGTCGCCCTGGGGCCGGAAGCTGTAGATCACCGCCGGGGTGGCGGTGAGCAGGTGTTGCAGCCTGGCCCGCGAGGTGAGTATCTCCTGCTCGGCCCGCTTGACCTCGGTCAGGTCCTCCAACGAGACCATGAAACAAAAGGGCTTGCCACTCAGATCATTGACCGCCGAGGCCTCGACCTTGACCGGAAAGACGCCGCCTCCCCGCCGCCGGCAGGCCAGTTCGCCCTTCCACGACCCCCGTTCCAGCACCGCCCTGATGACCAGGGCGGCCTGGCCCTGGTCGTGGATGAAATCCACCACGCATCTGCCCAGGGCCTCTCCTTCCCCCTGATACCCCCATGTCTTGAGCGCCGCCCGGTTGACGAACTGGATGGCGCCGTCCAGGCCGGTCAGCACTATGGGCGTGATGGACGATTGCAGGGCCACGAAGGACACCACCAGGGATTCCTCGGCCTTGCGGCGCTCGGCCATCTCCTGGCGCAAGGCCTGGTTGGCCGCCTCCAGCTCGGCCGTTCTCTGGCGCACCCGCTCCTCGAGCTGGCCGTGGGCCTGGCGCAGGGCCTCCTCCACCTCCTTGCGCCGGGTGATGTCCAGGGAGAAGGCCAGCACCCCGAAGCGCTCGCTCTCCTGGTCCTGCCAGGGCACCTTGCTGGTGCTGCTCCAGCCCTGGGTGCCATCGGCGCGCACGTACTGCTCCTCCAGGTTGAGCTTGGGGCGCAGGTGGGCGATGACGTCCAGGTCGTCCTGGTGGTACTTGTCGGCCAGCCAGGTGGGAAATATCGCGCGGGCGTGCCGGCCCTCGATCTGGTCCAGCGGCCGGCCGATCATGGCCGCCGCCGCCGGGTTGACGCGCAGGAAGCGGTTCTCGGCGTCCTTGAACCAGATGCCGGCGGGCACCGCGTCCAGGATGAGTTGCAGCTCCCAGACCTTGGCCTGGGCCAGGTCCTGGGCCTTCTCGCGCTGGGCCACGGCTAGGCGCAGGGAGCGGTTCATGCGGCTCAGGTCTTGGAAGCGCCAGGCGGCCATGGCGATCACCACCAGGGCCAGCAACACGGACATGGCCAGCACGATCCTGGACCGCGACCAGAAGGGCGGGGGCTGGCCGTACCAGCGGGCGCAGAGCCTTTGATACTCCGGCGTGATGACCAGGCGCTCCACCACGGGGTCCAGGCGCCGGGCCAGGTCGGGGCGGTCCTTGGCCACGGCCAAGGCCCGGTGGGTGCCGAGCACCGGCTGGCCCACGGTCTTGATGAGGTGGTCCACCTTGGCCCGCCTGGCCAGGGCCAATATCTGCCGCTCCTGGGCCACCAGGGCCTCCACCCGGCCGCCCAGGAGGGCCATCAGGGCCTCCAGATGGCTGCGGAACACCGCCTGGGGCGCTCCGCCCAGGCCCAGCAGGGCCTCCTCGGCCGAGGACTGGGCCACGGCCCCCACCTTCAGGGAGCCCAGGTCCACCGCCTCCCCAAACTCGGCCTCGGCCAGCACGAATATCCTGGTATGGGAATCCATGAGGGGCGGGGAGAAATGGAACAACTCGGCCCGCGCCGGGGTCATGGCCAGGGAGGGGATCACCTGGGCCTGGCCCTGGCGCACCGCGGCGATGGCCTCGGCCAGGGTGGGCACCACCAGGTAGGTCAGGTCCAGCCCGGCCCGTTTGGCCACCTCCTCCATGAGGTCGCGGCCAAAGCCCTGGGGATGGCCCTGGGCGTCCAGGGAATAGCCGGGCGGTATGTCGCTGGGAAAGGCCACCGTAACCGCCAGGCGCTGGGGCGCCGGCGGCTCCCAGGCCCAGGCGGGCGCCACCAGCGCCGCCAGGATAAGCAGCGCCAACAGGTGCCTGTGAAGTGCGGTGCCACGGATGCCAGCCATTAAGGGCAGCCTGTGCTGGGTTCATGCCGGGCAAGGCGAAGCGGGGTCAGGGCCATCGGGGAAACCGCGTTTCATGGTGCTGAAGAAGCAAGGGTGCGCGGCCAAATCCAAATCAGCGCGGGTGCATCGAAAGACACCATTCCTGGTGGTGATTATAGACCCAGGCGCGGCCCGACCCCGCCCTGATTTTGGCTAGGCTATTTGCCTGGCCTGATCGGAAAAATCCTGAGCGGGAGTGAAAGCCTGACCTCAGACTGGTATGAGGGGAGCATGGACGCCGGAAGGGGCCAACCCTTCATCCGGCACGGCCTCGCAGGCCCGCGGCGTGATCCCGGGACTCTATTGGGAGGCAAGAAGCGGGTGGCCCCGCGCCTGGCAACGCGGCTGGCCACGGCTCGGAATTATGTGGGATGGGCAAGGCGGTAGGGTATATCATTATTATTACGCGATGCCCAATAGGCCCGGCTTCAGCCTGCGAGCCGGGTTTCCTGCGCTGGTTAAGGGGTTTCAGCCTTAAGTGGCACGCCATGTCAGTTACGCGGGAAGCAACCCAGGGGACATCCATGCCCAGCCGCGCCCCTGAGCATCGGCCGGCCAGGCTGGTCTTGGTCGTCTTGCTTTTGGCCGCCTTCCTAGCGCCGGGCTCGGCCCCGGCTCGCGCCCAGACCCCCGGCCCAGCCCCAGCCTCCCAAGGGCCCCAGTCCATCCTGCTGCTCTACTCGGCCGGTTTCTACCTGCCGGCCTACCGCAAGAACATCGCCGCCTTCTTCTCGGTGATGGAGGCCGCCGGCTTCCCGGTCAACCGGCTGCACTTCGAGCATCTGGACCTGATACGCCATGGCGGAGCCGAGCACCAGCGGCGGGTGTTGGGATTGCTGCGCGCCAAGTATGCCGGCCAGAAGATAGACCTCATCATCACCGTGGAGGGCCTGGCCAGGGACCTGATACTCAAGGACGGCCAGGACCTGCTGCCGGGTGTCCCCCTCTTGGCCATACTCTCGGCCGACGCCCTGGAGGCCGTGCCCCCCGGGCGGCGGGCGGTGCAAATACCCAGCGTGCTGGATATGGCCGGCACCCTGCGGGTGGGGCTGTCGCTGTTTCCCCAGACCCGGCGGGTCTTCGTGGTGGTGGGCAGCGGCGAGGACGAGCAGCGCTGGGAACGGGAGGCCAGGGGCCAGTTAGCGCCCTGGGCCGGCAAGCTGGACTTTGAGTACAGTAGCGGCCTGACCTACGAGGAGACCCTGGAGCGCATTGGCACCCTGCCCCCCGACTCCATGGCCATCTACATCGCGCTCTACAAGGACAAGGCCGGCAGGTCCTTCGCCCCCCGCGACGCGGCGATTGCGCTCACCAGGCGGGCCAACGCGCCCGTGTTCGGCCTTTACGACGAGATCACGCCGCTGTTGGTGGGCGGCTCCATGATTAGCTACGGGGCCGAGGGCGCCCGGGCGGCCAAGATGGCCCTGGACATCCTGGCCGGCAAGACGCCCCTTGATGAGCCGCTGACCACGGTGCCCATCCTCACGGCGCCCAACTTCAACTGGAGGCAACTGGAGCGCTGGGGGGTGAGCGGCCGCGCCCTGCCCCCGGGCAGCATCGTCATCAACCGGCCGCCCTCCATCTGGGACGACTACCGCGAGTACGTCATCGGCGGCGTCATCCTGTTTTTGTTGCAGGCCGGCATGATCCTGGCCCTATTGGCCATGCGCCGGCGCTCCCGCCGGGCCGAGGCCAGCCGCCGGGATGCCGAGGACCGCTACCGCCGCATCGTGGACACGGCCAACGAGGGCATCGCGGCGCTGGATTCATCGCTGCGCGTGGCCTTTGTCAACCAGAAGCTGGCCGACATGCTGGGCTACCGTCCCGAGGAGATGATCGGACTCGACCCGGCGGAGCTTACCCAGAAGGACGACTTGGCGGCCTTCCAGCAGAACATGGAGCACCGCCGCCAGGGGCGGGGCGAGGTCTACGAGCGCAGCTTTCGGCGCCGGGACGGCCAAACCGTCTGGTTCTTGGTCAGCGCCGTGCCCATCATGGATCAGCGGGGCCGCTTCACGGGCTCCTTCGCCATGTTCACCGACATCACCCAGCGCAAGCAGATGGAGGAGGACCTGCGCGAGAGCCGCCGCTTCCTCTCCGGCCTCATCGAGCACAGCGGCGCCTTGATCTTCGTCAAAGACCGCCAGGGGCGCTACGAACTGGTCAACCGCAAGTGGGAAGAGGTGACCGGCCTGCCGCGGGAGCGGGTCCTGGGCCGCACCGATGAAGAGCAGTTTCCTGGAGAGATCGGCCGGCAGTTCCGCCAGAACGACCTGGAGGCCATGGAGTCGGGAGGGGCGCTGGAGCGGGAGGAGATGCTGGATGACGCCAGCGGCCGGCGCTACTTTCTGTCCGTCAAGTTCCCCCTGTTTGGCCCGGATGGCCAGGTCAGGGGCGTTTGCGGCATGACCACCGAGATCACCGAGCGCAAGCGGGCCGAGGAAGAGCGGCGGCGCATGGAAGACCAGTTGCGCCAGGCCCAGAAGATGGAGGCCGTGGGCACCCTGGCTGGGGGCATCGCCCACGACTTCAACAACATCCTGGCCGCGGTGCTGGGCTTTGCCGAGATGGCCCGCGAGGACGCCCAGGAGGGCAAGGTCAACCCCGCCGACCTGGACCAGATCGTCAACTCCGCCCAGCGGGCCAAGGGCCTGGTGCAGCAGATACTGGCCTTCAGCCGCAAGTCCGAGGCCCACCTGGAGCCCGTGGACCTGAACCAGGCGGTGGTCTCCACCCGCGAGATACTGGAGCGCACCCTGCCCAAGATGATCGCCATCGAGACCCGCCTGGCCCCGCGGTTGCCGCCGGTATGGGCCGACGCCACCCAGTTGCAGCAGGTGCTCCTCAACCTGGCCGCCAACGCCCGCGACGCCATGCCCGAGGGGGGCCGCCTGACCCTGGCCACCAACCAGGTGACCCTGGACCGGGAATACTGCCGCCAGCACCTGGAGGTGCGGCCGGGGGCCTATGCCCTGCTCACGGTGGCCGACACCGGCCAGGGCATGGACCCGGATACCCGCGGCCACATTTTCGAGCCCTTCTTCACCACCAAGGAGGTGGGCAAGGGCACCGGCCTGGGCCTGTCTTCGGCCTACGGCATCGTCAAGAACCATGGCGGCCATATTCACTGCTACAGCGAGCCGGGCCTGGGCACCACCTTCAGGGTTTACCTGCCCCTGGCCGGCAAGTGGTCCGAGAGCTCGCCAGAGGAGTCCCCGCCCGGCGCGGGGCAGCAGCCTGGCGGCACGGAGACCATCCTGCTGGTGGATGACGAGGAGGCCCTACGCGACCTGGGGGCGCGCACCCTGGAGGCCAAGGGCTACCGGGTCCTGACCGCCGCCAACGGAGAGGAGGCCCTGGCGCTCTTCGGCGGCCCCCAGGGCCGGCCAGACCTGGTGGTCATGGACCTGGGCATGCCGGGCATGGGCGGTCACAAGGCCCTCAAGGCCCTGTTGGAGATTGACCCCCAGGTCAAGGTGGTCATCGCCAGCGGCTACTGGGCCGAAGGCCAGGTCAAGGAGGCCCTGGAGTCGGGGGCGGCGGGCTACGTGGCCAAGCCCTTCCACCGGGCCGAGCTGCTGGACACCGTGCGCGCCATCCTGGACGGCAAGTAGGGCCGGACCGCCCCTACCCCTGCCCGGGGCCAGGCGGCCCGTTCTCCCAGGCCTATTGCCCTGGCCATTGACCCCCGCGTATGCTAGGCCCATCGTCCGGCCCGGCCGGCGCCGCCACTGGTGCCGGGAGGCTGGGATCAACATCGCGGAGAGACAAGGCCATGCCCGATCTGGAAAAGCCGCCCCTGCCCTGGGCCACGGTGCTGGACGCCAGCCACAACGGCATCATGGTGGTGGACCGCCGGGGAGTGATCCTGTTGTTCAACCAGGCCGCCCGCCGGGTGCTGGGCGACATCCAGGGCTCGCCGGTGGGGCGGCATTTCTCACAGGTGCGCCCCGAGACCTGGCCGGAGATTCAGGAGGTGCTGACCACCGGCCGGCCCCAGATCGGCCGCCGCATCTCCTTGCCCCAGGCCACCATCATCGCCAACCGCAACCCCATCCTGGTGGAAGGCCGCGTGGAGGGGGTCATCAGCGTCTTTCAGGACATCAGCGAGTACGAGGCCATCATCAGCCAGCTCCAGGGCTTTCGCCGGCTCAACCGCCAATTGGAGGCCATCTTCGAGACCAGCCAGGACGGCCTGTACATCGCCGATGGCCAGGCCATCGGCATCCGGACCAACAACGCCTACGAGCGCATCACGGGCCTCAGGCGCGAGGACCTGTTGGGCAAGAGCCTGCAACAATTGGTGGACGAGGGCTACATTGACCAGTCGGTGACCCTGGAGGTGCTCAAGAAAGGCAGCCAGGTCACCATCATGCAGCAGATCAGGGGCGACAAGCAGGTGATGGTCACCGGCACGCCGGTCTTTGACGACGACGGCGCCATCGCCCTGGTGGTGACCAACGTGCGCGACCTCACCGGCCTCAACGAGTTGCGCGCCCAGCTTGAGGAGAGCCGGCGGTTGTCCTCGCGCTACTACGAGTCGCTTCTTGAGCATGAGGGCTTCGAGCACGCCCTGCAGGACATGGTGGTGCGCAGCGAGGCCGTGGCCCAGGTGGTGCGCCGGGCGGTGAAGGTGGCCCGGGTCTCGGCCTCGGTGATCATCTACGGCGAGTCGGGGGTGGGCAAGAGCATGCTGGCCCGGGTCATCCACCACTTGAGCCCCCGCAAGGACCGGCCCTTCGTCAAGATCAACTGCGGCACCATACCGGCCTCGCTGATGGAGAGCGAACTGTTCGGTTACGCCAAGGGGGCCTTTACCGGCGCGGCGGCCGAGGGCAAGGCCGGCCTGGTGGAGATGGGGCACACGGGTACCGTATTCTTGGACGAGGTGGGCGAGCTTACCCCGGCCATGCAGGTCAAACTGTTGGAGGTGATCGAGGACAAGACCTTCACCAGGGTGGGGGCCACGCGCCCCACGGTGGTGGACGTGCGCATCATCGCCGCCACCAACCGCGACCTCAAGGCCATGGTGGGCCAGGGACAGTTCCGCGAGGACCTCTACTACCGCCTCAACGTCATCCCGCTCAACATCCCCCCCCTGCGCCAGCGGCGCGAGGACATCCCGCCCCTGGCCCTGTCGCTCTTGGAGAAGTTCAACCGTGGCATGGGGCTGAACAAACGCCTGGCGCCCGAGGTGCTGGACCTTTTGATGCGCTACGACTTCCCCGGCAATGTGCGCGAGCTCATCAACCTCATGGAGCGGCTGATGATAATGAGCGACGGCGAGGTGATCGGCATCGCCGACCTGCCGGGGGAGCTGCGCCGGCCGGCGGTGCCCCTGGCCGACCCCCTGGAGCAGGGGGTGGGGCTCAAGGCGGCGGTGCAGGCTTACGAGCGGCGCATGATCGAGGGCGCTCTCAGGCGCCACGGCTCCCTGGCCGGGGCGGCCCAGGCCCTCAAGGTGCACCCCACCACCCTGTGGCGCAAGCTGGCCCGCCTGGGGCAGGCCCCCTCCATGCAATAATGCAAGCTTAATGCATATATGCAAAATAGTAAATTAGGTAATAATATAAACCAAGTGTAATATATCACTACTATTAGTCTATGGTTTTGTTGCGGAAATGCAATAAAAGGGCCGGGCACCTTTTTTGGGCGTTTAGCCCTTTGCCCTGTGATACCTACTAGTTGAAAGATAGCTACCCTGGCACGGGGGTTGCTCTACCGCCAGCCGGCGGAAGAGTAGGCGGGCCGCCGTGCCCCGCTGGCCCATTTCTTATTGGATAGAGGGAGGAAGGATCATGTCTAGCCGCAAAGCGTGGGGCCTGTTGGCCCTGGCCCTGGCCTTGGTCATGGCCTTGCCCCTGGGTGTATGCGCCCAGGACAAGGTCATCAAGATTGGCGCCATGTATCCCATGACCGGCCGGCCGGGCCTCTACGGCCTGGACTCGGTGGCCGCCGCCGAGATGGCCGTGGCCGAGATCAACGCCAAGGGCGGGGTCAAGGGGCACAAGCTGGTGTTCATCAACACCGACAGCCAGGCCAAGCCCGACCTGGCCGTGCAGATCGCCAAGCGTTACATCTCAAGCGAGAACGTGCACTTCATCTTCGGCGAGGTCAGCTCGGGCGCCGGACTGGCCCTGACCGAGGTCTCCAGCCAGTACAAGAAGATCTTCATCGGCACCGACCACGCCTCCACCCAGCTCACCAGCGACAAGTTGCAGCCCTACTACTTCCGCGTCTCCAACAACACCTTCCAGTCCATGGCCGCCGGCGCCCTCTACCTCAAGGAGCGCCAGGCCTCCAAGCCCTGGACCACCCTGGCCTACATCGGCCCGGACTACGCCTACGGCCATGACCAGTGGAACGAGCTGAAGTACAACCTGGACCGCTTCGGGGTCAAGTACAAGGTGGTGGGCGAGTACTGGCCCAAGCTGGCCGCCCCCGACTACACCGCCTTCATCACCGCCATCATGAAGGACAAGCCCGACATCCTGGTGGGCGGCCTGTGGGGCGGCGACACCGTGGCCTTCATCAAGCAGGCCCTGCCCTACGGCCTGTTCCAGAAGATGCTCTACTTCAGCCCCGACGGCGGCGGCAACTACGAGCTGATGAGCGCCACCGGCGATGAGCTGCCCGTGGGCCTGGCGCTCTCCGGCCGCCACCACAACAACTGGCCCGACACGGCGGCCAACAAGAAGTTCGTGCAGGACTTCTTCAAGAAGGCCGGCCGCTACCCCTCCTACGCCGCCGAGGGCGCCTACAGCGGCATCTACGCCATCGCCCAGGCCGTGGAGCAGGTGGGCAACCCCGCCGACACCGAGGCCCTGGTCAAGGCCTTCGAGGGCATGAAGATCAAGCTGCCCGAGGACCCCGAGGGCTTCACCTCCTACATTGACCCCCTGACCCACCAGATCGTGCAGGTGCAGGCCATCGGCGAGACGATCGCCAACAAGGACTTCCCGCCGGCCACCCGCATGCTGGGCAACTGGAAGGTGTACAAGGCCGAGGAAATCATGCCGCCGGTGGAGTACCTCAAGGACCACTCCAGCGAGTATCTCAAGGGCCGGCTGCCCAAGTAGACCAACCGTAGTTTCACCACAGCAAGGCCCGGGGACCGCTCTTGGTCCCCGGGCCGGCGAGGCCATAGATGGACCTTTCATCCCTGCTTGTGCAGTTCGTCAGCGGGTTGAGCACGGCCACCCTGCTGTTTCTGGTGGCCAGCGGGCTCACCCTGATCTTCGGGGTGGGAGGCGTCTTCAATTTCGCCCACGGCTCCTTCTACATGCTGGGCGCCTACCTGGCCTACACCTTCGTGGCCACCGTCAAGCTGAACTTCTGGGTGGCCGCCCTGGCCGCCGCCCTGGGGGCCGGCATCCTGGGCATGCTGGCCGAGGCCCTGATATTAAGGCGCATCTATGGCCGGGCCGAGGAGGGCGGCTTCCAGATTCTTCTCACCTACAGCCTCATCCTCATCATTGACGACCTGGTCAAGCTGACCTGGGGCACCGAGTACAAGAGCCTCTCGCGCCCCCCCGGCCTGGGCGGCGCCCTGGTGATGGGCGATCTGGTCTTGCCCTCCTACAACCTGGCCATCATAGGAGTGGGTCTCCTGGTGGTGGTGCTGGCCTGGCTGGTGCTGACCCGCACCCGCCCCGGGCGCATCGCCAGGGCCACGGCCCTGGACCGCGAGACCCTGGGGCTGTTGGGCATCAACGTGCCGCTGACCATGACCGTGATCTTCGGCATCGCCACCGCCCTGGGCGGGCTCACCGGCGCCCTGGCCGCGCCGCTACGCTCCGTCACGCCGGGGGCGGGCATCGAGGTCATCATTGACGCCCTGATCGTGGTGGTGCTGGGCGGCATGGGCAACTTCTGGGGGGCCTGGCTGGCGGCGCTGCTCCTGGGCGAGGTCAACGCCGTGGCCGTGGCCGTGGCCCCGGAGTGGGCCTCCCTGTTCAGCTACCTGGTGATGGTGGTCACCTTGATCTTCAAGCCGGAGGGCCTGTTCGCCCCCCGCCAGGTGCGGAAGGTGTAGCCATGACCGGCGCGGACACAAAAAAAGAAGTCATCTTCTGGGGCCTGTTGGCCGGCATCTTCGGCCTGCTGCCGGTGGTGAGCCACAACGACTACCACCTCATCATGGCCAACCACATCATCGTCTGGGGTCTGTTCGCGGTGGCCTTCAACATGCTCTTCGGCATCACCGGCATGCTCTCCTTCGGCCAGGCCCTGTTCTACGGCATCGGCGGCTACGGCGTGGGCCTGATGGTCAAGTACCTGGGCAAGGCCTGGTTTTTGCCGGGCATGGCCGCCGGGGTGCTGGCCGCCGCCGTGCTGGCCTATCTCTTGGGCTTTCTCATCATCAGGGTCAGCGGGGTGTTCTTCACCATCCTGACGCTGGCCTTCGGGCAACTGGCCTGGCAGGTCACCTTCCGCTGGTACCACGTCACCGGCGGCGACGACGGCATCCAGGGCATCATCCCGCCGGGCATCCTGGGCAACAAGGTCTTTTACTACTACGTCTGCCTGGCCTGCGTGCTGGCCTCGGTGTGGTACCTGAGGAGCCTGTCCAACTCGCCCCTGGGGCTGATATTGCGCTGCGTGCGCCAGAACCCGGCGCGGGTGCGCTTTTTGGGCCGGCACGTCAGGCGCAACCAGCGGCGGGTCTACGTCATCAGCTCGGTCTTCGCCGCCCTGGCCGGCGGGCTCATGAGCGGGGTGGACAACTCCGTGCACACCAACATGTTCTACTGGACCACCTCCGGCGAGGTGATCCTCATGTCGGTGCTGGGCGGCATCCACCAGTTCTTCGGCCCCTTCATCGGCGCGGCGCTCATCAAGATCATCGAGGACGTGGTGGGCAGCCGCACCGAGTTCTGGCCGCTCATCATAGGCCTTTTGATGATGACCATGGTGCTGGCCTTCCCCCGGGGGGTGGTGGGCGAGTTCCAGATGCTCAAGGCCCGCTGGCAGTGGCGGGCCCTCGAGCGGGCCAGGAGGGGTTGAGATGGAGCCCATGCTGGTCCTGGAGAATGTCAACAAGGCCTTCGGCGGCCTCAAGGTCACCGACAACGTCAGCTTCAGCGTGATGCCCGGCGAGATTTCGGCCATCATCGGCCCCAACGGCGCCGGCAAGACCACCCTGTTCAACGAGATCACCGGCCACCTGACGCCGGATTCGGGGCGCATTCTTTTTAAGGGCCAGGAGATCACGGGCCTGCACACCCAGGAGATCGTGGCCCGGGGCATGGGGCGCGCCTTCCAGATCACCTCCATCTTCCCCGAGGAGACGGTGCTGGACAACGTGCGCGTGGCCTGCCTGTCGCGTCTGGGCCAGACGCGGCGCTCCTTGCGCAGCGTGGGCAATTTCAGCCAGGCCACCGAGCAGGCTTTTGCCATCCTGGAGAGCCTGGGGCTCAAAGACCAGGCCCAGCGCCCGGCCTTTGAGCTGGCCCACGGCGACCAGAAGCTCCTGGACATCGGCGTGGCCCTGGGCCTGGAGCCCAAGATGCTTTTGTTGGACGAGCCCACGGCCGGCATGAGCCCCGATGAGCGCCACCTCACCCGCGAGTTGGTCAAGAGGCTGTGGAAGGAGTTCAACCTCACCCTGGTCTTCATCGAGCACGACATGGACACGGTCTTCGGCATCGCCCAGGTGGTGCGGGTGCTGCAACAGGGCCGGCTCTTGGCCGAGGGCACGCCCGACCAGATACGGTCCAACCCCGAGGTCATAACCGCCTACCTGGGGGAGGAGCTGGCATGAGCTACATACTGGAGGCGAGAGAGCTCAACACCTTCTACGGCCGCAGCCACATCCTCTTCGATGTCAGCTTCACCGTGGCCCCGGGCGAGACGGTCTGCCTCATGGGGCGCAACGGCGCCGGTAAGTCCACCACCTTTCGGTCGCTGGCCGGGCTCACCCCGCCCAAGCAGGGCAGGGTGGTCTTCAAGGACAAGGACTGCACGCGGCTGCCGGCCTACAAGATGGCCCGCCTGGGCCTGGGCCTGGTGCCCGAGGACCGGCGCATCCTGGGGCCTTTCACGGTCAAGGAGAACCTGGAGCTGGGGCGCATACCCGGCCGCAAGGGGCGCTGGAACATCGAGACGGTACTGGAGGCCTTCGGCTCCCTGGCGCCCTTGATGGAGCGCCTGGGCGGTACCTTGAGCGGCGGCGAGCAGCAGATGCTCACCATCGCCCGCGCGTTGATGGGCAACCCCGACCTCTTGGTGCTGGACGAGCCCACCGAGGGGCTCTCGCCGGTGATCGTGGGCACGCTCAAGGACCTGGTCTTGAGCCTCAAGGCCGCCCGCACCACCATCCTGCTCAGCGAGCAGAACATCCGCTTCGCCATGGCCGTCTCCGACCGCGTGGTGGTCATAGACAAGGGGCACGCGGTCTACACAGGTGGCATCGAGGAGTTCAAGAAGGACGAGGCGGTGCAGAAGAAGTACCTGGCCGTCTGACCGGCGCGGGCCTTTATACGCGACAAACCGGCGCCGGGCGCGGCGCCTCTTGGGGAGAAGGAAACCATGGACCACGCATTGAGGATGTTGCAGACCACCTCCCGCATCGTCATGGGGCCGGGCGCCCTGGGTAGCGCCCCCGCCGAGATCAAGCGCCTGGGCGGCGCCAAGGTCTTGATCGTCACCGACCCCGGCCTGGTGGCCGCCGGCCTGGTGGGGCGCCTGGAGTCGCTCTTGGACCAGGCCGGCATCACCCACGGCCGCTTCGACCAGGTGCCGGCCGACCCGCCCTACGAGGTGGCCGGCCAGGCCGCGCGGATGGTCAAGGAGTTGGGCGCCCAGGTCATCGTGGGCATGGGCGGCGGCTCGGCCCTGGACATCGCCAAGGTGGCCTCGGTACTGTCCACCAACGCCGGCCCCGTGGACGCCCTCTTCGGCATTGACCTGGTGCCCGCCCCGGGGCTCAGGACCGTGCTCATCCCCACCACGGCCGGCACCGGCAGCGAGGTCACGCCCATCGCCATCCTCTCCGACCATCACGAGAAGCTAAAAAAAGGCATCGTTTCGCCGCATCTCTTCCCGGCTTGCGCCCTGCTGGACCCCGAGCTGACCCTAGGCCTGCCGGCGGCGGTCACCGCCGCCACGGGCATGGACGCGCTCATCCACGCCGTGGAGGCCTACACCTCCAAGAACGCCACGCCCATCACCGACATGCTGGCCAAGGAGGCCATGACGCTTATCTTCGCCAACCTGCGCACCGCCTATGCCAACGGCTCTGACCTGGCGGCGCGCGAGGCCATGCTCAGGGGCAGCCTGCTGGCCGGCATGGCTTTTGCCAACGCCGGGGTCACGGCGGTGCACGCCTTCGCCTACCCCATCGGCGCTGAGTTCCACATCCCCCACGGCGTGGCCAACAGCATCATGCTGGCCCCGGTGATGGAGTTCAACATGCTGGGCAACCTGCCCAAGTTCGCGGCCATGGCCAGCATGTTCGGCGAGGACACCGTGGGGCTCTCACCGCGCGAGGCGGCGCTCACCGCCGTGGAGGCCATGCGCACCCTGGCCGAGGACCTTGAGGTGCCCATGCACCTCAAGCGGTTCGGCATCACCGACGAGGACATCCCGGCCCTGGCCGAGGGGGTGATGAAGGTCACGCGGCTGTTGGCCAACAACCCCCGCGAGCTCAAGCTTCAGGACGCCGAGGCCATCTACCGCCGGGTGCTTTAAGAGCACCGAAGTAAGGAGGCAGCCGCATGTTGGGCTTCCACAACATGGTGCTCAGGGTCAACGCCACCCAGCGGTCCTACGACCTCAAGATCATCCCCGACGAGGTCCTGCGCTCGCGCCTGGGTGGCAAGGGCCTGGCCACCCATCTCCTGCTGACGCACAACCCGCCGGGCGTGGACCCCTTGGGCCCCGAGAACCACCTCATCTTCGCCACCGGGCCGCTGACCGGCACCGCCATCTGGGGCGGCTGCCGCCACGGGGTTTTCACCAAGAGCCCCCAAACCGGCTTCTACTCCGAGTCCTATTCCGGCGGCACGGCGGCCGAGCACATGGCCGCCACCGGCTTCGACGCGGTGATGATCCACGGCGCCTCGGAGGCGCCCATCTGGCTGGAGGTGGGCGAGCAGACCGTGCAGTTCCACGACGCCAGCGACTTGTGGGGCCTGGACACCTACGCCACCGAGGACCAAATCAAGGACTGGATCAAGGTCCACCGCGAGGGCGCCAAGGCCTGCGGCGTGGTGGTGATCGGTCCGGCCGGCGAGAACCTGGTGCGTTTCTCGGTGATTGAAAACGACTACTGGCGTAGCGCCGGCCGCACCGGCGTGGGCGCGGTCATGGGCTCCAAGCGCATCAAGGCCATCGCCTTCTGGGGCGGCGTCAAGAAGCAGGTGGCCGACCCGGCCCTGGTGACGAGCCTGGCCAAGGACCTGAGCGCCCGGGCCAAGGACGACAAGGGCGTGGCCGCCTACAAGAGCCTGGGCACCCCCATGATGGTGGATATCATGAGCAAGGTGGGCAGCTTCCCCACCCGCTACTGGAGCCAGGGCCAGTGCGATCACCGCGAGCGGATCAACGCCGCGGCCTTGCACGAGCGCTGCCAGGTCACGCCCCACGCCTGCAAGAAGTGCCTCATCGCCTGCGGCCGGCTTTCGGTGGTCAAGGAAGGCCGCCACAAGGGGCTTAAAAACGAAGGCCCCGAGTACGAGACCATCTACGCCTTCGGCGGCCTGTGCCTGGTGGACAGCATCGAGGAGATACTTTACCTCAACGACGTCTGTGACCGCCTGGGCATGGACACCATCAGCGCCGGCAACCTGGCGGCTTTAGCCATCGAGGCCGTCCGCCAGGGGCGGCTGGAGCTGGACATTGACTACGGCCAGGTGGACAAAATCGCCACCCTGTTGCACGATATCGCCCATCAGCGCGGCGCGGGCGCGGTGCTGGCCCTGGGCATCAAGAGCGCGGCGGCGGCCTGGGGCATGAGCGACCAGGCCATCCACGTCAAGGGCCTGGAACCGGCGGGCTACGACCCCCGGGTGCTCAAGGGCATGGGCCTGGCCTACGGCACCAGCGACCGCGGGGCCTGCCACCTGCGCGCCACCTTCTATAAACCCGAGCTGGCCGGCATGGTGGACCCCGAGGTGATTGAAGGCAAGGCCGCCACCTTCGTGGAGTGGGAGGACCGGCTGACCTTCTTCGACACCCTGATCCTGTGCCGCTTCTACCGCGACCTCTACCAGTGGGAGCAACTGGGCCAGATGGTCAAGGCGGTCACTGGCCTGGATTTGGAGCAGAATCAGTTGCGGGCCATCGCCCGGACGGTGAGCGACGACACCCGGCGCTTCAACCTGCGCGAGGGGCTGGTGCCCAGCGACGACCGCCTGCCCGCGCGCTTCACCAGCCAGGCCCTGCCCGAGACGGGCAAGACCATCAGCGCCCAGCAGATGGAGGTGATGCTCCAGGAGTACTACCAGGCCCGGGGCTGGGACCACGAGGGCCGGCCGCCAAGGGAAAAGTAACCGCCGGTGGGGGCGAGACCGGCCCCGCCAGGGAGGAGACAAAAGGCGAGAGACAGCGCTTGTTCGGCAAGCCCGCGTCCTTGGTTTTAGCGATGGGGGCCGCGCCCGCCATGGGGATGGCGGAGGCGGGGCCGGCCCGCGGCGAAACAATATCTAGCGAGGAGATGGGGCATGGCTAAGAAGGGCATGAGCAGAAGGCAGTTCATGAAGGCGGGCCTGTTGACCGCCGCCGCGGCGGCCCTGGGACCGGGGGTGCTCAAACCCACTGGCCTGTGGGCGGCCGAGACCAAGATCAAGGGGCCGGTGAAAGTGGGCTACCAGACCGTTATGTCCGGCACCCTGGCCGGCTACGGCGAGTTCCACAAAATGGGCGCCCAGATGGCCGTGGAGGAGATCAACGCCGCCGGCGGCATCGGCGGCGTAAAGCTGGAGATGGAACTGCGCGACTCCACCCTCAAGGCCCCCGACGCCATCCAGAACGCCCGCTACTTCGTGGACTCCTGGGGCGCCGACTTCCTGGCCGGCGTGGACAGCTCCGGCCAGGCCCTGGCCCTGGCCCCGGTGATGGCCGAGCTGGACCGGGTGCTCATGGTCACCCACGCCGCCACCGAGAAGCTCACCGAGGAGCACGTCTTCAAGAACGGCGTGCGCCAGGTATTCCGCATGGTGACCCCCACCTACCAGGACGGCTACGCGGCGGCCATCGTGGCCAAGGACCTGCCCATCAAGACCTGGGCCACCATCAGCCCCAAGTACGAGTACGGCTTCACCTGCTGGGAGATGTTCAAGAGCACGCTCGCGGCCCTGCGCCCCGACGTCACCTTCACCGCCGAGTCCTGGGCGCCCTTTGGCACCACCGACTTCCGCTCGCACATCAACACCATCATGGACGCCAAGCCCGAGGGCCTGTACTCGGTGGAGTGGGCCGGCGAACTCATCACCATGGTCAAGCAGGGCCAGCAGGCCGGGCTGTTCAAGCAGGTCAAGGAGGTCATGCTGCCGGTGGGCGCGGCCATGGACGTGCTGGAGGGCCTGGGACAGGAGCTGCCCGACAACATCTGGGTGTCGGGGCGCTACTACTTCCTCTACCCCACCAACCAGGCCAACAACGACTGGGTGGGGCGCTTCCACAAGCGCTGGCAGCACTACCCGGCCTACGTCTCCGAGGCGGCCTATTCCACCATGTACGCCTTCAAGAAGGCCGTGGAGGCGGCGGGCAGCAAGGACACCAAGGCCGTGATCGGCGCCCTGGAGGGCATGAGCCTGGATACCCCGGCGGGCACTCGCGTCTTCCGCAAGGAGGACCACCAGGCCATGTACGACGTGCCCTGGGGCCTGACCAAGAGCGATCCCAAGTACCCCTTCAAGATCATGGGCAAGCAGGTGGTGGTGCCGGCTTTAGCCTGCTTCGCGCGGCCGCCCTTTGATGGGCCGGCGAGCAAGCCTCCCTTCAAGTCCTGACGCCACTAACGGCCCCGGTCCCTTTGGGCCGGGGCCGATTTCGCTCCGGGAGCCTGTCCATGCTGGAGTCCATAGTCCACGTCTGCCTGGCCGGCCTGTCGGGCGGCATGTTCATCTGGCTGGTGGCCAGCGGCCTGACCCTGATTTTCGGGGTGCTGGGGGTGCTCAACTTCGCCCACGGCAGCTTCTACATGCTGGGCGCCTACCTGTGCTTCAGCGTGCTGCGCGCCCTGGGCCAGAACTTCTGGTGGGGCCTCTTGCTGGGGCCTTTGGTGGTGGCCGCCGTGGGCTACCTGGTGGAGCGCTTCTTTTTGCGCCGGGTCTACGGCCTGGAGTTGCCCTACCAGTTGCTACTCACCTTCGCCTTCGTGCTGCTCTTCGATGACCTGGTCAAGATACTCTGGGGGGCCGGCTCCCTGGGCGCCCCGGGCGCCCCTGGCCTCACGGACTCGGTGCCCATCCTGGGCCGCCAGTTTCCCGTGTACAACCTCTTCGTCATCGCCGTGGGTCCCCTGGTGGCCGTGGGGTTGTGGGCGCTGTTGGAGAAGACCTGGGCCGGCCGCATCATCCGCGCCTCCTCCTCCGACCGCGAGATGGCTAGCGCCCTGGGGGTCAAGGTGCCGGCCCTGTTCACGGCGGTCTTCGTCTTCGGCTCCTGGCTGGGGGCCTTGGGCGGGGGCCTGGCCGTGCCCTACCTGGGGCTTCTGACCCCGGGCATGGGCGAGCAGGTCATCATCGAGGCCTTCGTGGTGGCGGTGATCGGCGGCTTGGGCAGCCTCAAGGGGGCCTTCCTGGGCGCGCTCTTGATCGGCCTGCTCTCGGCCTTTGGCACGCGTTTTTTGCCGGCCTTCGACATGTTCCTCACCTTCATCCTCATGGCCGGCGTGCTCTTGTGGCGGCCACAGGGCTTTTTCGGGGAGAAACGCTAGATGCAAAACAGGCAGGCATACCTGGCCGCCGCCGCTCTCCTGGTGGGCCTGGCACTGTTGGGGCTGTGGGGTGAGCGGTTCCTGCTCTACCTGGCCATGCGGGTGATGATCCTGGCCATCTTCGCCCTGGGCTTCGATCTGCTCTTTGGGCGCACGGGGCTTCTTTCCTTTGGCCATGGTGCCTTCTACGCCGGCGGGGCCTACGGCACGGCCCTGTGCTATTTGCACCTGAGCAAGGACCCCCTGCTGTGCCTCTTGGCCGGCCTGCTGTTGGCCACGGCCTTGGCGCTGATCGTGGGCTTTTTTTGCGTGCGGCACACCGAAATTTACTTCGCCATGCTCACCCTGGCCTTCGGCATGATGATCTTCTCGCTGGTGTGGAACCTGCGCGAGATCACCGGCGGCGACGACGGCCTGGTGGGCATCAGCCGCCAGGCCATCAACCTGGGGTTGGCCAAATTGCCACTGCGCAAGGAGGGGCAATTCTACTTCCTGGTGCTCTCCTGCTTCGGCCTGGTACTGTACGCCGTGCACCGCATCCGCTCCTCGCCCTTCGGCCTTATCCTGGCCGGCATACGCGAAAACCACCTGCGGGCCGAGTTCGCCGGGGCCAACATCAAGAACTACCGCCTGGCGGCCTTCGTGATCTCGGGCTTCCTGGCCGGCCTGGCCGGTGGCCTGGGGGTGCTCCTGGAGAGCAACGCCGCGCCCTTTGCCGCCCACTGGAGCCACTCCTCGGAGCCGGTGCTGGTCAGCCTCATCGGCGGGCTCAACACCCTGGCCGGGCCGCTGGTGGGCAGCTTCGTCTTCATCGTGCTCAAGGAAGTGGTCATGCGCGTCACGCCCTACTGGATGCTCTGGTTCGGCGTGGTGCTCCTGGTGATCCTCCTGGGCTTCAGGGGCGGGGTGGTGGGCACCCTGGCCCAGGCCCTGGGGCGTGGGGCCAAGGAGGCGCGCTCATGAGCGCGCCGCTGATGGAGGTGCGCGGGCTCAGCAAGGCCTTCGGCAAGGTCGTCACCGCCCGCAATATAGACCTGGCCTTCCAGGCCGGGGAGCTGACCAGCATCATCGGACCCAATGGCGCCGGCAAGTCCACCTTTATCAACATGATGTCCGGCTCGCTGGCGGTGGACGCCGGCGCCATACTTTTTCTGGGCCGCGATGTGACCAGGCTGCCCATCCATGAGCGGGTGGGCCTGGGGCTGTGCCGCAGCTTCCAGGTGGTCAATGTCTTCCCGGGGTTGACCGTCTTCGAGAACGTGGAGATACCCGTGCTGGTGGCCGCCAAGAGGGCCACGCGCTTCTTCGCGCCGCGCGCCAGGGAGGCCCAGGCCCACGAGGCGGTTCGGGAGGTGCTGGAGCGGGTGGGCCTGGCCGCGCGGGCCGAGGTCAAGGCCAGCGAGCTGAGCCACGGCGACCAGCGCCTGCTGGAGGTGGCCGTGGCCCTGGCCGCCCGGCCCAAGCTGTTGTTTTTGGACGAGCCCACGGCGGGCATGAACCCGGTGGAGCGGGTGGAGATACTCAAGCACATCCGCCGTCTCAACCAGGAGGGCGGGACCACCTTCATCATTGTGGAGCACGACATGGACATCGTCTTCTCGCTCTCCGACCGGGTGGTGGTGCTGCACCGCGGCGACGTCATCTGCGACGGCCCGCCGGCGCACGTGCAGTGCGACCCCCAGGTGCGCGAGTGCTACCTGGGCGAGGAGGTGGCGTGATGCTCCTGGAGGTCGGCGCCATAGACACCTTTTACGGCACCTCGCACATCCTGCAGCAGGTGAGCCTGACCGTGGAGGCCGGCGAGGTGGTGGCCCTGTTGGGGCGCAATGGCGTGGGCAAGACCACCACCCTGCGCTCCATCATGGGGCTCACCCCGCCCAAGGCCGGCGGCGTGCGCCTGCAAGACAAGCCCTTGAACGGCCTGGGCGCCCACGCCATCTCCCGGCTGGGCGTGGCCTACATGCCCGACGACCTGCGCATCTTCCCGGACCTGACCTGCGAGGAGAACCTCCTGATCGCCCAGAAGCTCTCGCCCCGCCAGGGCTACTGGGACCAGGAGCGCGTGGAGGCCCTGTTCCCGGTGCTGGCCGAGCGGCGCCGCCAAAAGGGACTGAACCTCAGCGGCGGCGAGAAGAAAATGTTGGCCATGGGCCGGGCGCTCATGGCCAACCCCCAGCTCATCCTCATGGACGAGCCCTCGGAGGGCCTGGCGCCCCTGATCGTGCGCGCCCTGGTCCTGGCCATCGCCGAGATTCGCGGCCACGGGGTCACCATCCTCTTGGCCGATCAAAACCTGAAATTCTGCCGCCAGGTCTGCGACCGGGGCTACATCATCGAGAAGGGGCGCATCGTGCACCAGGGTGGCATGGAAGAAATCTGGGCCAACGAGGACGTGGTCAAGAAATACCTGGCGCTGTGAGCCGGCGCGGCCGTGGGGCTAATAACGAGCGAGGCGCGTGATGCTCGACATCTTCGATCTCAGCGGCAAGGTGGCCATGGTCACCGGCGCCAGCCGTGGGCTAGGTGAGGCGGCGGCCAAGGGCCTGGCCAAGGCCGGGGCCGACCTGGCCCTCTGCGGCCGCAACGCCGCCGACCTGGAGCGGGTGGCCGGCCAGATTCGCGATCTGGGCCGCCAGGCCCAGGGCTTCCACCTGGACGTGCTTTCCAAGACCAACGTGCACGAGGGCGTGGCCAGCATACTGGATCACTTCGGCCGGGTGGACATCCTGGTCAACAACGCCGGGGTCAACAACCGCCAGCCGGTGCTGGAGTTCCCCGAGGAGGCCTGGGACCTGATCCTGGCCACCAACCTCAAGGGCTACTTCCTGGTCAGCCAGGCCGTGGCGCCCCAGATGCTTGAACGAGGCTACGGCAAGATCATCAACATGAGCTCCATCCTGGGGGCCGTGGGCTTGCCCGGCCAGGTGGCCTACGCCTCCAGCAAGGGCGGAGTGGACCAGCTTACCAAGGTCATGGCCCTGGAGTGGGCCAAGCTGGGGGTGCGGGTCAACGCCGTGGCCCCAACTTACTTTGAGACCGAGCTGGTCAAGCCCCTGCGCAACGACCCCGAGCGCTTCAACTTCATCAACGAGCGCACGCCCATGGGCCGTTGGGGCTACCCCCAGGAGCTGGAGGGCCTGGTCATTTTCCTGGCCGCCCAGGCCTCGGACTTCATCACCGGCCAGACCATCTACATAGACGGTGGCTGGACCATCTGGTAAGGGAGCGCCCGTCATGCTGGTGCACGAAATCCTGGAGTACTCCGCGCGGCGCCTGCCCGGCAAGACCGCCCTGGTGGAGGGCGACACCTCCCTGACCTATGCCCAGGCCTGGTCCAGGGTGCAGGCCCTGGCCGCCGGTCTGGCCGCCCAGGGCGTGCGCCCCGGCGACCGGGTGGCCCTCTTGTTCCCCAACTGCCTGGAGTTCTGCCTGGCCTATTTTGCGGTGCTTAGCCTGGGGGCCGTGGCCGTGCCCCTGAACAACCGCCTGGCCAGCCGCGAGTTCGCCTACATCGTGGGCGACGCCGGCCCCAAGGTGCTGATGCTGGGCCAGCAGTTCTGGGAGGCCTACCAGGGCTTCCGGGACGAACTTACCCAGCAGCCGCTGCTGGTATGCGCCGGCCCCGACTGCCCGGACGGCGCCTTGTCTTTCGACGGCCTGTGCGCGACCGGTCAGACCCCGGCAGCCCCGCCGGCGCTTGACTCCGGCAGCCCCGCCTGCATCATGTACACCTCGGGCACCACGGGCCTGCCCAAGGGCGCGGTGATGAGCCACGGCAACATCTTCGCCAACGCGCGCAACTGCGGCGCCCATCTTAACTACCGCCAGAGCGACGTCACCCTGATCGTGGTGCCCCTGTTCCACGTCACCGGCCTCAACTCCCAACTGGTGGCCATGGCCTACGTGGGCGGCTCATGCGTGATAATGCGCGCCTACAACACCGCCCAGATGATCGAGCTCATCGCCCGCCACCGGGTCAGCATCACCTTCAAGGTGCCCACCATGTATACCCTGATGCTGGTCAGCCCATCCCTGGAACAGCACGACCTGGCCAGCCTGCGCCTGGCCGCCTATGGCGGGGCGCCCATGGACCCCGCCACCATCGAGGCCTTGCAGCAAAGGCTGGGCGTGGACCTGTACAACGCCTACGGGCTAACCGAGACCAGTTCGCTGGCCACCGTGCTGCCCTGCTGCGACGCCCTGCGCAAGGCCGGCTCGGTGGGCCTGGCGGTCACCGGCGTCAATCTGAAGGTGGTGGACGGCCAGGGCCAGGCCCTGCCCGCCGGCCTGGTGGGCGAGCTGTGGGCGCAGGGCCCCAATGTGGTGCAGAGCTACTGGAACAAGCCCCAGGCCAGCGCCGAGAGCCTGGGCGGCGGCTGGCTGCGCACCGGCGACGTGGCGCGCATTGACGGCGAGGGGTTCGTCTACATCGTGGACCGCAAGAAGGACATGATCTGCCGGGGCGGCGAGAACATCTACTCCATCGAGGTGGAGGCGGCGCTGCTCAAGCACCCCCAGGTGATGGAGGCCGCCGTGGTGCCCAGGCCCCACTCCATCTTCCAGGAGGTGGTGCACGCCTTCTTGGTTCTCAAGCCCGGCGGCCAGGCCAGCGAGGACGAGATCATCGCCCACTGCCGCCGGCACATCGCCGACTTCAAGGCGCCGGCCTCGGTAAGCTTCGTGGAGGCCATGCCGCGCAACCCCGGCGGCAAGGTGCTGAAAAACGTGCTGCGCCAGGAGGTGCCCCCCGGCGATCCCCCCCGGCGCTAGGGGCCAACGCCCGTGCGCGTGGCGCTGAAATTCTGCGGGGGGTGCGACCCTGGCTTTGAACGCGGGGAATACTGGCAGGCCATCGCCCGGGCCGCCGGCCCAGAGATAGAGTGGGCGCGCCTGGAGGAAGAAGGCTGCCAGGCCGTGCTGCTGATCTGCGGCTGCGACACGGCCTGCCCACAGAAGGACATGCCCCCGGGCCTCAGACAGGTCTGCCTGAAAGACGACCGCCTGGCCCCCGGCCAGGTGGTGAAAAAAATACTCCAGAAAGAGTGAAACCATGAAGACCATACGCACCAAGGAAGACTACCTGCAAAGCCTGCGCGAGCTGGGCAGCGTCATCTATTTCAACGGCCAGCGGGTGGCCGACATCACCACCCACCCGGCCTTCATCCCCCACATCAACGCCGCCGCCAAGACCTACGAGCTGGCCCAGCGCCCCGAGAGCGAGGACCTGGCCACGGCAATCAGCCACCTGACGGGCAAGCGCATCAATCGCTTCACGCACATCCATCAGTCGGTGGAGGACCTGATAAAGAAGGTCCAACTCCTCAGGCTCATCGCCCACGAGACCGGCAGTTGCTTCCAGCGCTGCGTGGGCTGGGACGCCATGAACGCCACCTACATGACCACCTATGAGATTGACCAGAAGCACGGCACGCAGTATCACGCGCGCTTCGTGGAGTTCTTGAAGCGCATCCAGAGCGAAAACTTCATGCTGGTGGGCGGCATGACCGACCCCAAGGGCGACCGCTCCCTGCCCCCGGCCCAACAGGAGGACCTTGACCTCTTCACCCACGTGGTGGAGAAAAACGACAAGGGCATCGTCATCCGGGGCGCCAAGGCCCACCAGACCGGCGGGGCCAACAGCCACGAGATACTGCTCATGCCCACCCAGGCCATGCGCCCCGATGACGCCGACTTCGCCCTGGTGGCGGCGGTGCCACTGAACGCGCCTGGAGTGGTGCAGATCTTCGGACGCCAGACCAACGACGAGCGCAAGCTGACCGGTGGCATGGACGCCGGCAACCCGGACTACGGCCTGGTGGGCGGCGAGACGCTCATCGTCTTCGAAAACGTCTTCGTGCCCTGGGAGCGCGTCTTCATGCTGGGCGAGACCGAGTTCGCCGGCCTGTTGGTGGAGCGCTTCGCCACCCTGCACCGCCAGAACTACGGCGGCTGCAAGGGCGGGGTCAGCGACATCCTGGTGGGGGCCTGCGCCTTGGCCAGCGAGATGCAGGGCTCGGCCAAGGCCAGCCACGTCAAGGAGAAGCTGGCCGAGATGATGCACCTGGCCGAGACCCTCTACGCCGGCTCGGTGGCCTGCTCGGCCATGGGCTCCAAGACGGCCAGCGGCGCCTTCTACCCCGACCCGCTCCTGGCCAACTGCACCAAGCACAACGTCACCCGCCACATCTACGAGATCGCCCGCCTGGCCCACGACGTGGCCGGCGGCATCCTGGCCACCATGCCCTCTGAGAAAGACCTCAATAGCCCCGAGGTGGGCGGCTACGTGCGCAAGTACATGGCCGGGGTCAAGGGCGTCTCTCCCGAGAACCGCATGCGCATCCTGCGCCTGATCGAGAACATGACCAGCGGCACCGCCTTGGTGGAGTCCATGCACGGCGCCGGCTCGCCCCAGACCCAGAAGGTGATGTACGGCCGCCTGGGCAAGATGGACATGAAGAAGAAGATGGCCGCCAAGCTGGCGGGGGTTCAGTAGGGCGCGGCCCACAACGACGCGATTGGGACAAGACGGGCGGGGGTCGAGTGCCTCGACTCCCAATGCGGGTCGGGAGACGCTCTACCCTGACCAACCCCGTCGGCTCCCGTACAGACCTTGTTGAACATACAAGGGGCGGGGGTTATCCCCGCCCGCTTTTTGCCCTGATGGGAGCCATGGATTCGCCGAACGGCGTATGCCTGGGCCTAGATGGACCCGAAGTAGGTCTTCTCGATCAGCTCGAAGTTGCGCTTGATGTTCTCGGCGCCTTTGAGCATGGGGCCGTGGCCGGGCAGCAGCCATTGCAGGTCGAGCGCGGCCATGCGCTGGATGGACTCTTTGAGCGCCGCGCCGTCGCCGCCAGGGAAGTCCACGCGGCCCACCCCCTGGGCGAAGATCAAATCGCCGGCAAATAGCGCCTTGTGCCGGGGCCAGTACAGGCAAATGTGCCCCGGCGAGTGGCCGGGTGTGTGCAGCACCTCAAAGGCCTCCTGGCCGGCCTTGAGCTCGCCCTCTTCCAGCAGGATGTCCATTTGCATCTCGGGCAGGCTCATGCCCAGGGAGGCGGCCATCTGGCGGCCTTCCTTGTCCAGATAGGCCACCTCGCGGGCGTGCATGGCCACGCGCAGGCCGGCCTTTTGCAGGGGCAGGGCTGCTTCCAGGTGGTCGGGGTGGCAGTGGGTGAGCACCACCAACTGGGGCGGCTGGCTGATGCCGTCCTGGCCCAGGCCCCGTTGCACGTGGGCAAACAGCCGGGTGTGGCCGGGGTCTATGAGTATGGGCAGATCGCCGCCGGCCAGATAGGCGTTGCAGTTGTTGGCCGAGGGCTGGGTCCAGGGGTAGGCGTAAAGGTCGTCGGCTAGCTTCATGGGGCTTCCAATCTCTGTTATTATGGCTGCTCCAAGTCTGTAGCCAGCGGCCCGGCCTGTCAATCACTTGTGTGCCCTGGCCTGGAGGACGCCCATGCCCATGCTGGAGATCGCCACCAATGGCCGAAGCCAGGCCCTGGACATCACCCGCCAGGTGCAGCAGGCCGTGAGCGCCTCGGGGGTGGGGGAGGGCTGGGCCACGGTCTACGTGCCCCATACCACCGCCGGGGTGGCCATCAACGAGGCCGCCGACCCCGACGTCATGGCCGACGTGCTCATGACCCTGGAGCGTCTGGTGCCCTGGCAGGGCGGCTTTCGCCACGCCGAGGGCAACTCCGCCGCCCACGTCAAATCCATACTGGTGGGCTCCAGCGTGCGGGTGCCGGTGGGCGGTGGCCGTTTACTGCTGGGCACCTGGCAGGGCATCTTCTTCATGGAGTTCGACGGCCCCCGCCGCCGCACGGCCCGGGTGGAGGTGAGCCCGGCTTGACGGCCCGGTGTATATATGGTCTGGGCCGCCGCGCGTCCGTGTTAACATTCTAGGATAAATGCCCCACCACCAGGGGTGGCCGGGCAATTACGGGAGTCAGGCGTGAAGATTGATCTCGAAGAGGCCTTGAACCAACTCGACAGCATGCGCGAGTTGGACAGCGACGAGGGCGTGGCCAACGCCCTGCTGAAGGTGGCGGTGGCCTATCTGGAGCGGGGCAGGGCGGCGCTGGCCACCGAGCCCCTGGACGAGGCCTATTACCACTGCCGCAAGCTGGACAACGACCTGGGCCGCGCCCACGTCAGTCTGCGCCAGGGCCAGATGGAACTGATGCTGGGCCGGTTCCCGGAGGCGATTGCCAAGTACCGCGAGGCCCTGGGGGTCTTTGCGGCCCAGGAGCACCCCTCCGGCCAGGTGGGCGCCCTGGAGGGGCTGGCCCAGGCCCAGGCCGCCGCCGGGGACGTGGCCGGAGCGGCGGCGAGCCTGGAGCAGGCCCTGGAGCTGGCGGGGCAGGGCGGCGACAAGGTGGCCCAGGTGCTCCTGCGCCAGTACCTGGCCCCTCTGTACCGCCACCTGGACCGGCCCGGTCAGGCCCTGGAGGTTTATCTGGAGATGGGGCGCCTGGCCCAGGAACTGGGGGACCTGCAGCGGGTGGCCCTGGCCCTGGTGGGCGTGGCCAGCATGCAAGCCGTCACCGGCCAGACGGGCACGGCGCTCAAGAACCTGGAGCAGGCCCATAGGGCCTATCAAGAACTGGGGCAGATGGCCCGCGCCCAGCAGGTGGAGCAGGAGATGGCGCGATTGCGGGCCGCGGGGGAAGGGCAATCAAGCGATAACCAGGAGGTGAGCGATGACTAAATGCTGGGGACTGGTGGCCGGCATGGTCGGGTTGTTGGTGGCGGCGGCCTTTGGCCCGGCTTATGCGGGCAGCAAGTCCGAGGCCAACCTCAAGACGACCGAGGCCCAGGTGGTGATGGAGCAGGTCATGTCCTCCGGCGACGCCTCCATACCCCAGGACCTGCTGCAAAAGGCCAAGGCCGTGGCCATCTTCCCGGACATGGTCAAGGCCGGCTTCCTGGTGGGCGGCCAGTACGGCACCGGAGTGGTCATGACCCGCCGGGACGACGGCTCCTGGGGTCCGCCGGCCTTCTTCACCATGGGCGGGGTGAGCTTCGGGCTGCAATTGGGGGCCCAGGCCGCCGACGTGGTGCTGGTCATCATGAAGCAGCGGGGCCTGGATGGGCTTTTGACCAACAAGATCAGGTTCGGGGCCGATCTGGGCGTGGCCGTGGGGCCGGTGGGGCGCCGGGGCGAGGCCAGCATCTCTGCGGCCAGCGGCTATGCCGACGCCTATTCCTACTCGCGCACCAAGGGCCTGTTCGCGGGACTGTCCCTGGAGGGCGGGGGCATTGAGTATGACGCCCAGACCACGTCCGCCTTCTATGGCAAGAGCCTGAAGGCGCGCGACGTGCTCAAGGGCGGCAAGGTCTCGCCCCCGGAGCCGGCCCGGACCCTGATGAAGACCATGGACAGCTTCGCGCGCTAGCCGGCGCGCCCGGGCCAAGGGGCTAATGGCCCTCTTGGCCCTGTTCGTACACTGGCCGGCTGGGGCGCCGCAAGGCCCCGGCCGGCTTTTCTCAACCCGTGGGGCCGGGGGCCTAGCAGGTGCCGCAGCCCTTGGCCCGGTGGTCGTCGTACCATGACCTGACCAGTTGCCTTAGCTCCCCACGCTCCAGCTTGAGCATCTGGCCGATTTCGGCCTTGGTCAGGATGCCGGTGAAAAAGCCAAATTTGCACAGGAAGATCAGGCCTTCGCGGTCTGGCCCCTTCACCTTGCCCTCGATCCAGGGGGCCACGCCCTGGGCCTCGATACGCTGCAATAGCCTATCATAGCTATGGGAAATGCTGGGATCGTCGGTGATAAGCATTGTGCAATTCCGTTGGGTTTCAACTGGTTGATGTTAACCATTCAAGGGGATTAGGGCAACAAGAGCCGTCTTTTTTGTTGACATGCCCCTGGGGGGTTCCTATAATCACGAGCATTGTGAATATGGGGGCTTGTTTGTTCCCTATAGGAATCACGGCATTTTAGCCTCTACATGCCGACATCGCCGAGAACGCGGCGGCCACAGACGCCGGAGGCGGGGAGGCAGCAACAGGGGTTGATGCCCGGGCCTAGGGCGGCGGCATTGATTCCCCGCGGTCAGGGGCCGAGTTTTCGCGATTGAAACCATTGTCCCACTTGCAACACTTAGCGGAGGTACTATTCCATGGCGAAAAAGCATCAGACTCCGATGCTGGATGAGCTGGAAAAGGGACCTTGGCCTAGCTTCGTTACCGACATCAAGCGTATGGCTGAGACCGGTAAAGATGCTTGCGCCGACCTTTTGGGCCAGCTGGAGCTCTCCTACAAGGATAAGGAGGGCCATTGGAAGCACGGCGGCATCGTGGGCGTGCTGGGTTATGGCGGCGGCGTCATAGGCCGTTACTCCGACGTTCCCGATCTCTTCCCCGGCGTCGAGCACTTCCACACCGTGCGCGTCAATCAGCCGGCGGCCAAGTACTACCACAGCGAGTCCATTCGCAAGATCATGGACATCTGGAACCGCCGCGGCTCGGGCATGCTCAACATGCACGGCTCCACCGGCGACATCATTATGCTCGGCGCCTTCACCGACGAGTTGGAGAACATCTTCGCCGAGCTGACCTCCCTGGGCTGGGACCTGGGCGGCTCGGGTTCGGCCCTGCGCACCCCCTCTTCCTGCCTGGGCCAGAGCCGGTGCGAGTTCGCCTGCATCAACGCCGAGGACATCTGCTACGACCTGACCCAGTCCTACCAGGACGAGTTGCACCGTCCGGCCTGGCCCTACAAGTTCAAGTTCAAGGTGGACGGCTGCCCCAACTGCTGCGTGGCCTCCCTGGCCCGCTCCGACTGCGCCATCATCGGTACCTGGCGTGACGACATCCGCATTGACAAGGCCGCCGTGGCCGCCTACGCCGCCGGCGAGTTCGCGGCCAATGGTGGCGCCCACGGCCAGGACGTCAAACTGGACATCCAGAAGGACGTCTGTGACCTGTGCCCCACCCAGTGCATGGCCTGGGACGGCAAGACCTTGTCCATCAACAACAAAGAGTGCACCCGCTGCATGCACTGCATCAACATGATGCCGCGCGCCCTGCGTCCGGGCAAGGACACCGGCGCCAGCATCCTGGTGGGCGCCAAGGCCCCCATCCTCGACGGCGCCCAGATGGGCTCGGTTATCGTGCCCTTCATCAAGATGGAGCCACCCTACGAGGAGTTCAAAGAGTTCGTTGAAAAGATGTGGGAGTGGTGGGACGAGAACGGCAAGAACCGCGAGCGCATCGGTGAAACCATCCAGCGCCTGGGCCTGGGCACCTTCCTGGCTGCCGTGGAAGTGGAACCCGATCCCCGCCATGTCAAAGAGCCCCGCTCCAACCCCTACGTCTTCTACAAGGAGGACGAGGTGCCCGGCGGCTTCGACCGCAAGATCGAGGACTACCGCAAGCGTCACGCTCGCTAGTCAGGGAAAAGGAGGATTCAATCCATGGCAGAGCGACTTACTGATATCGGACCGCCTAAATACGATCTCTTTTGGCCCCAGGTCATCAAGGACAATGCCGGCAAGTGGTTGTACCACGACATCCTGGAGCCCGGCGTACTCCTGCACGTGTCCGAGACAGGCGCCAAGATCTGGAGCGTGCGTTGCGGCACCACCCGCCTCATGACCACCATGATGGTCGAGGATATCTGCAAGCTGGCCGACCAGTTCTGCGACGGCCACTTCCGGTTCACCACGCGTAACAACGTGGAGTTCCTGGTGGTGGACGAGTCCAAGCTTGAGCCCTTGAAGAAGGCCCTCAAAGCGGCCGGCAACCTGCCCATCGGCGGCACCGGCGCTAGCATCACCAACATCGTCCACACCCAGGGGTGGGTGCATTGCCACACTCCGGCCATTGACGCCTCCGGCGTGGTCAAGGCCGTCATGGACGATCTGTTCGAGTACTTCGGCTCCCACAAGATGCCGGCCCAGGTCCGCATTTCGCTGGCCTGCTGCCTCAACATGTGCGGCGCCGTGCACTGCTCCGACATCGCCATCCTGGGCGTGCACCGCAAGCCTCCGGTTATCGAGCACACCCACTTGGACAAGATGTGCGAAATCCCCACCACCATCGCTTCTTGCCCCACCGCCGCCATCAAGCCGGCCAAGGTGGATGATTTCAAGAGCGTGGCGGTGAACGCCGACCGCTGCATGTTCTGCGGCAACTGCTACACCATGTGCCCCGCCATGCCGCTGGCCGACGCCGACGGCGACGGCATCGCCCTGTGGGTGGGCGGCAAGGTCAGCAACTCCAAGTCCATGCCCAAGTTCTCCAAGCTGGCCGTGCCCTTCATCCCCAACGAGCCCCCCCGTTGGCCCACCACTGTCAAGATGGTGCGCCAGATCGTGGAGGCCTACGTGGCCGGCGCCAACCGCTACGAGCGTCTGGGCGAGTGGGCCGAGCGTATTGGCTGGGAGCGCTTCTTCGAGAAGACCGGCCTGGAGTTCACCCACCACCACATCGACGACTACCGCTTCGCGGCGACCACCTGGCGGACCTCCACCCAGTTCAAGTGGTAGGACCGCCGCAGGGTCGGTAGCCCCGATCCTTGGCATGAAACCGCTACCCGGGGCCGTACAGCGGTCCCGGGTAGCGCATTTTACCTCCCTGGGTTCCGGCGGCCTGGCCGGCGGCACCTCCAGGATCCTCAACTTACGCACGGAAAACCGCCGTGGCCGCCAAAAAGACCCTACTTAAAAACAATTACCAATTCCTGCTGCTGGGCTTTTTTGTGGCCCTGGCCGTGTACACGTATTTCCAAGACCGCGACAAGGAAGGCCCCGGCCGCTTCTTCGATGGCTACCAGGGCACCCTGGTGGTCCTGGACCTGCAAAGCGGGGAATACCAGCGCTTCAAGCCCGCCCAGGCGGCCAAGCGCCTGTCCCCCTGCTCCACCTTCAAGGTACCCAACGCCCTCATCGGCCTGGAGACGGGGGTGGTCTCCGGCCCGGACCACCTCTTGACCTGGGACGGGCAGCAGCGCCCCCTGGCGGCCTGGAACCAGAACCACACCCTGCATACGGCCATGGAGAACTCGGTGGTGTGGTACTATCAGGAACTGGCCGCCGCCGTGGGGCCGGAGCGCATGGCCGAATACCTTAAAGCATTTGCTTACGGCAATCAGGACGTCTCCGGGGGCATCTCTCGGTTTTGGCTGGGCAATAGCCTTCAAATCTCGGCTGACGAGCAGGTGGAGTTTTTACGCAAACTTTATGCGGATGCCCTGCCCGCCCGGCCCGAGAACCAGGCCCTGGTGCGCGGCATGCTTGTGCTGCCCAAGACCGGCCAGGCCCAGCTCAGCGGTAAGACCGGCACCAACGTGGTCAACGGCAAGGCCACCCTGGGCTGGTTCGTGGGGCATGTGGCCAAGGACGGAAAGGCCCATGTCTTTGCCTGCAACATCGAGGCCGCCGACCAGGCCACCGGCGCCAAGGCCCGGCTGATCGTCGAGAAGGCCTTGCGGGCCAAGGGGTTGTTGTAGTGGATCGGCCCCTGCCGCGCCTGGTGGTGGCCGCCCTCAGGGGGGGCTCGGGCAAGACCACCATAACCCTGGGGCTGATCCAGGCCCTGAAGAACCGCGGTCTGTCGGTCAAGCCATTTAAGAAGGGGCCCGACTACATTGACCCCTTCTGGCACGGCGAGGCCGCCGGCACCCCCTGCCACAACCTGGACCCCTTCATGCTGGGCCGCGAGCAGGCGCTGGCCTCCTTCGGGCATTTCAGCCAGGGGTTCGAGGCGGCCCTGGTGGAGGGCAATCGGGGCCTTTTCGACGGCATGGACGCCACAGGCAGCCAATCCACGGCCGAGCTGGCCAAATGGCTGAAGGCCCCGGTGGTGCTGGTGGTGGACTGCTCCATGGCCAGCCGCACCGTGGCGGCGGTGGTGCTGGGCTGCCAGCGCTTCGACCCCGGCCTCAACCTGGCCGGGGTGGTGCTCAACCCGGTGGCCAACGCCCGCCAGGAGGGGGTCATCCGACGGGCCATCGAGGATACCACCGGCATCCCGGTGCTGGGGGCCGTGCCCCGGCTCAAGCTGTCCATGCCCGAGCGCCATATGGGCCTGTTGCCTCCCCAGGAGCACCGCCAGGTGGCCGATTCCCTGCGCCTGGCCGCCGAGGGCGTGGCCACCCACGTGGACGTGGAGGCCCTGTGGGGGCTGATGCGCTCGGCCCCGCCCTGGCCGGAGACGCCCCCGCCCCAGGGGTTGTTCCCCCCAGGGCCGCCAACCGGCGGCCGGCCATTGATCGGCGTGGTGCGCGACGCCGCCTTTGGCTTCTACTATCCCGAGAACCTGGACGCCCTGCAAAACCATGGCGCCCGCCTGGTCTTCTGCTCGGCCCTGGAGGATGCCGGCCTGCCCCCCGGCCTGGGGGCGTTGTACATCGGCGGCGGCTTTCCCGAGACCCACGCCAAGCTCCTGGCCGACAACCTGGCCTTCCGCCAGGCCATCCAGCGGGCGGCCAACCAGGGCCTGCCCATCTACGCCGAGTGCGGCGGCCTGATGTACCTGGGGCGCAATCTGCGGGTCGAGGGGCGAGCCTATCCCATGGCCGGGGTGTTTCCCCTGGACTTCGCCATGCAGAAGCGCCCCCAGGGGCACGGCTACACCCTCTGCCGGGTGGTGGGAGCCAACCCCTTCCTGCCCGTGGGCACCGAGTTCAAGGCCCACGAGTTCCACTACTCCCAGGCGCAAGCCCTGGAGGGCGCGGAATATAGCTTTGCGTACCAGGTGGTTAGGGGTCAGGGCCTCCTGGGGACCGGCGAGGGCCTCCGCCTCAACAACGTGCTGGGCACTTATCACCACGTACACGCCCTGGGCCTGCCCCAGTGGGCGCCCGGCCTGGTGCGGGCGGCCTCGGCCGGGGTAGAAGTTTCTTGACAGGGTGGATGGCCGGCGATATGGTGGGGTCTGTTATTTTTAGCAAAAGTACGCTAAGCCAAGGAGGTTAGAGGATATGTCAGACGTCAGAGCGTTGGTGTTGCAGGTCTTGGAGAAGAAGCAAAAACGCATGATGATGAACGACCTGCTGAAGGAGGTCCAGAAGCTGGACGAGAGCGTAAAAAAGAAGGATATCAAGCCGGTTACCACCGAGATGATCAACGATGGTACCCTGGCCTACTGGTCCAGCGGCTCCACCACCTACTTCGCGCTGCCCGGCTCCAAGGCCCCCGAGGGCGAGGACTAGTCCTCGGCGTCCCCAGCCGGCGTCCCAAGCTTTTTTTAGGCCCCTTCCCCTGGGTCCGGTGCGCCGGTCCCAGGCGAAGGGGCCTTCTTGACCTGCCGGGCGGGCCAGGCCTGCCTACCTTCAAACAGCCGCCGCCGGCCCTTGGCTGGCGGGGCCAAGGCGCGAGCATATGTCCAAGATCGAGAATCCCAGCGGCATCCCCGACGACGACCTCATGCGCGAGGGGCTGATCGACCGCCTGAGCCAGTACCTGGCCGCCGAGCCCGGGGCCTGGCACGTGCGCTACAATCTGGGGGTGGCCATGGCCCACGAGGGCCGCCTGGACGAGGCCCTGGAGCAGTTCGGGCTGGTACTGAAGGACGCCCCCAAGCACATGCAGAGCCTGGTCAATATCGGCGGCATCCACTTGTCGCGCGGCGACGCCGGCGAGGCCCTTAAGGCCTTCTCCTCGGCCTTGATGGTCTGGGACGTGCCCGTGGTGCGGGCCAACCTGGCCGTGGCCTACCTGCAACTGGACCGGCTGGAGGAGGCTGAGCGCGAGTTGCGCCGCGCCCTGGCCATGGACCCCAAGATGCCAGACGCGCTCACTAACTTGGGTAGCCTGCTGCTTCGGCGGGAGCGCTACGCCGAGTCGGCCGAGGCCAGCCGCCA
Organism: Desulfarculus sp.; assembly: GCA_016218705.1. GTDB lineage: Bacteria > Desulfobacterota > Desulfarculia > Desulfarculales > Desulfarculaceae > JACRDC01. The sequence continues at coordinate 40,476 of JACRDC010000049.1, forward strand.
GGCCCTGGAGCTGAGCCCGGATTTTGCCATGGCCTGCAACAACCTGGCCCTGGCGCTTCTGGCCCTGGAGCAGGTGGATCAGGCCCGGGAGCAGGCGGCCCGGGCCAAAGAGTTGGGCTACCCGGTGCACCCCGACCTGCTGGCCAGCCTGGGGTTATAGCAGTCTGTATTCAACAGCCTGCTAAGCCCTGCCTCCCGCCAACTCCTTCTGCGAGGCGGCAAGGGCCGAGCAAGAGGACGCATGGAAGCCTTGGGGACCCTGGTCTTTGGCATCCTGCCCCACGCCGCCCTGGCGGTACTGCTGGGCGGGTGCGCCTGGCGCCTGTGGGGCTGGGCGGCCACCCCGGAGCCTTGGCCCCAGCCCTTGACCCCGGCCCCCGCCGGCCGGGCCGGAGTGGCTTGGCGGTTCTTGTGGCAGGCCCTGGCCATGCCGGCCCTGTGGCGGGCCAACCCCATACTGTGGGCCTTGGTCTGGCTGCTGCACCTGTGCCTGCTGCTCACCTTCCTGCACCACCTGCGCCTGTTCGTGCAGCCGGTGCCGGAGTGGCTCATGGCCCTGCGCGCCCCCGGCCGCCTGGCCGGGCACCTGCTACCCCTACTCTTGCTTATATTGTTGATGCGCCGCCTGGCCGGCCCAGTGCTGCGCCGGCTCTCGGTCTGGGAGGACTATCTGGCCCCGGCCCTGCTTTTGGCCTTGAGCCTTAGCGGCCTGGCCATGCACAGTCTGGAGCGGCCCCCCCTGGTGGAAATCAAGGCCCTGGCCCTGGGGCTCGTGGGCCTGCGCGCCGCCCCCTCGCCACCGGCCGGGCTGTTCTGGTTGCACTTCCTGCTGGCCCTGGGGCTGTGCTGCTACCTGCCCTGGGGCAAGCTGATGCACGGGGCCGGCCTGTGGTTGAGCCCGGGCCTGGGCCAGCCCGACAGCCTCCGTTCACGCGCCGCGGCCGCCACCGGCCAAGCCGCCACCCTGGTCCAGCCCGGCCCGCCGGAAACCTCCGCCTGGGGACCCGAGGAATACCGCGCCGCTCTGAAGAACCGCTGGGCCGGGGCCGGGGTGCACCGGGTCATGGGCGCCCGCGAGCGGGCGCAGAGCCTCACCGGCCACCGCCAGTGGCCAGGCCCGGGAGGCGACCATGGCCGCTGAGTCCTGGCCGGCGCCCGCCATGGCGCTGGGCGCGTCGGCCGATCAGGCCTGCCTGCCGGCCCAGGCCAACGACCTTGAGGCCCTGGGCCTGCCGGAAGCGTTGCCCCCGGACTGGCGCCAGCGTCTTTTGGGGGCCTTTGGCCAGGCCCTGGAGGGGCAGCGCGGCCTGCGCCAGGCCTTGGAGGCCTGCGTGGGCTGCGGGGCCTGCCACCAGTCTTGTTCGTTCCACCTGGGCACCGGCGACCCCCACAACACCCCGCAAGGCCGCGCCGACTTGGCCAGGCGGTTGTACCGGCGGCATTTTTCGCCTCGGGCGCGGCTGTTGGGCCGGTGGGGCCAGCCAAGGGATATCCTTGATGAAGACCTGCTGGGCCTTTGGCGGGCCTATTTCTGGCAGTGTACCCTCTGCCGCCGCTGCACCCTGTTCTGCCCCCTGGGCATAGACACCTCCCTGGTCACTCGGGCCTGCCGCCACATCCTGGCCCAAGTGGGACAGGTGCCTGGGCATGTCGCCCGCGAGTTCTTGGGCATCCTGGGCAGCGGCAACGGCCAAGGCCTGCCGCCAGCCGCCTGGACCGCCCGGCACCAGGCCCTGGAGGAGGAGCTCCTGCGCGAGACCGGCCAGGCCATGGCCTGCCCCGTGGACGAGCAGGGCGCGGACGTGCTCTTGATCCCCTCGCCCCAGGAGCCCTTCAGCCAATCCGCCACCTACAAGGGCTACGCCAAGGTCTTCCACGCCGCCGGCCTGTCCTGGACCACCAGCACCTACTTGAACCAGGCCAGCAATCCCGGCCTCTGGCTGGGTCCCCGCCAGGCGGCCCTGGTGGGGCGCCGGGTGTTGGAGGCCACCCGCCTGCTCAAGCCCCGGCACATCGTCGTCGCCGAGAGCGGACAGGGATGGGCGGTCTTGCGCAACCTGGGGGCGGTGCTGGCCGGCGGCTTGGCCGGCGAGAAATACCTCAAGGCCAAGGAGCCCCTGCATATCTGCCAGCTCAGCAGCCGCCTGCTCAAGGAGGGGGCCTTTGCCGGCGTCCTGCGGCCCCAGGCCCTGCAGGGGGTCAAACCGGTGTTTCACGAGCCCTGCCAGGTGGCGCGCTCCGGCGGGCTGGGCCAGGAGCCCCGCCGCCTGCTCAAGGCCGCCTGCCTGGGCTGGCTGGAGATGCCCAAACCCGTGGGCGGCCCCCTAACCCTGTGCTGCGGGGCCGGCGGCGGGCTCAACGCCCCGGAGCTGTACCAAGTCCGCCTGGCCGGCCTGATGCCCCTGGCCCGGGCCTTGGCCCAGGCCCAGCGCCGCCAGGGCTGCACCGCCGTGGTGACCATGTGCGCCACCTGCCAGGACCAACTGGGCGAGGGGCTGGCCCACTTCGGTCTGGGCCTGACCGTGCACGGGGTGCACGAGTTCCTGGGCCAGGCCCTGTACCCCTCGCGCCCGGCGGAGGCCAGGCCGTGAGGCCGGGGCAGGGCAGGGGCCTGATGGTCGGGGCGTTGGTCCTGGCCGGGCTGGCCCTGGCCGCCTGCGCCCCGCCGGCCCCGCCCCCCCGGCGCCAAGGCCAGGGCCGGGGCCATGCGGCCCGAGTATCACCAGCCGGCCCCCTGGTGGCGCGACCGGCACGCGCTGCTCCTGGAGCGGGCCGCCGCCGGGCTCAGGCTGGCCGACTGCCGGGTCTGCCACCAGCCCTCCCAGGCCTGCCGGCCCTGCCACGCCTATGTGGGCCTGCCCCCCGGGGAGGCCGACCGTGACTAGACCGCCGGCAAATCCGGGAGGGCGGGGCCGCCCCGGCCCGTGGGTCTGGCTGGAGCGCCGCCTGGGCCTGGGCGAGGCCTTTCGCCAGCGCTACCTGGAGCGCCAGGTGCCGGCATTGCGCGGCTGGCCCCAGTATTTCCACCGCTGCCTGGGGGGGCTGAGCCTGCTGCTCTTGGTGGTGCAACTCCTCACGGGGCTCTTTTTGCTGCTGCACTACCGGCCCGAGCCCGGCCAGGCCCTGGCCAGCCTGATGCGCATGGAGGCCCAGGTCTGGGGGGGCTGGGCGCTCAGACGGGCCCACGCCGTGGGTGGCAACCTCTTGCCGTGGCTGGTGAGCCTGCATATGCTCAAGGTGCTGTGGCGGGGCGCCTTTCATGATCCCCGCGAACTCAACTGGCTCAGCGGCGCGCTGCTGTGGCTGGCCAGCCTGGCCATGCTGGTCAGCGGCGGGTTGTTGCCCGCCACCCAGGGCGCCTGGCGGGGGCTGGCCACCCTGTGCCAGGCCCTGGGCCTGGACCCGCCGGGCCTGGAGGGCCTGGGTCTGGCCCATGGCCTGCATCTGGGCCTGCCCTGGCTGATGCTCCTGGCCCTGTGGGCCCACCTGGCCATGGTGCGCCGCCTGGGCCTGGCCGAGCCTTTGTGACCAGGATGAAGCCATGAAGATCTACGACCCCCGCCGCGACGGACCCTTGCAGCCCCTGGTGCCCCACGGCCTACTGGACCTGGCCCTGGCCGGCCTGGGTCTCCTGGTGCTGTTGGTGGGGCTGTGCGTGCTGGCCCCGGGCTGGTTCCAGGACCCGCCCCTGCCGGCGGGCGGGGCTGCCCTGGCCGGGGAGGCCACGCCGGCCTGGTACTGGCTGCCCCTGCTGGGGCTGTTTGATCTGCTGCCCGGCGGCTGGGGCCTGACCCTGGGGGTGCTTATGCTGCTGGCCCTGGGGGGCCTGCCCTTCTGGCGGCGCGGTCCGCGTCTGCCCGCGCGCCAGCGTCCCCTGTTCCTCAAGGTGCTTCTTACCGCCCTGACTCTGCTCCTTGGCCTCTTCCTGTGGGGGGCCTGGAGGATGACGGCCTGATGGACGGGCGGGCGCTCATGGGGCCCTGGGCCTGGAGATGGGGCGTGGCCCTGGCCCTGTTTTTGGGCCTGGCGGTCTGGCCGGCCACCGCCGGCGCCCAGGCCGGCCCGGGGGGCCAGTGCCGGCAGTGCCACCTGAGCCAGCCCTCGCGGGTGCTGGGGCAACTGGCCTGGCAGGGGCCGCTGGAGCAGGGACGGCTCACCCCCTGTCCGGGGCTCCAGGTGGTGCAGGAGGAGCTTTGGGCCACCGAGAGCCTGCTCAGCGGCCTGGCCGCCCAGTTGCCCGGCCTGGCCCGCCAGGGCCGTTACGTGGAGCCCTGGCGCCTGGCCCTGCACCAGGCCCGGGCCGGCCTGGCCTTGGCCCTGGCCGAGCCCCTGGAGGACGGCGGGCCGGCTGTCCGGCGCCTGGCCCAGGTGCGCCGCCTGGCCCATGAGGGCGCCCTGGCCCCCCTGCTGGAGCAGAACCAGCTCAGCCGCCAGCGTCTGTGGTGGGGGCTATTGTTGCTGGGCGGCCTACTACTGGCCCTGGCCTGGCTGGTGGGATGGCGCCGGGGCCTGCCGGCCGAGCCCGGCGAGCGCGTCTTCGCCCGGGTCAAGGCGGGGCGCCTGCCATGAAGTTTACGGCGCTCAAGTGGGCCAGGGGCTGGCTGGCCGGGCTGGCGGGCCTGCTTTGGGCCTGTGGCCTGGGGGCGGTGCTGGGTTGCTCCGAGGCCCCGGAGCCGCCCTCCACCGCTATTGGCCAGCAGCAGGCGGCGGCCCGCGCCCAGGCCCAGGAGTTGGCCGGTCAGTTGGCGGCCCGGCGGGAGCGGGTGCTGGCCCTGTGCGGCCTGGCGGCCAAGGCCGCGCCCAGCACCCCGGACCTGGCCCGGGGACTCTACCAGGAGGCCTGGCAAGAGGCCCAGTCCCTGGCCGAGCCCAAGGCCGCGGTGCTGGCCCAGCAACTGCGCCAGGAGGCCGGCGCCGCCCAGGACGCGGCCCGCCGGCGGGAACTGGACCTGGCCGGGCGCCTGGAGGATTACAGCCGGCGGGCCTGGCCGCTCAGGGTGGTGGCCGAGGGCTGCCAGGCCTTGGCTCCCCAGGTGGCCGCCCAGGCCCTCAAGCAGGGCCTGGCCCTGGCCAAGGTCAACCCCGACCTGGTGGCCCGCGACCAGGACCTGGGGGGCTTCTGCCTGGTGCTGGCCCGCCGCGACCCCGTGGCCGGCCGCGCCCTGGCCGGCGAGTTGGGCGACCCCCTGTGGCGGGCCTGGGTCTGGCGGGAGCTGGCCGTCCTGGAGGGCGGACCCCTGGCCTGGACCCAGGCGGCCCAGGCGGCCCGCGAGCTGCCCCATACCGCCCTGCGCGCCCGTGAGCTGGCGGCCACGGCTTTGGCCGCCTGCGAGTCCGACCCCGCCCTGGGGCTCACCCTCTTTCAGGAAGCCTTCCAGGCCGCCGGCGGCCTGGCCCAGCCCCGGGAGCGTGCCCTGTTGCAGGGCCAGGTGGCGGCGCTTTTGGCGCGGGTGGACGCCGAGTCGGGCTGGCGCCTGGCCAAGCGGGCCGAGCCCCTGGCCGGCGCCCGCTTCCAGGCCTGCCGCTGGGCCGGCCTGGCCCTGTTGGGCAGCGACCCCGTGGCCGGCCGGCGCGCCCTGCACGAGGCCTGGGAGGCCTCCCAGGCCCTGCCCCTGGAGTTCGAGCGCCAGCGGGCCGTGTGCCTGCTGGCCCAAGACCTGGCCGGCCCCGACCCGGCCCTGGCCCGGGAGATGCTGGAGACCCTGCCCCCGGGCGAGAACCTGTTGCGCGGCGAGGCCGAGGCTGCTATGGTGCTGGCCGAGGCCAGCCGGGACTGGCCAGCGGCCCTGGCCCAGGCCTCGCGGCTTGCCGATCCCTTGAGCCGCCTGCGGGTGCTGATGCGCCTGAGCGCGGTGGCTGGGCAGGGCCAGGCCGGCTCCAGCGCGGAGCTACTGGCCCGCGCCCTGGACCTGGCCCGGCCCCTGGGGGCCCATGAGGCCCTGCGCGCCCTTGCCCTGGAGTGGGCGGCCCGGGAGCCGCGCAAAGGGGTTGACATCGCCGCCGCCATCGGCGAAAACGTGGCCAGGGCCGCGGCGCTGTCCAGCGTGGCCAGGGTCCTGGCCCAGGGGGGGCAGACGGCCGCCAGCCAGTGGGCCTTGTATCTGGCCGAGGAGGCCCTGCAAGGACTGCCAGCCAATCAGGCTATTGACAAGGCGCGCTTGCTGGGCGATATGGGACAGGAATGGGCCGCGGGCGACGCGGAGTTGTCCCGGCGCTTTTTTGAGATGGGCGCCGAGGCGGCCAGGAAAGTGGGTACCAGCAGTTGAGTTTCGGGTTTTGCCCGGTTTGATGCCAATCGGAAGGAGGACAGCTTATGTTCCAGGTCGTGGTTGATGCCGACAAATGCGTTGGCGACGAGGAGTGCGTGGAGGTTTGCCCGGTGGACGTGTATGAAATGCAAGATGGCAAGGCGGTCCCCGTGAACGCGGAGGAGTGCCTGGGCTGCGAGAGCTGCGTCGAGGTGTGCGAGAACGACGCCATCACGATCACCGAAGTCTAAGCCGCCCCAGATCAGAGCAACCCGCCGCGGGGCCCCTGCCGGCCCCGCGGCGGGTTTTGTGTTTCCCGGCCCTGGCGGGCACCGGCGGGTTTTGATTTTTGGCCGCCCAAGCCCCGTGTCCCGCTCTTAGCCCGGCCATTCCTAGGGCACCGGCAAGGGGGCTGCTATGATCCACCCGGGAAGGGATACGGGCTCTCTGCGGCCCCTGCCCACGCCAGGGCGGAGAGTCCACCCCGCGCCGGCAGCCGCACCGGCAAAGCCAGTATGGCCGGGTGGCTCTAGCGGGACACCAAAAGAAACCGCTTAGGTTTTCTTGGGCCGCCGAAACCGTATGGGTTGTGCCCAGAGGAAATTTGCAGAAAAACCTATGCGTCCGATCTGAAATACGAAAAAACTTCAGACCTAAAAAGGGCCAGGGCCGGCCCCGGGGGGAGCCGGCCCTGGCGAGGGTCGCCGTATTCAAGCCGCTGCTACTTGGCCTTGGGATGGCACTCGTCGCACTTGGTGGGGCCCTTCTTCTGGTCCTTGTGGCAGTCGCGGCACTGCTTGTGGAAGGCGTTGTAGAGGCTCAGGCTCTCGCCCTCCACCGGGGGCTTCTTGTCCGCGGAGGTATGGCACTCGGCGCATTTCTGCACCTTGTCGCCGTCCTTCCAGGTGTTGGTCTTCTTGTCCTTCTTCACGTGGTGGCACTTGTCGCAGGCGATCTTGTACTCCACGTTGTGCTTGGTGTGGGTCAGCTTCACCGGGGCCTTGGTCAGGGTGCCGAAGACCTTGGTGTTGTCAATGGGGAACTCGTCCTTCACCTCGCCGGACTTGGTTTTGGCCGCCCAGGCCGCCCCTCCCACCAGGGCCAGCGCCAGGAAGGCCACCAGGGCCAAGATGGCAACAAAGCTTTTCTTCATGTCGTTGTCTCCTCCTCCCCGCTAATAAAAAAGCGAATTGAAAACTCTCGCTTGCCTAACCCATAGCCGGCTTTATAGCCCTGGGGCGCGGCCATTGTCAAGTGAATTTACCCACAGGGAGCGTTGTGCAATAATTGTGCAACGGCCTGTAGAATCAGCCACTTAACCCCTACGGGCCTGGTCGGGACCGTCCAGGGGCCCTCCCAGGAGGCTATGGCTATTTGACAAGCATTTCCAGCCGCTTGGCCTCTTGCCATAGGTCTTCCAGTTGCGGGGGGGCCAATTGTCCCAAGCCCTGGCCCCGGCCCGCGGCCAGGGCCTCCATGGCCGCGAAGCGCCGCTGAAAACGCCGGTTGGCCCCGCGCAGGGCCGCCTCGGCGTCCAGGCCCCGGTGGCGCGCCCACTGGGCCAGGCTGAAGAGCACGTCGCCCAGCTCCTCCTGGGCGCGCTCATGGCCCTGGGCGGCGGCCAGCTCGGCCATTTCCTCGCCCACCTTGTCCCACACGCCGGCGGCGCCGGGCCAATCGAAACGCACCCGCGCCGCCCTCTGGCCCAGGCGCTGGGCGCGGGAGAGGGCCGGGATGGCCTTGGGCAGGCTCTCCAGGAGCCCGCCGGCCGCCTCGCCCCGCTCCTGGTCCTTGATGCGCCCCCACTGCTGGCGCACGGCCTGGGCGTCGTCCAGGGCCTGGCCACCGAAGACGTGGGGGTGGCGGCGGACCATCTTTTCCTCCACCGCCTCCAGGACCTGGGTCAGGTTGAAGCCGCCCGACTCGGCGTAGAGTTCGGCCAGGAAGACCACGTGGAAGACCAGGTCGCCCAGCTCGCCCCGCGCCTGAACGGGGTCGCCGCCTTCCACGGCCTCCACGGCCTCGTGGGCCTCCTCCAGCAGGTAGGCGGCCACGGTTTGCGGGGTCTGCTGGCGGTCCCAGGGACAGCCGCCAGGGGCGCGCAGGCGGCTGACCAGGTCCATGAGCCGGGCCAGGGCCTGGCCAGCCGATGGGCGCGGGTTGGGGCCGTTCATTTGCCGGGTTCCGCCGCCTTGGGTTTGATGAGGCCGGCCTTGGCCTGCATCTCGCGGGTCCAGTCCTGGGGCAACAGGTCCAGCAGGTAGCGGCCGGTCTGTATTACCCGGGGGGCCACCAGGGAGCGGCTGACCAGGCTGCCCTGCTGCCCCTCGGGTTGGGCCAGCATGGCCAGGGGCAGCACCATCAGCAGGATGTTGAGCAGCAGATAAGACAGCAGTATGCCCTTGGCCCCGCCCACCCCGGAGCCAAAGAGGCGGTCCAGCCCCGAGAAGGGGCCGGCGTGGATCAGGCGGGCCAGGGCGGCGGCCATGTAGACAAAGGCCAGGAAGACCACCAGCAGCACCAGGGCGAAGGCCACGCCGTCCCACCAGCCGGCCTCGATGGCGCTGACCCGGCGCAGGAAGCCGGCCAGGGGCTTGTAGGTGGCCACTCCCAGGAACAGGGCCGCCACCAGGCCGATCAGCCCCATGATCTCCCTGACGAAGCCGCGCACCGCCCCCCGGATGACAAAAAAGCCCAAAAGGACCAGCAGGGCGATGTCCAGTATGTTGGGGCCGGATTCCATGGACTTATGCCTTAGCATGCCACCCGGGGCCTTGTCAAGGCGGCCTCCGGGAGGCCCGTCCCATTTGCCTTTTTGAAACAATGGATTATGCACAGGCAATCCACGGAGTGCCCGGCGCTACCCCCTTGTTTGGCCACAGGCGCTGTGGTAATAATGGCGGCATATGTCACCCATGGCCTGCCACGTCCACAACCTGGAGCTGCCGGGAAGCTCTGGCACGGACATTCATGATGTCACCTCCCAGGTGCTGGCGGCGGTCGGCCAGAGCGGGGTGCGGGCGGGCTTGGTCACCGTGCACACGCCAGGCTCCACCGCCGCCGTCACCACCATCGAGCATGAGCCGGGGGTCCTGGAGGACCTGCGGGCCGCCCTGGAGCGCCTGGCTCCCCAAGGCGCCCATTACGCCCACAACGCCCGCTGGGGCGACGGCAACGGCTACGCCCACGTGCGCGCCGCCCTGTTGGGTCCCTCGCTGTCGCTGCCCATAGAAAACGGCCGCCCGCTCCTGGGGCAGTGGCAGCAGGTCGTGGTGCTGGACCTGGACAACCGCCCCCGCCGCCGGCGGGTGGTCATCCAGGTGCTGGGGGAGCAGTGCCGTGGCGACTGAGTCAGAGACGCAGCTAAGCTTCGACGACCCCGAGGCCGTCCGCGCCCTCCTGGGCACCCAGGACGCCCACCTCAAGCAACTGGCCCAGGCCGTGGGGGTGGCCGCCCACTCCCGGGGCGGCAAGGTGTGGCTTGAGGGCAGCCCCGAAGAGACCAGCCTGGCCCGCCTGGTGCTCACCCAGCTTTACGAACTCATCCGGCAGGGCTACCCGGTCTACGACATGGACGTGGACTTCGCGGTGCGCATCCTCTCGGCCGACCCCGGCGCGGCGCTCAAGGACATCTTCCTGGACCAGGTCTACATCACCGGCAAGAAGCGCATCATCAGCCCCAAGACCCTGACCCAGAAGGCCTACCTGGAGGCCATCCGCCGCTTTGACATCGTCTTCGGCATCGGCCCGGCCGGCACCGGCAAGACCTACCTGGCCATGGCCATGGCCGTGGACAGCCTGCTCAAGGGCAAGGTGGACCGCATCGTGCTGGCCCGGCCGGCGGTGGAGGCCGGCGAAAAGCTGGGCTATCTGCCCGGCGACCTGGCAGAGAAGGTCAACCCCTATCTCAGGCCCCTCTACGACGCCCTGCACGACATGATGGACTTCGACAAGGCCGGCCGGCTCATGGGCAAGGGGGTCATCGAGGTGGCGCCCCTGGCCTTCATGCGCGGCCGCACGTTGAACTCGTCCTTCGTGATATTGGACGAGGCCCAGAACGCCACCAGCGAGCAGATGAAGATGTTCCTCACCCGCCTGGGCTTTGACTCGCGGGCGGTGATAACCGGCGACGTGACCCAGGTGGACCTGCCCGGCGGCACCCGCTCGGGCCTGGTGGAGGCCCGTAAGCTTCTGCAGGGCATCGAGGGCATCGCCTTCGTGGAGTTCACGGAGCGCGACGTGGTGCGCCACCGCCTGGTGCGCGAGATCATCAAGGCCTATGAGAGGGATGGAGCCTGACATGCCCCAGCAGGAGCCCCCCAAGCTCAAGGCGGTGCCGCCCCGCGACCAGCGGTTTTCCTGGCCGCGCCTGACCGGCCAGTTGCCCCAGGTCCTGGAGCGGCTCAAGGACCTGGCCGGGGGCGGCCGGGGCACCCAGTGGCTGCTGGCCGGCCTGGTGGGGCTATTGCTGGCCGTGGCCATCACCCCCCATCCCTGGCGCCTTGATTCCCTGCCCCAGGTGCTGGGGGGCGCGGCCCTGGCGGCGGCCCTGCTCAGGGTGCTCTTCGTGGCCTGGTACCAGGGCCTGTCCCGGGCCGGCGGCCGGGCCGGGGCGCGCAACCTGGCCCTCTGCCTGGCCCTGGTGGTCATGGCCGCCGGCGTGAGCCGGGGCTGGGAGGTGTTCGCCGTGGCCCTCCTGGAGGGCTGGAGCGGCCCGGGGCTGGGCGCCTTGGCCTTTGCCGCCCCCTTGAGCGCCGGCCCCATATTGGGGGCCTTGCTCCTGGGACCGCAGATGGGCATGCTGGCGGCCCTGGCCGGCGGCCTGGTGGGCGCCCTGGCCTGGCCCCAGCCAGCGGGACCCATGATCTACTTTTTGGTCAGCGGGGTGGCCGCCGCCCATTACGCCGGCCGGGAGCACAGCCTCCCGGGCCTGATAAAGGCCGGCTTCCGGGGCGCCCTGGCCGGCCTGCCCGTGGTGCTGGGCCTGGCCCTGTGGCAGGGCTGGCTGATCTCCACCGACGCCCTGTGCGCGGTGCTGGCCGTGGGCCTCGGCGGAGCCTTGGGCGGGGTGCTGGCCGCCGGCCTGGCGCCCCTGGTGGAGATGCTCCTGGGCTACACCACCCACATACGCCTGATGGAGTTGTCCAGCCTGGACCAGCCGGCCCTGCAGGAGCTGATGCTCCAGGCGCCGGGCACCTACCACCACAGCCTGGTGGTGGGCAGCCTGGTGGAGGCCGCGGCCAAGGAGATCGGCGCCGACAGCCTCCTGGCCAAGGTGGCGGCCCTGTACCACGACCTGGGCAAGATCAAGAAGAGCCCCTACTTCGTGGAGAATCAGGCCAGCGGCCCCAACCGCCACGAGAAGCTGGCCCCCTCCATGAGCGCCCTGATCCTGACCAGCCACGTCAAGGAGGGCGTGGAGATGGCCCGGCGCCACCGCTTGGGCAAGCCCATCATAGACATCATCGCCCAGCACCACGGCACCCGGCTCATCCCCTTCTTCTACAGCAAGGCCTGCGAGGCCCGCCGCGCCCTGGGCCAGCCCGACCCCGAGCCCGAGGACTTCAGCTACCCCGGCCCCCGGCCCCAGACCCGCGAGGCCGGCCTGGTGATGCTGGCCGACACCGTGGAGGCGGCCAGCCGCAGCGTGGACAATCCCACCCCGGCCCGGCTGCAGGGGCTGGTGCAGCAGCAGATCAGCAAGATCTTCGCCGAGGGACAGCTTGACGACTGCGAGTTGACGCTCAAGGACCTGCACAAGATCGCCAAGATATTCAACACCATCCTGGGCGGCATCTTCCACCAGCGGGTGGAGTATCCCCAGGCCGAGGAAAAGCCACGGAAGCGCCATGGAGATTCTGATAAGCAACCGCCAGGCAAGCCAGCCCATAGACCTCCAGGCCCTGGAGCACAGGGTCAGGCGGGTCTTAGAAGGCTTGGCCTGCGCTGAGGGCTGCGAGCTCTCGCTGGTCCTCACCGACGACCCGGGCATCGCGGTCTTGAACCAGGACTACCTGGGTCGCGTCGGCCCCACCAACGTGCTGGCCTTCCCCATGGGCGAGGGCCAGTTCGCCGAGTTGAACCCGGGGCTCTTGGGCGACGTGGTGGTCAGCGTGGACACCGCCTGGCGCGAGGCCGCCGGCCACGGCCTGGACCCGGGCGAGCATTTCATGCGGCTGGTCATCCACGGCATCCTGCATCTCCTGGGCCACGACCATCTGCAAGACGAGGCCCAGGCTCTGGCCATGGAGGAGCTGACCGAGCGATTGCTCACGCAAAGCGCGGGTTGAAAAGACCCACAACCTTCCTGTATTCTTTCTGAATGGTTCTAATGTAGGGGAGGGGTTCATCCCCTCCCTCTTCTGGTTAAACCAAGACGGGCGGGAGTAAACCTCGCCCCTACATTAAGAAAAATCCTTGAGGCTCGCACCGCGCCCTCTGAAGAGGGACGCAGGTCCAGGGTAATTTAGGCTCAACTAAAAGATTAAGGAGCGGAGCATGGCCCGCCTATCGGTAAACGTGGACCACGTGGCCACCCTGCGCCAGGCCCGGGGCATTGACGAGCCCGACCCGGTGTGGGCGGCGGTATTGGCCGAGAAGGCCGGGGCCGACGGCATCATCGTGCACCTGCGCGAGGACCGCCGCCACATACAGGACCGCGACCTCAAGGTGCTCAGGCAGGTGGTCAAGGGCCGGCTGAACATGGAGATGGCCGCCACCGAGGAGATGCTGGGCATCGCCGCCACCGTGGGACCAGACCTGTGCACCCTGGTGCCCGAGCGCCGCCAGGAACTGACCACCGAGGGCGGCCTGGAGGTCAAGGGCCACCTGGAGGCCGTCAAGCAGGCCGTGGCCAAACTCAACGGCGCGGGCATCCAGGTCAGCCTGTTCATTGATCCACACCCCGAGCAGGTCAAGGCCGCCCACCTGGCCGGTGCCCAGGTGGTGGAGCTGCACACCGGCACCTACGCCAACGCCGGCGACGAGGCCACCCTCAAGAAACACCTGGACGCCATCGAGGACGCCGCCCGCCTGGCCGCCCGCCTGAACATCAAGGTGGCCGCCGGCCACGGGCTCAACCTGCGCAACGTGGGGCCGCTGTTGAAGCTGCCCGAGATCGAGGAATACTCCATCGGCCATTCCATCGTGGCCCGGGCCTTGTTCGTGGGCATGGAGCAGGCGGTTGGCGAGATGCTGGCCCTGGTGCGCCAGTCGGCCGCCCCCCGGGCCGCCGAGGCCCCGCGCCGGCGCCTGTAGGGGCATGAGACCGTGATCCGGGGCCTGGGGCTGGACCTGGCGCGGGTGGCGCGGGTGCAAGAGGCCTGGCAACGCTTTGGCCAGCGCTTCCTGGAGCGCTGCTTCACCCCGGGGGAAATCGCCGCTTGTCTAAAGAGGCCCCGGCCGGCCCAGGCTTTGGCCATGCGTTTTGCCGCCAAGGAGGCCTTTGCCAAGGCCGCCGGGCTGGGCATGCGCGGCCTGGGCTGGACCGAGATCGAGGTGATTAGCGATGCCCTGGGCAAGCCCTCCCTGGCCCTGCACGGCCGCGCCCGGGCCTGGGCCGAGGGCCAGGGCGTCACGGCCTGCCACCTGAGCCTCAGCGACGACGGCGACTACGCCGCAGCGGTGGTGGTGCTGGAGGGCTGAGCGCCACGCCCTAGCCAAGGGGGATGACATGTTCCTGGCCACCGCCGAGGAAATGCGCCGGGCCGGCCCGGTGCCCGGGCTGGCAATGACGGGTCGGGTAACGCCCTGCCCAGCCTTGCGCGCTCCCGTTGGGAGGTTGCCATAGTCAAACGAGAGGGTGAAGAGTTCTCGCTTCACCTCCCGGAGAATGAAGACCTGACCATCAATCAGGGGTAAAGCCATGTTCCTGGCCACCGCCGAGGAAATGCGCCGGGCCGACCGCGTCACCATCGAGGAGATCGGCCTGCCTGGCATCGTGCTCATGGAAAACGCCGCCCAGGGGGCTGCCCGGGTGCTCACCGAGGCCCTGGGCCAGGTGGAGGGCCTTGACATCGCCGCCTTCTGCGGCCGGGGCAACAACGGCGGCGACGGCCTGGCCATCTTGCGCATCCTGGCCGGGCAAGGCGCCAACTGCACGGTCTATCTCTTGGCCCGCCAGGAGGACCTCTCCGGCGACGCGGCCACCAACCTCAAGGTGGCCAAAGCCTGCGGGGTTGAGGTGGTGGAGGTGCCCGGGGAGGAGGCCTTCGCCCGCCACCAGGCGGCCATGGCCGGCCACGACGCCTACGTGGACGCCATCCTGGGCACTGGGCTCAACTCGCCGGTGACCGGCCGCCAGGCCCTGGCCATTGATCTCTTGAACACCCTGGGCCAGCCGGTGCTGGCCGTGGACATCCCCAGCGGCCTCTCCGCCGACACCGGCCAGCCCCTAGGCCTGGCGGTGAGGGCCGACTTCACGGCCACCTTCGGGCTCATCAAGATCGGCCTGGCCTGCGACCCCGGCGATTATGTGGGGCAACTTCACCTGGTGGAGATTGGCATACCCCCCCGGGTCATCGAGGGCCTGGGCTGCCAGGCCAGCCTGCTGGACCCGGCCACCGTGGCCTGGCTGTTGCCGGCCCGGCCGGCCGCCGGGCACAAGGGCACCTTTGGGCACCTCTTGGTGGTGGGCGGCAGCCTGGGCAAGTCCGGGGCGGTCTGCCTGGCCGCCCAGGGAGGCGTCAGGGCCGGGGCCGGCCTGGTCACCGCCGCCCTGCCCGAGGCCCTGAACCTGGCCGCCGAGATCAAGCTCACCGCCGCCATGAGCCAGCCCCTGCCCCAGACCAGCCAGGGCGGGCTGTCGCAGGGGGCCCTGCCGGTGCTCTTGGAGATGTGCGCCGACCGTCAGGCGGTGGTGCTGGGCCCGGGCCTGGGCCGCGAGGATGAGAGCCTGGAATTGGCCCGCCGGCTGGCCGCCCAAGTCACCACGCCCATGGTCCTGGACGCCGACGGCCTATTGGCCCTGGCAGGGGCGTTTGCGCCTGGGGCCATGGCCGCGCCCCAGGCGGTCATCACCCCCCACCCCGGCGAGGCGGCGCGCCTCTTGGGCTGCTCCGCCGCCGAGGTGCAGGCCGACCGCCTGGCCGCCGCCCGCGCCCTGGCCGCCAGAAGCGGCGCCGTGGCGGTGCTCAAGGGCGCGCGCACGGTCATAGCCGAGCCGGGAGGCCGGGTGTGGATCAACCCCACGGGCAACGCCCTCCTGGCCAGCGGCGGCAGCGGCGACGTGCTGGCCGGGCTCATCGGCGGGCTCATGGCCCAGGGCATCGGCGGCCTGTCGGCGGCCCTGGCTGGAGTTTTTGTGCACGGCCTGGCGGCACAGATGGCCGAGGAGGACTTTGGCTTGCGCGGCCTGGCCGCCGAGGATCTCCTGGACTACCTGCCGCCGGCCTTCGCCTCCCTGGAGGCGCCGCCTGAGCAGGAGGATCAGGAGTGATCCCCGGCCTTGCCCAGCGGGGCCGGCCATGGTAAAAGGCGCTTTCGTGGAGGCCGCGCAAGAGGCCAGGCTGGAACTGGCCCTGGCGGGGGAGGAGCAAACCGTGGCCCTGGGGCGCGCCCTGGGCGGACTCCTCAAGGCCGGGGACGTGGTGCTGCTCATCGGCGAGTTGGGGGCGGGCAAGACCTGCCTGGCCCGGGGCCTGGCCGGGGGCCTGGGCGTGGACCCGGCTTACGTGATCCAGAGCCCCACCTTCACCCTGCTAAACGTCTACCCCGGGCGCCTGGAGTTCTTCCACGCCGACCTCTACCGCCTGGGGCCGGGGGACGCCGCCGACCTGGAGCTTCTGGAGCAGGCGGCCGGGGGCGTGCTGGCCGTGGAGTGGCCCGAGCGGGCGCCCGGCATGTGGCCAGCCACGGCGCTCAGGGTGGAACTGGGGCATGACGGCCAGGACCGGCGCCGGGCGGTCGTCAGCGGGCCGGCGGGGCTGGTTCAGCGGCTCAAGGAAATCATGAATACCTAGCAGAGGACGATAGGCCATGGCCCTGATCGTGCAAAAATACGGCGGCACCTCGGTGGGCGACATCGAGCGCATCAAGAACGTGGCCCGCAAGGTCAAGGCCCGCGTGGACCAGGGCCACCAGTTGGTGGTGGTGCTCTCGGCCATGGCCGGGGTGACCAACTCGCTCATCGCCCTGGCGGGCGAGATATCCAGCGACCCCGACCCCCGCGAGCTGGACGTGCTCCTGACCACCGGCGAGCAGCAGTCGGTGGCCCTGTTCTGCATGGCCGCACGCGAGATGGGCATGCCGGCCCGCTCGCTCATGGGCTTCCAGGCCGCCATCCTCACCGACCGCATGTTCGGCCGGGCGCGCATCAATTTCGTGGAGACCAGGCGCATCCACGAGCTTCTGGACAAGGGCCGCCTGGTGGTGGTGGCCGGCTTCCAGGGCGTGGACGAGGACACCGGCGACATCACCACCCTGGGCCGGGGGGGCAGCGACACCACCGCCGTGGCCCTGGCCGCCGCCCTGCGCGCCGAGGTCTGCGAGATCTATACCGACGTGGAGGGCGTCTTCACCACCGACCCCAACGTGGAGCCCAAGGCCCGCAAGCTGGCCCAGGTTTCCTACGAGGAGATGCTGGAGATGGCCTCCCTGGGGGCCAAGGTCCTGGACATCCGCTCGGTGGCCCTGGCCGCCAAGTTCGGCGTGCGCGTGCACGTGCGCTCCACCTTCACCGACCGGGAGGGTACCATGGTCATCCCCGAGGATCATATTGACGAGAAGCTGATGGTCAGCGGCGTGGCCTACAACAAGAACGAGGCCCGCATCAAGGTGCGCGGCGTGCCCGACCAGCCGGGAGTGGCCAGCAAGCTTTTCACGCCCATCAGCCAGGCCGGCATCGTGGTGGACGTCATCATCCAGAACACCAGCGCCGACGGCATCACCGACCTGACCTTCACGGTGCCCAAGACCGACTACAAGCGTGCCCTGGAGCTGGTGCAGCAGGTGGCCCAGACCATCGGCGCCAGGGCCGTGCGCGGCGACACCGACATCGCCAAGGTTTCCATCATCGGCATCGGCATGCGCAACCACTCCGGCGTGGCCACCAAGATGTTCGAGACCCTGGCCCGCGAGAACATCAACATCCAGATGATCAACACCAGCGAGATCAAGATATCCTGCGTCATCGAGGAGAAGTACACCGAGCTGGCGGTGCGCGCCCTGCACGAGGCCTTTGGCCTGGCCCAGCAGAACGAGCCCGAGGCCGAGGAGGTTTCCCGGGTCTAGGGCCGAGGCAGGCACCAATACGGTTGCTGATTTGGTTACATTTATTGCTGGAAACACACGGGCGGGGATAAACCACGCCCCTGCATTAAGTTATTGTAATAACGTATTTTATCTTGATGTAGGGGCGGGGTTTATCCCCGCCTGCGCTTGTCTTAAACAAGGCCCCCTGGCAAAAGGCCACATGCCTCTGGCCCTCCGTACAACCATGGTGACAAAGCCCCGGCGGGGGGCTATACTTCCATTCATGAGCCTCCGCGAATCACATAGCGCCCCGGGCGCCGCCTCTAAGCCACAGCCGGCCCAGCGGGCCTCCGTGGCCGTTTCCTATATCAGCAGCCTAATTCGAATTTAACCCAGGGCCGGCGCGCAGCCGCCTTTAAGCCCTGCGTGTCCGGCCAGGTCCCCCCCAACCCAGGGGGCGGGCTGCGTTGTTTTTTGCCCCCATGAGGGGCCGAAAGGAGAGGCCGGAGATGGCCAGCAACCAGAGCCAGCGTGTGGAGGTCTACGACACCACCCTGCGCGACGGCACCCAGGCCGAGGGCTTGGCCCTGTCGGTGGAGGACAAACTGCGGGTGGCCCGCCAACTGGACCGCCTGGGGCTGACCTACCTGGAGGGCGGCTGGCCGGGCAGCAACCCCCGCGACCGCGAGTTCTTCGCCGCCCTGCCCACCCTGGGCCTCAAGCGCATCCAGGTGGCGGCTTTCGGCTCCACCCACCACCCCAGCCGCACGCCACAGGACGACGCCAACCTGGCCGAGCTCCTGGCCGCCGGCACCGAGATCATCACCCTGGTGGGCAAGTCCTCCCTGCGCCACGTGCAGTCTCAGCTCCAGATCGCCCCCGAGCGCAATCTGGCCATGGCCGCCGACTCGGTGGCCTACCTGCGCCAGAAGGGCCGGCGGGTCTTCTTCGACGCCGAGCACTTCTTCGACGGCTTCAAGGAAGACCCCGAGTACACGTGCGCCGTGCTGGCGGCCGCCGCCCAGGCCGGGGCCGAGGCCCTGGTGCTCTGCGACACCAACGGCGGCTCCCTGCCCGAATTGGTGGCCCTGGCCACGGCCCGGGTAAAGGAGGCCCACCCCGGCCTGACCATCGGCATCCACACCCACAACGACGCCGAGCTGGCCGTGGCTAACACCCTGGCCGCCGTGTCCGCCGGCGCCCGCCAGGTGCAGGGCACCCTGGGCGGCTTTGGCGAGCGCTGCGGCAACGCCAACCTGTGCTCGCTCATCCCCAACCTGCAACTCAAGCTGGGCTACCAGTGCCTGGAGCCCGCGCGCCTGCAACTGTTGAGCGAGACCGCCCGCCTGGTGCACGAGCTGGCCAACCTGCCGCCCCACCGCTTCGCGCCCTACGTGGGCAAGAGCGCCTTCTCGCACAAGGGCGGCCTGCACATCAGCGCCGTGGAGAAGGACCCCGCCCTGTACGAGCACGTCAACCCCGAGGCCGTGGGCAACGTGCGCCGCTTTCTGGTCAGCGACCTCTCGGGCCGGGCGGCCATCCTCAACAAGGCCAAGGAGTGGGGCCTGGACCTCGGCGCCGACGACCCCGAGGTCAAGGCCATCCTGGCCAATCTCAAGGCCCGCGAGAACGAGGGCTACCAGTACGAGGGGGCCGAGGCCAGCTTCGAGCTTCTGATGAACCGGGCCATGGGCCGCCACCAGCGCTATTTCGAGCTGGTGGGCTTCCGCGTGATGAACTTCAAGGACGCCGAGGGCGAGCTGCCCCGGGCCGAGGCCACGGTGCGCGTGCGCGTGGGCGGCCTGGAGGAGCACACGGCGGCCATGGGCCACGGCCCGGTCAACGCCCTGGACCGCGCCATCAGAAAGGCCCTGGTGCGCTTCTTCCCGCGGCTCAACGAGGTGCGCCTGGTTGACTACAAGGTGCGCGTGCTCAGTGGCGCCGACGGCACCGGCGCCCGGGTGCGGGTGCTCATCGAGAGTAGCGACGGCGTGAGCAGTTGGGGTACCGTGGGGGTGTCCTTCGACGTGCTGGAGGCCTCCTACCAGGCGCTGGGCGATTCCATCCGCTACAAGCTGTTCAAGGACCAGCAGGTTTAGGCTCCAAGTCTGCTTGCAATATATCAAATAGCTGATGTAAATTGCAAAAGACCATTACATCCAAACCGTTGTGACGGTGTAATCGAAGACAATAACTAAATAGGTAACTGGATAGCGAAAAAAGGGGCGAAACATGACTCAGCGCCTCATCTTAACGTCATTCATTGTTCTGCTGTTCTTGGCGCCTGCTGTTACTCCTGCAGCAGAAACGACAGCCGAAACCATCAACTTTTGGAAAGAGCGCGCAAAAAGAGGCAGTGCAACCACGCCATTCCAATTGGGGCTTGCGTATCAAAAAGGGGAGGGAGTTCTACAAGATAAGTCGGAGGCGGCGAAATGGTATTCTTTAGGTGCGCAAAGGGGTGATCTTCAAGCAGCACTAATGCTAGCAAAGATGTACTCAAGGGGCGAGGGGGTACAGAAGAATGAAGAAAAGGCTATAGAATTATTTGTTGATATAGGCAAAAGTGATTCTGTTCTCGGTTCCATGGCGAGATGCCACTTGTTAATATTTACTAGAAATTATTCTCTAGGTAATGAAGGCATAATGCCTGACAGGGAAAAAGCACGTTACCTATTTGAACGGCTGGGTGAAATAGAAATAGCAATAATGGATAAGAAAAATAAGCAAATGGATAAATTATTCGAGGAGCAAGAACGGATATTGGACTCTATTAAATAAACGATTCTTTGTTGCTACTGCCATGGATTGTTTGAAGGGGTTGCTTCGGCCTATCAATGCTGATTAACCGAACTTCCTAGATATGCTGGAGATGTGCTACTGAAAATGCCTACTGCGTTAGATGTAACTCACTGACTGTGCAGTGATGGTATTCGCCTGACAGTCGCCCCCGGCTTGGGGGTTGGTTAGGCAGCCTTTTGGGCGGCCTTGTTTCCAGTCTGATCCTTCTGGTTCAATCCGTCCCTGAAAGCCTGGAAGGGAGTCCTGCCGTTCATGCCCCTGCCCTGGTGGGGCCGCTTGGTGTTGTAGACGGCCAGGTATTCCTCCAGATCCTTCTGCATCTCCTCCACCGACTCATACCACTTCTGGCGGCCCTTGATCCGGAAGTGCTCGTCCAACAAGGTTATATGCAGGCGCTCCACGAAGCCGTTGCTCTGGGGCCGGCGCACCCGCGTGGTGCGGTGCTCGACATCCTCCATTTGGAGGCATAGGACACCCGGCGGGTTACGCTTCGCTAACCGCCCTTCCCCCTTTCCCTGATTATTCCTCAGCAACAACGCCTTCGACCGCCCCCCGCCACCGCCCCCCTACCCCCTGAACTCCTCCACCGGGCCGGCGCCCTCGCGCAGGATCTCGGGCGTGTCGTCCACCAGGCTGATGACGCTCGATGGCTTGCCCGGCACCGGGCCGCCATCCACGATCAGGTCCAGTTGGTTGCCCATGAGGTCTTCCACCTCCCAGGCGTGCAGGAGCATGCGGCCATCCTCGCCGGTGGCGCTGGTGGAGAGCAGGGGGTGGCCCAGGCCCATGGCCAGGGCCAGGGGTATGGGGTGGTCGGGCACGCGGATGCCGGCGGTCTTGCGCCGGGTGAGCATCATCTTGGGCACCTCGCGCGAGCCCTCCAACACGAAGGTGTAGGGGCCGGGCAGAAGGCGGCGCAGGGTCTTGTAGGCGTAGTTGGTCACCCGGGCGTACTGCGACACGTCCTTGAGGTCCGGGCAGATGAAGGAGAAGGGCTTGCTCTCGGGCTGGCGCTTGATCTGATGGACGCGCTTGATGGCCCGCTTGTTGAAGATGTCGCAGCCCAGGCCGTAGACAGTGTCCGTGGGATAGGCCACCACCCCGCCGTCGGCCAGCACCTGCACCACCCGGGCGATGAGCCGGGGCTGGGGGTTCTGGGGGTTGATGGTCAGGATCATGGCGGCTATCTCCTGCTATCTCCTTATGCTTCCAGCATATCCCAGCCGGGGCCGGGGCGTCAAGGCGGCCCAGGCGCACTAAGCATGTATTCATGGGCACTTGCGCCCTTGTGCCTTCTGGCCGGCCTTGACCATGGCGCTGGGGCGGGGGTAATCTTGCCCCCAGCGCCGCCGCCCAAGGTGCGGCACCCGCCACAACCCTTGCTTCCAGCGATGCCACCTGGCACATTAGGCCATGCTCACATATTTGCGCATACAAAACTTCGCCCTGATCGAGAACCTGGAGCTGGAGCTGGGGCCGGGGCTGACCGTGCTCACCGGCGAGACCGGGGCCGGCAAGTCCATCATCCTGGCGGCGGTGAACCTGCTGCTGGGCGGGCGGGCCGCCGCCGACCTCATCCGCGCCGGCCAGGACCAGGCCGTGGTGGAGGCGGCCTTCAGCCTGCCCGCCGAGGCCCCGGCGCGGGCGCGCCTGGAGGCCCAGGGCCTGGCCCTGGACCCCGGCGAGGACCTGGTGGTGCGCCGGGTGGTCAGCCGCGAGGGGCGCAACCGGGTGCAGGTGGCCGGCGGGCTATCCACCCTGGGCGTCCTGGCCGAGCTGGGGCCGGAGTTGGTGAGCCTGGTGGGGCAGCACAGCCACCAAACGCTGCTCAAGGCCGAGGGGCACCTGAGCCTGCTGGACGCCTTCGCCGGCCTGGAGCCATTGCGCCAGGAGGTGGCCACGGCGGTGGCCCGGGCCAGGCAGGCCCAGCGCCAACTTCAGGAGTTGCAACAGGACCTGGCCCGCCGCCAGGAGCGGGGGGCCTGGCTCAGGGAGGTGGTGGCCGAGATCGAGGCCGCCGGCCTGGACTCCGCCGAGGAGCAGGCCCTCAAGCAGGAGCGCCAACTGCTGGCCAACGCCGAGCAGATGATCCGCCTGGCCCAGGGGGCCTTTCAGGGCCTCTATGGCGCCGAGGAGGGAGCGGCCCTGGAGACCCTGGGCAAGGTCCGGGGTCTGCTGGCTGACCTGGCGCGCCTGGACCAGCGCCTGCGGCCCCTGGCCGAGCGCCTGGACGAGGCCTTTTACGGCCTGGAGGACATCGCCCGCGAGTTGGGGGACTACCCGGAGTCCTTGAACGCCGACCCTGGCCGCCTGGACTGGCTGGAGGGGCGATTGCTGACCATCCAGCGCGTCAGCCGCAAGCACGGCGGCGGCGTGGAGGAGGCCCTGGCCGCCCTGGCCCAGGCCCGGCGGGAGCTTGAGTCCCTGGACAGCGGCCAGGAGCGCCTGGCCCAGTTGGAGCGCCAGCGCCAGGAGGCCCTGGACCTGGCCCTGGACCTGGCCCGGCGGCTGGGCCAGGCCCGCCGCCAGGCCGCGCCCGGCCTGGCCCGGGCGGTGCGCGGCGAGCTGGCCCAGTTGGGCATGGCTGCCTGCGAGTTCGAGGCGCGCTTCAGCCCGCCGGTTGGCGCGGCCCTGGCCACGCCCGATGGTCCCCTGGCCTCGCGGGGACTGGAGGAGGCCGAGTTTTACATCGCGCCCAACCCTGGCGAGGGCTTCCGGCCCTTGAGCCGCATCGCCAGCGGGGGCGAGCTTTCGCGCCTGCTGCTGGCGCTAAAAAGCCTGGTGGCCAGCCAGGCCGGCGCGCCCACCATGATCTTCGACGAGGTGGACGCCGGCATCGGCGGCGCCACCGGCACCGCCGTGGGCCAGAAGCTGAAAAGGCTGGCCCAGGGCGCCCAGGTGCTGTGCATCACCCATTTGCCCCAGATAGCGGCCTGGGGCGGCGCCCACCTCACGGTGGGCAAACAGGTGCGCCAGGGCCGCACGGCCACGGTGCTGGGCGTGTTGGATGAGGCAGGCCGCCTGGATGAGATGACCCGCATGCTGGGCGGACAAAAAGACGGCCCAGCGGCCCGGGAGCATGCCCAAGCCATGCTCTCCCAGGCTCGCCGGGACCAAGTCCCGGATACTCCCTGAACACCGCCACCGGGTCGGGTGGGGCTGGATTCATCACCAGCCCCACCCGACACCTTTGCGCGGCCTGGGCGCCCGGCTCCCCCCAACCCTGCTTGAAGGTCGGCGCCGTCCCCGTATCAAGAGATATCTTGGCCGCCGCGCTCCCCGCGATGCCCTCGGCCAGGATCATCCGGTGAAAGACCCTAGTCGTCGTATTGCTTGGCGTAGGCCGCGTCGTTGTACAGGCCGCCGCCGTACTCCCTGATGATCTTCTGCCCGGCCGGCGAGGCCACGAAGTCAATGAAGCGCCCCGCCAGGGCCGCGCCGGGGGTGACGCCATCGGGCTGGCGCAGGGCGTGGTAGGTGTTGACCAGGTACTTGTCGCCCTTGAACAACACCTTGAGCCCCGGCAGCTTGGCGGCCTCCTGCACCCAGGTGCTGGAGTCGGTCATGAAGTAGCCGCCCTCGTCGTTGGCCCGCTTGAGGGTGGCGGCCATGAAGGCCTTGGTGACGATGTACCAGCCATCCTGGGGGGTGATGCCGGCCATTTTCCAGATGGCCATCTCCTTCTGGTGGGTGCCGGAATTGTCGCCGCGCGAGAAGAACTTGGCCTGGGCCTTGGCGATACGGGCGTAGGCGTCCTTGACGTCCGCCGCCTGGGCGATGCCCGCCGGGTCACTGGCCGGCCCCACGATGAAGAACTCGTTGCTGCCCAAGAGGGTGCGCTGGGTGGCCCAGCCCTGGGCCACGGCCTCCTTCTCGGCCTTGGGCGCGTGCACCATTATCATGTCCACGGCCTTGGCCTGCAAAAGCTTGAGCCCCTCGCCGGAGCCGGCCTTTTTCCAGTTGAGCCTGGCCTGGGCCGTGGGCGAGAAGGCCTCGGCCAGGGCCTGCAAGAGGCCCAGCTCGCCGGGGCTGCCCGTGGCCAGGGAGAAGGCGCTTGGCCCCTGGCCATAGGTGGCGTCGTAGGTGTCGGCGGCCAGACAGGCCAGAGGGGTCAGGGCCAGGAGCAGGGCCAGGGGCCAGGCCAAGGGTCTCATGTGCTTCTCCCGCCGTGTGAGGTGCCTCGGGGGGGGGCATTGTTATGTCATTTTAAACATAGCCTACGGCAAGACACCGGCGGGGTCAAGAGATTGTGGCTCCCAAGGAGTGTCAGGGGGGTGCCCGAATAAAAAAGGGCAGGGACCGCTGGTCCCTGCCCGTATGCCCTGTCAGGGCGCCGGCTGGAGGAAAAGCCGCTCCTAGTGGGTGCGCACCCACTGGCCCACCTCGAAGGTGAGCGGCTGGGGTTTTTCCTCCATGGTCTCCTTGAGGGCCTGGGCCTCCTTGGCCGGGGCTTCCCGCTTGCCCTCGGTGTCCTGGCCGTCCTTGGCTTTCTTTTCGGCGGCCTCCTTGGCCTTTTTAGCCTCGGCCTCCTTGGCCTCTTTGGCCTCCTTGGCCTTTTTTTCGTCGCTGGCCCGTTCCACGATCTCGGCCCAGGAGAAGCGCGCCCCCAGTTCGCCCAGCTTGATGCGTCCCACGCGGGGGCCGGGCAGGGCCAGTTGCTGGCCGGTGCCGGCCTTGATGCGCTCGCCCAGGGCGTAGACCGTCAGTATTGATCCGGGGGGCAGGCCGGTGTCACGTCCCACGCTCACCAGCACCCGGTTGCCCTCCACCTCCAGCACGGTGCCGCCCCAGGGCAGGGAGGCCACGCGCTTGCCCACCCAGGCGGTGGTTTCCTCGGTGATCTCGGCCAACAGCTTGTTCACTAGCTTGTCGTCGGGCTGTGCCCCACCCTCGATGGCCTCGGCCACGGTGTCGTCCACGCGCTCCTGGCGCTTGAAGGCCTCCTGGCCGATCACGATGCCGGTGGTCACGTCCACCAGGCGCAGTTCCACCTCCAG
This sequence comes from Desulfarculus sp., assembly GCA_016218705.1. Classification (GTDB taxonomy): domain Bacteria; phylum Desulfobacterota; class Desulfarculia; order Desulfarculales; family Desulfarculaceae; genus JACRDC01. Next base: position 65,713 of record JACRDC010000049.1, read on the forward strand.
GGAGAGGAAGGGCCGGTTCTCGCGCATGCCGTAGATGCCCTTGAGGGCGCGCTGCACCGACAGGTCGGTGATGTTGCCGGCCAGCAGGGCGTTGACGCCCAGGCGGCGGCTGGCCTCCATGGCCCGGTCCTCGGGGTGGGCGATGGCCTGGGGCAGCTTCTTCATCTCCTCCTGCACGGGCGTGAAGTCGCCCACCACCACGCCGCCCATCTTGACTAGATGCTGGCTGATGGCCATTTGCAGGGCCGTGGCCCGCTCCTTCATGCTGGGCACCCCGCTGGTGAACGGCGCCACCGCCACCCGTTTGCGCAGGCCGGTGTCCTTGCTGTCAATTATGTTGGTCACGGCGCTGGTGACGCCGCAACCAGGCAGCAGGGCCAGGAACAAAACCAATCCCAGCAGGGCCGGGGCCAAACGCGCCGGGTTCTGGCCGGGTCCTAGGTGGCGGGGGTGCATGGGGTTCTCCCTGGGCAGATGGTGTCGGGGCCGATTGTTCCAATAGGCTGTTGAAAAACAGCCTGTTGGCGGGCCATGGACGGCCCGCCAAAAAGCGCGGGCGCTTTAGCGCCAAGCTTTTTGGGGGAGTTAGCCGAATTCATTTCGGCTAACTCGTGTTGAAAAAAGTCCATGGACGGACTTTTTCAACAACCTGCTGAAGCGCGAGTATATCAAAACTTGGCCAGGCAACAAAAGTGCGGCGCGATCAGTATCTGATCTCAAACCCCGCCAGGGCCGGGTCGGGCTCGGACCAACTGACGTCCACCTCGGTGACCAAGGCCGAGGGCGAGCCCTGGTGGCACCAGGCGATGGCCTTTTCCACCTGGTCCCGGGGGCCTTGGAACACGGCCTCGACCCGCCGAAGCGGCAGGTTGCGCACCCAGCCCTTGAGCCCCAGTTCCTGGGCCGTCTCCTGGGTGTAGGCCCTGAAGAACACGCCCTGCACCTTGCCCTTGATGAGCACCGTGGCCTTGACCTCGTCCATGCTAATCTCCGCTGGGGAAGAGACTGGCCTGGCCGCCCTGCCCCGCCGGGGCTGGCTTGCTCCGGCTTGCGGCCAATTCCAAAAACTCGGCCTCGCTGATGATGCGCACCCCCAGGCCGCGGGCCTTGTCGGCCTTGGAGCCGGGGTTGTCGCCGGCCACCACCAGGCTGGTCTTTTTGCTCACGCTGCCGCTGGCCTGGCCGCCCAGGCGGCGGGTCAGCTCCTCGGCCTCCTGGCGGGAGAGGTTTTGCAGACTGCCGGTGAAGACCAGGGTCTGGCCGGCCAGGGGGCCTTGGGCTGGCCGGCCGGCCCCGGGCAGGGGGCTAGGCTGGACCACCTCGGCCAGCTTGCGGGCGGTGTCTAAGGTCTGGGGGCGCTCGAAAAAGGCTCGGATGCTGGCCGCCACCACTGGACCCACGCCGTTCACCTGGGCCAGTTCCTCCGGCGTAGCCTGGATCAGTTGCTCGAAACTGGCGAAGTTCTTGGCCAGGTCACGGGCGGTGGTCTCGCCCACGTTGGGGATGCCTAAGGCAAAGAGGAAGCGGTCCATCGGCTTGCCCCAGGTGTGTTTTATCTCGCCCACCACATTGGTTACGGTCGTCTGTCCCCAGCCTTCCATTGCCTCCAGCACTTTCCGGCGATCCGGTAGCAAGTAAAGGGAGGGTAGGTCGGGCAGCAGGCCTTTGGTTATGAGCTGGTCTATGCGCCTGTCGCCCAGGCCCTCGATGTCCATGGCCGCGCGGCTGGCGTAGTGCTTTAGCGCGCCCTTGATCTGGGCCGGGCAGCCGATGGAGTTGGCGCAGCGGTGATAGGCCCCCTCGGCCACCACCGGGGCCGCGCAGACCGGGCAGCGCTCCGGCGGCCCCGGCAGGGCCTGCCGGGGCTCGTGGGGCCGCTCCACCCGGGCCACCCGGGGGATGACGTCTCCCGCCCGCTCCACGCGCACCACGTCGCCCACCCGGGCGTCCAGGCGGGCCACCTCGCCGAAGTTGTGCAGGGTGGCCCGGCTGACCGTGACCCCGCCCACGTCCACGGGGTCCAACAGGGCCACGGGGGTGATCTTGCCGGTGCGCCCCACCTGGGCCACGATGCCGCGCAGGGTGGTGATTTCCTGGCGGGGGGGGAACTTCCAGGCGATGGCCCAGCGGGGGCTGCGCGAGCGCTCGCCCAGGGCCTGGCGGGCGGCCAGGTCGTCCACCTTGACCACCACGCCGTCTATCTCGAAGTCCAGGCTGTCGCGGCGCTCTTGGTAGGCGGCGTGCAGGCCGGCCAAAAAGTCACGGCCCCGGCCCCGGTGCAGGTGGTCCTGGCCCACGGCGAAGCCCCATTTGCCCAGCAGGGCCAGGGCCTCGGCGTCGCTGGCCAGCCCCAGTTCCTGGGCGTTGACCAACTCGAAGACAAAGAAGCTCAGGGGCCGCGTGGCCGTGACCCGGGGGTCCAGTTGGCGCAGGGCCCCAGCCGCCGCGTTGCGGGGGTTGGCGAAGGGCTCCTCGTCCTTTTCCAGCAGGCGACGGTTCAGCGCCTCGAAGCCGGCGCGGTCCATGTACACCTCGCCGCGCACCACCAGCGGGCCGGCGGGCGCGCCCTCCAGATGGCCGGGGATGGCGGCGATGGTGCGCAGGTTGGGGGTGATGTCCTCGCCCACCTGGCCGTCGCCCCGGGTGGAGCCCAGGCGCAACAGCCCGCGCTCGTACACCAGCTCCACGCTTAGCCCGTCTATCTTGGGTTGCAGCAGCAGATCGCCCTGAAAGCCGGCCTCGGCCAGGCGGCGCAAAAAGTCGTCCACCAGGGCCGGGTCGGCCTTGGACTCCAGGCTCTGCATGGGCCGGTAGTGGGTGACCTGGGCGAAGCTGGTCTGGGGCGGGGCGCCCACCTGGCGGGTGGGCGAGTCGGCCAGGGCCAACTGGGGGAAGCGCGCCTCCAGGTCCATGAGTTCGGCCAGGAGCGCATCGTAACGGGTGTCGGATATTTCGGGGCGGCCCTGGCCGTAGTAAAGCTGGTTGTGCCGCCTGATCTCGGCGGAAAGCTCTGCCACCCGCCGGGCGGCGGCCTCTATTGGGATTAGTTCGACCATGGCCTATAACTACACAACCCGGGGCGCGATTTCAAGATGGGCGCGCCAGGCGGAGGCCGGCCACGGTGGCGGGTTTGGCCTCAGCCCCGCACCAGGGCCAGGGAGGCGGCCAGGAGGCCGAAGCAGCCCGAGAGCATCACGTCGCCGTGGGGCACGGCCAGGGTCCAGCCCAAGCCTGAAGCCAGGCGCCGGCGGGGGCCGGTGAAGACCACCGGCCAGTCCTGGCCTTGGGGGGCGGAGTCCAGGCGGGCGCAGCCGTGGCCCTGGCCGGCGAAGACCTCGGAGTCGCTCAGGGTGCCCTGGATGAAGCGCCCCACCTGGTCGGCCAGGCTGAAGGCGTCCAGGCAGCCGGTGTGGTGCTCGTAGACGCCCAGCACCCGCTGCCCTTGGACGAGGAAGCCCACGGTGTGCATGTTGCCCAGGTTGACAATGCACACGCCCCCCTGAGCCAGGGCGGCCACGGCGGGGTCTTGCAGGGCGCCCCAGGCGGCGGCCGCGGCGGTGTCCATCAACAAGGCCCCGGGGGCCTGCTGTTTGAGGGCGGCCATGCGGGTCATGTCCGGCGGGGCCTGGGGGAAGATCAAGTCGCCCAGGCGGCCGCCCTTTTGCAGGAAGCGCTCCCACATCATAAAGCGGAACTTGCGGTTGGAGAAGCCGGGGGAATGGCCGTGGTCGCATAGGGCCACGGCCAGGCGCTGGGGCGGGTCCACCTCGAAGAGCGCGCAGGCCTGGCGAATGGCCTTCAGGTCCAGGTCGCTGGTGGGCACGGTCACGGCCCCGGCCGGCGGCTTGTCGCAGATGACCACCCCCTGGGCGCGGACCTTGTCCAGGTCGTCGGCCAGGGAGGCCGCCGCCGCCGGGGTGGCGAAGACCTTCAGGCCCTCGTCAAGGTGCTCCCCCACGGCCCGGTGCATGGCCCCGCCGCCCATGAGCCAGCCCTCGAGGAAGACGTCGCGGCCCTGGCCCCGGGCGGCGCGGATGCGCCGGGCCGCCACCTGGGTGGGCGAGGGCAGCACCATCTTCACGGCGTTTTCGATCTCCTGGCCGTCTCGCCACAGGAGCAGGTCCTGGGTGCCGCCGCCCACATCCAGGGCCAGTAGGGATTCTAACTCCATGCCGTGATATATACACGCTGGCGGTCCCCGGGGCCAGGCGTCCCGGGCGCTTTCGCGCCCGGCGGGCCATCCATGGCCCTCAAACCACATGCGATCAACCTATTCGTTTGATCGCATGTGGCATGAATACTCCCAGGCTGTCCGGCGCTGGCGCTTAAACTAGGGTTTGCCCCCCGGGGGTTGGGTTTGCTATATTTTCACAAGGGGACATCGAACAAGCCTAAGAACCATGAGCGGTTGACGGGGCTGGGCCTGTCCCATATAATCCCCTAGTTTACCGGCAGACGTTTGCTCCCGGCGGCTGGCGCCATTGCCTTCGAACGAAAGACTATCCCATGTTCGACCACCTGAGCGACCGCCTGGCCGAGACCTTCAAGCGCCTAAAGGGCCACGGCAAGCTCTCCGAGAAGAACATAGCCGACGCCCTGCGCGAGGTGCGCCTGGCCCTGCTGGAGGCCGACGTCCACTACAAGGTGGCCAAGGACTTCATCGAGCAGGTACGCCAGCGGGCCGTGGGCCAGGAGGTGGCGGGAAGCCTGACGCCGGCCCAGGTGGTGGTCAAGATCGTCCACGAGGAGATGACCGCCCTCATGGGCGGCGAGGCCGAGCCCCTGACGCTGACCGGCCGGCCGCCGCTGATCTATATGATGGTGGGCCTGCAAGGCTCGGGCAAGACGACCACCAGCGCCAAGCTGGCCCTGGCGCTCAAGAAAAAGGGCCGGCACCCATTTTTGGTGCCCGCGGACGTGCAGCGCCCGGCGGCCATCGAGCAGTTGAAGCGCCTGGGCGCCCAGATCCAGGTGCCGGTGAACGACAGCGACCCGGGCAAGAACCCGGTGGACATCTGCGTGCAGGCCCTGGCCAATGCCGCCCGGGCCGGCGCCGATCTGCTGATACTGGACACCGCCGGCCGCCTGCACGTGGACGAGCCCCTCATGGCCGAGCTGGCGGCCATCCGCGAGCGCCTTCGTCCCCAGGAGGTGCTCCTGGTGGCCGACGCCATGACCGGCCAGGACGCTGTTAACGTGGCCAAGGCCTTCCATGAGCGCCTGAGCCTCAGCGGCGTCATCCTGAGCAAGGTGGAGGGCGACGCCCGGGGCGGCGCGGCCCTGTCCATCCGGGCGGTGACCGGGGTGCCCATCAAGCACCTGGGCGTGGGTGAGAAGCTCGACGCCCTGGAGGCCTTCCACCCCGGGCGCATGGCCGGCCGCATCCTGGGCATGGGCGACGTGCTTAGCCTGGTGGAGAAGGCCCAGGAGGCCTACGACCAGGACAAGGCCAAGGAGCTGGCCAAGAAGCTGGTCAAGAATTCCTTCACCCTGGAGGACTTTAAGGACCAGTTGCAGCAAATAAAAAAGATGGGCAGCCTGGAGTCCATCCTGAGCATGCTGCCCGGGGCGGGCAAGCTAAAGAAACTCAAGGACTTTCAGCCCGAGGAAAAGGAAATCAAGCGCACCGAGGCCATCATCAACTCCATGACCGTGGCCGAGCGGCGCGACGTCAACCTGATCAACGCCTCGCGGCGCAAGCGCATAGCGGCGGGCAGCGGCACCACCGTGGCCGACGTCAACCGGCTTTTGAAGAACTTCGCGGATGCCCGCAAGATGATGAAGAACATGACCCGCATGGGCGCCAGGAAGGGGCTAGGGCGCCTGCTGCCCATGCGCTAAAGCCAAGAAACCAAACCCTAGCCCGAGCACCTAATTTTTTGGAGCGAAGAGAGAGACAGTCATGGCAGTTAGAATCCGTCTGGCCCGCTTAGGCGCCAAGAAAAAGCCCATGTACCGCATCGTGGCCGCCGACTCCCAGGCCCCCCGCGACGGCAGCTTCCTGGAGATCGTGGGCACCTACGATCCCCATCAGAACCCGGCCCTGGTGCAGGTTGACGCCGACGCCCTGCAAAAATGGCTGGGCCGTGGCGCCCAGCCCACGGACACCGTGCACAGCCTGCTCAGGAGCAGGGGCCTGTTGCCCGCAGCGGCGGCTCAGGCGGCCTCGTAAGCTCCTTTGGTTGACCCAGGTTTCGCGCCACCGGTTTCCTTACTCAGGTGGAGGTGCTGAATGAAGGAGTTGATCAAGTACATCGCGCAGGCGCTGGTGGACCGCCCCGAGCACGTGGAGGTCAACGAGGTGGAAGGCGAACAGACCTCGGTGATCGAGCTGAAGGTGGCCAAGGAGGACCTGGGCAAGGTGATCGGCAAACAGGGGCGCACGGCCCGGGCCATGCGCACCATCCTTAGCGCCGCCTCCACCAAGATCCGCAAGCGTTCGGTCTTGGAGATCATCGAGTAGCCATGGCGCGGCCCGACCTGATCCTCATGGGTCGGGCCTCGGGGGCCTTCGGACTCAAGGGCGAGATCAGGGTCTTCTCCCACGGCCGCGACCCGGAGGTCTTCCGGCGGGCCGGGCGGGTGTACCTGGGGCCCAACCCCGAGGCGGCCCGCCCCCTGACCCTGGTCTCCCTGCGCGAGCACGGCGGCCGCCTGCTGCTCACCACCCGCGAGGTGAGCGACCGCACCCAGGCCCAGGCCCAGGCCGGGGCCTGGGTGTACCTGGAGCGCGCGGCGCTCAAGCCCCTGGACCAGGACGAGTACTACTGGTACCAGCTCAAGGGCGCCCTGGTGGTGGACAAAGAGGGGCGGGAGCTGGGCCGGGTGGTCCAGGTGGGCGACCTGGGCGCCCACGACCTGTTGCTAGTACGGGCCGAGGATGGTAAAGAGGCCCTGATCCCGGTGGTGGAGGGCGTGGTGCTGACCGTGGACCCTCTGGCGGGCCTGGTCAGGGTGGACCCGCCCCCGGGGCTATTGGAGGCCCAGGGCTGGCCCGAGGACCCCGAGGGACCAGAGGGCAAGGCCCCATGATTTTTGACATAGTCACCCTGCTGCCCGAGGTGTGCCAGGCCTACTGCCAGGCCTCGATCCTGGGCCGGGCGGTCAAGGCGGGGCTGATAGAGGTGCGGCTGACCAACCCGCGCGACTTCGCCCCTGACCGCCACCGCACCGTGGACGACGTGCCCTACGGCGGCGGCGACGGCATGGTGATGATGCCCGGGCCTTTGGTGGCCGCCCTGGAGGGTTTGCCCCAGGGGCCGCCGGCGCGGGTGATCTTGCTCTCGCCCCGGGGACGGCCCTTTGACCAGGCCAAGGCCCGCCAGTTGGCCGGGCTGGAGCGCCTAGTGCTGGTCTGCGGCCGCTACGAGGGCGTGGACGAGCGGGTGCGCCAGTTGGCCGTGGACGAGGAACTGAGCCTGGGCGACTTCGTGCTCTGCGGCGGTGAGTTGGCGGCCTTGGCGGTGCTGGAGGCCGTCAGCCGGCTTCTGCCCGGGGTGCTGGGCGGGGCCGATTCGGCGGTGGCGGACAGCTTCAGCGACGGGCTGCTGGAGCACCCCCACTACACCAGGCCCCCCGAGTTCCGGGGCCTGACGGTGCCCGAGGTGCTCCTCAGCGGCCACCACGGGGCCATCGCCCGCTGGCGGCGCAAGGAGTCCATCCGGCGCACCCTGCTGGCCCGCCCCGAGCTGCTGGCCGTGGCGGACCTGACCAGCGCCCTGGACCAGCGGCTGTTGGCCGAGGTCAGGCAAGAGGAAGATATCCCATGGGCCCCCCCGGGGGACCGGACGTAGGCTAGATTACCATCAGGCCCCGGGCCTTTGGCGGCGCCGGCTGGCCTTGTGCAAGGAGACGAACCATGGATGCCAGGGAGATGATCGCGCTCGAGCAGATGCGTGTGGACATGCCCGAGTTTCGCGCTGGCGACACCGTCAAGGTGCACGTGCGCATCAAGGAGGGCGAGAAGGAGCGCCTGCAGGTCTTCGAGGGCGTGGTGATGCGCCGCCGGGGAGACGGCATGGGCGCCTCCTTCACGGTGCGCAAGGTTTCCTACGGCGTGGGGGTGGAGCGCATCTTCCCCCTGCACTCGCCGATCATTGACCACGTGGACCTGATTACCCAGGGCCGCGTGCGCCAGGGGCGCATCTACTACCTGCGCGCCCTGCGCGGCAAAGCCGCCCGCATCAAGGAGAAGAAGCGGGTCTAGCCCATGGCCCCCGGCCGCCCGCGGCGCGCCCGCGGCCTGGACGGCCAGGCCGAGGCGGACCTGCGCGCCCAGGGCTATGCCCTGGTGGCCGGGGTGGACGAGGTGGGGCGCGGGCCCTTGGCTGGGCCGGTGGTGGCCGCGGCGGTGATCCTGCCCGCCGGCTGGGACGACCCCGGCGTGGACGACTCCAAGCGCCTGCCCGCGCCCACGCGCCAGCGCCTGGCCATGCACATCCGGGCCACGGCCCTGGCCTGGGGCCTGGGCCTAGTGGAGCCGGTGGAGATTGACCGCCTGAACATCCACCAGGCCAGCCTCCTGGCCATGGGCCGGGCGGTAAAGGCCCTGGGGCGGCGGCCGGATTATCTCTTGGTGGACGGGCGCTTCATGCTGGACATGGCCATCGCCCAGCGGGCGGTGGTGGGGGGCGACGGGGCAATAGCCTCGGTGGCGGCGGCCAGCATACTGGCCAAGGTTCACCGCGACGGCCTGATGGAGGGCTGGCATCAAGAGTGGCCGGCCTACAACTTCGCGGCCAACAAGGGCTACGGCACCGCCGAGCACCGCCAGGCCCTGAAGGCCCACGGCCCCTGCCCCCTGCACCGCAAGAGCTTCGCGCCGGTGGCCCAGTTGGAGCTGGGCCTTGCCTGAGACCAGGCCGGCCGGCCTGGGCCAGGCCCGGGGCCGCGCCGCCGAGGACCTGGCCCGCCGGCACCTGGAGCAGGCGGGCCTGCGGGTGGTGGCGGCCAACCGCCGCACTACCGGCGGCGAGCTGGATTTGGTGGCTTGGGAAGGGCCGGTGCTAGTCTTCGTGGAGGTGAAGGGCCGCGCCCTGGGCCACCCCGGAGCGCCCGAGGAGGCCGTGGACCGGCGCAAGCGGCAACGGATCGTGGCGGCCGCCCAGGCCTACCTGGCGGGCCTCCAGGGGCCGGAGCCTGTCTGCCGCTTCGATGTGGTGGCGGTGGATTTCGCCGGGGGCCGGGCCAGCCTGCGCCACTTGCGCGACGCCTTTAGGCTGGGGGACTAGCCATGTCCACCCTGTACGTGGTGGCCACGCCCATAGGCAACCTGGAGGACCTCACCCCCCGGGCGGCCAGGATATTGGGCGAGGTACCGGTGGTGGCCGCCGAAAGCCTGGCCCGGGGCAAGAAGCTCCTCAGCCACCTGGGCCTGAAGGGCAAGCGGGTCATCTCCTGCCGGGAGGCCAACCGCCGCCGGGCCGCGGCGCAGGTGGTGCAGGCCCTGGAGGAAGGCCACGACGTGGCCCTTATCAGCGACGCCGGCACCCCGGGGGTCAGCGACCCGGGGGTGGCGGTGGTGCAGGCCGTGGCCGCATCTGGACACCGCCTGTGCCCAGTGGCCGGGCCCAGCGCCCTGGCCGCTAGCCTGAGCGTGGCCGGTCTGCCCGGGGCGCCCCTGGTCTTTTTGGGCTTCGCGCCAGCCAAGCCCGGGGCGCGTAAAAAACTTTTGGAGCGGGCCGCCTCGACCGGCTGGACCTTCGCGCTGTTTGAGGCGCCCCACCGCCTGGCCGAGACCGCCGCCGGCCTGGTGGAGGTGGTGGGAGGCGAGCGGCCGGTGGTCATGGCCCGGGAGCTGACCAAGCTGCACGAGGAGGTGGTGCACACCACCTGCCAGGAACTGGCCGAATTGGCCAGGAGCAATCAGGCCCGGGGTGAGATAACCTTGGTGGTGGCCGGCGGCCCCAGCCAAGAAGTAGAGCAGGAGCAGGCCGGCCAGGTGGGCCGGCTATTGGCCCAGGGCATGCAAGAGGGCCAGCCGCCCAGCCGCCTGGCCAAACAGGTGGCCCAGCAGACCGGCCAGCCCCGCGAGGCGGTTTACCGCCGGCTATTGGAATTGAAACAGGCGCGGCCAGAGCAGGGTTCAGCGACAAGGACCGAACCAGTGGAATCATCGGGCGCAATCAAGTGTGACGACGACGTCCTCCAGTGCCAACTGGAGGTGAACAACAGCCTGGGTCTGCACGCCCGCGTGGCCGCGCGCATCGCCGAGACGGTGCAGCGCTACGACTGCCAGGTGGTGCTGTGCAAGGACGGCCTGGAGGCCGACGGGGCCAGCGTGCTCTCCATCCTGGCCCTGGACGCCCCCCTGGGCAGCCTTATTACCGTGCAGGCCAAGGGCAAGGCCGCCCGCCAGGCCCTTCAGGCCCTGGAAGGGCTGTTCGCGGGCTCCTTCGGAGAGAACTGATGGCCAGCGGGGAGGAGCGCGTTCTGCACGGCGTGGGGGCCTCGCCGGGCATCAGCATCGGCCGGGCCATGGCCGTGCCGCGCCATCCCGTGCAGGTGGCCTACCGCCCACTACAGGACCAAACCGAGGCCGAGGCCGAGGTCACCCGCTTCGAGGTGGCCCTGCAGGCCACCCACGACGACCTGGCCACCGCCCGCGACGACCTCTCCGCCGCCCTGGCCGACTACTCCTACATCATCGAGGCCCACCTGCTGATCCTCAAGGATCGCATGATTAAGGACCGCACGGCCCAGATCATACGCCAGCAGCGCCTCAACGCCGAGTGGGCCCTATCCCAGGCCGTGAGCGAGGCCAAGGTCTTTTTCCAGAAGATCAAGGACGACTACATCCGCTCGCGCTTCACCGACGTGGAGTACGTCACCGACCAGGTGCTGCGCCACCTCTCGGGCCAGGAGGGCTCGGCGCTCTCGGCCATCCGCGAAAAGGTCATCGTGGTGGCCCACGACCTGTCGCCGGCCGACACCACCCAGATGGACCTGGACTGGGTCATGGGCTTTGTCACCGACATGGGCGGCCCCACCAGCCACACGGCCATCATGGCCCAGGCCAAGGCCCTGCCGGCGGTGTTGGGCCTGGAGCGGGTGAGCCTGGAGGTCAAAAGCGGCGACTTCCTCATCGTGGACGGCTCGGCCGGGGTGGTGGTGATAAACCCCGACGACGAGACCCTGCACTACTACCGCGACAAGCAGGAGGCCTACGAGCTCTACGCCCAGGAGATACTGGCCCAGGCCCATCTGCCGGCCGAGACCCTGGACGGCCACCCCGTGGACGTGGGCGCCAACATCGAGCTGGCCGAGGAGGTGGGCATGGTGCTGGGCTACGGCGCCGAGTCCATCGGCCTGTACCGCACCGAGTTCTTCTACATCAGCCAGAAGACCACTCCCAGCGAGGACGAACTTTTCCACAATTTTAGGGCCGTGGCCCAGCGCCTGGGCGGCCGGCCGGTGAACATCCGCACCCTCGACATCGGCGGCGACAAGTTCGCCAGCTCGGTGGATTTGGCCCCGGAGATCAACCCCGCCCTGGGGCTAAGGGCCATCCGTTTCTGCCTCAAGGAGAAGGACCTGTTCCTGGACCAGCTCAGGGCCGTGCTCAGGGCCTCGGCCTTCGGCCGGGTGCGGGTGCTCTTCCCCCTCATCTCGGGGGTGGAGGAGCTGGTGCAGGCCAAGGAGCTTCTGGAGCGGGCCAAGGCCCAACTGGTGCGGCGGGGCCAGTCCTTCGACCCCAAGCTGGAGACGGGCATCATGATCGAGGTGCCCTCGGCCGTGGCCATAGCCGACCTGCTGGCCCGCCACTGCGACTATTTCTCCATCGGCACCAACGACCTTATCCAGTATTCCCTGGCCATTGACCGGGTCAACGAGCACGTGGCCCACCTGTACCAGCCCCTGCACCCGGCGGTCTTGCGCATGATCCAGATGGTGGTGCGGGCCGGGCACCAGGCGGGCATCAAGGTGGCCATGTGCGGCGAGATGGCCGGCGACCAGAGGGCCGTGCCCCTCTTGTTGGGCCTGGGCCTGGACTACCTGTCCCTTAACGCCCTGGGCATCCCCCGGGTCAAGCAGATGGTGCGCATGACCAACCGCGCCACCTGGCAGAAACTGGCCAAGCGGGCGCTCTCCTTCGCCACCGCCGCCGAGGTCAGCGCCTTCATGGATCAGGAACTCCGGCGCCACTTCCCCAAGGTCTTCAGCGCCGAGCCGGCTAAGTAGTCCCCTGGGGCCGGCCGGCCCAACAGCATACCAAACCAGGACGGGTGGCAGGCATGGCCGAACAGGGCATCAAGCTCGTGGCCAAGAACAAGAAGGCGCGCTTCAACTACGAGTTGGGCGACCGCCTGGAGGCCGGGCTGGTGCTCAGCGGCACCGAGGTCAAGTCCCTGCGCCTGGGCAAGGCCAACCTCACCGACTCCTACGCCAAGATCAAGGACGGCGAGGCCTGGCTGATAAGCTGCCACATCAGCGCCTATCCCTTTGCCCACTACGACAACCACGACCCCGAGCGCCCCCGCAAGTTGCTCTTGCACGGCCGTGAGATCCGCCGCCTGGACGCCAAGCTCTCCGAGCAGGGCTACAGCCTCATCCCCCTGGCCATCTACTTCAAGAACGGCAAGGCCAAGGTGGAACTGGCCCTGGCCAAGGGCAAGAAGCTCTTCGACAAGCGCCAGGCCATCAAGGAGCGCGAGCAGAACCGCGACGTGGCCCGCGCCATGAGGCGTGAAAGGTAAACCGGAGGCGGCGCCATGCGCATCGGCATCATGCTGCGCCATCTGGATGAAAAGGGCGGCATCGTCACCTACACCTAGAACTTGCTGAAAAGCTTCCTGCGCCTGGCGCCCCAGCACCATTTCGCCCTGTTCTACGCATCAAACTACCTCCTGTGCCCTTACCACGCACCCAATGTCAGCGAGCACCTGCTGCCAGCCCGGGGCAAGTTCGCCTGGGACCAGTGGGCCGTGCTCCGCCTGGCTGCGGCCCTGGACCTGGATTTGATCTTCAACCCCTAGCTCAGCGTGCCCCTGTACTGCCGGGCGGCGGCGCGCATCCTGGCCCCTGCCGCCCAGGCGGCCCAGGACATCGCGCGCTTCGTGGGCTCCGGTCCCCGCAAAACCGTGTGGGTGCACGAGGGCTGCGGTGACCATTTCTTCGCGCCCGGCCCCAGGCCGGAAATCCTGGCCGAGGTGCGCCAGCGCTACAACCTGCCGGAGCGCTAGGTGCTCTTCGTGGGCGGCATCACCCTCTTGAAAAACTTCGAGCGCTTGATGGAAGCATTTGCCAGGGTGCATGAGCGTCAGGCCATCCCCCTGGTGGTGGTGGGCTTCAACCGCTGGCGCTTTGAGAACGACCTGGCCTTCGCCAAGTCCCACCGGGCCTCGGCGCACATCCTGTTCCCCAGCTTCGTGGCCGACGAGGCTATGCCCCAGGTGTACCGAATGGCGAGCTGCCTGTTTTTCCCCAGCATATACGAAGGTTTCGGCATACCGGTCCCCGAGGCCTTCGCCACGGGCTGCCCGGTGGTCACCACCAATCGCGGCTGCACCTCCGAGGTGGCCGGCGGCGCCGCCCACCTGGTGGATCCCTTTGACGTGGAAGACATGGCCCAGGGCCTGGAACTGGTGCTCTCCGACCAAGCCTATTGCCAGGAGCTCATCGCCCGTGGCCGGGCACGCCCCCCCACTTCCGCTTCGACCGCTGCGCCCGTCAACCCCTGGATATATTCGAGCAAATACTTCACTAAGCTTCCTAACCGCCGCGGCCCACGGGCCTCGCTGGCTGCCCCCTGGGGAATCAGCCGGGAGCCCTTACGACAATGTCAAACATATCAAGGCACTAATTATATGCTCCCCCCGGGGGGAGTTATGGTTGACAGCCCTGACCGGGGGCGATATATTTGATTCTCCTTAATCGCCATTATATTTGTATGGAATGGCGAGGGAGAGTATCGGGCTTGGCAAGGATCGCGGTGGCCCTGAGCGGCGGCGTGGACTCGGCAATGGCCGCCTGGCTCCTGGGCCGCCAGGGTCATGAGGTGGTGGGCCTGAGCTTAAGTCTGGGCCAGGGCCGTGACGAGGCGCCTGGGGCCGGCGGGGCGGTGGCCCGGCAAATGGGTCTGGAGCACCAAGTGGTGCCGGCCCAGCGGGAGTTCGCGGACCTGGTGGTGCGCCCCAGCCTGGAGGCCTACGCCAGGGGCACCACCCCCAACCCCTGCGCCCGCTGCAACGCCCGGGTCAAGTTTCCGCTCCTGTGGCGGGCGGCCCAGGACCTGGGTTGCGGGGCCCTGGCCACCGGGCACTACGCGCGCCTGGTGGAGGACACCACCGGCCGCCGGCTGGCCGAGGCCAGCCACCGGGGCAAGAGCCAGGCCTATTTTCTGGCCCGCCTGGACCAGGAGATGCTGGGCCGGTTGGTTTTTCCCCTGGGCGAGTTGAGCAAGCCCCAGGTGCGGGACATGGCCCGCCAGGCCGGCCTGGAGGCGGCCCAGCGCCCCGAGAGCCAGGACGCCTGCTTTTTGCCGCCTGGCGGTTGGGACGAGTTGATGGCCGCCCACGGCCTGGTCAGGCCGGGCACGGTGGAGGACCAGGCGGGCAGGGTGCTAGCCACCCACGGGGGCCTGCACCGCTTCACCATCGGTCAGCGCCGGGGCCTGGGGGTGGCCTTGGGCCAGCCGGCCTATGTGCTAGCCCTGGACGGGCCGCGCGCGGCGGTGCGGGTGGGACCGGCCCCGGGTCTTTTCTGCCAGGGCCTGTGGGGCGCCGCGCCCCGCTGGTTCGCCCCGCCCCCCCAGGGCGACGGCCTGACGGTGCGGATGCGCTACGCCCACCAGGGGGTGGGCTGCCGGGTTGGCGAGGAAGGCGAAAGGCTCCGGGTGGACTTCCTGGAGCCCCAGAGGGCCGTGGCTCCCGGACAACTGGCGGTGTTTTTCCACCGCGGCGAGGTCTGGGGCTCGGCCTGGATAACCGAGGCCATACACTTAAAAAACAACGGGATAACTTCATGAAGCTTTCCACCAGAGGACGATACGGCGTGCGGGCCATGCTGGAACTGGCCCTTAACAACGGCAAAGGCCCGGTGCCCCTGCGCGACCTGGCCCTGCGTCAGGAAATATCAGCCAAGTACCTTGAGCAACTTCTCATCCCCTTGAAGGGCGCTGGCCTGGTCAAGAGCGTGCGCGGGGCGCGCGGGGGCTACCAGTTGGCCCTGGAGCCGGCCAAGATTTCCCTCTACGACATCGTGCGCAGCCTGGAAGGCCCCTTGGCCCCCGTGGAGTGCGTGCAGGACGCCAACTACTGCGAGCGCGTGGGCGGCTGCACCGTGCACCTGGTCTGGGGCGAGATGGGCCGTCTGTTGGTGGACTACCTAAGCAGCATGACCCTGGCCGACATGGTGGCCAGGCAGCACGAAAAAGACCGAATGTGCCAGCCCTCCTCCCCGGGCCTGGCCGTGGCCCAGTAGCACCCCCACAACCAGATAGCCTTTTGTAGGAATAGTCCCGCCGGCGGCCACCCACGGGCGGCCCGGCGGCGGGACTCACCGCCGCTGGCAGGGAGAGTGGACAATGCTAAGGACCATTGACGAGATCAATGCCAAAATAAAGACCGGCAAAGTAGTAGTGTATACCGCCGAGGAGGTGGTCGGCCTGGTCAAGGAAAAGGGCGTGGCCCAGGCAGCCCGCGAGGTGGACGTGGTCACCACCGGCACCTTCGGCCCCATGTGCTCCTCCGGCGCCTACTTCAACATCAAGCAGTCCACCCCCAAGATCAAATGCGGCGGCGGGCGGGTGTCCTTGGGCGGCGTGCCGGTCTACGCCGGCTGGGCGGCGGCCGATCTCTACCTGGGTTGCACCGCTTTACCCGACGAGGACCCGCGCAACGCCGTGTACCCTGGCCTGTTCAAGTACGGCGGGGCCCATGTCATCGAGGACCTGGTCAGCGGCCGCAAGGTCAAGCTGACGGCCCAGGCCTATGGCACCGACTGCTACCCCCGCAAGGAGTATGTCACCGAACTGGGCCTGGCGGACTTCAACAGCGCGGTGATGTTCAACCCCCGCAACGGCTACCAGCTCTACAACGTGGCAGTCAACCTGGGCGAGCGCACCATCTACACCTACATGGGCGTGCTGCGCCCCCGCCTGGGCAACGCCAACTACTCCACGGCCGGGTCCTTGAGCCCCCTGCTCAAGGACCCCCAGTTGCGCACCGTGGGCCTGGGCAGCCGCATCTTCATGGGCGGCGCCGAGGGCTACGTGGTCTGGCCGGGCACCCAGCACGTGCCCGAGCCCCAGCGCGACGCCAACGGCCTGCCCCTGACCCCCTCGGCCACCCTGGCCCTCATGGGCGACCTGAAGCAGATGAGCCCGCGCTTTTTGCGCGCCGCCTCCTTCACCGGCTACGGCGCCACCCTCTCGGTGGGCTTTGGGCTGCCCATCCCGGTGCTGGACGAGCAGGTCATGGCCCAGGCGGCCATCGGCGACGAGGAGATCACCTATCCCATCATTGACTACTGCGAGGCCTACCCCCTGGGCCGGCCGGGCAGTCTGGGACGGGTCTCCATGGCCGAGCTGATGAGCGGGCAGATCGAGGTGGAGGGCAAGAAGGTGCCCACCGGCGGCCTGGCCAGCCGGGCGCGCGCCCGCGAGGTGGCGGGCGAGCTGAAAGAGCGCATCGCCCAGGGGCGCTTCTTCCTCACCCGGCCGGTGGCGCCCCTGCCCGGGGCCCAACTAATCGAGGGCTGACAAGCCGGCCGCGAACGCTATCGCCAACGCGCCCGCTGGCCCACCAAGGCCACCGGGCGGCAAACCTACGAGGTCACGACCATGGTCAAGAAGAAACTGGTCATCAGCTTCCCCCCCCGGCTCATCCAGGAGCCGGTCACCTATCACCTGATCCGCGACTATGACCTGCAGGTCAACATCCTGCGGGCCACCGTGCGCCCCCGCGAGCGCGGCCGCATGGTGGTGGAGATCAAGGGCGAGAAGAAGAACCTGGACCGGGCCTTTGAGTACATGGAGAGCGTGGGCCTGCAGGTGGACCCGTTGGTGCAGGAGATGCGCTACTACCCCGAGCGTTGCGTGCACTGCACGGCCTGCACCGCGGTCTGCCCCACCGAGGCGCTCACCGTGGACCCGGCCAGCCGCGAGCTGGTCTTCGATGCCAGCCACTGCATCATCTGCGAGTCCTGCATCCCGGCCTGCTCCTACGCGGCCATAGAAAGCCAGTTCTAGCCACCCCAAAAAAGCCGCGCTTTTTTGGGGACCCCGGAAGAGAATCCCAAGCAACACTGTTTGCTTGGGGACCCACAAAATCACGCATAGGTCCGGCCAACCGGCCTGCAAAGCCAAAAATGGCTTTGCAGGCCGGTTGCCATAAGCGCGCTCCAGCGCATCCCACCTTGACAGAAGAGCCCCCCGCCCCGTAGCCTTAGCCAGCCACCGAAGGTAAGCCGGGAGCGTCCTTGAAGATATCGGCCCACATCCTGCCCCGCCGGGTGATCCTGGCCCTGATCCTGCTGCTGGGTTGGGGCCTGCGCCTGTGGGGCCTGGCCTGGGGGCCGGACCAGAGCGGCGCGGGCCACCCCGACGAGTGGACCTGGCAGGTCATCGAGGGGCTGTCTTGGAGCCAGCCCACCTACCAGGGCATCTGGACCCAGGCCTTCTTCAGCCTGGCGGCCTTGGTGCGCGGCGCAATCTCCACCCTGGCCGGCTGGCTGGGGGTGTGGCTGGGAGAGGTGCGCACCAGCACCGAGCTGGCCATCTCGGCACGCCTGGCCGGCCGGCTCACGGCGGCGCTCCTGGGCGGGGCCCAGGTGTGGGTGGCCTACCTGGTGGGCCGGCGCTTCTTCGACAGCGTGGCCACGGGGCTGTTGGCCGCGGCGGTGCTGGCGGTCAGCCCCCTCTTGGTGGCCCAGGGCCATTACCTGTCCCTGGACGTGCCGCTGGGCCTGGCGGTGATGTTCTGCCTATGGACCGCCTGGAAGATGGTGGATTCCCCCGGCCCCCGCGTCCTGTGCCTGGCTGGCCTGGCCCTGGGGCTCACGCTCACCACCAAGGCCAGCGGGGTGCTGGTGCTGCCGGTTTTCGTGGGCGCCTACGCCCTGGTGCTGCGGCGGCAGGAGCCGGGGCTCAGGCGGGCGGCCTTGTATTGGCCGGCGGCCTGGTTGGGCGGCCTGGGGCTGGGTCTGGTGTTGGGCTACCCCGGCTTTCTGGTGCGCCTGCCCGAGGTGGGCGACGTGCTCAGCGCCTCCTTCAGCGCCCCCAGCGCCCCCGGCGGCGACTGGTGGGCCTACCTGGCCGGCCGCTGGTCGGCGGCCCAGGGGGTGCTGGGCCGGGCCGTGGGGTTGGAGTTGTTGCTGTTGTGGTTGGTGGCCGCCGGTCTGATGATCTGGCGGCGCCAATGGCCGCGCCTGCTCTTGATGATCTTCCCGCCCCTGTACCTGCTGGCCGGGCTGACCGTGCTCAAGGGGCCGGTGGAGGGCCAGCAGGCGGTGTGGCTGCCGGTGGCTGCCCTGGCCGCCTGCTGGCCCCTGGTGGTGGCCTGCCGCCGGCTGCCCGGCCGCTGGTGGCCGGTGGCCGGCGTGAGCCTCTTGGGCTGCCTGTTGTGCCTGACGCCGCTGTGGCGCTCCCTGGGGGTGGGCTATATTTTCTGGCAGCAGGACACCTTCGGCGCCGCCCGCTTCTGGCTCCAGGCCAACCTGCCGCCCGGTGCCCAGGTCCTGGCCGGCCCGCGTGGGCCGCTGAATCTCTTTCCAGGCGCCCAGCCCCTGCCCGCCAAGCCGGCCAAGCTGCCGCCCGACTGGGGCCGCCAGGAGCCGGCCTACCTGGTGCTCTACTCCCTGGGTCCCGACGGCGACCCCAGCGCTGCGGACCCGGCTTGGCGGGACTTTGCCCAGCGTTTCGAATTGCTCAAACGCTTTGATCTGCGCGCCGGCTGGGGGCCGGGCATCGGCTCGGAGGGCCCCAGCTTCCCCCGCTGGGTCAGCCCGGCGGTGGAGGTCTATGCCAGCCGCCCGCCCTCGCCCATACCCCAGCCCTTGGCCCTATGGCGGCCGGTGGTGGGGCAGGAGCGTTCCTACGCCCTGCTGCCCGCCGATCTGCCGGCCTACAGCCGGGCCGAGAACGTCATGTGGCTCAAGCCGGGGGGCCTGGGCCAGCGGGTGCTGCGCAGCCAGGCGCCCCTGGGCGAAATGGGGCTGACCCTGGACAACCAGGGCCAGGACCTGGCCGTGGTGGAGGTGCGTCAGGGGCTTTTCTCCCGCCGGCAATTGAGCATCTACCCCGGCCAGGAGCTGGACCTGCCCCTGGAGCCCCTGCCCTGGCCCTTCATGGCCAACGGCTTCTACCCGGTGCGGGTGGCGCTGCGCCGGGGCGGCGACTTGCTGGCCCGCCTGGACTGGGACCCCCTGCTGCTGGGCCGGCGGGCCTTGGAGGCTGGGCACCATGCCCGGGCCGCGGCGCTCTTGCAGCGGGCCGTGGCCGAGCAGGGCGGGGGGTTCGACGCCCTGGCGCTGCTGGCCGGGGCCCAGGCCCGCCTGGGGCTGTGGGAAGAGGCCGGCCGCAGCCTGGCGGCGCTCTCCGGCCCCGATGGCCAGCCGGCCCGCGCCTACCAGGCCCTGGCCGCCCGCGAGCAGTCAACCCACGCCGCCGACTGGCTGGCGCGCTTTGGCCAGTTCACCGGCTACCACGGCCAGTTGCTGCGCCAGGCCACCTCGCGCTCCTACGCGGTGCAGGGGCCGTTGTGCCAGTCCGAGGGCCAGGAGGTGCCGCTTTCCGGCGAGGGCTATCACGGAAGCTTTCTGCGCCGGCCGGGTAAACCAGGCGGACACCTCAAGCTCTGGCTGGATAACCCCATGCCCGCCGGTCAGTTCCAAGCCGACCTGAAGCTTACCGCCAGGGGAGCTCCGGCTGGCGCGGCCCTGGCCCTGGCCGAAATTTGGGCGCACGACTACAACGGCAGCCGCCAGTTGGCCAGCCGCCGCCTGACCAGCGCCGATATGCCCGGCGGCCAGGGCCAGGTCAGCCTGCCCATCTCCCTGACGCGGGCCGGCGGGCGCCTGGAGGTGCGCCTGGAGTTCCTGAGCGCCCAGGATCTGCGCCTGCAGGAGCTGAGCGTGGGCGTGGACCTGGCGGCCCACATGCGCCACGTGCTGCGCTGGTACCACGAGGCCAGCGGACGGGTGGCCCTGCAGGCCGGCCGCTTCGCCGCCGCCGTGGCCGCCTTCGAGGCCCTCTTGGACCTTGACCCCGGGTTCAGCGAGGCCTACCTGCCCCTGGCCCAGGCCCTCATAGACTCCGGCCGCCTGGAGCAGGCCCAGCAGCGGGTGCGCCAGGCCGAGGAGATATTCTTCTCCCAGCCCGAGGCCCTGGCCCGGGTGCGCGACCTCTACCAGGTGCTGCGCCGCGAGGGGGATGTCGCCCGCGTGGACCGGCGCCTGCGCGACCTGCGCCCCTCCCTCAAGCGCGAGGCGCGCTTCGCCAGCGGTCTGGTGCTCCTGGGCTACGACCAGGGGCAGAGCTCCTTCCAGCGCGGCGAGCAGGTGGATTTGAGCTACTACTGGCGGGTCTGGGCCAAGCCGCCCCTAAACTACTACATCTTCGTGCATCTCAAGGGGCCGGACCGCATCATCCCCTTTGACCACCTGCTGGACCACGGCCGCCAGCCCATGCCCGGCCTGGCCCCGGGCACCGTGGTGCGCGAGGACTACCGTATCACCATCCCCGCCGACGCCCCGCCGGGCCGCTACCGCCTGCTGGTGGGCATGTGGGACCCCAGCTTCACCGGCAACCGTGTGCCCGTGACCGAGGGCGAGGGGGCTGGCGGCGACGAGGTCACCCTCACCACCGTGCAGATCAGATAGCGGCGAGCCGCGGAGGGCCTAAAACCAATATGCAATCAAAGCCATGGATGGCTTTGATTGCATTTTGGTATAGCGGGTCGGGCGGGGCCAAGGCAAATGGCTTTCGTGGGAGGGGCCGGTGGCCCTCAGCGCTCGAGGGGGGCGCCGGCCTTGACAGCCTTAGGCCCCCTGGTTCAACTTAGGCCAAACCCTGGAGGCTTGAGCCCATGCCCGCACCGTCCCCTGAGCAATCGCCCGCGCCGCGCGGCCCCGTGACCCCGGACCAGATCAGCGTGGTGCTGCCCACCTACGACGAGGCCGGCAACATCGTGCCTCTCATGGAGGGCATACTGAAGGCCCTGGGGGCCGAGGTGGAGATCATCGTGGTGGACGACGACTCCCCCGACGGCACCGCCGGCCTGGTGCGCCAGTTCGCTGAAGGGCACCCCCAGGCCCGCCTGGTGCACCGTACCACGGAGAGGGGGTTGACCTCGGCCATCGCCCGGGGCATCGCCGAAAGCAAGCGCCCGGTGGTGGCCTGGATGGACTGCGACCTCTCCATGCCCCCGGCCGACCTGCCCAGGCTGATGAAGGCGTTGGAGGGGCGGGACATGGTGCTGGGCTCGCGCTATGTGCCCGGCGGCCGCGACGTGGCCCACGGCCCCCTGGCGCGCACCCTGTCCATCATCATCTGCCGGCTGTCGCGCGCCCTCCTGGGCGGCACGGTGCTGGACATGACCAGCGGCTTCATGATGGGCCGGCGCTACTTGCTGGAGGACCTGGGGTTGATCGGCGACTACGGCGAGTACTGCATAGACCTGATACAGCGCGCCCAGAAGCAGGGCTATCTGCTGGCCGAGGTGCCCTACCTGTGCCAGCCCCGGCACAGCGGCCAGTCCAAGACCAGCGTGGGCCTGGGCGGTTTTCTCAGGCGAGGGCCGGGCTATCTGGCCACGGTCTGGCGCCTGTGGCGGCGGAGCTAAGGCCGCCATTTAGAAGACTCCCGCCATGGTCCTTGCGAGGAGCGTAAGCGACGAAGCAATCTCTTGGCTTGGGACTCGGCCCGCTACCTGGGCGCCAGAAGCCGCAGATGCCCGATGCTCCAGTGCTGGCGGGGGTGGGACTGGGTGAGCGTCAGGCGCGCCTGGGCCACCGGCTGGGGCGCGAAGGTGATGCGCAGATAGCCGTCGCGCAAGAGCAGGCGGTCGCCGCCCCAGATCACCTTGCCGCTCTGGATGGCCAGGCCCTCGGGCTCCCGCCAGTCCCGGCCATCGGCGCTGATCTCCACCCTTAGGCCCCGGGGCTGGTCGCCTGGCCAGTGCTCGTTGGTCAGCACCAGGCCGGCGATGGGCATGGCCTGGCCCAGCTCCAGGCGCAGGGCCTGGCCGGCCTGTTGGGGGCCGGGGCTGCGCCAGCGCACCAGGGGCGAGTTGTCCAGGGCGCGCACCGCCAGGGCCGGCCCTTCAGAAAAGAAGAGCTGGGCGTGGTCCGGCGGCGGCAGGGCCTGGTGGGTGGGGGGCGGCCACTCCAGGCCACTGACGATCACCCAATCGCCCAGCGGGCGCACCATGGGCTCCCGGGCCAGGCGCCCGGCCAGTATGGCCTGGCTGGCCGGCCAGTTGACCGCCGGCAGGCACAGCGCCAGGCCGGGCTGGGTGGGCAGGTCCAGGCGCCTGAGGTGAAGGCCGCCCTTGGGCGGCAGTTGGGGGCGCTCCAGGGCGCGGGCCTGGGCGGGCAAGAGGGCCAGCACCTCGGGTGGGGCCAGGACCGGCCCCTGGGCCTGGGCCAGCTCCGGGGCGGCGGCCAGTTGGGCCGGCGTGGGGGGGGCGGCGGGGGCCTGCTCGGATGCCTGCCGATATACAAAGACCTCGGCCAGGGACCACCACCAGGAGCCGGCGCGGCCGGTCTGCACCAGCTTGATATAGCGGGCGGCCTGGGGCGGGAAGCTGACCCGCACCCGCGCCGGTTGAAAGAGTATCAGGGGCCGGTCCAGGGACCAGGCCAGGGGGTAGAGGGTGCCATGGTGGGCCTTGACCGCCTGGCGCCAGGCCTGGCCGTCCTCGGAGAGCAGCACTTGCAGGCCCTGGGGCGCGTCGTACAGATGGGCCGGCAGCAGGTCCAGGCGGCACAAACCATTCTCCACCCGCCCCAGGTCCAGCACCAACTCCTGCCCCGGCGCCTGGGGCACCCCCGGCGTCCAGCGGGTGGAGAGGTTGCGGTCCCAGGCGTCGCCGGCCCCGGGGGTGGGGCTTTGCCAGCCCTGGGGGCTCACCTCCTCCAAGGCCGGGCCTAACTGGCCGAAGCGGTCGAAGACCGTGAAGCGGCCGATATTGGAGGAGCGGAAGCTGATGCCGGCCAGGGTCAGGCTTTTGGCCAGGTCCTCGGCCCGGGTGGTGTAGACGTAGGCCGGGTTGGGATCGGCGTCGGCCTGGCGGAGCAGGCTGGGCAGGTGATTCTCCGTCTGGTCGGCAAAGGTGACGGCGCCCCGGGCGGCCAGGGTCAGCGGCAGGGCGTCCCAGAACCACTGGGCGTAGACATGGCGGTGGCCGTCCCGCTCCAGGCGGGCCAGGAGTTCGCTCTCCTGGCGGCGGCGCTCCTGGTGGTGGCCCCACTCGCCCGGGCGCAAGAGCGGCGTCATCTGCCAGGCGCCCCACAGGTGCAGACCCAGCAGCAGGCCCGCGCAGGCCAGGGCCGGCCAGCGCCGGCGGTTGCCGAGCAGGTCAACGGCCCCGCCGAAGACAAAGGGCAGGGCCGCGTACAGGGGGCTCAGGTGGCGCCAGGTGCCCTGGCTGTAGGCCCCGCTGAAGAGCCACACCGCCAGGTACACCGCCACGAAGAGCAGGCACAGGCCAATCAGCGACCCCGGCCCCGCTTGGCGGGAGAATACCTGGCGGCGCCGGCCCCAGAGCAGGCCAACACAGGCCAGCCCATAGGCCAGCCACAGGAGCAGCCGCCAGGGTCGCCACAGCCCCGGCCAGGGCAGTTGGTGAGGCGGGACGATGCCCAGGATGGTGGGCAGGCCTTGTTGCCAGAGCTGGTTCCAGGCCGGTCCCAGTTGCAGTTGACGCCCCTCGCGCAGCACGTCGTTGCTGAACAGGCCGGCCGGCAGGGAGATGACCCATAGGGGCCACGCGCCCAGGAGCAGCCCCAGGGCCATGAGCCAGGGGTGGCGGCCCAGCAGGATGCGTGGCTGGTGCAGCAGCAGAAACAGCCCGCAGGCCAGGATGGTGGGCAGCATCAAGAGATGGCACCACAGGCCCAGGCCCCAGACCAGGCCCAGGGCCAGGGAGGCCGGCCCCACCCCGGCGCCGCCGCGCAGGCCGCGCAGCAGGCGCAGGGTCAGCGCGAAGGCCAGCACCGTGAACAGGGGCACCTCGATGTAGCCGCCCTTGGGCTCCACGCATTGCAGGATGAGATAGTAGGGGGCCAGGCCGGCCCAGGCCATGGACATGAGGCCGCCCCACTCGCCCAGCTCGCGCCGGCCCAGGCGCCAGACCAGCCAGACCATGACCAACGACAACAGGGTGGGCACCAGGGCCAGAATCTCGGGGCCGGCCCCCAGTAGCCGGAACAGGGGCACCGCCAGCCAGGCCTCCAGGTTGCCGCCGAAGAGCTCGCCGCTGAACAGGAAGTGCCAGCGCCCTTGCATGATCTCCAGGGCCTGCACCCCCCACATGGCCATGTCGGCGTCCAGTTGGGGCATGATGACGTGGGGGGCGCGCACAGCCGCGGCCAGGAGCAGCACCAGCCAGGCCAGGCGGCCCGGCCAGGGGCCGGCGGCGGGCGGGGGAGGGCTGAAGGCCGGGGCGGTCACGCTGGGCGGTCCTTGCCGGCGGGGGCCTGTTGTTTCAACCCGCCCCGGGCGTAGAACCAGGCCCCGGGCAGGGTGGCCACCAGCACCGAGAGGTTGGCCACCAGTACCAGCAAGAAGGAGTGGGTGCTGTTAAGCCCCACCAGGCCGAAGCCGCTGACCGAGATGGGCACCCGCGTGAACAACAGGGCCAGGCCCTCCAGCCAGGCGGCCAGGGGGCCGCTCAGGGTGACCGCCACCGCCAGCACCGAGGCCCCCAGGATGGCCAGGGACCAGGTCCGCACCCCTGGCGGCAGCTCCAGGGCCAGGCCGGCCAGGAGCCCCAGGGACACGAGCGACGCGCAGGCCGCGGCCACGAAGCCCAGGGCACGCTCCACCACCACCGAGGCGGCCACGGCGGCGCTGGGGCGCTGGGGGCCGGAGACGGCGGCCACGCGCATGGCGTCGGCGCCCACGGTGCTGGGCAAAAAGCAGCCGGCAAAGGAGGCCACGTAGTAGGCGCGCACGGCCTCCATGAGCCCCAAGCTGATTAGCCATCTGAGCCAGCCGCCCAATTTCATCAGCGATCACGAAGCCTTTCCCCTGGCGACCTCCGCCGGTGGCCAGTCAAGTTAGCATGCCCCCGCCGCAGGGTCAACGCGGGCGGCGGCCACGCCTGGCCGCCCCGGGCATAGCCCTTGAAATATCTTCAAGGGTTCATTAAGCTTGGGGAGTTTGCCGACGCGCGGCGCGGCAAGGCCGGCGCCGAAAGCGGCCCCGCCTTTTGCACCGACGGGGCAACTACCAGACCTTGCTCGCCAGGCAGTTTACCTTAATGATATGGCCACGGTGAGCTTCTCCCCGGGGCGCGCTGACATTCATAGGCCCCCGGAGGCATCAACCACGGCCGGCTGTCCCGGCCGGCCGGCCGTCTTTAGACAACCGGACGCGGGGCTTGCTTCCCGTGGCCCACGGATCGGAAAAACATGCGCGTATTGGTTACCGGCGGCACCGGTTTCACGGGTTCCCACCTGGTGCGCCGCCTGCTCAAACGCGGCGACGCGGTGCGGGTGCTGGACAACCAGCCCGGCCTGTTCGCCGAGGAGCTAAAGGCCCTGGGCGCCGAGCTGACCCTGGGCTCCATCACCGACGCCGCCCTTCTGCGGCGCCTGGTGGACGGCTGCGAGATCGTGCACCACCTGGCCGCCAGCTTCCGCCAGGTCAACCGCCCCCAGAGCGAATACTGGGAGGTGAACGTGGAGGGCACCCGGCGCCTGTGCCAGGCGGCCCTGGCCTCGGGCGTGCGCCGGCTGGTGTACTGCTCCACCCAGGGTGTGCACGGCAACGTGGACCACCCCCCCGGCGACGAGGACACCCCCATCGAGCCCGAGGACTACTACCAGTACACCAAGTACCAGGGCGAGGTGGTGGTCAATGAGTTCATCGAGAAGGGCCTGGAGGCCACCACCCTCAGGCCCATGGCCATCTTCGGCCCCGGCGACCCGGCGCGATTCCTCATGATCTACCGCCGGGTGGCCAAGGGGCGCTTCGTCATGGCCGGGCCGGGCACGGCCTTCTATCACCCGCTGTACATAGACAACCTGGTGGACGCCTTCGAGTTGGCCGAGAACGCCCCCGCCGCCGTGGGCCGGGCCTACCTAATCGGCGACGCCGAGTATGTGACCATCAAGGACCTGGTGCAACGCATCTCCCAGGCCCTGGGGGTGAAGGTGCGGATAGTGCACGTGCCCTTCTGGCCGGTGTACGCGGTCAGCGGCCTGTGCGAGGTGGTCTTCAAGCCCCTGCCCTGGGAGCCGCCCCTGTTCCGCCGCCGGGCTGACTGGTTCCGCCAGAACCGGGCCTTCAAGATTGACCGCGCCCGCGCCGAGCTGGGCTACGAGCCCAGGGTGGGCCTGGACGAGGGCCTTCGGCTCACCGGCGAGTGGTACCGCCAGAACGGGTACATCTAGGCCATGTGCGGTATCTCTGGCTTCAGTTGGCCTGACCAGGGCCTCATCGAGGCCATGAACGCCCGCCTGGCCCACCGCGGGCCGGACGCCAGCGGCTTTTACCTGGGCCAGGACGCCACCCTGGGGCACACCCGCCTGGCCATCATTGATCTATCGGAGCGCGGCCGCCAGCCCATGGTCAACGAGGACGGCCGCGTGCGCATCGTGGTCAACGGCGAGATATACAACCACCAGGACCTGCGCAAGGAACTCATCGCCAAGGGCCACGTCTTCACCTCCGACTCCGACTCCGAGGCCGTGCTGCACGGCTACGAGGAATGGGGGCCGGCGGTCATCGAGCGCCTGTTCGGCATGTTCTGCTTCGCGGTGCTGGACGAGCGGGCGGGGCGCATCATGCTGGGCCGCGACCGCCTGGGCATCAAGCCGCTCTACTACCACCTGAGCGGCAAGAACCTCATCTTCAGCAACGAGATAAAGGCCATGCTGGCCTGGCCCGGGCTCAATCGCCGGGTGGACCCCCAGGCCCTGTACCACTACCTGGGCTGGGAATTCACCCCCGCGCCCCAGACGCTCTTCGAGGGCGTCAAGAAGCTCCGCCAAGCCCATTACGCGCTGTTTGACCTGAAGAGCGGCGCCTTCAGCGAGCACCAGTACTGGGACCTCAAGTTCGCGCCAGCCTACAGCCGCCCCGAGGAGGCCGTGGAGGACCTGCGCGCGCTCATCAAGACGGCGGTGCAGCGCCGCCTGATGAGCGACGTGCCCCTGGGGGTATTCCTCTCCGGCGGCCTGGACAGCACCACGGTCACGGCCATGATGCGCGAGCTGGGCGTGGACCCCCTGCACACCTTCAGCATCGCCTACCCCGACAAGAGCTTCAGCGAGCTGGAATACGCCAACGACATGGCACAGTATTACCAGACCGACCACACGGTGCTGATGATCGAGGGCCTGACCATGGAGGACCTGGAGGCGGCGGTCTACCACCTGGACGAGCCCATGACCGACCTGTCGGCCATTCCCCTGATGCTCATCTGCCGCAAGGCCCGCGAAAAGGTCATCGTGGTGCTCTCCGGCGAGGGCGGGGACGAGGTCTTCTGCGGCTACGACCGCTTCCTGGCCTCCAAGGCCGCCGGCTATGTGGAGGGCCTGCCGGGCATCAAGCCCCTGCTAAAGGCCCTGGCCTCCCGCCTGCCCGACCAGCCGCAGAAAAAGGGCGCCATCAACATCTTCAAGCGCTACGTGGACGGCCTCAACCTGCCCGCCGAGGGGGGGCATCTGCGTTGGCAGTATTTCCTGGCCCCCGGCCAGGCCCAGGCCTTGTTCACCGAGCAGGTCCAGGCCGGCATCGCCATGGACCCCTTCGCGCCCCTGCGCGCCATCCTGCAAGGCTGCAACAGCCGGGAAAAGCTGGACCGCGAGGTCTACGCCGATCTCAAGCTGACCATGGCCGACAGCGTCTTGATGAAGGTGGACAAGATGAGCATGTCCACCTCCCTGGAGGTGCGGGTGCCCTTCCTGGACCACCAGTTGGTGGAGTTCACCGGCAAGCTGCCGGGCTGGTTCAAGCTCAAGGGCTTCACCACCAAGTACATCCTGCGCCAGGCCATCCGGGGCCTGGTGCCCGACCGGGTGGTGGACCGCGGCAAGCAGGGCTACAGCCTGCCGGTGAAGAACCTCTTGCGCGGCCAGCTCAAGCCGCTGATGCAAGAACTCCTCACATCCAGCCCCCTGGTCAAGGACTTCCTGCGGCCCACCGAGGTCAACCGGCTCATGGCCGAGCACCTGGCCGGCACCCACAACCACAACCACCTGCTCTGGGCCCTGATGAACGCCGCCCTGTGGCACCGGCGGTTCTTCGAGCAGGGCTAGAACGGATGGCCTCAAGCGGTGGAATGCGTTTTTGCTACCCGCCATCTCAAGCAATAGTTGTCATTGCGAGGAGCGAAGCGACGAAGCAATCTCCCGTTTCGCTCTTGACGCTTACCAGGACGAAAAAAGAACGAAGCGGGAGATTGCTTCACTTCGTTCGCAATGACATCTATTTTTGATATAGATAAAAGCAGGGCCATGTCAGCTTGCCTAGCCCATGGAAAATAATGCATGATTTTGTAGATACCAAACTGCCGGCCTAGCCATGAAACTGGTGGCCTTGAATATAAACCCTGACAGCGCGGAAGGTTGATAAGCCATGGCCCAGGGCGGCTACAAGGTGGGAAAGGCGCTCAAGCAGGGCGGAGGCTTCAAGGCCTACCAGGACCTGGTGCTGGGCACCCGCTCCCTGGGCTACCTGCTGCTCTACGAGGCCGTGATGCTCCTCAGCCAATGGGTGCCCGGGGCCCTGGGGCTGTTTCTGCGCAAGCTGTTGTATCCCCTGCTGCTGGGCGACTGCGGCAAGGGCTGCCTCTTCGGCCGGGGGGTGGGCCTACGCCATCCCCGCAAGATTCACCTGGGCCAGGGGGTGGTGGTGGACGACCACGCCCTCTTGGACGCCAAGGGCCAGGACAACCGGGGGCTATTCTTAAGCGACGGCGTCTTCATAGGCCGTAACACCATCGTGTACACCAAGGGCGGCGACATCGAGCTGGCCCGGGGCGTGAACATCAGCCACAACTGCGAGCTGTTCTCCAGCAACCTCTTGAGCATCGGCGCCGGCACCTTCATCGCCGCCTACAGCTATCTGCTCAGCGGCGGTGAGTATGACATTGACTCGCCCACGCCCTTTGCCATGCAGTCCGGCACCGACAGCCGGGGGCCAACGCGGGTGGGGGCCGACGTGTGGATCGCCGCCCACGTGGTGGTGGCCGACGGTTCCACCATCGGCGATTCTGCCGTGGTGGGCGCGGGTAGCGTGGTGCGCGGCCAGATACCCCCCGCCAGCCTGGCCGCCGGCGCGCCGGCCAAGGTCATCAGGAGCCTGGAACGCCGGCCATGAGCGGCGCCGCCCGCTTGGCCCGGCAGCTAAAGGACTTCTGGCTGCGCCGGGAGAGGCCGGCGGCCCCGCCCTTCCGCCTGTGGGTGGACATCACCTCCCGCTGCAACCTGGCCTGCCCGGCCTGCCCCCAACGCCTGCTGGAGGACGGCCAGCGGGCGGACATGCCCGGCGAGCTTCTGGAGTCCCTGGCCGGTCAGGTGGGCGGCCTGGGCTCGGAGGTGAATCTCTTTCACCGGGGCGAGCCTCTGTTGCGCCCCGACCTGGGGGCCTGGATTGAGCGTTTCCGGGAGGGCGGGGCGCGCCTCATCCGCCTGCACAGCAACGCCACCCTGCTGGACGGGGCGCGCATCTCCGCCCTGCTGGCCCAGCCGCCGGACATCCTGACCCTGTCGGTGGACAGCCTGGACGGGCCAGCCTATGCCGCCGCCCGGCCGGGCGCCGACCTGGGGCGCACCCTGGACGGGGTGGAGAGGCTCTTGCGGTCGCGTGGGGCCGGCCAGCCGCCCCGGCTGACCCTGCTGCTCATGGGGCCGCAGAACTGGGGACCAGAAGCCAAAGCCAACCTGGATCGCCTCAAGGCCCTGGGCCTGGAGCGCGTGCTGGCCCGCCGGCCCCACAACTGGGGTGGAGCGCTGGCCGGCACCGGACAGGCCGCCGCGCCGTTGCCTCCCCGCTCGGTCTGCACCTTCCCCTGGTACGGCCTGGCGGTATTGAGCGATGGCCGGGTCTGCCCCTGCCCCCAGGACTTCTTTGGCCAGATGGCCCTGGGCCGGGCCGGCGAGGCCCCCCTGCTGGACATCTGGCAGGGCCAGGCCGCTCGCGATCTGCGCCGCGCCCAGGCCGCCGGACGCCTGGAAGCCTACCCGGTCTGCCGGGCCTGCGACCGCATCCAACGGCGCTCCTTCCTGGGGCTGCCCACGGAGCATTTGAAAAACCTGCTTGTGGAGTCTATAGTTAGCTCTCCCGGCCGGCGCGGGTCGCGCCCGGCTGGTTGATGAACCATTTCGCCTGACGGTTCGAGGCCATGAAGATATTAGGCATAGCGCCCACGCCCTTCTTTGCCGACCGCGGCTGCCACATGCGTATCCTGGGCGAGATACAGGCCCTGCAGCGCCGGGGGCACGAGGTGCTCTTGCTCACCTACCACCTGGGCCGCGACATCGAGGGCGTGCCCTCCCTACGCACCAAAAAGGTGGCCTGGTACGACAAGCTGGAGGCCGGGCCGGCCCTGGGCAAGTTCTACCTGGACCTGCTCTTGCTGCGTAAGACAGTGACCGCCATCAAGGACTTTCGCCCCGACGTCATCCACGGCCACCTGCACGAGGGCGCCTTCCTGGGCATCCTGGCGCGCTACTTCACGGGCACCAAGGCCCCGGTGGTCTTCGACGTGCAGGGCAGCCTCACCGGCGAGCTGGACTCCTACGGCTGGCTGGACAAGGTGTCCTTCGTGCGCCCCCTGTTCAGGCTGGTGGAGAACTTCATCAACCGCCGCTCCCACCAACTGGTGGGCTCCAACGTGGCGGTGAGCGAGTTCCTGGTAAAGGAGATGAATCTACCCGCCGAGAAGGTCTCAACCATCATTGACGGCGTGCACATGGGCTTCTTCGATGGCAGCGGGCGCGGCGACCTCAAGGCCCACCTGGGCATCCCCGAGGACCGGCCGGTGGTGCTCTACACCGGCGCGCTCTTGGCCAGCAAGGGCGTCAACAACTTCTTCGAGGCCATCCCCCACGTGCTGGCCGAGCAGCCGAAGGCCTTCTTCCTGGTGGTGGGTTACCCCGTGGAGGAGTCCCAGGCCCTGGTGGCCAAGCTGGGGGTGAGCGAGCATTGCCTCTTCGTGGGGCAGGTGGACTACTTCGAGCTGCCCGACTACCTCAAGATCGGCGACGTGGCCGTGGACCCCAAGGAAGAGGTGGCCGGCGAGGCCAGCGGCAAGATCATCAACTACATGGGCGGCGGCCTGGCCGTGGCCTGCTTCGATGGCGCCAACAATCGCCGCTTCCTGGGCGACACCGGGGCCTTTGCCCCCACTCCCGACGCCAAGGGGCTGGCTCAGGCCATCTTGAGCCTGCTGGCCGACCCGGTGGCCTGCCGCCAGAAGGGCGAGGCCGCCCGGCGGCGGGTGGAGCAGGAGTTCTCCTGGGAGGCCGGCGGGCGCATGTACGAAGAGGTGTTCCTGCGGGCGCTTCAGCAGGTGGGGCGCTAGGGCCTCAACCGCTTGGCAAACCCTGAAGGCGAGGTGAGGCCGTGGACCTGTCGGTGGTCATACCCATATACAACGAGGCCGATAACCTCCAGGCCCTGCACGCCGAGGTGACGGCGGCCGTGGCCGGCCTGGACCTGGACTACGAGATCGTCTACGTGGACGACGGCTCCCGCGACCAGAGCTTCGCTCTTTTGGAGAAGATCGCCCAGGCCGACACCCACGCGGTGGTGGTGCGCTTTCGGCGCAACTTCGGCCAGACCGCGGCCATGAGCGCCGGCTTCGACCACTCCCTGGGCAAGGTCATCGTCACCATGGACGGGGACCTGCAAAACGACCCCCGCGATATCCCCAAGCTGCTGGCCAAGCTGAACGAGGGCTACGACATCGCCGCCGGCTGGCGCCATGACCGCCAGGACCCCTACCTCACCCGCAAGCTGCCCTCCCAGTTGGCCAACGGCCTCATCAGCCGCATCACCAAGGTGGAGCTGCACGACTACGGCTGCACCCTCAAGGCCTTTAAGCGGGAGGTGGTGCAAAACATCCGCCTCTACGGCGAGATGCACCGCTTCATCCCGGCCATCGCCTCTCTCATGGGTGTGCACATCGCCGAGGTTCCGGTCAACCACCGCCCGCGCCGGGCCGGGGTGAGCAAGTACGGCCTGGGCCGCACGGTGCGCGTGGTGCTGGACCTCATCACCGTCAAGTTCCTGCTCACCTATGCCACGCGCCCCATCCAGATATTCGGCCTGTGGGGGCTGGTGGCCGGCGGAGTGGGCTTCCTGCTGGCCCTGTACTACGCCGTGCAGCGGTTGTTCATGGGCGTGCCCCTAGGCAACAAGCCGGGGTTGTTGTTGGCGGTGCTCCTGATCTTCATCGGCGTGCAGCTCATCAGCATCGGCCTGGTGGGTGAGATGCAGGTGCGCACCTACTACGAGACCCAGCAAAAACCCACCTATACCGTGCGCCAGGTGCTGGGCCGGCCCCCGTCCAAATCCGGCGACTGATCCCCCGGGGGCTTGGCGCCATGCAGCCCCTGGCCCGGGCCGGCCGCAACGTCCTGCTCAAGACCCTGGGCGAGGTGCTGGCCCGCCTGAGCTTTCTGGCCCTGTTCCTGGTGGCGGCCCGCATCCTGGGCGCCGAGGAGTATGGCCGCTACATGCACGCCGCCTCCCTGACCGGCCTGGCCCTGGTGGGCATGGACCTGGGGCTGGGCACCCTCCTGGTGCGCCAGGTGGCCCGCCGCCCCGCCGAGCTGGGGGCCTACGCCGGCACCCTGCTCTTCATTAAAAGCCTGCTGGCCCTGTTGGTGCTGGGGCTGCTGGCCCTGGGGCTGCATCTGACCGGCCGGCCCCTGGGGCTGGTGTTGGCCGTGGCCCTGGTTCAGGCCTTGTGGGGCCTGGCCGATCTGGGTTTCGCGGGGCTATCGGCCCTCGAGGCCATGGGCCAGGAGGCCTGGGTCAAGACCGTGGCCCGCCTGGCCGCCCTGCTGGCCGCCGGCGGCCTGCTCTGGGCCGGGGCCGGGACCTGGGGCCTGGTGGCCGGCCTGGGTCTGGCCAATCTGCTGGGCCTGCTCTTGGCCCTGGGGGTATTGCGCCGGCGGGCGGCCTTTTTCTTGCGCCTGGAGGCCGGCTTTGTGGGGCGGCTCTTCAGGGACGGCCTGCCCCTGGCCTTGAGCGGGGTCTTCATCGTCTTCTACTCGCGCCTGGACGTGGTGCTATTGGAGGTCATGGGCCGCTCCTTTGGTGAGATCGGGTGGTACGCGGCGGCGGCCCGGGTGGTGGACGGCCTGGGCATATTGCCGGGGCTGGTGGCGGCGGCCTTTCTGCCGGTGCTGGCCAGCCTGGCCGGGCGGGAGCCCGAGGCCCTGGCCCGGCTCTACCGCCAGGGTCTGCGCCTGCTCTTGCTCCTGGGCCTGCCGGCAGGCCTGGGCCTGTTCATGGTGCGCCAGCCCCTGACCGAGCTGGTCTTCGGCCCGGCCTATGCCCCCACGGCCCAGGTCTTCGCCTGGCTGGCCCCCAACCTGACCCTGATCTTCGTCAACTATCTGCAACTGACCGTGCTCACCGCCCTGGGCCGCCAGCGTCTGGGCGCCCTGGCCACGGCTGGCGCCCTGGTGGTCAACGTGGTCCTGAATCTGTGGTGGATACCGGCCCAGGGCATCCTGGGCGCCGCCGCCGCCACCCTGGCCACCGAGGTGGTCTTGCTTCTGGCCTGCGCCCACCTGGTGGGCCGCGCCGCCGGGTTGGAGGCCCCCTGGCGCCAGGCGGGCCGGCCGCTGGCGGCCACGGCGGCCATGGGCCTGGCCCTGTGGCCCGCCCAGGGCCTGGGGTTGTGGCCCATGCTGGGCCTGGGGGTGGCGGTCTACGCCGGGGCGGCCCTGGCCTGCCGGGCCATCACCCTGCCGGAGCTACGCGCCCTGCGCGGCCTGCTGCGGCCCCGGTCCGGCGTGGCGGGGGCGGCCTGATGCGGCTGTTGCTCATAGACCCCAACGCGGCCCGCCCCGG
The DNA here is from genome assembly GCA_016218705.1 of Desulfarculus sp. Classification (GTDB taxonomy): domain Bacteria; phylum Desulfobacterota; class Desulfarculia; order Desulfarculales; family Desulfarculaceae; genus JACRDC01. The sequence goes on from JACRDC010000049.1 coordinate 99,911, forward strand.
CGAGCGGAGCAAGGCCGCGGCCCTGGCCGAGCTGGGCCTACAGGTGACGCTTCTGGCCCCCCGGGCGGCCCGCGAGAATTACCGGCGCCTCTATGCCCCGGCCTCCTGGCGGCTGCCCTTCCGCCTGGTGCTGGGCTCCTATCGCGGCAAGCCGCCCAACCGCTGCGTATTCACCGGCGGCCTGGCCGAGGCCCTGAATCCCGCGCCGGATGCCGTGCTGGTACTGGCCGACGAGAACTTCTGGCTCAGCGGCCAGGCTCTTGTGTACCAGCGGCTCCTGGCCCCGAGTGCGCTGTTCGTGTGCCATTCCTGGCGCAACCTGAGCTTCAGCCGCCATTGGCACCCCCAGCCCAGCCGCCTGCTCTACGCCGCCGATACCTGGCTGGAGCGCAGGGTCTTCGCGCGCTCTGACGCCATAGTGGCCCGCAACCAGGAGGCCATGCGGGTATTGAGAGGCCGCGGCTACGCCGGCCCCGTGGTATATATTCCCTGGGGCGTGGATACCAGGCTCTTCCAGCCGCCGCCGGGGCCGCCGCCGGCGCGGCCCTACACCGTGGGCCTGGTGGGGCGCTTCAGCCCCGAGAAGGGCATCGCCGACCTTTTGGCCGCCAGCCGGCTGATGGCAGCGCCTCATCGCCTGCTCCTGGTGGGCGGCGGCCCCCTGGAGGATGAGGTGCGCCAGTGGGCGGCCCAGGCCGGGCCGGGGCGGGTGGAGGTGCTGCCGGTGCAGGAACACGCCGCCATGCCCGGCATCTATGCCCGCATGGACGTGCTGGCCCTGCCGGCGCGCCAGGTGGGCTTTGACAAGGAGCAGTTCGGCCGGGTGCTGGCCGAGGCCATGGCTTGTGGGGTGGCGGTGGTGGGCAGCGACTGCGGGGCCATCCCCGAGGTGATCGGCGAGGCCGGCCTTATCTACCCCCAGGGCGACGCCCCGGCCCTGGCGGCCCTGCTGGACGGCCTGGCCGGCCCGGAGCGGCGGGCGGCGGTGGCCCGGGCCGGCCTGGAGCGGGCCAGGCGGTTGTTTTCCTGGCAGGCCTGGGCGCGCCGCAGCGCCAGGTTGCTGGCGGACCTGGCCGCCGGCCGGCCGCCGAGGGATTCGCTGGAGGATCAGTGCGGGTAGCCATTGACGTGCGCACCGTGACCGAGGCCCGTTCCGGGGTGGGCAACTACGTGCTCAACCTGCTGGCGGGTTTGCGCCGCGTGGCCCCGGAGCACGAATTCTTTCTGGTGGGGCAGGATCGCAACCTCAGACTCCTGACCCAGGGCCAGCCCGCCGCCCTCTGCCACCAAGCCCGGCTCTCCCACGAGAGCCACCCCTGGGGCGACCTCTGGGAGCACCTGTGGCTGCCCCGGGTGCTCAGGCAGAACCGGGTGCAGGTGATGCACGGGCCGGCCACCCTCATCCCCTTAAGCCGCGACGGCTTCGCGGCCGTGGCCACCATCCACGACCTGGTGGCTTTTCTTTACCCCCAGACCATCCCCACCAAGTACGCTCTATACATGAAGTGGCTCCTGAAGCGGGTGGTGAAGAGCGCCCGGCGCATTATCAGCGTCAGCCAGTGCACCAAGGACGACCTGGTGCGGGTGCTGGGGGTGGACCCGGCGCGCATCGCCGTGATCCACGAGGCGGCCCAGCCCGGCTTCCGGCCCATCGGCGACCAGGCGGCCCTGGAGGACGTGCGCCGCCGCCACGGCATAACCAAGCCCTTCTTCTTCCATGTGGGCAACATCGAGCCGCGCAAGAACCTGGTGGGCCTGCTCAAGGCCTTCATCAGCCTGCGCGGGCGGCTAAAGGGCCAGGCCCAACTGGTCATCAGCGGCCAGGAGGGCTGGCTCACCCGCCGGCTGCACCAGCAGATAGGCCGCCTGGACCTGGGGCCGGAGGTGATCTTCACCGGCTATTTGCCCCAGGAGGACCTGCCGCTACTCATGAACGCGGCGTGCGCCTTTGTCTTCCCCTCGCTCTACGAGGGCTTCGGCCTGCCGGCCCTGGAGGCCATGAGCTGCGGCACGCCCCTGATAACCAGCAACCTGAGCTCCCTGCCCGAGATCGCCGGAGATGCGGCCCTGTTGGTGGAGCCCACCTCGCCCGAGGACATCGCCCAGGCCATGTGGCGGGTTTTCGAGGACCAGGGGCTGCGCCAGGATTTGCGCCTCCGGGGCCTGGAGCAGGCGGCCCGCTTCAGTTGGGACGAGGCCGCCCGCCAGACCATGGAGGTATACCTGGAGGCGCACCAGGAAAGGACGGGGCCGTGAGGATCGCCTATGACCTGCGCATCCTGGGGCCGGCCATGCACGGCATGGCCCGCTACGGCCTGGAGCTTCTGCGAGCCCTCCTGGCCGCCGAGCCAGGCCTGGAGGTGGTGGCGCTGGTGCGGCGGGCCGAGGACGCGGCATGGTTACCCCAGGCCCCGGCTCTCCAGACCGCCGTGCACGGCCTGGCCCCCTACGGCCTGGCCGCCCAGGCGCGGCTGCCGGGCATCCTAAAGGCCCTCAAGCCCGACCTCTACTTCTGCCCCTTCTACGCCCCGCCGGCGCGCTATCAAGGCCCGATGGTGCTGACCATCCACGACATGATCCATCTGCGCTTCCCAGACGACCATGGCCTCAAGCACCGCCTGTTCTACCGCCTGGTGGTGGGGCCGGCGGCGCGGCGGGCGGCGGCGGTCTTCACGGTGAGCCAGCACTCGCGGGACGACATCGTGGAGTTGCTGGGCGTGGACCCTCGCCGGGTGGCCATCACCCCCAACGGCGTGGGACCGGCCTTCCGGCCCCTGGCGCCGGCGGAGCAGGCCCAGGCCGCGCGGGATCTGGGCTTGCCGGCGCGCTTCATCCTGGGGGTGGGCAACCCCAAGCCCCACAAGAACCTGGGCGCCCTGGTGGCGGCCCATGGCCTGTTGGGCAGCGACGCCCCCCCCCTGGTGCTGGTGGGCGTGCAAGCCGGGCAGTTGCCGGCGGCTCAGGCCGCGCCAGGGGTAATCTATCTGCCCCATCTGGGGGACCAGGGCCTGGCCCTGGCCTACGGCGCGGCTTTGGTGGTGGTGGTGCCCTCGCTCTACGAGGGCTTCGGCCTGCCGGCCCTGGAGGCCCTGGCCTGCGGCGCGCCTCTGATCGCCAGCCAGCGCGCTTCCCTGCCCGAGGTGGTGGGCCAGGCCGGCCTTTTGGTGGAGCCCGACGCCTCCTCCCTGGCCCAGGCCTTGGGGCGGGTGCTGGCCGACGAGGACTTAAGGCAAGGGCTGGCCCAGGCCGGCCCGGCCCAGGCCGGACGCTTCACCTGGGCTGGCGCGGCCCAGAACGCCCTGACGGTCTTTGGGCGGGTGGTGGAGGGAACATGGCCCTGAGCGCGCCCCAGATGCTAAGCGGCCCCTTGGCCGGCCTGCGGGTGGTGCTGGTGCACGACTGGCTCACCGGCATGCGCGGCGGCGAGAAGGTGCTGGAGAGCTTCTGCCGGCTCTGCCCGGAAGCTCCCCTGTACACCCTGCTGCACAACCGGGGCAGCGTCAGCCCGCTGATCGAGGAGCGGCCCATTGTCACGTCCTTCTTGCAGCGCCTGCCCCTGGCCGCCAGCCGCTACCGCCATTACCTGCCGCTCTTCCCCCTGGCCGCCGAGAGTTTGCGCCTGCCGGCCTGCGACCTGGTTCTCAGCTCCAGCCACTGCGTGGCCAAGGGGGTGCGGGTGCCAGGGGGCGCCCTGCATGTCAGCTACGTGCACACGCCCATGCGCTACGTCTGGGACCTCTACGAGCAGTACTTCGGCCCCGGTCGGGGCGGTCTGGCCCGCCACGTCATGCCCCTGTTCCGGGGCTATCTGCAAGCCTGGGATGCGCGCACCGCCAGCCGCGTGCACCACTTTCTGGCCAACTCGGCGCACGTGGCCCAGCGCATCGAGCGCCACTACGGACGCGTCTCCACGGTGATCCACCCGCCAGTGGAGAGCGGACGCTTCGCGCCGGTGGACCAGGTGGAGGACTACTACCTAGTGGTGAGCGCGCTGGTGCCCTACAAGCGCGTGGACCTGGCGGTGTTGGCCTGCGCGGCCTTGGGGCGGCGGCTCAAGGTGGTGGGCACCGGCCCGGAGCTGAAGGCGCTCATGGCCCTGGCCGGCCCCCCGGTGGAGTTTCTGGGCTGGCAGCCCGACGCGGCCTTGCCGGGGCTATACGCAGGCGCGCGGGCCTTGATCTTCCCGGGCGAGGAGGACTTCGGGATCACCCCTCTGGAAGCCATGGCCAGCGGACGGCCCGTGCTGGCCTATGGGCGAGGTGGCGCTTTGGAGACCGTGGTGCCTCCTGGCGACCCCCAGGGCCGTCCGGCCACGGGGCGCTTCTTTTTTGAGCAGAGCGCGCCGGCCCTGGCCGCCGCCCTGCTGGAGCTGGAGGAGGGCTTGGGCTCCTTCGGCCCAAAGGCCCTGGCCGCCCACGCCGCCGGCTTCGACACCCGGTTATTCGAGCAGCGCCTGGCCGCCTTTTTGCTGGGGGCACTGGAAGGGGCCGGCCCGCCCTAGCTACAAAGGGCGCGGTCCCCGGACGCCCGCCCCCTGGGCCGGGGCTCAGGCCACCTTGAATTGACTCATCTGCTGCTTGAGTTCCAAGGCGGCGGCGGCCATGTTTTCGCTGGCGCTGGCCGCCTCCTCCACCAGAGCGGCGTTCTGCTGCACCGCCTCGTCCATCTGGCTGACGGCCTTGTTAACTTCCTCGATGCCCGAGGCCTGCTCCTGGCTGGCGGCGCTGATTTCGGCGATGGTGTCGGCCACCTGCTGCACGCTGGCGATGATCTGCCCCAGCAGGCGCCCGCTCTCGGCCACCAGCTCGTTGCCCTGGTCCACCTTGGCCACGCTGTCGGTAATCAACGACTGGATCTCCTTGGCGGCCTGGGAGGATCGGCCGGCCAGGCTGCGCACCTCGCCGGCCACCACGGCGAACCCACGGCCGGCCTCGCCCGCCCGGGCGGCCTCCACGGCGGCGTTCAAGGCCAGCAGGTTGGTCTGGAAGGCGATCTCGTTGACCACCCCGATGATCTCGCGGATCTTGCGGCTGGACTCGGTGACGGCGGCCATGGCCTCCACGGTGCGCTCCACCACCTGGCCGCCCTGGCGGGCCACCTCGGAGGTGCGTCGGGCCAGGTCGTTGGCTTGGCTTGCGTTGTGGGCGTTGTTCCTGACCGAGCTGGTCATCTGCTCCAGCGCGCTGGCCGTCTCCTCGATGGCGCTGGCCTGCTGCTGGGTGCGCTCGCTTTGGTCCTGGTTGCCCTGGCTGATCTCGCCGGCGCTGGCCGAGACCGTCTCGGCCGAGGCCGCCACCTGGCGCACCGTGGCGGCCAGGCTGTCGGAGGTCTTTTGCATATCGCCCAGCATCTGGCCCATCTCGTCGCCCCGCTCCAAAAGCTTGTGGTCCAGGCGCAGGGTCAGGTCGCCGGCGGCCAGGCGGCCCAAGGCCTCCAGGGAAATGCGCACCGGGCCGATGACGGCCCGCGGCACCAGGAGGGCCACCACGACCACCGCCAGCACCCCCAGTATGGCCAGCACCAAGAGCACCACCTGCGTGAACCTGGCCTCGCCGATGGCCCTGTCCACCGAGCCCGCGTACATCTTCTCGCCGGCCTGGGCCGCGGCCCCGGCGGTGCTCTCCATGTCGTGGATGTTGGCCCTGTACTTGTCCATGAGCTGGTTGGACTGGCGGGCGGTCAGGGCGGGGTCGGCCTCGACCTGGGCCACGATCTCCATGAAACCCTGGATATAGACCTGGCAGGCCCGGGGCAGTCCGGCCACGCCCTGGCGGATGGGCGCCAGTTCCTCGTCCTGGTCGGCGGCGGCCAGGGCGGCGAAGCGCTCGGCCTTGGCCAGCAGGTCGGCCGAGACCTCCTGGAAGCGCCCCAGGTAGCGGGCCTGGGCTTGGGGCTGGCCAATGTTCAAGAAATAGTCCTTCTCGGCGCGGCGGCATTGCAGGATGGCTATCTCGATCTGCCGGGAGAGGCTGACAAAGGGGTAGTCTTCCTTGAGTATCTTCTCGAAGCTGGAGACCTGGCTGTTCAGTTCGCCATAGCCCAATCCACCCAGAAGCAGGGCCACCAGGATGGCCAAGGAAAAGCCGGACCAGAGTTTTTGCTTGATGGAAAGACGCATTTGGGCAACTCCCTTGAGGACAAGGACCAATACCAATATGCAATCAAAGCCATCCCTGGCTTTGATTGCTGATCGGCCGGGCAAAAACGTGGTTTTGCCCGGCCTCCCGGGCGCTTTCGCGCCCGGCGGGCCATTCCCCGGGGTCCCCAAGCAAACGCAGTTTGCTTGGGGTGGATCCATGGCCCGCATACCAAGTTGCGATCAAACTACTCG
>JACRDC010000051.1 GCA_016218705.1 Desulfarculus sp.
ATGGCCGCCCGGGCCTCTCGGGCCATTGGCCAGCATTCTAAGCCAAGCGCCTGGCCAATTGAACAAAAAAGCCCGGAGCCCGGGCTGGCATAACGGGTCGAGCCAAGCTGTCATCCTGGCCGGGGCCGGCGGCTCCCGCCGAGGTCTCGCGGGGTTACTGTCAAGCGCCCCGCCCCCCCGGCCGGCCCCCTTGCCCCCTCTTCCCCAGTGGAGATGGCGGGTTTCCTGGCCCTGTTCCACGCCGCCGCTCCTTCACTTTTTCGCAAACCCGTGCCCACTTGCCGCTTCCCGGGCAGATGGTTTGGGGTAACATAATGTTAGGCTTGCTTAACAGGGAGGCAGCCCCGGGGTGAGACGAGAGGGGTCCACAAGCGGCGGCCCGTTCCAGGAGGAACTAGAGCTCCTGCGGCGGGAATTGGCCCAGGCCAGGGAGGCCGCCGCCCGGCAGCGCCAGACCCAGGAGGCCCTGCGCGACAGCGAGGCCCGTTACCGCCTTTTGTTTGAGTCCTCGCCCGACGCGGTGGTGCTCTACGACTCACAGGGCCGGGTGCTCTACGTCAACCAGGCCTTCGTGGATACCTACGGCTGGTCCCGCCAGGAATGGCTGGGCAAGCGGGTGGACTTCGTGCCCCCGCCGGAGCGCGAGAAGACCGCCCAGGTCATCGCCGACACCCTGGCTGGCCGCAAATCGGAGTTCGAGACCCGGCGCCTGACCAAGGACGGCCGCCTGTTGGACGTGCTGCTCACCGTGGCCCCCTTCAACGACCCCCGGGGCGAGATCACCGGCATCTATGTCATCCACCGCGACATCACCGCCAAGAAGCGGGCCGAGGCCGCCCTGGCCGAGAGCGAGGCCCGCTATCGCCAGCTTTTGGACGCCTCGCCCAACCCCATCGCGGTCTACGACCCCGAGGGCCGGGTCAACTACCTCAACCCGGCCTTTGAGCAGCTCTACGGCTGGTCCCTGGAGGAATTGCGGGGCCAGCGTATCGAGAACTTCGTGCCCCCGGACCAGGCCGCCAAGACCGCCGAGGCCTGGCGGCGCACCCTGGCCGGCGAGAAGGTCAGCGCCGAGACCCGGCGCCTGACCAAGGACGGCAGGACCCTGGAGGTGCTGCTCCAGACTTCCATCGTCCAGGGCGGCGACGGCCAGTTGCTGGCCAGCATCGTCACCCACCAGGACCAGACCGAGCACAAGCGGGCCGAGGCCGCCCTGGTGGAGAGCCGGCGCCGCTACCGCCAGCTCCTGGACGCCTCGCCAGACCCCATCACGGTCTACGACCACCAGGGCAAGGTGACCTACATCAACCCGGCCTTTCAGCAGACCTTCGGCTGGTCCCTGGAGGAGCTGGCCGGCCGGGGCATAGACTTCGTGCCCCCCCACGAGCAGGAGCGCACCAGGGACGCGGTGCTGCGCACCCTGGCCGGCGAGAACGTGCTCCTGGAGAGCCAGCGCCTGACCAAGGATGGCCGCCTGCTGGACATCCAGCTCAAGACCGCCATCTTTAGCGGCCCCGACGGCCAGGTGGCCGGCGACATCGTCATCTACCGCGACATAAGCCAGCGCAAGAAGGCCGAGGAGGAACTCAAGCGCCACCGCGACCACCTGGAGGAGCTGGTGGCCGAGGGCACCCAGGAATTGCGGCAGGCCAACCAGAAGCTATTGCAGGAGATCGCGGAGCACCGCCGCACCAGCCAGGCCCTGCGCGCCGCCGAGGCCAGCTACCGCCTGCTCTACGAGGAGTCGCGCCGGGTGGGGGCCTTGTACCGCTCGCTGTTCAACAGCAGCGCCGACGCCATCATCGTCTACGACCTGGAGGGCCGGGTGCAGTTCCTCAACCAGGCCTTCACCCAGGTCTTCGGCTGGACCCAGGAGGAACTGGCCGGCCGCCCCCTGGACTTCGTGCCCCAGGCCGAGGCCGAGACCACCCACCAACGGGTGCGCGAGGTGGTGGACCTGGGCCTGGCGCAGCGGGGGGTGCAGACCAGGCGCCACACCAAGGACGGGCGCCTGCTGGAGGTGGAGATAAGCGCCTCGCGCTTCGAGGACCACCTGGACCGCCCGGCGGGCATGGTGGTCATCATCCGCGACACCACCGAGCGGGTGCGCGCCCAGCAGGAGAAGGAGCGCCTGGAAGGCCAGCTCAGCCAGGCCCTCAAGATGGAGGCCGTGGGGGTGCTGGCCAGCGGCATCGCCCACGACTTCAACAACATCCTCCAGGTGGTCAGCGGCTATCTGCAACTGATGATGGCCAAGGAGCGCGGGTTGGACCACTTCCTGCCCCAGCTCAGGCAGATGGACCGCCTGGTCAACCGGGGGGCCGAGCTGGTGCGCGGGCTTTTGACCTTCGGGCGCAAGGTGCGGCCGCGCCTGGCCCCCTTGAGCCTCAACCAGGTGATCGGCCAGATCGTGGCGGTCTTGAGGCGCACCATACCCCCCATGATTAGCATCGAGACCCGCCTGGCCCCGGAGCTCTGGGAGATCGCCGGCGACGCCAACCAACTGGAGCACCTGCTGGTCAATCTGGCCGGCAACGCCCGCGACGCCATGCCCCAGGGTGGCCGCCTGCTCATCGAGACCGCCAACCAGTCCTGGGACGAGCTGTCGGCCAGGAACCATCCCGAGATGACCCCCGGCGACTACGTGCTGTTCAGGGTCTCCGACAGCGGCCAAGGCATGGATCAAAACGTCCTGCCCCACATCTTCGAGCCCTTCTTCACCACCAAGGAGGTGGGCCAGGGCACCGGCCTGGGCCTGTCCACGGTCTACGGCATCGTCAAGGGTCATGGCGGCTACATCTCCTGCTACAGCTCCCCGGGCCAGGGCACCAGCTTCAGCATCTACCTGCCGGTGCCAGCGGCCCAGCGCGTCCTGGCCGGCGACGCGCCCCCGGCCCCCCAGGCGGCGCCGGTTGGCCAGGAGACCATATTGCTGGTGGACGACGAGCCGGCCATCGTGGAGGTGGCCCGCGAGATGCTGGAGAGGCACGGTTACCGGGTGCTGGAGGCGGTCAGCGGCGAGCAGGCCCTGGGGGTCTATGCCCAGGGCGGCCCAGGAGTGGACCTGGTCATCCTCGACCTGGGCATGCCGGGCATGGGCGGCCAGCGCGCCCTGGAGGAGATCATGGCCCTCAATCCCCAGGCCAAGGTCATCGTGGCCAGCGGCTACACCGACAACCCCCAGATCGAGCGCTGCCGCGCCAGCGGCGCCGCCGAGTTCATCGCCAAGCCCTACCGCCTGCTGGACATGCTCCAGAGGGTCCGCCAGGTGCTGGACCGCCCGGCCTGAGCGGAGGCGGGCGCCCAAGGCCCCGGGGGATTTTCGTCCGAATCACTCTTAAATCAGTGGGATAGATCGGGCAGCCCGCCGCGAACCCCAAAAACATATTGAGAAATTCGGGTCCATGTGGGAATCTTTACCAAGGATGCACAGCTTGTGAAAGGGGCGGCGCCGGGCCGCCTTTCCTTGTAGCCAGTGGCCGCGCCCGCCTGACCGCGCGGCTTGGTGGAGCGCATTTTGCCCGCAGAACTCATTCTCGTGGTGGAAGACGACGAGTCCATCCGCGCCGTGCTGGTCCGCTTCCTGGAGTCCCTGGGCTATCCCCCGCCGCTGATAGCCCTCAACGCCCCGCAGGCCTTGGGCCTGGCCCAGGCCCACCGTCCCGACCTGGTGTTGATGGACATCGGGCTGCCGGGGGACATGGACGGCATCGAGGCCGCCCGGCGCATAAGGATGGAACTGGGCATTCCCATCATCTTCGTCACCGCCTACGGCGACCCGCCCACCCTGGAGCGGGTGGCGGCGGCCCGGCCCGTGGGCTACCTGGTCAAGCCGGTCAACCGTCTGGGGCTCTTCGGGGCCATTAAAACCGGCCTGGAGCGCCACCGCCTGGAGCTGGACCTGGCCGAGCGCACGGAGCAGTTGGCCACGGTCAACGAGCAGCTAAGAAGGCGCCAGGCCGACCTGGAGCTGCAAAACCTGGCGCTAAGGCAGGCCGAGAAGGCCATCCAGGAGGGGCACGAGCGCTACCGCCAGATCTTCGAGACCAACCAGGCCATCAAGCTGGTGGTGGACCCCCAGGACGGCGCCATCGTGGACGCCAACCAGGCGGCCTGCGATTTCTACGGCTATTCACGCCGGGAGATCGTCACCAAGAAGGTCTTCGACATCAACCCGGCCCCGCCCGAGAAGGTGATGGACGCCATCGCCAAGGCCTTGACCGGGGGCAGGCAGGCCTTTGTGTTCCAGCACCGGCTGGCCTCGGGCGAGCTGCGCGACGTGGAGGTCTATACCGGCCCCATGAACTGGGGCGGGCGCGTGATGCTGCACTCCATCATCCACGACGTCAGCCAGCGCCGGCGGGCCGAGGAGGCCCTGCGCCAGAGCCAGCGCCAGGCCTCTTTTCTGGCCGAGCTTCTGGACCACTCCTCCCAGCCCTTTGCCGTGGCCCATGCCGACGGCAGCCTGGGCAGGTGCAACCAGGCCTTTTTGGACCTGGTGGGCTACAGCGCCCAGGAACTGGCCCAGATGGACTGGACCCGCGACCTGACCCCGCCCCAATGGCGGCAGGTCCAGGACTGGCACATGGCCGAGCTGTTGCGCACCGGCCAGCCGGCGCGCTACGAGAAGGAGTACCAGCGCAAGGACGGCACCCTGGTGCCGGTGGAGATACTGGTGCACCTGGTGCGCGGCCAGGAGGGCCAGCCCCAATACTTCTACGGCTTCGTCACCGACATCAGCCAGCGCAAGCAGGCCGAGCGCGCCCTCAAGGAGAGCGAGGAACGCTTCCGCGCCCTGTTCGAGCAGGCGGCGGTGGGCGTGGCCGAGATAGACAGCCTGAGCGGACGCTTCCTGAGGGTCAACGGCAAGCACTGCCAGATCATGGGCCAAAGCCGCGAGACCCTCCTGGCCAGCACCTTAATGGATATCACCCATCCCGAGGACCTGGCCGCCGACCTGGAGAACATGCGCCTTCTGCGCGAAGGGCTTATCAGCGAGTTCTCGCTGGAAAAACGGCACATCCGCGCCGACGGCTCGCTGGTGTGGACCGCCCTGACCGTGGCGCCCCTGTGGAAGAAGGGCGAGCCCCCCAGCCGGCACATCGCGGTGGTGGAGGACATCACGGCGCGCAAGCAGGCCCAGGAGGACCTACGCTGTCTTATTAGCGGAAATCCGGCGTCGCTGCTGCTGGTGGAGCCATCCGGCAAGATTCTGGCCATCAACCAGACCAGCGCCGCCCGCCTGGACAAGAGCGTGGCCGAGGCCATGGGCCAGAACGTCTTCGACCTGCTGCCAAATGACCTGGCCGGCCCCCGCCGCCAATGCGTGCAGGAGGTGGCGCGCACGGGCAAGCCGGCGCGCTTCATGGACCAACAGAAAGGCGCGCACCTGGACAACTACCTGTACCCTATTCTGGACGCTCAGGGAAGGGTGAGCCGCGTGGCCATCTTCGCGGTGGACGTCACCGAGAGCGTGCAGGCCCAGGAGGACCTGGCCCAGACCCTGGAGGGCCTGGAGGCCACGGTGCGCGAGCGCACCCGCGAACTCAGGGAGGAGATCACCCAGCGCCAGGCGGCCCAGGAGGCCCTGGAGGAGAGCCAGCAGCGCCTGCGCCGGGCCGTGCAGTGGGCGCCCCTGCCCATGATGATCCACGCCGAGGACGGCGAGGTGCTGCTGGTCAACGACGCCTGGCGAGAGCTTTCCGGCTATACCCAGGCCGACATCCCCACCGTGGAGCGCTGGGCCGATCTGGCCTACGGCCCCGGGCAGGAGTGGATCAAGAAGGCCATCTACAAGCTCTATCACCTGGATCGCCACCTTGACGCCGGCGAGTTCCAGGTGCGCTCCAAGGACGGCCGCCTGCTCATATGGCATTTCAGCGGCGCCTCCCTGGGCACGGGCGCCGACGGCCGGCGGCTGGCCATCAGCGTGGCCATGGACGTCACCCAGCGCCGGCAGGACGAGGAGGCCTTGCGCCTGGAGCGCCGCCGCCTGGCCAGCGTCATCGCCGGCACCAACATCGGCACCTGGGAATGGAACGTGCGGACCGGCCACACCGTGTACAACCAGCGCTGGGCCGAGATGCTGGGCCATACCCTGGAGGAGTTGGCCCCCTTGAGCATCCAGACCTGGCAGGGCCTGGTCCACCCCCAGGACCTGGAGGTCTCCAACGATCTGCTCAAGCGGCACTTCGCCGGCGAGCTGGACTACTACGACTGCGAGTGCCGCATGCGGCACAAGGACGGCCACTGGGTGTGGGTGCACGACCGGGGCAAGGTGGTGGAGTGGACCGCCGAAGGCCAGCCGCTTATCATGTCCGGCACCCACGCCGACATAACCCAGCGCAAGCAGGCTGAGGAGAAGATCGGCTCCCTGGCCCGCTTCCCCAGCGAAAACCCCAACCCGGTGATGCGCTTCACCGCCGAGGGCTCCCTGCTCTACGCCAACGAAGCGGCGGCCGGGCTGTTGCAAAAGCTGTGGGCCGGGCGCGAGTACCAAGAGGAACAGCCCCGCAGCTTCCGGGACGCCGCCTCCTGGGCCCTGGCCACCGGCAACCTGCAAACCACCGAGGCGCAGGCCGGCGACGACATCTACACCCTGACCTTCGTGCCCGTGGCCGGCAGCGGCTACGTCAACGTCTACGGCATGGATATAACCGGCCGCAAGCGGGCCGAGGAGTCCATCCGGGTGCTGGCCAAGTTCCCCGACGAGAACCCCAACCCGGTGCTCAGGGTCTCGGCCCAGGGGTTCGTCAACTACGCCAACCAGGCCTGCCAGCGCTGCCTGGGGGCCGACAACTGCCAGGTGGGCCAGCCGGCCCCGGCCATCCTGGCCCCGGGGCTGGAGGTGGAGCGGGCGGCGGGCGAAGGGGGCGAGTTCGAGGTGGAGGTGTCGGGGCGCGCCTTTCTCTTCTCGGCGGCCCCCGTCTCCGAGACCGGGGATATCTACCTCTACGGCCGCGACGTCACCGAGCGCCGCCAACTGGAGCACCAGCGCCAGATGGCCGGCGTGGTCTTCGACAACAGCCTGGAGGGCATCATCATCGCCGACCCCCAGGGCAAGGTGCAGATGGTCAACTCCGCCTACACCGCCATCACCGGCTACGAGCCCCGCGAGATCATCGGCAAGGACCTGAACATCTTCCGCTCCGAGCCCGACGACCAGGCCTTCTACCAGGAGCTGTGGGAGGGTCTGACCCGCCATGGGCGCTGGAGCGGCGAGTACTGGAACCGCCGCAAGGACGGCGAGGCCTACCCCGAGTGGATCAACGTGGTGCTGGTCAGGGACAGCCAGGACAACATCGCCAACTTCGTGGTCATCTTCCACGACATCACCGACATCAAGAGCAAGGAGGAGCGCATCAAGCACCAGGCCTATCACGACGCGCTCACCGGCCTGCCCAACCGGGTGCTCTTCAACGACCGCCTGGGCCAGGCCATCGCCCACGCCGAGCGCGAGGGCTCGCGCCTGGCGGTGGCCTTTCTGGACCTGGACAACTTCAAGCGCGTCAACGACAGCCTGGGGCACCAGGCCGGCGACCTGCTCCTGCAGGATACGGCCCGGCGGCTTAAAAGCTGCCTGCGCGAGACCGACACCGTCTCGCGCCTGGGCGGCGACGAGTTCACCATCATCCTGCCCGAGGCCAGCCGGCCCCAGGACACCATGGAGGTGACCAGCCGCATCCTCTCGGCCCTGGCCCGGCCCTTCCACATCCAGGGGCACGAGCTGTTCATCACCACCAGCATGGGCGTCACCTTCTACCCCGACGACGCCCGCGACGCCGAATCCCTGCTCAAGAACGCCGACATGGCCATGTACCGGGCCAAGGACCAGGGGCGCAACAACGTACAGCTCTTCACCCCCGCCCTCAACGATGAGATGCAGCACCGCCTGCGCCTGGAATCCCAACTGCGCCAAGCACTGGAGCGCGACGAGTTCATCCTGCACTACCAGCCCAAGATGGACGTGGCCTCGGGCCTGGTGGTGGGCATGGAGGCCCTGGTGCGCTGGCAGAGGCCCGGCCAGCCCTTGGCCATGCCCGGCTCCTTCATCGCCCTGGCCGAGGAGACCGGCCTGATCCTGCCCATGGGCGAGGTGGTGCTGGCCAAGGCCTGCCAGCAGACCCAGGCCTGGCGCCAGACCGGCCACCCCTACCTGTGCGTCTCGGTCAACCTCTCGCCCCGCCAGTTCGAGCAGGAGAACCTGGTGGAGATGGTGGAGGGCATACTTCACCAGACCGGCCTGCCCTCGGTCTGCCTGGAGCTGGAGATCACCGAGGGGGCCATGATGAAGAGCGTGGAAAAGGCCCTGGCCAAGCTGGTGGGCCTGGCCTCCATGGGGGTGCGCCTGAGCCTGGACGACTTCGGCACCGGCTACTCCTCCCTGAGCTACCTCAAGCGCTTTTCCCTAAGCTCGCTCAAGATTGACCAGACCTTCGTGCGCGACCTGACCGTGGACGCCAACGACGCGGCCATCGTGCAGACCATCATCGCCATGGGCCACGCCCTGGGCCTGCAGGTGGTGGCCGAGGGCGTGGAGACCCTGGAGCAGCTCAGCTTTTTGCGCACCCACGGCTGCGACGAGTACCAGGGCTATTATTTCAGCCGGCCCCTGCCCCCCGAGGGGTTCCTGGCCCTCTTGACGGGCGCGCCCCTGGCCTGAAAACGGTCCCTCTTGCCCCTTGGCCCGGCGCCCGCTAGATGCTAGGCTAGCGCCACAGGCAAGGGGGTGCCCATGACCGAGGACCTGCTCTACTACGGCGACAACCTGGAGATCCTGGGCCGCTACCTGGCCGACGAGTCGGTGGACCTGATCTACCTGGACCCACCTTTCAAGAGCGACCAGGACTACAACGTGCTCTTCGCCGAGCAGGACGGCTCGCGCTCCGCCGCCCAGATCAAGGCCTTTGGCGACACCTGGCGCTGGGACGCCGCCGCCGTGGCCGCCTTCGATTCCGTGGTGACCTCCCCCCACGGCCGCGTGGCCGCCACCATGCAGGCCTTCCACGCCATGCTGGGTCCCAGCGACATGCTGGCCTATCTGGCCATGATGGCCCCCCGCCTAATTGAGCTGCGCCGGGTGCTCAAGCCCACCGGCAGCATCTACCTGCACTGCGACCCCACCGCCAGCCACTACCTGAAACTGCTGCTGGACGCGGTGTTTGGGCCGCAGATGTTCAGGAATGAGATATCCTGGAAAAGGTCACAGCCCAAGAGCCACGCCTACGTAAACTTTCCCAATTGCCATGATATTATTTTTAGGTATTCCAAGTCCGAAAAGATTGTTTTCAATAAGCAATACATGCCCCATGACAAGAGTTACGTGAAAAAGTTTTATAAGTACTTTGATGAAGATGGACGCAGGTATAGTTTGGACAACCTACTGAACCCCAATAAAAATCGCCCGAACTTGACGTACGAGTTCCTAGGCGTGACCAGGGTTTGGCGCTGGACAAAGGAACGGATGCACAAGGCCTATAAAGAGGGAAGAATTGTTCAAAGAAAACAAGGGGGTGTTCCGAGATACAAGCGCTATCTCGATGAAATGAGCGGCACGCCGGTAACTGACAACTGGGATGATATCGAGCACTTGCATGCCTCCATGGCCGAGATGCTGGGCTACCCCACCCAGAAGCCCGAGGCCCTCTTGGAGCGCATAATCCAGGCCTCCAGCAACCCCGGCGACGTGGTGCTGGACCCCTTCTGCGGCTGCGGCACGGCCATCGCCTCGGCGCAAAGGCTGGGCCGCCGCTGGATGGGCATAGACATCACCCATCTGGCCATCACTCTCATCAAGCACCGCCTGCACCACGCCTTCGGCCAAGAGGCCCAGTTCAAGGTGGTGGGCGAGCCGGTGGACCTGGCCGGCGCGCGCGACCTGGCCAAGAGCGACCCCTACCAGTTCCAGTGGTGGGCCCTGGGCCTGGTGGACGCCCGCCCGGTGGAGCAAAAGAAGGGCGCCGACCGGGGCATTGACGGCCGGCTGTTCTTCCGCGACGACCCCAAGGGCGGCTTGCGCCAGATCGTGCTCTCGGTCAAGGCCGGCACCACCGGCCCCACCCACGTACGCGACCTGCGCGGGGTGATGGACCGCGAGAAGGCCGCCCTGGCCGTCTTGATAACCCTGCAGGAGCCCACCCAGAAGATGCGCGAGGAGGCCGCCGAGGCCGGCTTCTACGCCTCGCCGGCGGGCTCGCGCCACCCCCGCCTGCAACTGCGCACCATAGAAGAACTGTTGGCCGGCCAGGGCCTGGACTACCCACGCTACGCCGAGAACCTCACCTTCAAGAAGGCCCCCAAGGCCCAGCGCTCCGGGCCGGTGAACGGCAGCCTGTTCTAACCCGGCCATGCCTGGCCAACCGGCGGGCTCCGCCGTGAGCCGCCAGGGCCGGCCAGGGCGGCAACCTTGCCCGAACCGAAAATGCCCAGCGGGGGGCACCCCGCCCCGACCCGCCATGGCAGCCGGGGCACCCGGCTAGCCCTGGCAAACCGACGGGAATCGTGGCACAATGCAGATGGGCCCCACCCCTGGGGCGGCATGTGAAGCCAGGGGCAAAACGCAAAATTTTGTTGACTTGACCTTGCGCCCGTGTTAGCAAGGTTCGACCGCCGTATGTGGCCGAACAAGCGGCGCACCATGCCGGGACCAGGGGAGGTCGCGGGGCTGCCCAAGCCAGTTGGGATGGCGGGCAGCGCCGGCCATGGGGGCCAGGCCACCAAAACATAAAGGGTCATGAGCCCTTGGGGCGGTTGGCGTGGGCCGATTTTTCAGCGAACAGACGCGGGAATACCTGCGCTTGCTGGCCAGGGTCAGCTCTCTGGGCATCTCCATAGTGCTGGCCACGGTGATTGGGTTCGGCCTGGGCTACTGGGTGGATACCCTCTGGGAGGGCTGGACGGCGCCTTGGGGCAAGCTGGTGGGGCTTTTGATCGGCATCGCCGCCGGCTACAACAACATCTATATAATGATCAAACGTTCCAAGGACCTGTGAGGCGCTTGAGCTTGGGGCATAAGCCGCTGACCATGGAATTCGCCGAGGCCGGGATGCTGCGCACCTTGTGGTGGGGCAACCTGGCCACCTTTGCCCTGGTCTCGGCCGGGGCATTGGCCCTGGTCAACTGGAAGAGCGCCCTGAGCGTGATGATCGGCGGGGTCATCGCCCTGATCAATTACCAGCTCCTGGAGCGCACCGTGCGCCGTAGCATCCTGCCCCGCGAGAAGCACGGCGTGATGCGCAAGGTTTTGGTCAAGTATTATCTGAGGTTTGCGGCAACGGCCCTGGTGCTTTTCATATTGGTGCGCCAGGGTTGGGCGGAGCCGTTGGGACTGCTGGTGGGCCTGTCGGTGGTGATGGTCACCATCGTCATCTGGGGGGCCTGCCAGGCACGCAAGTTGAGCAAGGAGGCCCATTAGCTCATGGAACATCCATTTCTTATCCTGCCCTGGCTCTTGGACAAAGCGCACATCTACTTCCACACCAACGTGCTCTATTCCTGGCTCATCATCGTCTTTTTGGTGGTGGTGGCCAAGCTGGCCGTGGGCTCCGTGAAGATGATCCCCGCCGGCGGGCAGAACTTCTTCGAGGTGGTCATCGGCGGCTTCGAGGACTTCATGATTGACGTCATGGGGCACGAGGGCCGGCCCTTCTTCCCGCTGATCTGCACCCTGTTCCTCTACATTCTGTGCATGAACTGGATCGGCCTCATCCCCGGCATGGGCTCGCCCACCGCCGACATCAACACCCCCCTCAGCATGGCCATCGTGGTCTTCCTCACCACCCACGTGGTGGGCCTCAAGCACCACGGCGCGGGGTACATCAAGCACTTCCTGGGACCGGTAAGCTGGCTGGCGCCCCTGATCCTGCCCATCGAGCTCATCAGCCACCTCTCCCGCGTGCTCAGCCTGACCTTCCGTCTCTTCGGCAACGTGCTGGGCGAGGACCTGGTCCTGGCCATCCTGCTGCTCCTGGCCGGCGCCTTCTTCGCGCCGCTGCCCATGATGTTCCTGGCCATCTTCACCAGCTTCGTGCAGGCCTTCATCTTCAGCCTGCTGACCATGCTCTACATCGCGGGCTCCATCGAGCACGCCCACTAAGAGAAACCAAGCTTCTTTAGGAAGAAGGCACATACCGCAACGTTTTATTGGAGGAGTTGGGATGAAAAAGTTTTCCGTGACCGCCGTTCTGACCGGCCTGATGGTCCTGGGCATCTCCGCCGTGGCGATGGCCGCCGACGCCGGCGCCATGGCCGAGGCCGCCAAGCTGTTCGCCTCCACCGTGATGGCCGCTGGCCTGGGCATCGGCATCGCCGCCTTCGGTACCGGCATCGGCCAGGGCCTGGCCGTGAAGGGCGCCGTCGAGGGCACCGCCCGCAACCCCGAGGTCTCCGGCAAGATCACCGTGACCATGCTCATCGGTCTGGCCATGATCGAGTCCCTGGCCATCTACGCCCTGGTTATCTGCTTGATCCTGCTCTACGCCTACCCCATGGCCGAGCCGGTCAAGAAGTTCATCGGCATGTAACAAGCCGGCCAGGCCGGGTCCGCCAGGGCCCGGCCTGGTTTTTATCCCCCCATGTGCCCGATATCACGATCACAATAGAGCAAGCCCATGAAGTTCATGAAGATCCCCGCCGCCACCATCACCCGGCTGTCCATCTATTCCCGGGCCTTGGAGGCCATGGTGGACGAGGGGGTCACGGTGGTCTCCAGCAAGCACCTGGCCGACGTGTGCAGCGTCAACCCGGCGCAAATACGCAAGGACTTGGCCTATTTCGGGCAGTTCGGCGTGCGGGGGGTGGGCTACTTCGTCAAGGAGCTGCTGTTTGACATCAAGAAGATACTGGGCCTGAACAAGCAGTGGAACCTGGCCATCGTGGGCATGGGCAACCTGGGCTGCGCGCTGTTGGCCCACCAGAACTTCGCCAAGCAGGGCTATCGCTTTGCCTGCGCCTTTGACGCCGACCTGATGAAGGTGGGGCGCAAGCTGGCCACGGGCCTACTGATACACCCCGTGGACGAGCTGGTGCGCGTCTGCCGCGAGACCAACGCCGAGATAGGCGTCATCTGCACCCCGCCCGACAAGGCCCAGGAGATCGCCAACCGCTTCCTGGAGGTGCCGGTCAAGGCCATCCTCAACTTCGCGCCCGTGCAGATCCAGGTGCCCGACGGCTGCAAGGTGGAGAACGTGGACTTCACGGTGAAGTTGGATAACCTGGCGTATCACCTGACGGCGGGGTAGATAGCTACTTACTGTTTCAGCTTGATATATTGGCCAAGACTTCTTTTAACAAAACCAAACATAAACCTGAAAAATAGGCAGAGTAGGCTAACAAGAAGATATTAATTTGGGCAATATATGCTACGCTTTGAGTAGACAATGCTTGCGCATTAAGTACCCAATAAGAAATATATCCCAGAAGGCCAAAAATAATATTAGTGCTTGATGCGATAAATATAATACTTAGAAGCGTGTTCCATGTCTTCTTGGCCTTAGTAAGGCGCCCTAGATATTCAGTTGCCGAAAACCCTGCTAATATTGACGCGGCAGCGAGAAAAAACCCGCCTAGTGTTAAGCCAAACGTTACCTGAGTGCTGCAATGATTGATTAATAGATCAACGAGTAGCTTATCGCGCGGCTCAAAATATATCGCAAATGCAAACGTAGGTGCGGCCGCCACAATAGTGGAAAGGCAGAGGTGCTTAGTTAGGTAACGCATTACTCTTGGTCTGCTTCGCTAGTCACAATTTGTGCTAAGTAATCTCTATTTTCTATAAACCCTTGCTTGATAGCATCTATATAGTCGTTTATCAACACGTAGTGACCGTTGATATTTACTTGGTTGTAGTGGACTAATCTATCGTGTATTAGATCAATAGGATGGCTTGGCCCTTCCATATCCTCTGACCCCCAAACCTTTAATTTGCTGGCCTTTCCCTCTTGGCGAAAGAGGGGGCGCACTATCCTTTGGACGAATCCGCTGTTAAGCTTTTTCTTGGCCCGGTCAACAGATATGGTAACCTCCATCGTTAGCCCGTTAGAATCGTTAAGGAGTTGTAGAACTTCCCGGAAATGATCCTTGCTGCTCATCTCATCCCAAAACTCTGGCGAGGGGTTTGCAACCTTAAAGGTTAACTTTCTATGGTAATTCATGTTGGCAAATTCAGCATAAACATCCTTTTTCATAATAGGTTCGAAGGATAATCTGTCGAGAGATACGTCTTCTTCTTGACCTACATGGATAAGGTATTTTTTTAAATGGCTAGGCTTTGGGGCAAAATGACTATACGCCTCAGCCAGCACCCCTTCCTTGGGAGCTAACCAAAAACAGGTGGTCTCTGCGAGTGTGCCCTCTGGCAACTTGATTTCATCAACTTTTCCACTCTTCCTCAACCAAGCTGGCCATTCGCCTGTACGTTCTTTTGCTAAGGTAAAATAAAACCCACCGCTACTGCTAAAAGGAACTAATAGATGCTTAGCCTGGTCAAATTCCTTAGTCCTATCAGCTTCGTTCTTTTGCACTAACTCTGACATTAATCTATTAATTCTTGTGTTTGATACTCGCCTGGGCAGGATGATTCTATAAAATAGAACCCTGATGCTCTTTTTCCTTGATTCAGGCATTATCTCACTCCATAAAACCCGGCGCACACCATCTCAGGCGTGGCCGGGCGATCATGACCCGTGAGCTGATTGTTTCCCATGAGAAGCCCCTAGCCTGGGCAGGCTGTGCCAATGTGCCATGCCCTGCGGGGGGTTGTCAAGCCGGGTCTACTCCTCCAGCAGGGGCCGTAGCTTGGCGGCCAGGGGCGGCAGGTCGCGGGTGATGGTGTCCCAGAGGACGTCAAGGTCCACGCGCAGGTAATCGTGGATCAGCACGTCCCTGGTCTTGGCCATGTCCTTCCAAGGAATCTCGGGGTGAGCTGCGCGAAATTCAGGCGGGAGCTTCTTCACGGCGTCGCCGATGATGCCCAGTGCCCGTATCACGGCGTATTGGGTCTTGAGATCGGCCAGGAAGCGTGGCTTGTCGTAGCCCTCAATGAAACTGGGGATCACCGCAAGGCTGCTAAGGATATCCTCGATGTAAAGCCGGTGCCTTTTGCTCATAGTATGGCCACGTGGTCGGACATCACCTCATCCCTGATGATCTCCCGCAACAGCTTGTACTGCACCACGTCCACCTTGTGCCCAACCAGGTCCTCCAGGTCGTCGTGCAGTTCCACCAGGTCGTGCAGGCTGGGCAGCCGGCCAAACTCAACCAGTAAGTCCAGGTCGCTGTCCGGGCGGGCCTCGCCGCGCGCCACCGAGCCGAAGATGCCGGCGCGCACCACGCCGTAGCGGCGCAGCACCGGCAGCAGTCGGGCGGCCAGGTCTCGCAGGTCCGGGGACAGGTTGTGCGCGGGCTGGTTCATGGGGCTATTGTGGCATATTCGTGGGGGCGGTGGAAACCGGCAAGCAGGAGCCCCCCTCACCCTGCCCTCTCCCCCGGTGGGGGCGAGGGGCGCTACTTCTTCAGCACCCTTCGCAGATACTGCCCCGTATAGCTCCCCTCCACCTTGGCCACCTGCTCCGGCGTGCCCTGGGCGATGATCTGGCCGCCCTTGTCTCCCCCCTCGGGGCCCAGGTCAATGACCCAGTCGGCGGTCTTGATGACCTCCAGGTTGTGCTCGATGACCACCACGGTGTTGCCCATGGCCTTGAGGCTGGTGAGCACGGCCATGAGCTTCTCGATGTCGGCGAAGTGCAGGCCCGTGGTGGGCTCGTCCAGGATGTAGAGGGTGCGGCCGGTGGCGCGCTTGCCCAGTTCGCGGGAGAGCTTCACGCGCTGGGCCTCGCCGCCGCTGAGGGTGGTGGCGCTTTGGCCCAGCCGCAGGTAGCCCAGGCCCACGTCCACCAGGGTCTCCAGTTTTTGGCGGATGGTGGGCACCGCGTCGAAGAAGTCCAGGGCCTGTGCCCCGGTCATGTCCAGCACCTCGGCGATGTTCCTGCCCTTGTAGGCCACCTCCAGGGTGTCGCGGTTGTAGCGCAGGCCGTGGCAGACCTCGCAGCGCACGTACACATCGGGCAGAAAGTGCATCTCGATCTTGATGATGCCGTCGCCGTCGCAGGCCGGGCAGCGCCCGCCGCGCACGTTGAAGCTAAAGCGCCCCGGCTGATAGCCCCGGGCGCGGGCCTCGGGGGTCTGGGCGAAAAGCTCGCGGATGGGCGTGAAGACGCCGGTGTAGGTGGCCGGGTTGGAGCGCGGGGTGCGGCCGATGGGCGACTGGTCTATGTCTATGACCTTGTCCAGAAGCTCCAGGCCCCGTATCTCGCGCACCGCCCCGGCGCGCTCGCGGGAGCGGTATAGGCGCTGGGCCAGGGCCTTGTACAGGGTGTCCAGCACCAGGGTGGACTTGCCCGAGCCGCTGACGCCGGTGACGCAGGTCATCAGGCCGATGGGGAAGCGGGCGTCAATGCCCGCGAGGTTGTGCTCGGCGCAGCCCAATAACTCGATCCAGCCGCGTTGGGGCTTGCAGCGCTTCTTGGGCACGGGGATGGCGCGGGCGCCCGATAGATACTGGCCGGTTAGCGAGCGCTTGTCCTTCACCAGCTTGGCCGGCGTGCCGCTGAAGACCACCTCGCCGCCATGGCGGCCGGCGCCCGGACCCATGTCCACCACGTGGTCGGCGGCCAGGATGGTGTCCTCGTCGTGCTCGACGACGAGCACGGTGTTGCCCAGGTCGCGCATCTTCTTCAGCGTGTCCAGGAGGCGCTGGTTGTCGCGCTGGTGCAGGCCGATGGAGGGCTCGTCCAGCACGTACAAGACGCCCACCAGGGCCGAGCCTATCTGGGTGGCCAGGCGGATGCGCTGCCCCTCGCCGCCGGAGAGGGTGCCGGCGGCGCGGTCCAGGGTGAGGTAGTCCAGGCCCACGTCGGCCATGAAGCCCAGGCGCTGGGTTATCTCCTTGAGCACCTTCTCGGCGATCAGGGCCTCGCGGCTGCCCAGCTTGAGTCCGGCGAAGAACTGCGTGGTCTCGCGCACCGGCAGGCGGGTCAACTGGAAGATGTTAAGCCCGCCCACGTGGATGGCCAGGGATGTGGGCTTGAGGCGCGCCCCCCCGCAGAGGGGGCAGGGCTGGGAGTTCATGTAGCGGTCGAACTCATCGCGGATGGCCTGACTGGTGGTCTCGCGGTAGCGGCGCTCCAGGTGGGTGATGAAGCCCTCCCAGGGGCGCTTGAAGTAGTGCTTGCGGTCGTCGCGCTCCAGGTAGAACTCCACCTCGTCCTTGGTGCCGAAGAGCAGTTGCCGGCGCACCTCTTCGGGCAGGTCCTTCCAGGGCTTGTACAGGTCGAACTTGAGATGGCGCGACAGCGCGTCGAGCGTCTGGAAGTGGTAGACCGAGTCGCGCCCCTCCCAGGGCTTGAGGGCGCCGGCGCGCACCGAGAGCGTGGGGTCGGGCACCACCAGGTCGGCGTCGAAGAAGACCCGCACCCCCAGGCCGTCGCAGGTGGGGCAGGCCCCCTGGGGGGAGTTGAAGCTGAACATCTGGGGCGACAACTCGGGCAGGCTCACCCCGCAGATGTCGCAGGACAGGCGCTCGCTGAAAAGCTCCTCGTGGTCCTTGGCGCCGCCCTCGCCGTGCGTCCAGGCCAGGAGCGCGCCCTCGCCCATCTTCAGCGCCAGCTCCACGCTGTCGGTGAGCCGGCGGCCCAGGCCTTCCTTGATCTTCAGGCGGTCTATGACCACCTCGATGGTGTGCTTCTTGTTCTTCTCCAGGTCGGGCGGCTCGGCCAGCTCGATGAGTTCGCCGTCCACGCGGGCGCGCACGAAGCCGTCCTTGGCCAGGCGGGCGAAGACCTGTTTGTGCTCGCCCTTGCGCTGGGTGACCACCGGGGCCAGCAGCGTCAGGCGCGCGCCCTCGCCCAGCTCCAAAAGCTGGTCCACGATCTCCTGGGGCGAGCGGGCGCGGATGGCCCGTCCGCACTGGGGGCAGTGCGGCGTGCCGGCCCGTGCAAAGAGCAGGCGCAGGTAGTCGTAGATCTCGGTGACCGTGGCCACCGTGGAGCGGGGGTTCTTGGAGGTGGTCTTCTGCTCGATGGCGATGGCCGGTGACAGCCCCTCGATGGCGTCCACGTCGGGCTTGTCCATGCGCTCCAAAAACTGGCGGGCGTAGGAGCTCAAGGACTCCACATAGCGGCGCTGACCCTCGGCGTAGATGGTGTCAAAGGCGAGCGTAGACTTGCCGCTGCCGCTCAAGCCCGTGATGACCACCAGCTTGTCGCGGGGGATGCGGACCTCGATGTTCTTCAGGTTGTGCTGCCGGGCGCCCCGGACCACGATCTCGCTGAGCATGCGAACCATCTCGGCAAAATGTTGGCGATGGCCTAAAGGATAGTGCCTGTCATCCCCCAACGCAATTCAGGCCCCCGCCCCTGCCCTGCCCTGGCGGCCATTATAGCAAAGCACCCACAATTGTATAGCACCTATTTGCTTCTGGTGGGGGTCCGCTGCTAGGCCTGCGGTTTTAGGCCCCTGCCAGCCAGCGCCGGTTGCGGGCCTGCCTTAGCCAGAGAACAAAGACGAAAACCCAAGCGGTTTCTTTTTGTGTCCACGCTCCCACGCCCGGCCATACCGCGCCCTGCCGCCGCGCAGGCCCCACCGAGGCGGCATAGTCTTGGGGGCTCCTGCGCGCGGCTGGGCCTCACGCCGCCAGGGCCGCGCGTAATAACGCGGCCAGCATCCGGGCGATCAAGAATGGCCGGGCTAAGGAACGGGACACGGGGGCTTGTTAAAGGCAAAAAGCAAGGGCCGTTGGCCGGCGAGGGGCAGCCGAGTTAATACCTGGCCGCGCTACCTGTTCATCTTGAGGCAGCCCCTCGCCGGCCCATTCCCCTGTCTTCCTGGCTTCAAGCAGACCCCGTGTCCTGCCCTTAGGCCGGCCATTCTTAATCGCCGCCGCAAGGCCTGGCCATTACGCTCGGCCTGCACCAACAGAGACCGCCACCGTGGAAGCTGCCCCAAGAATCGCGCCGCCTCGGTTAGGCCTGCGCAGCGGTTGGGCGCGGTATGGCCGGGCGG
>JACRDC010000050.1 GCA_016218705.1 Desulfarculus sp.
AGTCGCCCTACGGGCTCCTTCCGTCAAGCCCACGACCTCTCCCATCTCCCGCTTCTCATCTGCCATCCCAATGCCTCCTTGTACACGTCTCGGGTCTGTTTATCCCAATTCCGTGTCCAAGGAAACCGGGGGCACCTCAGCCAGAGCTGCGCTACTCCTTGGGCACCGCCTTCCTCGTAGAGGCCAGGGCCAAGGTGGCCAGGGGCACCGCAACAGCGCGGGCGATCTTCAACATCGTCCTTCGGTCTTGTCGAAGGATTCCCCAGACAAAAGACAACACTCTTGGGCGGCTCTAGCGGGACACAAAAAGAAACCGCTTAGGCTTTCTTGGGCCGCCTATGCCGTAAGGGCTGTACCCAGAGGAAACCTGTCGAGAAAACCCTGCGTCTGATCTGAAATGCGCATGAAATGTGTATCAGAATAGCCTGGCTACGAGCGGGACACGGGGTGTGGTGAGATAAAGATAGGCTTGTGGCCGCGGAAGAGCTAAAGAACCCGGGCCAATCGGCCATTGGCAAATGACTGACGTGAAATTGGAATCAAGCGCCACTTATCTGCTGCCAGGCGAAGACCCCGAAGTACACCCCAAAACCCAATAGGCACAGGGCACAGGCCCCCACCACCCGCCGGTGCATGCGGTCGCTGAGCCAGCGGCGGCCCTTGGTAACCACCAGGGAGACCAGGCTGTACCAGGACAGGTCGGCGCAGATGTGCCCGGCGTAAAAGACCAGGAGCCCCAGGGCGCCCAGGCCCATCTGCATGGTCATGGTGATGAGCCCCAGGCCCACGGTGGCCCACCACAACAGGAAATAGGGGTTGGCCAGGCTGAGCAGCAGGCCGTCCCTGACCGGGGCGGCGTGGCTCCCTAGCCCCCCGCTGGCGGCGGTCTCCGCCGTTGCCAGGTCCAGCCTGAGCCCGGGCAGGGAGCGCAGCATGCCCCAAGCCATCCACAACAGGATCAGCGCCCCCACCCCGCCGATGG
The DNA here is from genome assembly GCA_016218705.1 of Desulfarculus sp. Taxonomy (GTDB): domain Bacteria; phylum Desulfobacterota; class Desulfarculia; order Desulfarculales; family Desulfarculaceae; genus JACRDC01. Next base: position 983 of record JACRDC010000050.1, read on the forward strand.
CACCCGAGACCAGGGGCCGGTTGAGGACGCCGCCCAGGCCCAGCACCAGGGCCACCACCAGGGAGCCCTCCAGGATGGCGTGGCCCAGAATGACCAGGGGGCCGGCCTTGAAGCCCAGGCGGGAGCTGTGCAGGATGGTCACCGCCAGCACCGTGCCAGGCATCACCGCGCCCGAGAGCCCGATGACAAAGGAGGTGGCGAACAGCCCTGCCAGGGCGGCCGTGGCGGCCGCGGCGTCCATGGCCGGCTACCTGGCCGGGGCCTGATAAAAGGCCCGGTAGGCCCGCACCGTGGCGTGGATATCGGCCTTGTGGGCGATCTCCAGGGGCGAGTGCATGGACAACAGCGCCGGCCCCACGTCCACCACGTCCATGCCATAGACGGCCAAGAGCTTGGCGATGGTGCCGCCGCCGCCCTCGTCCACCTTGCCCATGGAGGCCGCCTGCCAGGGCACGCCGGCAGAGTCCCACACGCCCCTGAGCCAGGCCACGTACTCGGCGTTGGCGTCGCTGGCGCTGTACTTGCCGCCGCTGCCGGTGTATTTGGTCAGGGTGACGCCGTAGCCCATAAGGGCGGCGTTGCGCCTCTCGTGCACCTCGGGGTAGTCGGGGTCCAGGCCGGCGTTGACGTCGGCCGACAGGGCCTGGCTCTGGGCCAGGGCCTGGCTGACCGAAAGGAAGTCGGGCTTTTCGCCGGCGGCCTCCATCAACTGGGCCACCAGGCGCTCGATCCAGCGGGAGCGGGCGCTGGTGGAGCCGTCGGAGCCGATCTCCTCCTTGTCCACGAACAGGCCCAGGGCGGTGACCGGCGGCTGGTCCATGGTCAGCAGGGCTTCCAGGGTGGCGAAGGCGCTTGCCCGGTCGTCCTGGCCGTAGGCCCCGATCAGGGCGCGGTCCAGGCCCACGTCGCGCGCGCACCCTGCGGGGACGATCTCCAGCTCGGCGCTGATGAAGTCGGCCTCGGCGATGCCGTAGCGGTCGTGCAACAGCTTGAGGATGGCCAGCTTGGCCTTCTCCTTGCCCTCATCGGCGTCCAGGGGCAGGCCGCCGATGAGCACGTTCATGCGCTCGGCCTCGAAGGCCTCGGAGAGCTTCTTGCCCTCCTGGCTCTTGCGGCTCAGGTGGGGCAGAAGGTCCAGCACCGTGAAGATGGGGTCGCCGGGGGCGTCGCCCAGGGCGATGGGCACGGTCTTACCCTGGGCGGTGCAGACCACGCCGTAGATGGCCAGGGGCCGGGCGAACCAGTGGTACTTCTTGATGCCGCCGTAGTACTGGGTCTTGAGGAAGACCATCTCCTGGTTCTCGTACAAGGGCTGCATCTTGAGGTCCAGACGGGGGGCGTCTATGTGCGAGCCGACGAGCCGTATGCCCTGGGCCACGGGCTTTTGGCCCAGCACGGCCAGGGCGATGGTCTTACCGGCGAACTCAGCGTAGTACCTGCCGGCCTTGCTCTTCTTGCCCAGGGGCTTGAAGCCCTGGGCCACGGCCAGGCGGCGTATGGTCTCCACGGCCAGGCGCTCGGTCTTGGCCTGGTCCAAAAAGGTCTTGTAGCGCTCGGCCAGGGCGAAGATTTCCTTGCGCTCCTTGGCGCCGGCCTGCTCCCAGACGCTCTTGGGTTGCTGGAGGAGCTGGTCCGACAGGGCCTTGACCTGCTTCTTGCTGAGCTTGGTGATGGGCTTGGTGGCCATGATGTCTCCCAACGGGACGAAGATTATGACGGGCGGGGGTAAACCCCGCCCCTACATGAAAACCAAAAGCAGGAAACGGGTTCTGCCCGCCATCTTTCCATGTCTTGATGTAGGGGCGGGGTTTACCCCCGCCCGCCCTGATGTTTCCTGGTGACGCATCAAAAATATACTACACCGCCCTGGATTGGGTCACTCCTTTTACCCGCGCGGCCCGCCGCGAGGTGGGTCCGAGGCCTTGGACCGCCCGCCGCCGGCCCCCAGGTAGATGGCCGCCAGGGTCAGCCCGGCGCCGGCCAGCTCCAGGCCGTCGGTGGGGCGGGCGAACAGGAGCATGTCCCAGACAAAGGCCAGGGCCGGCTGCAACAGCAGCAGCAGCCCGCCCAGGGAGGCCGGGGTGCGCGGCAGGCCCCGGGAGATGAGCGCCCAGCCCAGCACCTGGCCGCACAGGCCGTAGCCCAGGAGCGCGGCCAGGCTGCGCTGGTCGGTGATGGCCAGGGACTCGCCCTGCCACAAGGCCTCCAGGCCCAGGATGGCCGCGCAGGTCAGCGAGATGAGCGTCACGTGGGCCGTGGCCGCCGCCGCTGGCTGCTCGTGCTGCAAGCGCCGCAGGGTGATGATGTAGGCGGCGTAGGCCAGGGCGGTGAAGAGGCCGTAGACCAGGCCCAACACATACTCCTGGCCCAGGCCGCCCTTGTGCAGCCCCACCAGCAGGACCAGACCGGCCATGGCCAGGGGTATGGCCAGCAGCAGGCGCCAGGTGGGGCGCTCGCCCAGAAAGGCCACCCCAAAGCCGGCCAGGAAGAATACCTGTAGGTTGGAGAGTATGGTGGCCAGGCCCGGCCCCATTAGATGAATGCAGCGGTGCCAGAAGCTAAGGTCCAGGGCGAAGAAGACCGCGCAGGCCAGGCAGGAGGCCAGGTGCCGCCGCTCTATCCTGAGAGACTGACGGCTGGCCAAGAGGAGCCCGGCCAGCAGCAGGCCGCCAAAGAACATGCGGTAAAAGCCGGCGGTGGTGGGTCCCACCAGGGCCAGCTTCACGAAGACCGGCGAGAAGCTTATCATGCTGGCCCCGGCCATCACCGGCAGCGCGCCCGAGGCCGGCGCGGGCCAGCGGCGCCCCAGGCTCATGGCCGCCCCCCATCGTCCGAGGGCTCGGTGCCAGGCCTGGCCGCCAGCAGGAAGAACTCCGCGTTGCCCGCTGGCCCCAGGATGGGGCTTATGCACTGGCCCAGCACGGTAAGGCCCAGGCCGGCCAGGCAGGCGGCCACCTTGTCCACGGCCTGCTGGCGGGCGCTCTCGTCGCGCACCACCCCGCCTGCCCCCACGTGCTCGCGGCCAGCCTCGAACTGGGGCTTGACCAGGCACAGGACCTGCCCGCCCGGCGCCAGGCGCGGGATGAGCCCTGGCAGCACCAGGGTCAGGCTGATGAAGGAGACGTCGGCCACGATGAGGTCAAAGGGGCCGGGCGCCACCTCCGGCGGCAGGTTACGGGCGTTGACGCGCTCGTGCAGGGTGACGCGGGGGTCAATGCGCAGCTTCCAGGCCAGTTGGCCGTAGCCCACGTCCACGGCGGTGATGGCGGTGGCCCCGCGCCGCAACAGGCAATCGCTGAACCCGCCGGTGCTGGCCCCCACGTCCAGGCAGTTCAGGCCGGCCACGGCCAGACCGAAATGATCGAGCGCGCCGGCCAGCTTGACGCCCCCCCGCGAGACATAGGGGTGCTCGGGTCCGTCCACGCTTATCTGACTGCCGGCGTCCACGCCCTGGCCGGCCTTCTTGGCCGGCTGGCCGTCAACCCGCACCAGGCCGGCCAGGATGAGCCCCTGGGCACGGCTCTTGCTCTCGGCCAGGCCCAGTTCCACCAGGCGCTGGTCCAGGCGGATGCCCTGGGCCACTCCCTAGGCTTCCATCAGGGCCAGGGCCGCTTTCACCACGGCGGCCTGGTCCACGCCGTAGAGGGCGCGCAACTCCTGCTGGCTGCCATGCTCCACGAAGACGTCATTCACGGCCACCACCTTCACCGCCACGCCCTTCAAGCCCCGGTGGGCCAGGCACTCCAGCACCGCCGCCCCGAAGCCGCCGGCGGCCACGTTCTCTTCCACGGTGACCACCCGCTGGCACCGCTGGGCCAGGCCGCAGATAAGCTCCTCATCCAGGGGCTTGGCGAAGCGGGCGTTGACCACCGCCGCCTGCACGCCCTGCCCCGCCAGTTCCTCGGCGGCGGCCAGCGCGGCCTGCACACCCACGCCGATGGCGATCAAGGCCACGTCGCCGCCCTCCCGCCGCACCTCCGCCTTGCCCCATTCCAAGAGCCGGGGCGGGCCGGAAAGCGCCGCGCCGGGTCCGCGCCCCCGGGGGTAGCGCAGGGCCACCGGGCCGTCGTGGTGCAGGGCGGTGAGCAGCATGTGCCGCAGCTCGTCCTCGTCGGCCGGCGACATGATGCTCAGGTTGGGCACGCAGCGCAAAAAGCTCAGGTCCAAGAGCCCTTGATGGGTGCAGCCGTCCTGGCCCACGATGCCGCCCCGGTCCAGGGCGAAGAGCACCGGCAGGTTGGTCATGCACACATCGTGCACGATCTGGTCAAAGGCCCGCTGCATGAAGGTGCTGTAGATGGCCACCACCGGCCTGAAGCCCTGGCTGGCCAGGCCGGCGGCAAAGGTCACGGCGTGCTGCTCGGCGATGCCCACGTCAATGAAGCGCTCGGGTATGGCCTCGGCGAAGTATTGCAGGCCGGTGCCCTCGGGCATGGCCGCGGTGATGGCGATGATCTGGGGATTGGCCTGACCCAGCTCCACCATGGCGCGGCCAAAGACCTCGGTGTAGGTGGGGGCCGGCGGCGGGGGCGGCGGGGCCGAGGCGGAGGCTAAAGGCCGGGCCGGCTTGCTCGCGCCCACGCCGTGGAAGTGGCTGGGGTCCTCCTCGGCCGGGGCGTAGCCCTTGCCCTTGGTGGTCAGAACGTGCACCAACAGCGGCCCCTGCTGGTTGTGCAGGTTCTCGAAGGTCTCCACCAGGCGCTCCAGGCGGTGGCCGTCCACCGGCCCCAGGTAGTTGAAGCGGAAGGCCTCGAAGAGCATGCCCGGGGTCGAAAAGGCCTTGAAGGATTCCTCGGAGCGCCGGGCCAGGTCCAGGAGGTCGCGGCCAAAGCCGGGGATGCCCTTCAAAAAGCGCTCCACGTCCTTGCGGAAGGTGAGGTAGGCCTTGCCCGACAAGGCCCGCGACATGAACTTGCTGAGCGCGCCCACGTTGGGGGCGATGGACATGCCGTTGTCGTTCAAGACCACGATGATGTCCTCGTCCAGGTAGCCGGCCTGGTTGAGGGCCTCGAAGGCCATGCCCGCCGTGAGCGAGCCATCGCCGATGACCGCGATGACCCGGCCTGGCTCCTTCTTGAGCCGCTTGGCCACCGCCATGCCCAGGGCGGCGCTGATGCTGGTGGAGGAGTGCCCGGTGTCAAAGGCGTCATAGGGGCTCTCGGCCCGCTTGGGAAAGCCCGAAATGCCGCCCAACTGGCGCAGGGTGTGGAAGCGCTCCCTCCGTCCGGTGAGCAGCTTGTGGGCGTAGGTCTGGTGCCCCACGTCCCAGATGATCTGGTCCTGGGGGGCGTTGAAGACCCGGTGCAGGGCCAGGGTCAGCTCCACCACTCCCAGGCTGGGGGCCAGGTGGCCACCGTTCTTGACCACGGTCTCGATGATGCGCGCGCGTATCTCGCCGGCCAGGCGCTCCAGGTCGGGGATGCCCAGGCGCTTCAAGTCAGCCGGGGAGTTGATGGTGTCCAGCAGGCTCAAGGTTATGGGCGAAGGCTTGTCCAAGGTTTATCCTTAGCGGCTTGACCGTGATGGCAAGGGTTAATGGGTGCGCTCCATGATGTAGCGGGCCAACTCCACCAGGGGCCAGGCGCCCTGGCCCAGGCCGGCGGCCAAGTCCATGGCCTCGCGCACCAGTTGCTCGCCGGTCTGGCGGGCCTGGACCGGCCCCAGCACGGCGGGGTAGGTCATCTTGCCCCTTTGCTCGTCGCTGCCCGTGGCCTTGCCCAACTGGGCCGCGTCGCCGGTGAGGTTCAGCAGGTCGTCGGCGATCTGGAAAGCCAGGCCCACCCGGCGGCCATAGCGCACCAGGGTCCGCACCTGCTCCTCGTTGCCGCCGGCCAACAGCGCCCCGGCCTGCACCGAGGCGGTAATCAGTGCCCCGGTCTTCTTGGCGTGGATGAGCTGCACCGTGGCCAGGTCAGGCTCCTGGCGCTCGGCCAACAGGTCGGCGGCCTGACCGCCCACCATGCCCTCGTAACCAGCGGCGCGCATGATGGCCTGGGTGGCATAGAGCACCCGCCAGGGCTCGATGCTGGCCACGTGGGCGTGGGTGGTGAGCACCACCATGGCCTGGGTCAAGAGGCCGTCGCCGGCCAAGACGGCCATGCCTTCGCCAAAGACTTTGTGGTTGGTGGGCACGCCCCGGCGGTAGTCGTCGTCGTCCATGGCCGGCAGGTCGTCGTGCACCAGGGAGTAGGTGTGGATCATCTCCAGGGCGCAGGCGCAGAACATCACCCGCTCGGCCTCGCCGCCCACGGCCTCGGCCGCCGCCAGGCACAGGATGGGCCGCAGGCGCTTGCCACCGGCGAAGAGGCTGTAGCGCATGGCCTGGAGGATGAGCCCTCCGGCTTCGTCGCCGGGCAGCAGGCGGTCCAGGGAAACATCCACTCGCTGGGCCTGGGCCTTGAGATAGGCCTTGAGGTCGCGCTGGCCGCTCACGATTGCTCCTGCTCCCCGGGGCCGGAGGCAAAGGGGGCCTGGGTCAGGTTGCCCTGGCGGTCCTTGAGCAGAAGCGTCACCTTCTTCTCGGCGGCGTCCAGGCGCGCTCCGCAGGCCTCGGCCAGCTTGACGCCTTCCTCGAAGAGGGCGATGGCCTCCTCCAGCTCAAGCTCCTGGTCCTCCAGCTTGTCCACGATCTCTTCCAGGCGCTTCAGGCTCTGCTCGAAGCTGCCTTCCTTCTTGGCCTTGGCCATGGGCACCGCTCCCTGATTGCTCGAATAATCCCAGAGATTGCTTGATCTACCGCGCTCCTCGCCACGACCTTGAGGAGCCGCGCCCGGTTCAGGGGCTCAGCGCGCCCAGCGGTCGAGCTGCCGGCTGGCCAGTATCCAAGCCAGGGGATCCACGCGCGCCCCGGCCAGGCGCACGTCAAAGTGCAGGTGCGGCCCGGTCACCCGTCCGCTGGCCCCCACCAGGCCGATGACCTGGCCGGGCTGCACCACCCGGCCTTGTTCCACCATGGCCCGCGACAGGTGACGATAGCCACTGACCACTCCCAGGCCGTGGTCAATCAGCACCAATAGCCCACTGAAATAGGTATCCAGGACCAAGGCCACCCGCCCCACCGCCGGGGCCTTGACCGGGGTGCCCACGCCGCCGCGTAGGTCCACTCCACCGTGAGGCGAGCGCGGCTGGCCGTTGACCAGGCTGCGCCGTCCAAAAACGCCCACCACGGCGCTGTCCAGGGGCGTCTGCCAGGGGCCGCTCCAGAGCATGCTCGGCAGGCGCGAGGCATACACCGCCTTCTGCTTGGCCGTCTCCTCCTGGTGGCGGGCCAGGTCCTCGGGCTTTAGCTCCATGAACTTGCCGTCCACGGTGATCTGGCGGGTGCCGTAGCCGCGGGCCTTGATGGTCAGCCGGCGGCTAAGGAGCACCCGCTCGCCCTGGCGTATCTCCAAAAGGGCCGGACCGGTCGGTTCGTCCAGGTCCACGCCCACGGCCCCTACCAGGCAGCCCCCCGGGGCCGGCGCCAGGGGCGCCCGCCGGCCCTCCAGGCTGATCTCGGCCCCCGGTGCCGGCTGCCCCGGGCAGGCCTTGACCAGCAGGGGCTGGCCCTGCTCGGCCTGCGCCGGCCAGACCTCCAGGCCGCCGGCGGCCAGGGCCGGCCCGGCCAGCAGTGAGAGCAGGCAGACGGCCCACGGCAAAAACCTCACGCCTCCACCTCCTCCACCCTGGCCCGCAGGGCGCCCTGGCCCAGGCGCACCCTGATGACCTGCCCCACCCGGACCTGACCGGCCTGGCGCAGCAGATGGCCCACCTGGTCCTGGGCCAGGGCATAGCCCCGGCCCAGCACCGCCAGGGGGCTCAAGGCCCTGAGCCGCCCCAGACGCTCGGCCAGCTCGCCACGGCGGCGCGTGACGGCCAGCACCCCGGCGGCGGCCAGGCGCAGGCCCAGCTCCCGCCGGCGGGACTCCAGGGCGGCCAAGGCCCGGTCGGGCCGCCGGGCCAACAGGTGCAGACGGCAGTCCCAGAGGCGGCGGTGGCGGCGCTGCGCCAGGCCGCGCAAGGCCTGGCCGGCCCGGCTAAGCAGGTCGTCCAGGGCCAGGCGGCGGTCAATGAGGCGCCGCCGGGGGTCGCCCAGGGCCTTGACCAGGTCTTGCCAGTCCCGGCGCAGGCCGGCCAGGCGGCCCTGCCCGGCCCGGGCCAGGCGGGTTCGCAGGCCGGCCAGTTGGGCCGCCAGGTCGGCCCGGGGCCGCACCAGCAGCTCGGCCGCCGCCGAGGGCGTGGCCGCCCGCAGGTCGGCCACCAAATCGGCGATGGTCACGTCCACCTCGTGCCCCACCGCCGAGACCACGGGGATGGGCGAGCCCGCGATGGCGTGTGCCAGGTCCTCGTCGTTGAAGGCCCACAGGTCCTCGGGCGAGCCGCCGCCCCGGGTGAGCACGATCACCTGGGGCCAGCCCCAGGCCGCCAGGTCCTTGAGCGCCCGCACCATGGCCGGCGCGGCCCCCTCGCCCTGCACCGGCACCGGGTACACGGCCACCTCCAGGCGGTCGAAACGCCGGTGCAGCACCCGCAGGAAGTCGTGGATGGCCGCTCCGCTGGGCGAGGTAATCACCGCCACTCGCTGGGGCAGGTCGGGCAGGGGCTGCTTGCGCTCGGGGTCGAAAAGACCCTGGGCCTCCAGGCGCCGCCGCAGTTGGGCAAAGGCCAGGGCCAAGGCCCCGGCCCCCCGGGGCTCCACGCTGTCCACCACCAACTGCACCTCGCCCCGGGCGGGGTAGACGCTCAGGCGGCCCTGGCAGAGCACCCGTTGGCCGTCCTCCAGGGCGAAGCGCATGAGCGCGGCCTGGTGGCGAAAGAGCACCGCCCGCAGTTGGGCCTCCGGGTCCTTGAGGGCAAAATACACATGCCCGCTGCCTGGCCGGCGCAGGCCCGTGACCTCGCCCTCCACCCACACAAAGTCAAAGCGCTCCTCGGCCAGCTTTTTAAGCTGCCCCACCAGTTCGCTGACCGACAGCACCTGACGCCGGGCGAAGAGTTCCAAGGGCTCCATGGCGCTCCCGCATTACTGGCCGGCCCCGGCCAAGCCGGGGCCGGCGGCTAATCCGGGAAGCCTAACATAGGGATTGCACAGCGGCAACCGGCCAGGGGCCTAACGCGCCAGCACGGTGTAGGAGCCTATGCCCCCGGCCTGGCGCAGTTTATCGCCCTGGCCCTCGGCCTGCTCCCGGCCGCCGAAGCGCCCGTGCAGCACCCGGTACCAGCGGCCCTGGCCTCCCAGGTCCACGCTCTCCACCCGGGCCTCGATGCCCTCGGCGCTGAGCTGCTTGGCCCGCTTCTCGGCCGGGGCCAGCTCGCGGTGGCTCTCAAGAAGCAGGGTGTAGCGCCCGCTGGGGGTGGTCTTGGTCTGGCCCCGGGCCCCGGCCAGGGCCTGGGAGACCTCCTGCCGCTGCTCCACCGCCACCACGTCGCCCCGGGGCCGGCGCCCCAGGATGACCCGCAGGCCCTGGGAGTCATGCCAGGCCGGGTCCATCTCCAGGGGGTATTCCTGCGCGCCCGCGCCGGACTGGGCCTGGTAGACGATCACCTCCCGCCCGCCCGACTGGCGCAGCACGTAGCGCCCCAGGCGGCCGCCGCCGGCCTGGGCCATCTCGGTGTCAATGATCTTCTGGATGACGGCCTCGCTCACCCCGGCCTTCTTGAGCTGAAGCACCTGATCGGCGCTCAAGGCCCAGGCCGGAGCGGCGCCCAGACAACCCACGGCGATCAGCAGCCAGAACAGCTTGCCCATGGCGGCCTCCCCGGCAAGAATTATTGGCATGCCTAACAGGGTAGCAGGGACTAGGACCCCTTGGCCAGGGCCTCCAGCCAGCGCAGGGCCTGCCGGGCCTCGGGGCAGGCCTGCTCATGGCAGGCCGGGTCGGCGTCCAGGTTGCCGCCGGGCAGAGGCGCGCCCTGTCCTGCTTCCCGAGTCTGCCGGGCCACCTGGTCCAGGAGGGCATCCAGGTCGGCGACGTCCTGGGCCTGGGCCGGCCGGGCCGAGAGCACGGCGCGCTCGTTCATGTAGCCGCCCCGCCAGGCCATGAACCCCACGGCTGCCGGGCGCAGGCTGTAGTCCATGAGCCAGCCCAGGCCGTTGCCCGCCCAGCCCCCGGGGCGCTTGGCCTGGCCCGAGAGCCAGAAGACCCGGGGCAGGCGGTGCACCTCGGCAAGCTCGGCGGCCATGGCCTGGGCCAGGAGCGCTGGCGGCACCCTCACCCCGTGCGCCCGTTGCCAGGCCCGGGCCCACAAATCCAGGCCAGCCGGGGAGTCGGCCCCCATCTCCCACAACCACTGATATTGCGGCTGGCCCAGGAGCCAGCAGTCCAGGCCCCACTCCACGCGCTTGTGGTTCAGGGGGTCCTGGGAAAAAGGCCGGCCCGAGAGGCGGTTGATTAGGCTCTCGTGCCCCAGGCGGTCCAGCAGGGCGTGGGAGAGATAGCCCCGGGCAAAGGCCCGCTCCTCGTCCGTGGCCGCCAGTTCCAGCAGGGCGTGGGCCATGTCCCAGGGCCGCACCAGGTGGGCGGCCTGGGCCAGCTCCTCCTGGGCGCCGGGATAATAGCCGGCGTCCGGCGCCAGGGCCCCGGCGTAGAGGGCGGCCATGACCGCGGGCTGGTTGGCCCAGGCCGGCTCGGCCAATTGGCGGGCCAGCACCAGGTGGGTAAACGGTCCCAAAGCCGCTGCTCCTTGCGCCCAGGCCAACTGGGCCAGCAGGCAGAAACAGAAGATGAGCCCTCGGGGCGGTCGCGGGGCGCTACGCCGGAGCATCCAGGACAAGCACCGCCTCCACGTGGCCGGTGTGGGGGAAGAAGTCCAGCACCGTCAGGCCGCTGGGGCGATAGCCGGCGTTGACCAGCACCGCCGCGTCGCGGGCCAGGGCCGCCGGGTGGCAGGAGACGTACATCACCCGCGAGGGCTGCAACTCCAGGATGCCGGGCATGAGTTCCTTGGCCCCGCCCCGGGGGGGGTCCAGCACCACCAGGTCAAAGCCCCGGCCGGCCCGGCCCAGGCCGGCCAGGGCCTGGCCCACCTCGGCGGCCTGCACCATATAGCGCTCCTGCAAGCCGGCCTGGTGGGCCTGCACCACGGCGGCCCGGCAGGCCTCCTGGTCGCCCTCCACGGCCAGCACCCGCCAGCCGCCAGCCGCCAGGGGCAGGCCCAAATTGCCGGAGCCGGCATAGAGGTCCAGGGCCTCCAGTTCAGCCGGGGCCTCCTCCCCTCGCGAGGCCAGGTGCGCTTGCAGGCCGAGGGCGCTACCCGTGACCTCGTCCAGGAGCAGGCGGTTGGCCGCGAAATTCACCTGGCAGAATACTCCGGGATAGGCCCGCAGGGTCAGGCCGGCATCCTGGTGATAAACCAGCCCGCCCTCGGGATTCAGGGGCCAGCCGGCCAGTTCCTCGCCCCGGCACAGGCGCGCGCCCTGGGCGCCCACCTCCTGGGCCAGGCCGGCCAGGGAGGGCGCATCACCCCCGCCCTGCCAGCCCAGGGTGAGAAAGGCCTGGCTCTCGTGGGCCAGCACCTCCACCCAGGACAGGCCCGACCACTCGGGCCGCTGAAGGGCCGCCGCCAGGCCGGGCAGCAGGGCGTTGGCCGCCGGCGCGGCCACCGGGCAGGCGCTCACCTCCACCAACTGGTGCCCACCCCGGGCAAAGAAGCCCACCCGCCCCTCTTGCACCTGCAGACGCAGGCGGTTGCGAAAGCCCCAGGCCAGGGGCGAGGCCAGCACCTTGGCCTCGGGCAGGGGGTCCAGCCGCCACAGGGCGCGGCGTACCCAGGCGGCCTTGGCCTCCACCTGGGCGGGGTAGTCCAGGTGCATCAGGTCGCAGCCGCCGCAGCGGCCATACAGGGGGCAGGCCGGCTCCACCCGCTGGGGCGAGGGGCGCAGCACCTCCAGGGCCGTGGCCTCGGCATAGTCGCGCTTGACCCGGGTCAGGTGGGCACGTACCCTCTCGCCGGCCAAGGCCCCGGCCACGAAGACCACCCGGCCGTCCTCGGCCCGGCCCAGGCCCCGGCCGCCGGCGGCCAGGTCCAGGATGTCCAGGTCCAGGTCTTGGCCCGCGCTGATATCGCTCAAGATAATACCCTCCGGGGGCACGGCGGCAGGCCGCGCCCAATGGCGCTATCTTATCATTAGTTTGGCCCGGCCGCCCTCGGGCGGGCCTAGCGGCGCTGGCCCACCCAGTCGGGAATGACCAGGGTGTGCCCGGCCGTGTCATGCATGGGCGCGCCGCTGGCGGTCAGCAGGCCGTAATGGTTTTCCGAGCATCCGGGCACCGAGGGCTGCTTGCGCGGCTCGTCGAAGCCGCTGAACATGAAGGTTGGGATGGTCCGGTGGTTGTTGGCCGAGTACTGCTCCCCCAGCCAATTGAACATGTCCGTGGCGTAGGTGAACTCGCCGGTGCCGCCGGAGACGCTGGGGAATTTTTGATCATGATCAAAGCCCTTGGAAGGGTCTGACTGGTAGGGATAGCCGGTCTCGCCGATGAACAGGTTCCAGGAGGAATATTCGGACTGGGCGCCATCGTACCAACTCTTGAAGGCGTCCACGCCCTTGCCTTGCATCCAGGGGAAGTTGTTGGCGAACACGAACTTGGCCCCCCAAGTCCCCTGCCAGTTGCTCCCCAGCGCGTCCACGAAGGCCTTGGCGGGGGCATTGTGGCTGATATTGGCGATGGTCGTGGTAAGGGGGATGGCTCCCAAGCCAGCCTCGCGCATGGCCTCGGTGAGATTGCGCAGGGCCGCGTTGAAATCATGGACATTGAACACGCCTTGCGCGTCTATCTCGTTGCCGATGCCGATGGCCTTGACGGTGCTCAAGACACTCTTGGCGCTGCCGCCCATGGGGTCCAGCAGGATGGTCTGCACCCATTTCTTGGCATAATCCAGGCTGCCCAGCTTGGCCGAGGTGGCGGCGTCCTCGTTGGTGCCCAGAAACACCTGCAAGCCCTTGTCCGGGTGGTCCTTGGCATAGGTCAGCACGCCCAGGGTGCCCGGGTCCACCAGCAGCTCGCTGGTGCCCACGGCCGCGTCGTGGTAGGTGTGGATCATCTTGAAATGGCTGGTGATCTTGTCCAGGTCCTGGGCCACAAACTTTACGGTGTCCTCGCGCGAGTAGGCAATCCAACTCTGCATCCAGGAGTCGTAGGTGACGCCCACGTTGTAGTCAAAGGGTGAGGAAGAGGGCACTCCAGCCGCCGCTGCCGGCAGGGTCGCCAACAACGGGCACGCTAGGGTAAGCAGCCACACAAGCCTTTTCATGGGCCAGCACATCTTTCTCAAGCCACAGCTTGTAGGTCTGAGCGGTTATCATCCACCTGGCGTGGGCATGGCCTTGGTGCCCATGGGCCAAGGCTGATTCTTAATTCTGTAGAATATGCGCCTGGATAACAAGCCCATAATGACCGCGCGCGCCATCGAGGGCCGGGCGGCTGGTGCCTTGTTTTTCAAGCAGGGGACAGAATAGGCGTGGCCTGTGGGCATCAACGGGCGGGATGCCCTTGGACAAACCTGAGTGATCGCGAGAAAGCAGGAGCTATGACAGGAAAGGAAAAAAATCGGGTTTTCACCTTTCCATGATGTTTTTAGTTTTACTCCCCCCCGGCCTGCCACAACCGACGCCTATACTCCTCGGCCATTTCCGGCAACGGCTCGGCCAGGGCCTGGCCGTCCAGGTGGCTCACCGTCATGATGCCCATCAGCGAATTCAGCACCCAGACCGTGGGGCAGGCCAGCAGGTCGGCCGGCCGGGCCGGGCGATCTTCCAGCTGCTGGCCGTCGGCGGCCAGCAGCCGCCGCGCCTGGCCCAGGGTGATGCCCGGCAAATGTGCCGGGCTTTGGGGCGTCCACCAGCGGCCCTCCTGCCGGCAGAGCAGGGAGCCCATGGCCGTCTCGGCCACCAGGCCCGCGCCGTCCAGAATGATGGCCTCGTCGGCCCCGGCCTTCTGCGCGGCCTGGCGCGCCCACAGGTAGAAGAGGTAGCTCAGGGTCTTGTGCCCGGCCAGGGCCGGGGCGGCGCCCTGGCTGAAGGTGTGCAGACGCCAGCCGGCCTGGTAGGCCGCCGGCGTGGGAGGGGCATAGGCCTGGGCCGTGACCATGAGGGTGGGCCGGCTGGCCGCTGGCAGGCCCAGGGCAGGCTCAGCGCCCCTGGTGAGCACGATCTTGACCCGGGCAAGGCCCTCGGCCAAATGGTTGCGGTCCAGCAGTTCGGCGATCAGCGCCGGCCAGTCGGGCTCGCTGGCCAGGGGGATGTTCAGGAAGTGGGCCGAGGCCTTGAGCCGGGCCAGGTGCTCGGCCAGCCACAGCGCCCGGCCCTCCTGGGCACGCAGGGTTTCGAAGAGGCCGTCGCCAAAGAGCAGGCCCCGGTCCAGGGGCGAAACCGCCGCCTGGCCCAGGGGCGTGAAGGCGCCGTTGAGCCACAGTACGGGCTCAACTGGCTGGGCGGCCGGCTGGCTCATGCCTAGTCCTCGCTCAGGGCCTGCAAGACCTGGAACAGGGTGCGGCCCTTGTGCAGGGTCTCCTGAAACTCCTCTTCTGGGTCGGAATCATAGACCACCCCACCACCCACGGCAAAGTGGCATTTCCCCTGGGCCGCTATGCCGGTGCGGATGGCGATGTTAAGGTCCAGGTTCTGGTGCCAGCCCAGATAGCCGATGGAGCCGGTGTACACCTGGCGCACCTGGGGCTCCAGCTCGTCTATGATCTCCATGGCCCGGATCTTGGGGCAGCCGGTGATGGAGCCGCCCGGGAAGGTGGCGGCCAGCAGTTGGCCGTGGGTCAGGCTGGACGGCACCTGGCCCGTGACCGTGGAGACCAGGTGAAAGACGTTCTGGAAGGCCTCCACCCGCTTGTGGGCGGCCACGGCGATGCTGCCCGGCAGGCAGACCCGGCCCAGGTCGTTGCGCAACAAGTCAACGATCATGGATAGTTCGGCGTCATCCTTAAAGCTTTGGCTTAATTCCTGGCGAAGCTGCTCGTCAGCCGCGGGGTCCGCTCCCCGGGGCCTTGTGCCCTTGATGGGCCGGGTCTCCAGATAGGTACCCTGGCGCAGCAGGAAGCGTTCCATGGAGGTGCTGAGCACCTGATGATCCCCGGCGTTGACATAGGCGTAGAAGGGCGCGGGGTTCTTGGCAAACAGGCGCTCCCATAGGGCCAGGGGGTCGCCGTGCAGGCCGAAGCTGAAGCGCTGGGACAGGTTGACCTGGTAGACGTCGCCCTGGGCGATGTATGAGCGTATGCGCTCCACGGCCCTGAGATAGTCCGGGTGGCTGAAGTTGCTGCTCACTCCTCCCAGGCGGGGTGGCGGGCCGGGCCGGGGGATGGCCAGGTCCAGGGGGCCGGGGGCGCTGAAGGGCCGCCCCGGCCAGCCCAGGCGCAGATGGCGCAGATGGCCACCGTGGCGGTCGTGGACCAGCACCTGGCTTGGGAAGCTCAGGTATATGTCCGGCAGGCCCAGGTCATCCATCGCCGTTTGGGGCAGGCGCTCGATCTGGTTTTTCAGCTCGTAGGCCACATAGCCCAGGCCGCCACCGGCAAAGGGCGGCGCCGGTAGGTCGAAGTCAGGCCGCAGTTCCTTGAAAAGCTGGTCCAGGGCCTCCAGGGGGTGCCCCTGGCCCCTCCAGGAGGCCTGGCCAGCCTGTAGGCGCAGGTCCCGGCCCTTGGCGCTGAAGATCAGCAGGGGGTCCCAGCCGGCCAGGGAGTGGCGGCTGCAATCCAGGTCGCCGCCGCTGGCCAGCACGCAGGCCCCGGGCAGGGCCGCGATGCCCCGGGCCAGTTGCCAGAAGCGGGCGTCATCGGCCTGGCGCTCCAGGGTGATATAGGCCAGCAGGCGCGCCGGCCCGCTGGGCAGGCCCAGACTTTCCAGCATCGGGGCCGCCGCGCTCATGCCGCCACCGCCGGGGCCACTCCGGCCCAGCGGGGGAAGCGCTGGCCAGCCGGTGCCTCCATGGCCGGCCCGGCCTGGAAGCCGGGTTGCAGGGCCAGGAAGTTGCGCGCCATCTCCAGGCCGTGCTGGGTGAAGAAGGACTCGGGGTGGAACTGCACCCCCCAGATGGGGTACTGGCGATGCCTGAGCCCCATGAGCACCCCGTCCTCGGCCCGGGCCAGGGGCTCCAGGCCGTCGCCTCCCAGTATCACTTGCAGGGAATGGTAGCGGGCGGCCATAAAGGGCGAGGGCAGGCCGGCGAAGATGCCCTGGCCCCCGTGATGCACCCGCGAGGCCTTGCCGTGCACGGGTAGCGGCGCCCGCTCGGTG
This sequence comes from Desulfarculus sp., assembly GCA_016218705.1. Classification (GTDB taxonomy): domain Bacteria; phylum Desulfobacterota; class Desulfarculia; order Desulfarculales; family Desulfarculaceae; genus JACRDC01. The sequence goes on from JACRDC010000050.1 coordinate 17,208, forward strand.
CGCCCGCCAAAGACCTCGCCGATCACCTGCATGCCCAGGCAGACCCCCAACAGCGGCGTCTGCCGGCCGAAACGCTCCACCACCTGGCGGCTGATGCCGGCCTGGGCGGGGTCCTTGGGGCCGGGTGAGACGCAGATCCAGTGGGGCCGAAGGTTGGCGATCTCGGCCAGGCTCACTTGGTCGTGGCGGAAGACCAGGGTTTCCACCGCGAACTCGGCGAAGAGCTGCACCAGGTTGTAGGTGAAGGAGTCGTAGTTGTCTATCATCACAAGGCGCATGGTTCAGACCCCCGAATAAAGAAAGCCATCCAGCGCGAGTCTGGATGGCCGGGGCCTGACATAACTCGGCTCCTATATGCCAAAAGGGCGGCGCCCTGTCAAGCGGCCGGGCCAGGACCGCAAAACCATTGACCCCAGGCCCGCGCTTTGCCACATTGTGCGGGTGATACCCGCCCACCCCGCGCGAGGAGGAGCAGGCATGAAGTCCGAGCAGGCCGTGGAGTTGTTATGGGCGCGTAGCCGCCAGGAGAGCTTTCCCAAGCTCCTGGGCATGGAGGTCCTGGAGATAGGCCCTGGCGTGGCCAAGGTGGCCATGGATTTTCAGGAGAAAATGACCAACATCTTCGGCATGCTGCACGGTGGGGCCGTGTTTTCCCTCTTGGACGAGGCCTTTCAACTGGCCTGCAACGCCCACGGCGAGGTGGCGGTGGCCCTGCAACTGAGCATCTACTACCTGGCCCCCGCCGAGGCCGGCGCGCGGCTTATCGCCGAGGTCAAGGAGACCAACGCCACCCGCAAGACCGCCCTGTACGACGCCGTGGTGTACCAGGCCGACGGCAAGCGCATCGCCACGGGCCAGGCCCTGGCCTATCGCAAGGGCCAGCCCCTGCCCCTGGACGCCCAGGGCAATCTAATCTCCAACAAACCTTAAGAATATGGGCAAGGCACCATTTTGACTAATCAAGACCACGTGGCCCCTGGGGTGGGCCTGCCCGAAACCAAGGCTGCCCTGGCCTTGCGCGAGCTGCCCCGGCCCCTGGTGGCGGTAATGTCCTCGGGGTTTTTCGGCTTCTTTGCCCATGCCGGCTTTTTGCAGGCCCTTGGCGATCTAGGGGTGGAGCCCCAGGCCTATGCCGGCGCCTCCTCCGGGGCCTTGGTGGCCGCCTACGCCGCCGGCGGCCTGGCCCCGGGGGGCATGCTGGAGCTTTTCAAGGGCCTGAGCCGCCGCGACTTCTGGGACCCCTTGCCACCAGCCAAGATGCTAAAAAGCCTGCTCAAAGCCGGCCGGGGCCAAACCGGCTACCTGCGCGGCCTGGCCTTTCAGCGTCTCTTGGAGCAGACCCTGCCCTGCCCCACCTTCGAGGCCTGCCCCAAGGGCTGCCTAATGGTGGCCCTGGACCTGGCGGGCGGCGGACGCGCCGTGCTGACCCAGGGGCCTTTGGCCCCGGCGGTGCGGGCCAGCGGGGCGGTGCCGCTGTTGTTCGCGGCGGTGGAACTGGACGGCGGCCTGATGGTGGACGGCGGGCTGGTTGACAAGGCCCCCCTGACGGCGGCGGTGGAGCACTTCGGGGCCAGAAGCCTGGTGGTGCACTGGCTACCCTCGGCCAGCCTGGAGCGGCCGCCCCTGGCCTTTTTGCACAAACGGCTCAGCCCCCTGGCCTTGCAGTCCCAGGCGGTGGACCTGGCCCGCCAGCAGCACTACCTGGATCAACTGGCCCTTTTGCGGCGCCAAGGCATCCAGGTGCTGGAGGTCAAGGGCTTGGGCCTGCCCCGGCCCGGCCCCCGGCGCTTGGAGCGCGGGGCAGAGGCCTTCGCGGCGGCCCGGCGCCAGACCCTGGCCACCTTGGCGCCCGGGGTGTGAATTAACAGCGCTAACAAGATGTTAATGCTGAACGCCTTGACACTGACCCTTTAATACAGTACCTTCGAGCCAGACTCCGCTAACCGCCATCTCCGAGGAACCCCCGAGCATGCAGAACCGCTTCGTGCGAGGCATACGCTACGTTCCCACGCTGCCCACGGTGCTGAGCCAAATACTGGCCCTCTTGAACAAGGAAACCAGCTCGGCCCAGGACCTGGAGGCCATCATCGCCCATGACCAGGCCCTGAGCTCCAAGGTCCTGGCCGTGGCCAACTCGGCCTATTACGGCTTCCGCCACCAGATACTCACCGTCACCCGGGCCGTGGTGGCCCTGGGCTACGAGGAGATACGCAACATCTGCCTGGGTGCCAGCCTCATGGGCTTTCTGCACCCCTCATCCTTCCGCAACCAGAAGGCCGCCGAGCTGTTGTGGCTGCACTCACTGACCGTGGCCGACGCCTGCATGCTCATCTCCGACCGGCTGGACCCTTCCCAGCGCGACACCGCCTTTACCGGTGGTTTGCTGCACGACCTGGGCAAGGTGGTGCTGGCCGCCTTTTTCCCCGACGAGGTGGCCGCGCTAAAGGAACTGATGACCACGGAGAACCTGCCCTACCGCGAGGCCGAGAAGGCCCTGGACATGGACCACGGCCAGGTGGGCGAGGCCCTGGGCATGCACTGGGACCTGCCCTCGCAGTTCAGCGAGGTGATGGGCCACCATCACATGCCCCACTCCGGCCTGCTGCATTACAATCTGGTGGCCTGGGCCCACGTGGCCGACTACCTGGCCCGCCGCATCGGCCTGGGGCACTCCGGCAATCCCGACAGGCCGGAGGTCAGCAAGGTGGTGCTGGGCAAGCTGGGCTTTGACATGTCCACGGTCAGCGAACTGCGCGGCCGGTTGGATGGCCGCCGGCCAGTCATCATCGAGCTATGGCAGACCCTGCTCAGGGGCTAGTGCCCCCCAGCCGCCAGGCGGCGCCGTTATTGGCTTAAAACACGCGGGCGGGGACACACCCCGCCCGTCTTCTTGTTTTGCGATGAAACCATGTGGCTTACTTAACTTGGTATCAGTGGGGCTTGCCCTTGCGGCCGGCCAGGCTCACCACCTTGCCGCCTGCCCCGCTGGTCCCACCTTCCTGGGAGGGAGGCGGCGGGGGCTCGGGCGGGCCGGCCAGGCTGGCGGCCGGGGGCAGCTTCTCCAGGCGGATGGGATCGCCGCCCATGGTGAACTCGCCGCCGTCAATGTACTCCTCGCGCAGTATCCAGGTCACCTCCTGGGAGGGCACCTGCAAAAACAACAGCCTCACCTGCCACCAGCCCGGCTTGACGTCGGTGGTGATCTCCTCCACGCGGGCATAGGTCACGGCGTGGCCCTTGTGGTGGATCAACACGATGTCCCCCGGCCCGGTGGTCATGCCAAGCCCGCCTTGGCCCGGGCCAGCCGCCCCTGGAAATCACCCTGGTCCAGCCGGTACTCCTGGGTGCCATAGCTGGCCACGGCGTAGGAGGCCAGGGTGGCCCCCCACAGGCAGGACTCCTCCAGGCTCAGGCCCTGGGCCAGTCCCTTCAAGAGCCCGCCCCGGTAGGCGTCACCGGCGCCGGTGGGGTCCTTGACCTGGCTGGCCGGCACCACGGGGATGAAGACCTGGCCGCCGGCCCGCTGCAACACCGAGCCCTGGTCGCCCTTGGTGGTGATGACCGCGCTGGTCAACCCCAGCAGTCCGGCCAGGTCCAGGCCGGTCTTGCGGGTGATCAGCTCCAGCTCGTAGTCGTTGCTGATGAGCGCCAGGGCCCCGGTTATGGACTCCTTGAGTTGCGCCCCGCTCAGGATGTTGAGCGACTGGCCAGGGTCGAAGATGAAGGGCAGGCCCAACTGGCGGAAGCGGGGCGGCAGTTGGGTCAAGTCCTCCAGGTTGCCGGGGGCCACGATGGCCAGGGAGTTCCTGGGGTCCAGGCCCTCGGGCTCGAAGCAGCAGGAGAACTTCATGGCCCCGGGGTTGAAGCCGGTAATCTGGTTGTCCGACTGGTCGGTGGTGATGTAGGCCCCGGCGGTGAACTCCTCCTCCACCTGGCGCACGCACTCCACGCCGATGCCGTGGCTCTTCATCCACTCCAGGTAGCGCCCGCCGTCGCGGCCCAGGCTGGCCAGCACCGTGGGGCTCTCGCCCAACTGGGCCAGGCCGTAGGCGATGTTGCCCGCCGTGCCGCCCAGCTTTTCCTGCAGGCCGTTGACGTTGAAGCAGACGTTGAGCACATGGATTTTGTCGGGCAGGATGTGGTCGGAGAAGCGCCCGTCGAAGTTCATGATGCGGTCGTAGGCCAATGAGCCGGAGACGTAGATTTGCACGTAGTACCTCGTTGCTGGGCTGGGGTTCAACGGATGGGGCTAGGCATCCTCGGCGGGCAGGTGCTCGAGCACCAGCTCCAGCCAGGCCCGGGCCTGGGCCAGTTGCTCCGGGGTCTGGGGTAGCGCGCAGGCCTTCTCGTCCTGATCCAGGCTAAAGCACTCCTGGGCGCTCAGGCGGCAGACCATCCAGCCCGGCAGGCCCGGCGGCAGAAAGGGCTTGTCGTTGACCCGGTAGACACTGAAGCACTCCTCGTCGCAGCGCACGCTGTACAAGCGCTCCCCCAGGCTGACGCGCAGGGAACACCGCAGCAGCCCCCGGCTGGCAAAGGCCTCCCGGGCCTGGGCAAGGATCGCGGCATGGCTGTCTTGAGTCATGGGCAGACCCCCATCGCCGCCCTCCAATGGGGCCGCGCTGGCCGAACTGTAACCACCCCGTTGGGGTGCTGTCAAGGCCGCGAGGCGCGGTGTGTTAGCAACGCAATAGTGTCCCCTTCAATTGCAAAGCTAAAATGTCCCCTTCATGGGAGACATAATAAGCATGAGCCAATCGGAGAGGGGACGGCACCACGCCTTGCGGATGGTGCTTGAGGGCAGGATCAGCCTGA
>JACRDC010000053.1 GCA_016218705.1 Desulfarculus sp.
AAAATGCGCCTCTAAAAACCGCATCTTCCGAACCTCCTGCAACAGCTCTGTCCGCCTCATCGGGGCACCTCCATGGACCCCAACTCAAACCGGACAACTCATGTGCTACAAGTCCGGACAGTTTATGTGTCAGCTACACACTCGACCCAGGGGTCTTGCCCCTTCAGGCGAATTGTTCTAAGCTGAGGGCCAGGCCGCCGGATTCGCGGCGGCCTCTTTTTTGGGCCAGCCCGTAAGCATGAGGAGACACCTTGCACCTGACCAGGCCCGCCTGGCGCCGGCGGCTCTCCGGCCTGCACAAAAAGGCCCCCAGCGCGGGCGGCTACAGCCTTTCCCTGACCGCCGAGCCCGGCGGCGGCGCCCGCCTGGTCCTGGCCGGGCGCCTGGACCTGGGGGGCCTGGAGCAGATCGAGGGCGACCTGGGCGGGGTGTGGGAGCAGACCTCCCCCAAACGCCTGGTGGTGGACCTGAGCGGCGTGACCTACCTGGACAGCGCCGGGGCCTTGGCCCTGGGCCAGTTGGAGCAGCAGGCCGCCGCCCGGGGGGTGGAGCTCGCCTACCAGGGCCTGGGGCCCGCGGCCCAGGGCATCAAGGGCCTGTTGGACTGGCAGGGGCTGGCGCGGCAGCCCCTGATCCCGGCCCAGCGCTACGCCGGCCTGTTGGACCAACTGGGCGAGACCTGGCTGGCCGTGGTGCGCGACGTCTACCTGGTCATCGCCTTCCTGGGCGAGTTTTTGGCCGCCTGCGGCCGGGCGGCGGTCAATCCCAAGCTCCTGCGTGTTAGCGAGGTGCTCCTATACATGGAGCAGGTGGGGGTCAACGGCCTGCCCATCGTGGGGCTCATCAGCTTTCTCTTGGGCCTCATCATGGCCTTCATGTCCTCGCTGCAACTAAAGCCCTTCGGGGCCAACATCTACGTGGCCAACCTGGTGGCCTTGGCCATGGTCAAGGAGCTGGGACCCATCATGACCGCCGTGCTGGTGGCCGGCCGCTCGGGCTCGGCCTTCGCGGCGGAGATCGGCACCATGAAGGTCAACGAGGAGGTGGACGCCCTGGTGGTCATGGGCTATGATCCCCTGGTCTTCCTGGCCCTGCCCAAGGTGCTGGCCGCCGTGCTGACCGTGCCCATCCTGACCCTGTTCTCCGACCTCATGGCCATCACCGGCGGCCTGGTGGTGGGGGTGGCGGGCATGGGGCTCACCGCCGGCTCCTACATTGACCAGACCATCAAGAGCCTCAACTCCGGCGACATCCTCACCGGCATGCTCAAGTCGGCGACCTTCGCCCTGCTCATCGCCGGCATCGGCTGCCAGCGGGGCTTCATGGTGCGCGGCGGGGCCCAGGCCGTGGGCACCGCCACCACCTCCGCGGTGGTTTCGGCCATGTTCCTGATAATCGTGGCCGACTCCATCTTCGCCGTGGTGCTGCACTATGCCGGCTGAGCCCCTGCCCCCCCTGGCCCTGGCCGGCCCGCCGCCGCCGCCCTCCCCCGCCGCCGGCCATCCGGTCATCTCGGTGCGGGGGCTCACCGCCGGCTACGGCGGCCAGGTGATCCTGGACAACGTCAGCTTCAACGTGGCCCGGGGCGAGATACTGGTCATCGTAGGCGGCAGCGGCTGTGGCAAGTCCACCCTGCTCAAACACATGATCGGCCTGCACCCCCTCATGGCCGGCCGGGTGGTCATCAACGGCGTGGACATCGGCACGGCCCTGGACGCCGACCTGGCCCGCCTGCATCAGGGCATTGGGGTGCTCTTCCAGTCCGGGGCCTTGTTCGGCTCCATGACGCTTGTTGACAACGTGGCCCTGCCGCTGTTGGATTTCACCCACCTGCCCAAGGCCCAGGCCCTGAAGCTGGCCCGGGTCAAGCTGGGCATGGTGGGCCTGGCCGGCTACGAGAACCATCTGCCCTCGGAGATCAGCGGGGGCATGAAGAAGCGGGCCGGCCTGGCCCGGGCCATGGCCCTGGACCCCTCGGTGCTCTTCTTCGACGAGCCCTCGGCCGGCCTGGACCCCGTGACCTCGGCCGAGCTGGACCAGCTCATATTGCGCATCAACGCCGGCCTGGGCACCAGCATGGTAATCGTCAGCCACGAGCTGGCCTCCATCTTCAGCATCGCCCACCGGGTGGTGATGCTGGACAAGGCGGAGAAGGGCGTCATCGCCATGGGCGACCCCCGCGAGCTATTGGAGCGTAGCGAGGACCCCCGGGTGAGGGGCTTCTTCCTGCGCCAGCCGCCGGCGTGAGCCACGTCGCGGTCAAACAGGTAGTTTGATCGCCGCTAAAACGAAAGGCAGTCCAAGCTAGCAATGTCCAGACAGGCCTCCAAGTTCAAGGTGGGACTTTTTGTGCTGGCGGGCATCTTCACGATGCTGGTGGCCCTGGTCTGGCTGGGCGCCACCCGCTATCTCAAGGGCACCTCCACTTATGTCACCTACTTCTCCGAATCGGTGCAGGGGTTGCAGGTGGATTCGGTGGTCAAGTACCGGGGCGTGGAGATCGGCCGGGTCAAGGCCATCCAGGTGGCGCCGGACAACATCCTCATCGAGGTGGTGATGGGCATCCACTACGACGGCGCCGTGCCGCCGGACATCACCGCCACCCTCAAGATGGTGGGCATCACCGGCATCGCCTACATCGAGCTGGACCGCAAGCCTCCCGAGACGCCCGACCAGGCGCCCAAGCTGACCTTCGCCGCCCGCTACCCGGTGATCCCCTCCCGCCCCTCGGAGATAAGCCAGCTCTTCAGCCTGGTGGAGGAGGTGGTGCGCCAGATACGCTCCATCAACTTCAAGACCCTGGCCGACGACCTGCAAGGCGCCCTGGCGGCGGCCCGGGAGGTCCTGAGCGGGGTCAAGATCAACAAGACCGTGGAGTCGCTGGAAAAGGCCGCCGCCAACCTGGAGAGCCTCACCGGCCGCGTGGACCGCTACCTGGCCCGGGGCGAGCTGGAGGCCACCGTGACCCAGGCCAAGAACGCGCTAGCCGAGGCCCAGGGCCTGATGGTGGACCTGCGCCAGGAGGTCAAGTCCCTGGATCTCTCCAGCACCCGGGAGCGCACCGACCAGGTGATCGAGCAGGTGCAGGACCGCGTGGCCCAGGTGGGTGGCGAGGCGCGGGTGACCGCCGACAACCTGCGCCGGGCCTCCGAGACCCTGGAGCGCCTGCTGAGCCGCCTGGAGAACAGCCCCTCCGACGTGCTCTTCAGCCAGCCGCCGGCGGCCCCGGGCGGCCGTCCCCTGCCCGCCGGCCGAGAAAGGTGAGGACCACCATGCCCCCAGCCTTCGCCGCCCCACGCCGCGCCCTGGCGCTGGCCTGCCTCCTGGCCCTGGCCCTGTCGTTGGCCGGCTGCCTGGGTGGCGCCGGCAAGCCCGCCGTGACCGTGGAGCAGTACACCCTGGAATACCCCCCACCGGCCCTGGGCGGCCTGGCGGCCCTGGAGCAGGGCCTGGTGGTGGAGCGCTTCAGCGTGGCCCAGGACCTCAATGGCCAGGCCATGGTCTACCGTCCCAGCGAGTATCAGCGCCAGGTCTATGCCCAGCACCGCTGGCGGGTCAACCCCGCCGACCTGTGCACCGATTACCTGCTGCGCGACCTGAGGGCCTCGGGCCTGTTCAAGGCCGTCTTCTCCTACCAGAGCCCGGGCGCGGCCCGCTTCCGCCTGGAGGGCGCGGTGCAGGAATTCCTGGAGAGCGACGAGCCCGCCGGCCCCCGGGCCGCCCTGTCCATCAACCTGACCCTGCTGGACCTGAGCTTCCCCGACCTGCCCCGGCGCCTGGTCTTCCAGCGCACCTACCAGGAAAGCGCGCCCATGCCCCGCGTGGGCGCCGCCGAGCTGGCCCAGGCCATGAGCCAGGCCTTCGCCCAGTTCAGCCAGAAGGCCATCACGGACGTGCACCAAGCCATCAAGGGCCGGCCCGGTGCCCGGACGGGCATGGACGGGTCGGGCGGGGTGCCCCCCGCTGGGCATTAGCGGGTCGAGATGGGCTATCCGCTGGCCAGCCTGTCCGGCTCCCGCTGAAAGGCTATCGCCCCAACCGGGCGGGCGTGCCACCGTCCGCGCATCAAAGTATTTATATAATTAATCTTTATTAATGTTGGGGCGGGTCTTATCCCCGCCCTTCTTGTTTTGCCGGGACCACCTCACGGCGGGAGCCGCCGGCCCTCGGGCGGGGAAGGGCCTCACCCGACCCGTTTATGCCTGCCGCGGCTCGCGGCCCGACCCGTTTATACCTGCGGCGGCACTGGGCCTGGCACCTGATTTGCTTGGTTGGAGGGCATGGCTTGCCCCTGGAGAGAGGGGCGCCAGGGTGCCAACTGGACCAAGGGGGGTGAGCATGGTGAATTATATTAATCTGGCCGCGGCCCCGAAGCGGCCCTTGATAAACCAGGAGCTCCTGCGCGACGCAGACAGCCTGCCGGTGCTGCCCTGGCTGTGGCAGCAGGTGTTGGGCTGCCTGGACAACCGCTGGAGCTCCCTGAGCGACTTGGAGGCCATCGTCCGCCAGGACCAGTCCCTGAGTTCGCGCATCATCGGCGCGGCCAACAGCTCCTTTTATGGCTCCGCCCGCCAGATAACCACCGTCTCCCGGGCCTCGGCCATGCTGGGCCTGGAGGAGGTGCGGCGGCTGTGCCTGGTGGCCGGCCTGGGCCAATTGCTGGACACCGGCGACGCCAGCCAGGTGCAGCAGAGCGAACACCTGTGGCGTCACTGTCTGGAGGTGGGGCAGGTGGCGGCGCTCCTGGCCCGGGGCCGCCGGGGGCTGGACGGCGAAAGCGCCTTTACCGCCGGGGTGTTGCACGACCTGGGCCAGGTGCTCTTGGCCGCGCGCTTTCCCCGGGCCTACCGGGTGGTCAGCCAGTTGCAGGAGCGCCAGGGCATTGGCTGGGTGGAGGCCGAGGAGGCCCTGGGCCTGGACCACCAGGAGCTGGGCCTGTACCTGGCCGAGCACTGGAACCTGCCGCCCATGCTCACCGAGGTGATCGGACGCCACCACCAGCCCAACGCTGGCCTGGCCCATTTCCCCATGGTTGCCGTGGTGTATCTGGCCGACTGGGTGGCCCGCGAGGAGGAGGACCTGGAGGCTGGCCGGCCCTCGGCCCAGCCGGAGGAGGAGACCTGGGCCGCCTGCCTGGCGGCCGTGGGCCTGGATCAGCCCGGGCTGGAGTCCTGCCGCCGGCGTTACCAAGCCAACCGGCGCAGCCGCCAGCAGGCGGGCTGAGCAGGGGCACGCCCCCTGGCCGTTACCATCTCGTAACCCGGCCTTGGCGGGTGGTTACGATATCGTGGCGGGGTGTATGCATCTAGCCATACACCAGTCTGGCTTTATTCTCCGCTAGAGCCACGCCCCGGCCTCCATGGCGGTCTGGCCCGAAAAAACCCACCAACCATGGGTTACAGAAAATCATCGGCCCCCTCTCCCAGCGACGGGAAAGAGGGGGCCGAGGCGTATCATTGACCATGGGCGGCTAGAACTCCTCGAAGCCCTCCAGGTCGCCGGCCCCGAAGAAGTCGTCCTTGCCTCCCTGCTTGCCTGCCGGCTTGGCCGCCGGGGCGGCCGCCGCCTTGGTGGCCGTGGGCTTGGCCACCGGGCGGGCGCCCGGCCGCGCCGGCGGCTTGGCGGCCAGGCGAGCCGCCGGGCTGGGCGAGGGCAGGGAGCGCATGGCCTGGGCGCCACCCCGGGGCTTAAACTGGCGCATCTGGGCGCTGAGTTCCTCGGCGGCGGCGGCCATGTTCTCGCTGGCGCTGGCCGCCTCCTCCACCAGGGCGGCGTTCTGCTGCACCGCCTCGTCCATCTGGCTGACGGCCTTGTTCACCTCCTCGATGCCCGAGGCCTGCTCCTGGCTGGCGGCGGTGATCTCGGCGATGGTGTCGGCCACGTGCTGCACGTTGGTGATGATCTCGCCCAACAGCCGCCCGCTTTCGGCCACCAGCTCGTTGCCCTGGTCCACCTTGGCCACGCTGTCGGTGATAAGGGTCTGTATTTCCTTGGCGGCCTGGGAGGAGCGCCCGGCCAGGTTGCGCACCTCGCCGGCCACCACGGCAAACCCCCGGCCCGCCTCGCCCGCCCTGGCGGCCTCCACGGCGGCGTTAAGCGCCAGCAGGTTGGTCTGGAAGGCGATCTCGTTCACCACGTTGATGATCTCGCTTATCTTTCTGCTGGATTCGGTCACGGCCTGCATGGCCTGGATGGTGCGCTCCACGGCCTGCCCGCCCTCCTGGGCCATGCCGGCGGTGCGGCGGGCCAGGTCGTTGGCTTGGCTGGCGTTGTGGGCGTTCTGCTTGACCGAGCTGGTCATCTCCTCCAGCGCGCTGGCCGTCTCCTCGATGGCCGAGGCCTGCTGCTGGGTGCGCTCGCTAAGGTCCTGGTTGCCCTGGCTGATCTCGCTGGAGCTGGTGGCCACGGTCATGGCCGCCACCGTGGACTCGGCCACGGTCACCGAAAGCGTGTCGGCCATCTTGTCCACGTCGCGGAGCATCTCGCCCAGCTCGTCGCCGCGCTCCAGCATGGTCTTGTCAATGCTGAAGGTGAAATCGCCCTGGGCGGCCTGTCCCACGCAACCCACGGTGGCCAGCACCGGCTTCATGATGCTCCTGGTGATGACCCAGGCGATGACCACGCCCAGGGCCAGGGCCACCAAAAGGCCGATGACCATCACCCACACCGAGAAGTTCAGCGAGCCTACGTTGCCCGTGGCCAGGGTCTGGGTCTGGGTCGTGCCGGTCTTGGCCACGGCCTGGCAGGCGTCCAGAATGGCGTTGGCCAGGGCCACGCGCTTCTTGTCGAACTCCTGCATGCCGTTGAAGGCGGCGACGAACTCCTCCATGAGCTTCTTGTAGTTTTGGGACAACTCCTGGATCTTCTTGAGCTGCTGCTGGTTGACCGCCACGTGCACCATGGGGGTGAGCTCGGCGGCCAGCTTCTCCATGGTGCCGAACTGCTTCATGGTCTCCTGCATGAGCTTGACATCGCGCGTAAGCTGGCCCCTGACGTTGCCCACGCGGATATTGTGGTAGGTGTTCACCAGCTCGTTCATGAGGGTGGTCTTCCTGGCCCGCTCCAGGACCTTGTCGGCCGCCAGCCCCGCGCGTATCTCCTCGGCCAACTTCTTGTCCTGCATCTCCACGAAACTGGAGGAATTCTGGACCACCTCCCCGGACATGGCCACCATGCGGGCCAGCAGGTCCTGCATGTGCTCCACGCGGGTCACCGTCTCCCTGAGCATGGGCTCCCAGTCCTTGACCTTGCCCTCCAGTTGGGCCACGGCCTCCCTGAGCTTGACCAGCTCGGGGTACTTGGCCGCCAGGTCCCTGGCTTGGCCCAGGTACTTGACCACGTCCTTGTAGGAGTTGAAGCTCTGGTCGGCGAAGCGCTTTTCCTCGGTCCAGGTGTAGCCCCGGATGTGGTACATGACCTCGCGGGAGGCGCGCTCCAGGCCCACGGCAATGTCCACCTCGGGCACGTATTCCTCGGCCAGCTTGGCCGAGGCGCCGCTGGCCCGGGACATGTTCCAGATCGCCAGGCCACCCAATAGCACGGCGATGAGAATAAGCAGGCCGAAGGCGGCCCCTATCTTGGTGCCCAGTTTCAGGTTCTTCATCGTCTCCATCCTCGCGGCCGGTGCGGGTGGCCGGCTGGTGCTGGGGGGTGCGCGAAACAGGGGCGCCGAAGACGCCCCCGCCAGGCGGAATCGCGAAATATTGATTCTATTTTGCAGGAAAGGAACAGAGGGACAAACAGTTTTTTCACGCCGCCATGAACCCATGCCGGCCCCGGCGGTGCTTGGGGACGCGATTCTAGCGGCCGCGGCAGACCCTGACCCCCACCCGCTGGCCGGGCCGGGCCTGCTCGCCGGCCGGCGGTGTCTGGCAGGTCACCTTGCCCATGAGTTCGGGACGCTCGCATCTTAGGCGTTTGGCCACGCTCATGCGCAGGCCCGCCGCCTTGAGCGCCGCCTGGGCCTGGGCCTCGTCCAGGCCCTGCAGGTTGGGCACCTCCACCCGCCGCCCGGCGGGCACCTGGGGGCACACGGCCACCTCCACCCAGGAGTTGGCCGGCAGGCCGGCCCCGGGCTCGGGGCGCTGGCGCACCACCAGCCCAGCGGCGGCCGGGTCCGCGCAGGGGGCCGGCTCCTGGTGCACACGTCCCCGCAGGCCGGTCCGGCTCAGCTCGGCCCGGGCGGCGGCCTCGGACAGGCCGCGCACCTCGGGCACCGGCACCTGGCCCAGGCCCAGGCGGCGGCTGTTGGCCCGAGGCCAGGCGTCGCCGGCCACGGCCCCCGTGGCCCATGAAAACACCAACAAGAGCGCCAACCCCGTGCCCCAACCCCTCAGCGCGCCCATGACCACTCCTCGCCGGACCATGCAAGCCCCCCGGGCGACACCCCGGCCAGATCCAGGGATTGCCACCATGGCCTTAAATGATACCATGCCAGTCCAGGCCCCACGGCGGCCCAGTCCAGAGGGGGCGTGCCCCATGCCCCAAGGATCATGCTAATATTGATTAGATAATAGCAGTCCCGATCACCTCCGCAAGGAGCCAAGCGATGAGCAAACATACGATCATGGGCCGCCTGGCCGGGGCCGGGCTGTGCGCCTGTCTGCTGGCCCTGGCCGGCGGCTGTGCCCTGTATTTGGAGCCCGGACCCAACCCGGCCCATCTGTTGGTCAGCGCCCAGGCCTCGGTGACCCCGGCCATGGTGGAACAGGCCCTGGAGAGCCGATCCTACCTCAAGTTCCAGGTCTTCGGCGGAGGGGAGGAGGTCTCCGATCCCCTGTGGGACCTGCGGGCCTTTGTGCCCCGGGCCGATGGCGGCTACACTCCGCTGAAACCCCTGCGGCCGGTGGAAGACCTCGAGGGCTACCAAATGGCGGCCACGGCCGAGTTCCTGGCCCCGCCTGGTACCTACGAGGTCTTCATCCTGCTGGAGTGCTCGGTGCGCCACGTGGACTTGTCGGGGCCGGTGCCGGTGACGGAGTATGTGTACCTGATAACCTGGCGGCACACCCAGACCATGGAGTTTTGTCCGGGCTGCCGCCTGGAGATCAAGCCCTTCGAGGGCCGCCAGCCCAGGCACTGACCCGGGCCGGACAGCCGCCAAGGGGCAAGCCGCCGAAATATGGCGGGCCGGGCCGGGTGCCTCGGCAGCCAACCGTTTTGGTGGCGAATACTCACCGGCGGGGGTCGAGTGCCTCGACTCCCAATGCGGGTCGGGGGACGCTCTCCCCTGACCAACCCCGTCGGCTCCCGTACAGACCTTGTTGAACATACAAGGGGCGGGGGTCGAGTGCCTCGACTCCCAATGCGGGTCGGGGGACGCTCTCCCCTGACCAACCCCGTCGGCTCCCGTACAGACCTTGTTGAACATACAAGGGGCGGAGGTCGAGTGCCTCGACTCCCAATGCGGGTCGGGAGACGCTCTACCCTGACCAACCCCGTCGGCTCCCGTACAGACCTTGTTGAACATACAAGGGGCGGGGGTTATCCCCGCCCGTCTTGGTTCAGGTTAAAACAACAACCTCCTGCTCACCGTTGCGAGGCTTGGCGCCAATGTCTTGTCCACCAGTGTAAGGCCCGGTCTATTGGCGGATAAGCTCTAACTCTTTAGCTCCGGCAGATCGGCGAACAGGTCCAGGGAGGCCGGGTTGGCTAAAGCGTCCTTGTTGAGCACCGGCTTGCCATGCACCACGTTGCGCACCGCCAGTTCCACCTTCTTGCCGCTGATGGTGTAGGGGATGTCGGCCACGGCGATTACCTTGGCCGGCACGTGGCGGGGGGTGGTGTTGGTGCGGATGACATTCTTGATCCTCTTGACCAGGGCCTCGTCAAAGACCACGCCCTGATTGAGCTTGACGAAGAGCACCACGCGCACGTCGTTGTCCCAGTCCTGGCCCACCACCAGGCTGTCGGCGATCTCGGAAAGCCCCTCCACCTGGCGGTAGATCTCGGCGGTGCCGATGCGCACCCCCCCGGGGTTCAAGGTGGCGTCGGAGCGGCCGTACATGACCACGCCGCCCTCCTTGGTCACCTCGCAGAAGTCGCCGTGGTGCCAAATGCCGGGGTACACGCTGAAGTAGGCGCCCAGGTACTTCTTGTCGCCGGGGTCGTTCCAGAAATAGATGGGCATGGAGGGGAAGGGACGCACGCAGACCAGCTCGCCCTTCTGGCCGATTACCGGATGGCCGGTCTCGTCCCAGGCCTCCACGGCCATGCCCAGGCCGGGCGCCTGCAATTGGCCGGCATAGACCGGGCCGATGGGGTTGCCGCCGGCGAAGCAGCTTATGATGTCGGTGCCGCCGCTGATGGAGCTCAGGCAGATGTCCTGTTTGATGTCGCGGTAGACATACTCGAAGCTCTCGATGGAAAGAGGGCTGCCGGTGCTGAGCATGGCCCTTAGCCGCGACAGGTCGAATTGTTCGCGGGGCTTGAGGCCGGAGTTCTCCACGGCGGCCAGGTAGCGGGCCGACGTGCCGAAGATGGTCATGCCCTCCTCCTGGGCCAACTTGAACATGGCCTCGGGGCCGGGATAGAAGGGCGAGCCGTCGTAGAGCAAGAGCGTGCAGCCGCTGGCCAGGCCGCTGGCCAGCCAGTTCCACATCATCCAGCCGCAGGTGGTGAAGTAGAAGAACTTGTCCGTGGGCTTGAGGTCGGTGTGCAGCAGGTGCTCCTTGAGGTGCTGGAGCAGGGTGCCGCCGGCCCCGTGCACGATGCACTTGGGCACCCCGGTGGTGCCCGAGGAGTACATGATGTACAGGGGGTGGTCAAAGGGCAACTGAGCGAACTCAAGGGCCGGGGCCTGGGGCGCCAGGTAGTCGCCGAAGAGCGCCGCGCCGGCCACGCCGGAGATGTCGGGCGCGTCACTGACGTAAGGCACGATCACCACCCGCTCGATGCTCTTGATCTCGGCTTTCACCTGGGCCACCTTGGCCAGGCAGTCGTGGGACTTGCCGTTGTAGTGGTAGCCGTCGGCGGAAAAGAGCACCTTGGGCTGTATCTGGCCGAAGCGGTCCATGACCCCCTGGAAGCCGAAGTCCGGCGAGCAGGAAGACCAGATGGCCCCCAGGCTGGCCGTGGCCAGCATGGCCAGCACGGTCTCGATCATGTTGGGCATGAAGCCGGCCACGCGGTCGCCCACGGTCACGCCCTGGGCCTTAAGCGCCAGGGCCAGGCGGGCCACCTGGCCGTAAAGCTCGGCGTAGGTAATCTGCCGGCGCACCTTGTCCTCGCCCCTAAAGACCATGGCCACCTGGCCGTCGCGGCGGCGCAGCAGGTTCTCGGCGAAGTTCAGCCGGGCGCCCGTGAACCACTTGGCCCCGGGCATCTTGTCGAAGTCCCGCACCACCTCGCCGTAGGGCTGGCTGGCCACCACTCCACCGAACTCCCACATGGCCGCCCAGAAGTCGGGGGCCCTGTCCACGGACCAGCGGTGCAGCTCGGGATAGCCGCCGAAGGACTTGCCGTATTTGCCGTTGACGAAGGCCATGAAGGCGGTGAGGTTGGCCTCCTGGATGCGCTCCGGCGACGGTTTCCACAGCATTTGGCTCATGGTCAAGACTCCTTCCCTTGCCTGGGTGCCCAGCGGAGGGGCTGGTGTACCGAGTTCACGGACATCATGATCGCCGGCCTTAATAGGTCAGCACCATGCCGCCATCGAAGAGCAAATCGCCGCCCACCAGGTAGCGGGCAAAGCGCGAGAAGCCGAACAAGAAGAGGTTGCCCACCTCCACGGGGTGCATCATGGTCTTGACCCGGGAGCGGCCCAGCATGACATCCGTGACCACCTCCTCCTGGCTGATGCCCCGCTGGGCGGCCTGGGCGGGTATCTGGCCCAGGGCCAGGGGGGTCTTGACGAAGCCGCTACTTACGCTGAAGGAGCGCACCAGGCCTCCGCCCTCGGCGCTGATGGACTGGCTTAGCGCGCGCAGGCCGAACTTGGTGATGTTGTACACCGGCTTGTTCATCGTGCAGATGTGGCCGTGCACGCTGCTCATGTTGCCGATGACCCCCACGCCGCCGGCGCTTTTCTTCATGTGGGGGATGCACAGCTTGGCCAGGTAGAAGGGGGCGCGCAGCATGATGCGCTGCATGAGGTCGTATTTCTCCATGGGGAAGTTGTCCACGGAGTCAATATGCTGCAAGCCGGCGATGTTGGCCAGATATTTCACGCTGCCCAGCTTGGCGGCCTCGGCCACGGCGGCCTCTATGTCGTGGTCGCTGGTCAGGTCGCACTTGATGAAGACCATCTGCCCGCCCAGGTCGCGGGCCATATGCTGGGTCTTGTGCCCCTCGGCCTGGTTGATGTCCAGGCCCACGGTCATCAGGCCGTTGGCCGCGGCCACCATGGCCGTGGCCCGGCCGATGCCGGTGGCCGCGCCACTGACAATGCACACGTTCTGGGCATTGAAGCTCGGGTCCTCCAGGAAGAGTATCTCCTGGCGGGTTATGACGGGTTCGTTGATATCCATGAGGCCCTCCGGGTTTGGCAATTGCTAACCGCACGACCAGCAATATGCGGGCCAGCAGGGATGGCGGGGCATATTTACTTTCAGTAAAGCTAGTTAGCCGTAGAAGGCCAGGCCGGCCCGGGGGCCACAAATGTAGCAATACCGCCACATGTAGCATCACATCTACATTATTACTATTTTAACAGCCATCATATAGTATTAGGTTGTTGGCTCTTGATCCGGGCATCCTCTGGCCGGCGGGTTTTGATTTTTGGCCGCCCAAGCCCCGTGTCCCGCTCTTGGCCCGGCCATTCTTATACCAAGTTGCGATCTAACGAGTAGTTTGATCGCAACTTGGTATGCGGGCCAAGAACCACCCCAAAAAAGCCGCGCTTTTTTGGGGACCCCGGTGGATGGCCCGCCGGGCGCGAAAGCGCCCGGGAGGCCGGGCAAAAACACTCTTTTGCCCGGCCGGTCAGCAATCAAAGCCATGGATGGCTTTGATTGCATATTGGTATTAGGGCACCGGCAGGGGGCTGCTATGATCCACCCGGGAAGGGATAGGGGCTCCCTGCGGCCCCTGCCCACGCCAGGGCGGAGAGTCCACCCCGCGCCGGCGCTCGCATCGGCAAAGCCAGTATGGCCGGGCGGCTCTAGCGGAACACAAAAAGAAACCGCTTAGGTTTTCTTGGGCCGCTGAAACGTTAAGGGTTGTACCCAGAGGAAATACGCCGAAAAACTATGCGTCTGATCTGAAATGCGTATAACAGGCACAAGCGGATTATGCGCATGGCGCTCCGCGGCGTTTGGTTTTCTGGTTTTGCTAAAGGCGCCAGGGCATGGAGTGCCCCTCGGCCTCTACTTTCGGTGCGCGTGGTTCGACCTGGGCCGTGGCAAGCAGCCCCCTGGCATTGCTGGCCGCCAGGGGCGCGGCCGTGCCAGCATGCGGGCTTGAGCTCCGGGGCCAAGTCCGCCGCAAGCCTTCGTTGGTATTCAGCCGGTTGCCGGATGGACCGCCGCCGTCCATGTAGAACATATGCTACACGGGTTGCGGCCGGGGCTTATACCAAGTTGCGATCAAACGAGTAGTTGATCGCAACTTGGTATGCGGGCCAAGAACCACCCCAAAAAAGCCGCGCTTTTTTGGGGACCCCGGCGGATGGCCCGCCGGGTGCGAAAGCGCCCGGGAGACCGGGCAAAAACACTCTTTTGCCCGGCCGATCAGCAATCAAAGCCCTGGATGGCTTTGATTGCATATTGGTATTAGTGTGTGCCGGAGAAAGCCATCCATGGCTTTCTCTTCTTGGCGCTTGCCAAGGTTAAATTTTGGCAAGCTTGCGAAACCAAGGCAAATTTTCATTTGGCCTGATTTCGGGCGGGCCGTCCGTGGCCCGCGTGGGGGCCTGTCTGCGTGTTACTCCGGCAGGCCCCTAGAAGTCCTGCTTCTGGCCCGGCTCCGGCGCGGGCAGGCGCCCAGGTGGCCGCCGGGCCGGGGCGGCCTGGGCCTGGTCGGTATGGAAGTGGGCGATCTCCTCGGCCAACTCCTGGGCCACGGCGGCGTGATTCTGGGTGACCTGGTCAATGTCGGCCATGGCCTTGTTGACCTGCTCGATGCCTTGGGCCTGCTCGTGGCTGGCCCGGGCGATCTCGCCCACCAGCCCGGCCACCTCGCCCACCTTCACCGCCACCTCGCGGTACTGGCCGTCGGTGCTCTCCACCAGTTGGGAGCCCTGCTTGATCTTGAGCACGATGTCGCCGATCATGCTGTCGGTGTCCTGGGCGGCCTGGGCGGCGCGCAGCGCCAGGTTGCGCACCTCGTCGGCCACCACGGCAAAGCCGGCGCCAGCCTCGCCCGCCCGGGCCGCCTCCACGGCGGCGTTCAAGGCCAAGAGGTTGGTCTGGAAGGCCACCTCCTGGATGGTCTTGATGATCTTGCCCACGTTGTCGCTGGCCGCCGAGGTTTCGGCCATGAACCCGCTGAGCTGGCGCATGGCCTCGCGCGCCCGCTGCAACAGCTCGCTGGTATCGTCCATCAGGCCCTTGGCCCGCTGGGCGTGCTGGTCGTTGCGGTGGATCATGGAGGCCATCTCCTCCATGGAGGCCGCGGTCTGTTCCACCCCGGCGGCCTGGGCCCCGGCCCCCTCGGCCATGTGCTGGGACTTCTGCCCCACCAGCCCTATCACCTGGTTGAGGTTGCGCGAGACCTGGTCCATGGAGCGGGCCAACTCGCCCAGCTCATCCTTCTGGGCGATGTTCAGGGTCTGGGTCAGGTCGCCGCCGGAGAGCCCCGCGGCCAGGTTGACCAGCTTGTGCACCGGCCGGATGACCTGCATGGAGATGAGCAGGTAGATCAAGAAGATGGCCAACAGGCTGCCCGAAAGGCCGATGATGGTGCTGCGCAGGCGGATGGCGCTTTGCTGGTCCTGGTTCTTGGCGATGTCGCGGCGCACCAGCACTCCGCCCAGGGTCTGGCGGCTCTGGCCGTGGCAGTGGTGGCAGCGGGGCTCGTTCATCATGGGCCGAAAGAGGGTCAGCACCGGCTTGCCGTCGGCCAGCTCGTCAAAGGCCTGGGTGGGCGCCTGGTTTTGGCCCACCAGGCGCTCCAGGGCCTCCAGGGCCTGGGGGTTGACAAGTATCTTGCCCAGGTCCTGGTGCAGGCGCGCGGGCTGGGAGGCATAGGTGATCTTCTTGTCGAAGCCGAAGATCAGCACCTCGCCGCCGGTCATGTTCTTGCGGAAGGACTCCATCTGCTGGTTGATGGTCTGGCTGTCGCCGATGCTCATGGGTTGCAGGATGCCGTTGTAGACCGCGTCGGCCAATAGGTTGGCCGTGGCCTGCAGCTCGTCGTGGCTGCTTATGGACATGTCGCGCAGGTTGATGAAGCTGATGGTGCCCATGACCAGGGTGAACATCACCGCCAGGCTGCCGATGACCTTGAACTGCAGGCTGTGCAGAAAGCGCTTGACCTCCATCAGTGCGCCCCCCCGTAGATCATGGGCTTAAAGCGGAAGGCGCCCACCCGCTCGGCGTTGTGGCAGACCTCGCAGTCCTTGATCTTGGGCCGGCGGATGATCTGCTTGGTGTCCTGGCTCTGGGCGTGCAGGCTGCCCGGGCCGTGGCAGACCTCGCAGCCGGCGTTCATCAATTGCGGGGTCTCGCCCTCGGAGCGGAAGCCGCCGGGGCGGTTGTAGCCCGTGGTGTGGCACTCAAAGCACTTGCGCGCCTCCTCCTCGGTGAGCCCCTTCCTCATTATTTTAATGCTGTTGTAGGAATGGGCCTTCTTGGAGTACTTCTGGAAGCGCTCGTACTGCTCCTCGTGACACTCCTGGCAGGCCTGGGCGCCCAGGTAGGTGGCCTGGCCGCTGGGCTCGGCCCAGGAGGGCCACACCGCCAGCAGGCTGGCCAGGGCCGCCAGCCCCAGGCAGTATCCCACCAAGTTCCCCGGCGATTTGCGCGATTGACCTTTGGACATGGGCAAGCTTCCAAGGCAAAGGGTTGATACGCACGGGGGTTACTCTACGATAAATCCGCTGTGAATTACAAGGGTTAACTTGAGCGCTTCGCACAAAAACCGCACAAAATAAGGCAAAATATCCTCAAGTTATCTCAATGCCCCGCCGCCGGTGGTGTATTGGCGCGATAGTGACTGAACCGCCCTCAGCTTTGCCCGGGCCGCTGGCGGCGGGGTGAAAAGCGCCGCGCGCCCGGCTGGGGACCGGGCGCGCGGCGCCAAGAGGCTGGCGGTGGGGGGGCTAGAAGTCCTTGAAGTCGGCGTCGTCCAGGGGGATGACATCTTCGGGACGCTTGCCGCGCTGGCCCGCCGGCTTGTCCTCGGCCTTGGCCGCGGGCGCCGCCTTGGCGGCCTTGGCCGTGGGCGCCGGGGTGGCGTGGCGGGCCGGCGGGGGCAGGGCCGGCGTGGCCTTGACGGCGGCCTTGGCCTTGCGCCGCAGGGAGAAGCCGCCGGCCGGCTTGGCCGGGTCGGCCAGGCCGGCGGCCCCGCCCACCACGTCCGTGAGATCGGCCACGAACTCCTTCATGTGCTTGGCCTGGCCGTTCATCTCCTCGGCGGCGCTGGCCGTCTCTTCGGCGGAGGCGGCGTTGCTCTGGGTCAGGCGGTCCATCTGGTTCATGGCCTGGTTGATCTGGCCGATGCCCTGGGCCTGCTCCTTGGAGGCGGCGGCGATCTCGCCCACCAGCTCGCCGATTTTTCTGGCGTTGGTGGCCACCTCCCCGAAATCGCGGTTGGTCTTGTCCACCAGCTCGGCCCCGCCCTTGATCTTCTGCACCGTGCCCTCGATCAGCCCGGCGGTGTTCTTGGCCGCCTCTCCGGCGCGCATGGCCAGGTTGCGCACCTCGTCGGCCACCACGGCGAAACCGGCCCCGGCCTCTCCCGCCCGGGCCGCCTCCACGGCGGCGTTCAGCGCCAGCAGGTTGGTCTGGAAGGCGATCTCGTCAATGGTCTTGATGATCTTGCTGATCTCCTCGCTGGCCTGGGATATCTCGCCCATGCTCACGGTCAGTTGCTTCATGGACCTGTTGGCCTCGGCCATGGTCTGCCCCGCGGCCTTGGTGATGACGTCGGCCTCGCTGGCGTGGTCGGCGTTCTGGCGCACCATGGAGGCCATCTCCTCCAGGGAGGCCGAGGTTTCCTCCAGGGACGAGGCCTGTTGCGACGCCCCGTCGGCCAGGCTCTGGCTGGCCGAGGAGACCTCGGTGGCCGCCGAGGTCACCTGGTCCGCGGCCTCGTTGAGGCCCGAGACCACCCGCATGATGGGCCGGTTGATGCCGCGCACGAAGAAGACGATGGCCACCAGGGCCAAGGCCAGACAGATGGCGCCGATCAAGAGCATGCCGTTGCGGATGCCGCGCACCGGGGACAGGAACTCCTCCTCGTCCTGGGTGGCGCCCACCGACCAGCCGGTCAACTGCACCGGCGCGAAGCCGGCCTGCTTGGGCACCTCCTTGTACACATAGCGGGCCGTCCCGGTCTCGCCGGCGGTCATGCGGCGCGATATCTCCTCCATGCCCTTCAGGGTGGTGATGTTGAGATCCAGGAGCAGCTTGGGGTCGGGGTGGGCGATGAGGGAGCCGCTCTTGTCGGTCATGAAGGCGTAGCCGGTCTTGCCGAGCTTGGTGCCGGAGATCTTGTTGCTCAGGACCTCCAGCTTAAGAATGGTCATCATGATGCCCACGAAGCCGGTGTTGGAGGGTATGGGCGTGGCCAACACCACCACCGGGTTGCCGGTCTTCTTGGACTTGACCGGCTGGCCCACGCTGGCCTGGCCGGCCTTGGCCGACTGGAAATAATCGCGGTCGGCGGTGTTGATGCCCTTGTTGGTGCCCCCCACGCTGTCGGCGATGACCTTGCCACTGGCGTCGGTGACCACGATGGCCTCGTAGTCCTGGCCGATGTCCTTCATGGCGCTGGTCAGCTTCTTGTCCAGGTCGGCGATGTCGGCGGCCGATGCCTCCAGGCCGTCCTTGGCCACCTTGGCCGCCACCCGGATGGGCGTGTTGCCGCTGGCCAGTTCCTTGACCAGCTTGATCTCCTCGGCCAGGAACACCTGGGCCAGGTCGGCCAGGCGCTGGGCGGTGTGATGGGCCTCCAGACGGGCCATGGTCTCCAGGGCGTCGCCGGCGCGGTACTGGGCCAGCAGGCCCACCAGCAACAGGGGGATGACCACCAGGGCCATGCCGCCCACGGTCAGCTTCTTGCCGAGACTTACTCGTGCCACGCCTGTCTCCCTTCGCAACGAATTTCTGATTGCTGCAACTTATGAATACCCAGGTGCAAAGGCTTCTCGCCGGCCCGGCCCGCCGTGTCACATCCGCCCTGGGGGGCGGGCGCGCGGCTGGGGCCGAAACCGCAGGAGAGTAGGCAACCAGTCACAACTCACTCTATTAGTGTAAGCCATGTAGTTGTGAAAACACAACCCCTTGGCGGGAGGACCGCCATCCTGCCCAGGGGCCAACCGGCCTGGGGACAAGGCTGGCCCGGCGCCGCCTGCGCGCCGGCGGGGCGGGGGGTATAATCATCCCGCGAGGCCCGCGCCCATGGGCGGGCCACCAAACCCCAGCCAGGAGGGCGCCGTGATCGTGGACCGCACCGGCGAGGCCGTGCCCGGGTTTCACGTGCTGGGGGCCGCCGAGGCCCCGGTCTATCTGCTGGAAGCCCCCAGGCCGGTGCTCTTCGACGCCGGCTTCGCCTGCCTGGGCCCCAGCTACGCCGCCCACGCCCGCCAGGCGTTGGGCGACACCCCGCCGGCCTGGCTGTGCCTGACCCACGTGCACTTCGATCACTGCGGCGCGGCGGCCCACCTGCTGGAGGCCTTTCCGGAACTCAAGGCCGCGGCCTCGGCCCAGGCGGCCCACATACTCTCGCGTCCCGGCGCCCTGGAGCTCATGGCCCGCCTCAACCGGCAGTCGGCCCAACTGGTGGCGGCCTGGCGCCCGGGCCTGGCCTCGCCGGTGGAGTTCAAGCCCTTTGAGGTGGGGCGCATATTGGAGGACGGCCAGGAACTGGACCTGGGCGGCGGCCTGAGCCTACAGGTGCTGGCCACTCCGGGGCACACCCGCGACTTCCTCAGCTATTACATCCCCCAGCGGGGCATCCTGGTCTGCTCGGAGGCCTCGGGCTGCGCCGCCAGCGGCGGCCACATCATCTGCGAGTTCCTGGTGGATTACGACGCCTATCTGGCCAATTTCGAGCGCTTCCTGGACTTGGGTGCCCGCGTGCTGTGCCAGGGGCACCGCTTGGTCTACCTGGGCCAGGACGAGGTGCGCGGCTTCCTGGAGCGCTCCCGCCAGGCCACGCGGGAGTTCCGCGCCTGGGTGGAGGAGTTGTTGGACCAGGAGCACGGCCAGGTGGAGGCGGTGGTGTCCCGGGTCAAGGCCCTGGAATACGACCCCCGTCCCCACCCCAAGCAGCCCGAGCCGGCCTACCTGCTCAACCTGCGGGCCAGGGTGGCCCACCTGGCCGGCCTGCGCCCCGTGGCCGCCGGACAGCCGGCCAAGGAGAAGAGATCATGAGCCCCAAAACGCGGCCCCTGGCCCGTCTGCTCCTGGCCGCGGCCCTGGCCTTGACCCTGGCCTGGGCCGGGCAACCGGCTAGCGCCGCCTCGGGCCGGGCCACGGTGCCCGACGTCAAGGGCAAGCAGGTCAAGGTGGCCCTGCGCATGCTCAAGCAGGAAGGCTTCGACAACGTCAACGTCATCGGCGTGGACACCGACAAGCGGGGCCTGAACGGCGTGGTGCAGTCGCAGATACCGCCGGCCGGCGCCGAGGTTCACACCAACGCCACCGTCAAGCTGTCGGTTTACGAGTATTCGCCCTAGCCCTCGGGCGTTAGCGCCTGGCGCATCTTCTGGCGCAGCTCGCCCAGGCGGAAGGGCTTTTGCAGGAACCCGGCCAGGCCCTTGCCCGAGAAGCGGTTGGTGGCGTCCTGCTCGTTGTAGCCCGAGGCCAGGACGACCGGCACGCCGGGGTTGATGCGGCGCATCTCGCCGAAGGCCTGCTCGCCGTTCATGTGGGGCATGGTCATGTCCAGGATCACGGCCTTGAGCTCGGCGTGATGCTGGCGGAAAAGCTCCACGCCCTCCAGGCCGTCGCTGGCGGTGATGGCGGTAAAGCCCGAGCGCTCCAGCATCATCTTGGTCATCACCCGCACCGACTCCTCGTCGTCCACCACCAGCACCAGGCCGCCCAGGGCCGCCTCCGCGGCAGGGGCCATCGGCTCGGGGGCCTGGTCGCCGGGCTGCTCCTGGGCACAGGGCAAGAGCACCTTGAAGCTGGTGCCCTTGCCGGGCTCGCTGTAGACCTTGATGGCCCCCCGGTGGCCGCGCACGATGCCCAGCACCGCCGAGAGCCCCAGGCCCCGGCCGGTGAACTTGGTGGTGAAGAAGGGATCGAAGATGCGCAACCTGGTTTCCTGGTCCATGCCGCAGCCGGTGTCGGAGATCTCCAGGTAGACGTAGATGCCCTCGGGCAGGTCGTCGTGCACGAAGGTCTCGCGCAGGTAGCGGGTGTCCACCTGGGTGACGCCGGTGCTGAGCGTCACCACCCCGCTGCGCTGGCCTATGGCCTCCGAGGCGTTGATGATGAGGTTCATCACCACCTGCCTGAGCTGGGCCGGATCACCCTGCACCAGGGGCAGGTCGGGGTGGAAGTTGTATTTGAGCACCACGTTCTTGGCCAGGGAGACCCGGAGCAGGTGGGCCATATCGTCCACCAGCCGGTTGAGGTTCAGCGACTTGACCAGAAAGTGGCCCTTGCCCGAATAGGCCAGCATCTGGCTGGAGAGCTCCGAGGCCCGGATGGCCGTGTCGCGCAAATCCACCAGGCGGGCGCGCACCGGCGACTCGGGCGGCAGGTCCAAGAGGGCCAGCTCGGCGTTGCCCAGCATGCTCACCAGAAGGTTGTTGAAGTCGTGGGCAATGCCCCCGGCCAGCACACCCAGGCTCTCCAGCTTCTGGGCGTGCTGTATCTGGGCCTCCAGGCTGCGGCGTTCCTTTTCCTCGCGGCGGCGGTCGGTGATGTCCTCGCCCGAGCTGAGCGCGCCTTGCAGGCGGCCCTGCTCGTCCAGGAAGTAGGCGTTGCGCCAGGCGACGAGCCGCTCCTCCCCTGACTTGGTCAGCACGGGGTTCTCGTATTGCTCCACCAGTTCCAGGCCGCCGTCCACCAGCTTGCGGAAAACCTCCTTGACCTGCTCGCGCACCGCCACGGGCAGGAAGTTGTCGAACCAGTTTTGCCCCACGATTTCCTTTTCGTCATAGCCCAGCACCTGGCAGCACTTGTTGTTGGCCAGGATCACGCGGCCGGCGGTGTCCAGGGCGACAATCATCACCCCGGCGATGTCCAGCAAGGTCTGCAAGCGGTCGCGCTGACTCTTGACCTCCGCCTGGGCGCGCACGGTGTCGCTGACGTCATGGAAGATCACCGCGAACTGGCCCTTTTGGGGGCTGTAGGCCTTCACCTCGAGGTACTTGCCCAGGTCCTGGTTGAAGCTGGTGAAGTGCTCCGGCGGGCCTCCCAGGGCCACCTGGCCGTAGCGCTCCACCCACTCCGCCTCCAGGCCCGGCAGCACCTGGCGGGCCGTCCTGCCCAGGATTTGCTGGCGGCTCAGGCCCGTCAGGCGCTCGAAGGCGGGGTTGGCGTCCAGGAAGCGGTAGTCAACGGGCCGGCCCCGCTCATCGCAGACCACCTCGTGCAGGGCCATGCCGCTGTTCATCTCGTTGAACATATGGCGGTAGCGCTGGCCGGTCTCCCACAGGGCCTGCTCGGCCTGCCTGAGGTCGGTGACGTCGCGGGCCACGGCGAAGACCAGGCCCTCCTCCACCGAGGGGCTGGACACCCAGGAGAGCCAACGCCAGCCGCCGTCCTTGGTCTGGTAGCGGTTGCTGAACTGGATCACGCTCTTGCCCTGGCCCAGGCGATCCATCTGGGCCAGGGTGGCCGCGCGGTCCTCGGGATGCACGAAATCAATTAAAGGCCGGGCCAGGAGTTCCTGGGGGCTGTAGCTCAAAACGCGGGTGAAGGCCGGGTTGACTCGTCTGAAATAGCCATCCAGGCCGGCCACGCACAAGAGGTCCTGGCTGAGGTCGAAGAAGCGGTCCAGGAGCGCCTGGGCCTGACCAGGCGGCGGGAGTTGGTCCTTGGCGGCCGTTGGGTCCTCCTGGCTGTCATGGTCTGGCATGGCTGGCTCCCCTGGGCAGGCGAGGCTCAAGACAATTTAGCAGACCAGCACCGGGTATGAACAGACATATGACATGACCGGGCCAGCCGTCAAGCCAGACCCGGCGGAGGCGGGCACAAGGAGGCGCCGGCCCTGGCAGGGGGGAGTCTGCCAGGGCCGGGCCGGGGATGGGGGGTCCGGAGCGGTTGGGGGGTTGGGCGTCCGGGGCCTCCCGTGTTTGGGCTTCTTGTCCAGGCAATCAACGCCAGGGACGGCTTTGTTTGCCTCTGGTTTGGATGGCCAGCCCCGGCCGCCACGGCCGGTGGCCCCTGTCCAGCCGATGTTCAAGCAAGCTGTTCATCCCCTGGCTGGCGGGGCGGGCGGGGTCTATGCGGCCCCTACCCTGGCGCCCTGGTCCCTGGCGGACCGGGGCTGGCCTAGTTTTGGCGTCCACCGGCTGGTCAGTCCGGCAGGGAGGGCGGGGTCTTCCGGGGTGGACACCCTTGGGGCGCGGTACTGGGGCAGACAGACCGGACCCGGGGTAGACTGTGCCCTATGCCTGGCGGACGCCTTTTTTCCTCTGGTGCGCGGCCCTAGGGCCGGTAGAGCAGGCGGCCCAGCAACCAACCCACGGCGCCGCCCACCGAACAACCTCCGTAAACCATAATCAGGTCAAACATGGTGTTTCTCCAGGCTGCAAGGGCCTCAGGCCGCTTTGTCCACACGGGCCGCCGGCTGGCTGGCCAGGCGGCGCAGACACCCCTGGCGCATCAACTCCACCACCGCCGCCACCACCGCCTCATCGTCCTGGGTGCGCTCCTGCAGGTAGCGGATGATCTGTTCCAGGGAGACCCGCACCCGCCGGCGGGATCCGGCTGAAGTCTCTTGGGTTGGGTGGGCCTGCGGCATGGTCGGCTCTCCTGGCGGCGGGGTTGCCCGCGTTCAATTCCTGACCTCCAATAAAGCAAGCGCCGTGCCATCAGCGGCCCACCAGGCCCCCGGGGAGAGCCGTCCGCCGCTTGTGCAATCAGCGCCTGGGCTTAGGCCCGGGCCGTCCCCGGGTGCCGTCCTCCTCCCGCTGGCGGCCCGCCCAAGTGGTGAGCTAGCGGTCTTGTGCCATAGGACAAGGGTACTATCCGGCATGACAGGCCGGCCACGGGGGCCTGACGCCCCCGGCGGGGCCAGGCAGGGGCGGCGGACCGCAAATTTTGTGACAAGCGGGGCGCGGCCGGGTTATAAAGGTAGCAATCCCCCGCTCGCGGCGGGGCCACTTCCAGCGGGAGTTCGCCGTGTCGGCCCGAATCGCCTTCTGCGGTCTGGACTGCGCCCTGTGCCCGGCCTTTCTGGCCACCAGCCGAAAGGACCAGGGCCTGCGGCGGAAAACCGCCCAGGAATGGTCGCAGATATACGACAGCACCATCGAGGCCAGCCAGATCAACTGCCTGGGCTGCCAGCAGTGCCAGGGTCCGCGCTTCTTCATCTGCCAGCACTGCACCATCCGCTCCTGCGGCCTGGGCCGCGGCCTGC
The DNA here is from genome assembly GCA_016218705.1 of Desulfarculus sp. Lineage (GTDB taxonomy): Bacteria > Desulfobacterota > Desulfarculia > Desulfarculales > Desulfarculaceae > JACRDC01. Next base: position 23,644 of record JACRDC010000053.1, read on the forward strand.
CCACCTGCGCCGACTGCCCGGACTATCCCTGCCCCCAACTCCAGCGGCTGTTGGACCTGGCCCCCACGGCCCGGGACAACCTGGAGGCCTTAAGGCGGCGGGAAGGCCGGGGCTAAACGGCGGTGCCGGGCGTTCAACACGGGCCGGGCGGGGATGCCGAACAGGCCTAGCCGCCAGGCTCCCGCCGGAGCAGGCTGGATCATTAAAGGGGCGCTCTTGATGTCCCTGTTCACCGCCGGCTGTCAAGGCTTCCTGGAGAGCCAGATATTCTTTCCCCAGCGGGAGCTGGAGGCCACCCCGGCCAGCGTGGGCCTGGGCTACGAGAATCTACGCATCAAGACCAGCGACGGCCTGGTGCTGCACGCCTGGCTGGTGCCCAGCCTGGAAGCCCGCCACCTGGTGGTGCTCTGCCACGGCAACGCCGGCAACGTCTCCCACCGCGTGGACCTGTTGCGCCGCCTGCACGCCCTGGGCGTGAGCCTGCTCATCTTTGATTACCGGGGCTATGGCCAGAGCCAAGGCCAGCCCAGCGAGCGGGGCTTTTTCCTGGACGCCGAGGCGGTGATGGAGCGCGCCCGGGAGTTGGCCGGGCGCGGCGGCCTGCGCCTGGTCATCCACGGCCACTCCCTGGGGGGCATCGCCGCCGCGCACATGGCCTCCCTGCCCCCGCCCCCCCGCAAGGCCGCCGTCGCCGGTCTGGTGCTGGAGTCGGCCTTTCCCCACCTGGGGGCCATCGGCAGCGCCCACTTCCCCCTGCCCCTGCTCAAGCTGGCGCTGAAGTCCCACTTCGACGCCCTGAGCCGCATCGAGCGCGTGGCCTGCCCCATCCTTGGCTTGCACGGCGACCGCGACGACATCGTGCCCCTGGCCCTGGGGCGCGAGCTGTTCGCCGCCGCGCCGGAGCCCAAGCGCTTCATAACCCTGAAGGGCGCCGGACACAACGACACCTACCTGGCCGCCGAGGAGGCCTACTTCCAGGCATGGCGGGAGTTCTTGGCGGGAATTGAGTGATTATATAGCTAATATTATAGATTAATTGGTTTTGTTTTTCGTGGCAACCGTGTTGCTTGTCAAGTTCTGGTGTTTGTTGTTTTCTAATTTTGCCATGTAGTGTTGCCCCTGATACCAATATGCAATCAAAGCCATGGATGGCTTTGATTGCATATTGGTATAAGAATGGCCGGGCTAAGAGCGGGACACGGGGCTTGGGCGGCCAGAAAACCAAAGCTCGCCGGTCAGAGGATGCCCGGATCAAGAGCCAACAACCTAAATACTATATGATGGTTGTTGAAATAGTATCACTCCATACGGGGCTGGCCTTGATCCGCTGGTCTTCCCCTTCCCCTCTCTCCACAGCCACCCCAGGCCCTGCCCCATCACCTACCAGGGCCACCTGCGCCGGCCGCGCCGGCCGCGGTAAATCCCCCCCCTCCCCCTACTCCCCCAGCCCAAACACCCGCCGTGGATTTTCACACCCCACCTGCTCGGCCAGGTCAGGTGGCAATAGCCGCAGCAGCCGGGCCATGGCGGGCGCCCGCTGGGGCAGGTGCCGCCGATCCATGTCCGAGAGAAAGAAGTGGTCGCTGCCTAGAATGAAGCGATCGGGATGGGCGCGTATCAACTCCAGCCACTCCGGCTTCAGGCGCCCCTGATCATCCAGGGGACAGCTGGCGGATAGCCCCCGGCGCTTGTCCAGCTTGAAGCTCATGTACAGGTTGGGGTGGGCGTCCAAGAGCCGGCGGCACAGGCCGGCGCCGCGGTGCCCGGTGTTGTCCCAGCCAGCGTGGGCCCAGATGATCTTGGCCTGGCGGTTGTGGGCCAAGAGGCGCTCCAAGGCCGCCAGGTTGGCGGGCAGGCGCGGCGGGTTGGGGGCGCCCAGGCCCTCGGGCCGGGGCATGTCCATGGCCACGGCCTCCATGTGCAGGTCAATGGGCAGCCCATGCCTGGCCGCCAAATCGGCCAGCAGCAGAAACAAGGGGTGGTCCGGGGGGGCCGAGATGTAGGGATGCTCGGGGCGGAAGGAAAGATGCTCGGCGGCCAACTCGCCAAAGCCGCGGGCGCCCAGGGCGATTATGGCCTCGGCCCGGGCCGTGAAGCTCGCCCGCAGCTCCTCGCTCACTCGCCCATCGGCCACGGCCCGCTGGATCATCAGGTTCAGGGACCCGCCCCCGGCCAGAAAGGCCAGCCGCCCGGGATGGGCCTTGGCGGCCAGGGCCAGTTCCTCGGCGTCGAACAAATCCTCCTGACCCATGGTAAAGGGCGGGGGCATGACCAGGAGCATGCCCATGCCCAGGTGCTCCATCACCCGCAGGGCCGCCTGGGAGGCCCCCACCGGGTTGGCTTCATGGCGCCTGCCGCCTTGGGCCTCCATGACCATCAGGTGCGTATGCGCGTCAATATAGCCCTCTGGGCACTGGGAAAAGGCCGTCCCCCCCGTGGCCAACCCCAGGGCCAAGGCCCCAGCCAGGCAGACCAAGCCCACCCGCCAAGCACCGCCAAGCCAGCCCATGCCATTCCTCCAGACCAGGGTTGTTTTCCTACAGATTATACGAGCATTCCCCCCTATGGGCGTACAAGCGGTGCAAACCCGAACCCAGGCCAGCCCCGGCCACCAGCCCCGGCCGAGGTTGACCCCCCTCTCCCCTTCCTGTAATAATCTCCCCATCTTCCTCTTTCCCCCTTCCCGGAGGCGTCCCATGTCCTTCCCCATCACCCGCATGCGCCGGCTGCGCCGCTCGGCCAAGCTGCGCGACCTGGTGGCCGAGACCACGCTGACGGTCAACGACCTGCTGTACCCCATGTTCGTGGTGGAGGGCAAAGGCGTGGTGCAGCCGGTCGGCTCCATGCCTGGCGTTGACCGCTTCAGCGTGGACAAGCTGGTGGAGGAGTGCCAGGCCGTGGCGGCCCTGGGCATACCGGCGGTGATGTTCTTCGGCATCCCCGCCAAAAAGGACCCCCTGGGGCGCGGGGCCTATGCCGATGATGGCATCGTGCCCCGGGCCATCCGCGCGGTAAGGAAGGCCGTGCCCGATCTGCTCCTGGTGCCCGACGTGTGCATGTGCGAGTACACCGACCACGGCCACTGCGGCATCATTGACAAAAACGACGTGCACAACGACGCATCCATCGAGCTTCTGGCCAAGGCGGCGCTGGCTTACGCCAAGGCCGGGGCCGACATGGTGGCGCCCAGCGACATGATGGACGGCCGGGTCATGGAGATCCGCGAGGCCCTGGACGAGGCCGGCTACGAGCACATCCCCATCATGAGCTACGCCGCCAAGTACGCATCCGCCTTCTACGGCCCCTTCCGCGAGGCCGCCGAGAGCGCCCCCCAGTTCGGCGACCGCAAGGCCTACCAGATGGACCCCCGCAACGGCGCCGAGGCCCTGCGCGAGGTGGAGCTGGACATCGAGGAGGGCGCGGACATCGTCATGGTCAAGCCGGCCCTGCCCTACCTGGACATCATCAGCCGGGTGCGCGAGCAGTTTGATCTGCCGGTGGCGGCCTATCAGGTCAGCGGCGAGTACGCCATGGTCAAGGCCGCGGCCGAAAAGGGCTGGATAGACCACGACCGCGTGATGATGGAGAGCCTGATAAGCATCAAGCGGGCTGGCGCCGATATCATCCTCACTTACTTTGCCAAGCAAGCGGCCAAGCTGCTTTGAGGCCACCAACCAAATGGTCCGGCCACATTCGTCACAGTTGTGAATATTATTAGCGTTTAGCTGTGCTAATCAATATGCTTCGATGATGGCCGCCCTGGCGATGGCGTTCCGCCTTTAATTGGCAGCTTATGGGGACGGCAATCCCTTGACGTCAGCCTGCCGCGCATGGTCTATTATGCCCGACAACTTTTCACTGGCCCTGCCGATACCCTCCCAAACAAGCCACAAAAACCGCCCAACTTCATTAGGACCGCAAAATGGTCCGGCCAAATTTATTGAATAATGTGAAAGCGTTTCAGCGCAGTTAGGCCTTGACCCCGATCAAAAATGGCGGTATTTAATCTCGCTACCACGCTGGCTATCAATAATAGCTCCCATAATTCCTACTTAAGAGTGGTTTCTATATGAGATTGGCTCTCTGTGGCCTGCCAGGCGCGGGCAAATCCACCCTCTTCGCGGCCCTGGCCGGGCGCAAGCTGGCGGGCGACAAGGGCCGCGACCAGGCCGGCACGGCCATCCTGCCGGTGCCCGACCAGCGGGTGGACAAGCTCTCGGCCCTGTTCAACCCCAAGAAGACCACCCACGCCCAGATCACCTACCTGGACCCGGCCCCGGCCCTGGCCAAGCCCGAGGACCCCACCACCCGGCTACCGCCCGAGCTACGCCAGTGCGAGGGGCTCATCGAGGTGGTGCGCAACTTCGACGCCGGCCTGGGCGCGCCCAACCCCCAGGGCGACCACCAGGCCTTTGGCGACGAGCTATTGTTGAACGACCTCATCACCGTGGAGCGGCGCCTGGAGCGCATGGCCGGCGAGCGCCAGAGGGGACGCAAGGTGGACCAGGAGGAGTTGGACCTATGCCAGCGGGCCAAGGCCATCCTGGAAGACAACCAGCCCCTGCGCGGCGAGCCGGTCTTCATGCACCACCCCAAGCTCAAGGGCTTTGGCTTGCTCACCGCCCGGCCCCTGATCGTGGTGGCCAACAACGCCGAGGACGACCCCACGCCCCCGGACCTGGGCACGCCAGAGCCGCCGGTGGTGGTGCGCGCGGCCATCGAGGCCGACCTGGCCCAGATGGAAGAAGATGAGCGCGCCGAGTTCATGGCCGACCTGGGGCTGACTGAAAGCACCCTGGACCGGCTCATCAAGGCCAGCTACGCGGCGGTCAACCTCATCAGCTTTTTCACCGTGGGGCCCGACGAGGTGCGGGCCTGGACGGTGCGCGCCGGCGCGCCGGCCGACGAGGCCGCCGGGGTCATCCACAGCGACCTGCAAAAGGGCTTCATCCGCGCCGAGGTGATGCGCTACGAGGACATCACCTCCCATGGCTCCGAGGCGGCGGTCAAGAAGGCCGGCCTCATGAAGCTCTGCGGCCGGGACTACCTGGTGCAGGACGGCGACATCCTGCACGTGCGCTTCAACCTCTAGTATAGACATTAACGTAATAATCATAAGTATAGTATAAATACTCCAACAAGTCCCCCGGCTTGGCATCCGCGCTACCGCCCCCGCCGGCCCGGCGCGAACGGTGCGAGATTATTCGATATGTACGTAGATTATTTGTTTTTGGTTTCCTCGGGACCCACCCTGGTGGCCGCGGTGGCCTATTCCATGGCCGTGGCCCAGTTCTGGTTTTTCCTCAAGAAAAAGCGGTCCGTTTGGCTGGGCTGGGGAGCGGCGGCCTGCCTGGCGGCCGCGATATACAACACTATAATTTTCCTAAACTTCCAGACCAATAATATCGCTACTCTGGCGGTGCTGCACCGCGCCCTGCACAGCGTGATCCTTCTCATGCTCTACGCGGTGGCCAATTTCATTTATTCTTTTCTGGCCAAGGGTTCGCGGCTTAGGCACCACCTCTTTCTGCTCTCTCTCCTGTTCTGGCTGGCCATGATTTGGTTCAGTCCCTACATCATCGTGGACCACCTGGTCAGCCGGGCCAGCCTGTGGGTGGGCGGTTATTACCCCAGACCCACCATGCGTCCGCTGGGCCTGGTCATGCAGGCCTACATTGGGGCCGTCATCTGCCACTTAATTTTTATTTGGCCCTGGCGGACCCGCAGCCGCCTGCCGCATTTTCCCTACCTGGCCTCGGGCATGATATTTTGGGCTGTCCTGGCCCTGCACGACATCCTGGTGTCCATGGGCATGCACGCCAGGCTATTCCTGGCCGAATACGGAGTCCTGGGCTTTTGCTTCTCCCTGGCCGGGTTTTCCATCACCAACTACCTGTCCATGGAGCAGTCGCTGCGCCGGTCCCAGAAGCTCCAGGCCATGGCCACCCTGGCCGCCGGCGTGGCCCACGACTTCAACAACCTGCTGCAGGTCATCTCCGCCAACACCGAGAGGCTGCTGCAAACCCATACCCCCGCCCCGGTGCTACATGAATGCCTGACACGCATCGCCGAGGCGGCCCAGCGCGGCTCCGAGCTGGTGCGCGGCCTGCTCTCCCTGGGCCGCCAAGGCCCCGCCCAACTCACCCTACTCAACCTTAACCAGGAGATACGCCGCATCACCGGCATGCTGGCCACCGCCCTGCCCAGCCAGATCACCCTGACCACCGACCTGGCGCCCAACCTGCCCCTGATTTTGGGCAACCCAACCCAGATAGAGCAGGCGCTCCTCAACCTGGCCCTGAACGCCCGCGACGCCATGCCCCAGGGAGGCAACCTGGTGCTAGCCACCCGTGAGTTGAAACTTAATGGCCGCCATGCCAAGGCCCACCCCCTACCACGGCCGGGAGAATACGTGCTGCTCACCGTGGCCGACACCGGCCAGGGCATGGACCAAGAAATCCTGGCGCGGGCCTTTGACCCCTTCTTCAGCACCAAATCCGCCGGCCAGGGCAGCGGGCTGGGCCTGGCCACCGTGCAGGGCATCATGGAGGCCCATGGCGGGGCCATCGCCTGCCAGAGCGGCCCAGGCCAGGGCACGCGATTCTCTCTTTATTGGCCCGCCGGCCCCCAACCCCTGCCCGCGCCGCCGCCGCTCCCCCTGGGACATAGCCCGGCACCCGCCCGCGGCCGCTCCCTGCTTTTGGTGGATGACGAGGTCGCGGTGCTGGACAGCCTGGGCGAGCTCTTGAGCCTGCGCGGCTACCGGGTCCTCAAGGCCCAGGGCGGCCAGGAGGCGCTGGCGGTCTTCCGCGCCCAGCCGGTGGGGCTGGTCATCATGGACCTGCACATGCCGGGCATGGCCGCGCCGGATTTGCTCGGCCGTCTGCTCGGCATCAACCCCCAGGTCAAGGTCATCGTGGTCAGCGGCGACCTGGCCGAGGCCCAGGAGACCCTGCCCACCGGCCCCCACGTGCTGGCGCACCTGGGCAAGCCGGTGCGCGTCCACCAATTACAGGCCCTCATCGAGGGAGCGCTCCAGGGGCGGTCAAGTCCCCGCCCCGGTGCCGCCACCGGCGCTTGTGGCCCGCCGCCCACTCGGGTATCATGACGCATTCGGCCTGACTGGGGCCGCTTGGCCGCCCGGGATAAGGGGACGCAAGAAATGCGCGAGAAGATATGCGTGATGGTGGGCTCGCGGGCCAATCCCCGGGTTTTGAGGCGGCGGTGAAGAAGGCCGGCCTTATGACGCTCCGCCGCCGAGATAACTTGGTGCAAGACGGCGGCATCCCGCACGTGCGGTTCAATGTCTGATCCCGCCCGGCCTTATAATCGTCCGGCCTCAGCCGCGAGCCCCTGGTAGGTAATTCCATGCTCAAAGAGTGCGTGGAGATACCCTCTCTGGGGCCGCTGCTGGTCGGCGCCATCGCCTTTTCCCTGGCGGTTTTTCAAGGCTGGTTCTTCCTCAGACAAAGACAACAGGCCTGGGTGGGCTGGGGCACCCTGGTTTCCCTGGCGGCGGCCTTCTATGGCGTGACTAAATTCATTAATTACAACGCCATCCACGCGCCCTTGCTCTTCTTCAACGAGCGGCTGCAATACACGGCGGTAATTTTCATCATCCACACCCTGGCCCGGATGGTGTACAGCCTTTTCGGGCGCCACTCCCCGCTGGCCAACCGTCTGTTTCTCTTGATCCACTTAGGCTGGCTGGCCATTATTTGGCTCACCGACCTGGTGGTGGCCCAGCACCTGATCGCCCGCCCGATGCTCTGGCTGGCCCAGCCCTACGTCGAGCCCGCCCTGGGTCCCCTGGGCCCTGTTCTGTTCCTGTACTGCTTTGGCACCTTGGTGCTGTTGTATTGGGCCTGGTGGCGCAACCGTCACCGCCATATTCTGGGTCTCAACTACGTGGTGAGCGGGTTCAGTTTCTGGGCGGTGTTGGTGGCCCATGACATATGGGGGGGCCTGGGGCACCAAGTGGGCGCCTTTCTGATGGAATACGGCTTCCTGGGCTTCTGCTTCGCCATCGCCGGGGTCTCCATCAAGAGCTATTTCGTCATGGAAAAGAGCCTGCGCCAGGCCCAGAAGATAGAGGTCCTGGGCAGGATGGCCGTGGGGGTGGCCCATGATTTCAACAACCTGCTGACCGTCATCTCGGTCAACTCCAGGTTGATGCTGGCCCGCCCGGATGCCAGCCCCCAGGACCGCCAGGGGTTGGAGCGCATCTCCGAGGCTTCCAAGCGCGGTGGCGACTTGGTGCGCGGCCTCTTGTCCCTGGGGCGCCAAGGACCCGCCCAAAGCGTCCCCCTGGACCTCAACCAGGAAATCCAAAGGGTGGCCGGCATCCTGGCCTCCACCCTGCCCCCGGCCATGGCCCTGGAGCTGGACCTGGCCCCCGGTCTCCCCGCCATCCAGGGAGACCCGGCGCAGATCGAGCAGGTGCTGCTCAACCTGGGCTTCAACGCCAAGGACGCCATGCCCCAGGGGGGCCGCCTGGTCTTCGCCACCAGTGACTTGAGGTTCACTCCCCAGGACGCCAAATCCTCCAAACAACTCAAGGCGGGGCGCTACGTGCTGCTCACGGTGACCGACACCGGCCTGGGCATGGACCAGGACACCCTGGGCAGGGCCTTTGACCCCTTCTTCACCACCAAGCCCGCCGGCCAGGGCAGCGGCCTGGGCCTGGCCACGGCCCAGGGCATCATGGAGGCCCACGGCGGGGCCATCGCCTGCCAGAGCAGGCCGGGCCAGGGCACGCGCTTCTCGCTCTACTGGCCGGCCAGTCCCCAGCCCCTGCCGGCGCGGCCTCTGGCCAGGCCAGGGGAAAGCCCTGGCCTGGCCAGAGGCCGCTCCCTGCTGTTGGTGGATGACGATATTGCCGTGTTGGATAGCCTAAGCGAGCTCCTGAGCCTGCACGGCTACCGGGTCCTCAAGGCCCAGGGCGGCCAGGAGGCGCTGGCGGTCTTCCGCGCCCATTCGGTGGAGTTGGTCATCATGGACCTGCACATGCCGGGCATGGCCGCCCCGGAATGCTTAAGGCGCCTGCGTGGGATCAACCCCCAGGTCAAGGTCATCGTGCTCAGCGGCGACCTGGCCCAGGCCCAGGAGACCCTGCCCGCCGGCCCCAACGTGCTGGGCCACCTGGGCAAGCCGGCGCGCTTCAAGCAATTGCAGGCCCTCATCGAGGGAGCGCTCCAGGGACGGTAGGTCCCCCGCCCCGGTGCCGCCACCGCCGCCACCGGCGCTTGTGGCCCGCCGTTCCCTCCGGTATCATGGCATATTCTGCCTTGTCAGGGCCGGCTGGCCGGCCGTTGGAAAGAGGACGCAAGATATGCGCAAGATATGCGTGGTGGTGGGCTCGCGGGCCAATTACAGCAGCATCAAGAGCGTGATGCGCGCCGTGCAAGCCCACCCTGACCTGGAGCTTCAGTTGGTGGTGGGCGCCTCGGCGCTCTTGGACCGCTTCGGCTCGGTGGTGGACGTCATCGAGGCCGACGGCTTCACGGCCAACGCCAAGGTGCACATGATCATCGAGGGCGAGAACCCGGTGACCATGGCCAAATCCACCGGCCTGGGCTTGATGGAGCTGCCCACCATCTTCGACAACCTGAAGCCCGAGGTGGTCATCACCGTGGGCGACCGCTTCGAGACCATGGCCACGGCCATCGCCGCTTCCTACATGAACATCCCCCTGGCCCACACCATGGGCGGCGAGGTAACCGGCACCATAGATGAATCGGTGCGCCACGCCGTGACCAAGCTGGCGCACATCCACTTCCCGGCCAACCAAGAAGCTGGCCAGCGCATCATCAAGATGGGCGAGGACCCGGCATCCGTGCACGTGGTGGGCTGCCCGCGCATTGACCTGGTGGCCGAGATAGTGCGTAACGACGGCAAGAACCTGGACAAGGACCTCCTGTTCAAGGAGGGCGTGGGCGGCCATCTGGACCCGGACCTGCCCTTCCTCTTGGTTAGCCAGCACCCGGTGACCACCGAGTTCGGCCAGAGCGAGCGCCAGGTGCACGAGACGCTGATGGCCCTGGCCGAGCTGCGCATGCCCACGGTCATGCTGTGGCCCAACGTGGACGCCGGCAGTGACGACCTGAGCCGGGGCATCCGCAAGTTCCGCGAGCGCCAAAAGCACGACCACATCCGCTTCTACAAGAACTTCCCGGTGGAGACCTTCGTGCGCCTGATGCTGCGCTGCGCCTGCATGATCGGCAATAGCAGCGCCATGGTGCGCGAGGGGGCCTTCCTGGGGGTGCCCTCGGTGAACGTGGGCTCCCGCCAGGACGGCCGCGAGCGCGGGGCCAACGTGATAGACGTGCCCCACGGCCGCGGCGAGATATTGGACGCCGTGCGCCGCCAACTGGTGCACGGCCGCTACCCCAGCCAGCCCATCTATGGCGACGGCACCGCCGGCTGGCGCATCGCCGACATCCTGGCCCGCCTGGACCACGTCAAGGTGCAAAAGCAGATCGCCTACTAGGCAGGGCCAACCATCAGAAATAGCTGTCATTGCGAGGAGCCTTGGCGACGAAGCAATCTCCCTTTTCGCCTTCCGCTCTTGGTTCGCCCCTCCAATCAACCAAGGAGCGAAATGGAAGATTGCCGCGCGTTCGCTCGCAATGACAGCTATTTCTATTTGTTATAGTATGCAGGGCCAAGGCGTGCCCCAGGCCGCCACCAGTGGCGTTGCCTGGGGGTAAAGAGATTTCCCGAGGTCCTTTGACCGCGGCAATCGGCGGGAGGCGACCTTAAGTCATGCCTGAGTCCATGAACATCCTGGGGCTGATACCGGCCCGGGGCGGGTCCAAGGGCATACCGGGCAAAAACCTGGCGCCCCTGGCGGGCAAGCCGCTCTTGGCGCACACCGTGGAGGCGGGGCTGAAGAGCCGCCGCCTGACCCGCCTGGTGCTCAGCACCGACGACCCTGCCATCGCCCAGGCCGGGCGTGGGCTGGGGGCCGAGGTGCCCTTCATGCGCCCGGCCGAGCTGGCCCAGGACGGCACCCCGGCCCTGCCGGTGATCCAGCACGCGGTGGGCTGGCTGGAGGACCAGGGCTGGCGGCCCGAGGTCATCGTCTATTTGCAACCCACCTCGCCCCTGCGCCGGGCCGAGCACATTGACGCCGCCGTGGACCTCTTGCTCGGGGAACGGGCCGACACCGTGGTCAGCGTGCTGCCGGTGCCCCACCAGTTCAACCCGGCCTCGGTGATGCTTCTCAAGGACGGCTGCCTCAAGCCCTTCCTGCCCGAGCTGGCCCAACTCTTGCGCCGCCAGGACAAGCCCGAGGTCTTCGCCCGCAACGGCCCGGCGGTGCTGGCCTGCGCCCGCGCTGTGGTCATGGATGAGGGCCGGCTCTACGGTAGCCGCACCCTGCCGCTCATCATGGCCCCCGAGGATTCATTCGACATAGACACGCCCTTTGACCTGGAGTTGGTGGAATGGCTCCTGGGGCGGCGCGGCTAGGATGACGGCATGGGCATAATCCACGCCCCGGCCATCTGCTGCGGCACGGGGCTCACCGGCCTGGGGCAGGCGCGGCTGTATCTGTTCCTCAGCCTGGGCTCAGCCCTGGCCGACTGGCGGACCATGGGCACCCTGGAACGCGAGACGGCCATCTACCGCGCCCTCTTGCGCCACCTGGCCGGCGTCAGCCTGGTCAGCTACGGCCGCCACGACCGCGCCCTGGCCCCGGAGCTGGGGGGCCTCACCGTGCTGGACAACCGCCTGGGCCTGCCCGGGCGCCTGTACCGCCTGCTGCTCTCCACCGGCCTGACCATCCGGCAAAAAGGGCCGGCGGTGGTCAAGACCAACCAGATGCAGGGCGCCGACCTGGCGCTAAGGGCCGCCCGGCGGGCCGGGCACGCCTTCGTGGCCCGCTGCGGCTACCTGCCCTCCAACATCGCCATCTGGCGGGAGGGCGAGGACTCCACCGAGGCCCAGCGCTGGTTCCGCCTGGAGGCCCGGGTGCTGAACGCCGCCGATTGCGCCGTGGTCACCACCCCGGCCATGGCCGCCACCCTGGCCTTTCGCTACGGCCTGGACCCGGCGCGCATCCGGGTCATCCCCAACTACGTGGACACCGATCTCTTCACTCCCGGCGGCCCCGAGCCCAAGCGCGGCGACGTGGTGCTCTACGTGGGACGTCTGCACGTGGAGAAAAACCTGGAGCCCCTGCTGCTGGCCATGGAAGGGCTGAACGCCGAGCTGTGGCTGGTGGGCGAAGGTCCCCTGCGTCCGGCCCTGGAGGCCCTGGCCAGGGAGCGCGGCCTGGCCGTGCGCTTCCTGGGGCGGGTGGACAACCAGCAATTGCCGGCGCTCATGCGCCGGGCCACGGTCTGCGCGCTGCCCTCCAAGGGCGAGCACCACCCCAAGGCCCTGATCGAGGCCATGGCCTGCGGGGCGGCGGTGCTGGGCAGCGACGCCCCGGGCATTCGCGAGATCATCGCCCCAGAGGTCAGCGGCCTCCTGTGCGGCCTGGAGGCGGGGGACATACACCAGGCCTTGCGCCGGCTCCTGGGCGACGAGGCCCTGCGCGCCCGCCTGGGCGCCGCCGCGCGCCAGCAGATGGTGGCTGACTACAGCTTCGCGCGGGTTTTGGATTTGGAACTCTGCATGCTCTCCGAGATCATAGGATAAGCCCAGGACATGTGCGGCATCTGCGGATTTCTGGATAGCGACGCCCGCCAGGCCGAGCCCGAGATGCTGGAGCGGGTGGCGGCCATGGCTTTAGCCATCGCCCACCGTGGCCCCGACGACGCCGGGGCCTGGGCCGACGCCCCGGCGGGCCTGGCCCTGGGGCATCGCCGGCTGTCCATCCTGGACCTGTCGCCCATGGGCCACCAGCCCATGTTCAGCCACGACGGCCGCTGGGCCATGGTCTTCAACGGCGAGGTGTACAACTTCCAGGAACTGCGCGCGGCCCTGGAGAAGGACTTTGGGGCCATCGCCTGGCGGGGGCACTCGGACAGCGAGGTGGTCCTGGAGGGCCTGGCCCGCTGGGGCGTGGAGGCATGCGCCCGGCGCCTCAACGGCATGCTGGCCATCGCCCTGTGGGACCGGACCGAGCGCCGGCTGCACCTCATCCGCGACCGCCTGGGCAAGAAACCCCTGTACTACGGCTGGATGGGCGGGGTGTTTCTCTTCGGCTCGGAGCTGAAGACGCTCACGGCCCACCCGGCCTTTGCCGGCCGCGTGGACCGGGACGCCCTGGCTCTGTATCTCCGCCACAACTACCTGCCCGGCCCCTATTGCATCTACCAGGGCCTGCGCAAGCTGCCCCCGGGGACCATCCTCAGCCTGGGCGCCGCTGATCGCGGCCTGCTGCCCGCGCCCCGGCCCTATTGGTCGGCCCGCCACATGGCCGAGGCCGGCCAGGCCTCGCCCCTGACCCAGGACCCCGTGGAGGCCGCCGCCCGCCTGGAAGAGCTTCTGCTGGACGCGGTCAAGATACGCATGGTGGCCGACGTGCCCCTGGGGGCCTTCCTCTCCGGCGGCGTGGACTCCTCGCTGATCGTGGCCTTGATGCAGGCCCAGTCCTCCCAGCCGGTGCGCACCTTCACCATCGGCTTCCCAGAGGCGGGCTATGACGAGGCCCCCCAGGCCCGGGCCGTGGCCGCCCACCTGGGCACCCGGCACACCGAGCTGTACGTGTCCTGGCAGGATGCCCTGGATGTGGTGCCACGCCTGGCGGCCATGTACGACGAGCCCTTTGCCGACTCCTCACAGATACCCACCTATCTGGTCAGCCACATGGCCCGCCAGCACGTCACCGTGGCGCTCTCCGGCGACGCTGGCGACGAACTCTTCGGCGGCTATGACCGTTACTTTTTGGCCGACCGCGTCTGGCAAAGGGCCGGCGGCCTGCCCGCGCCCCTCAAGGCCCTGGCCGGCGGGGTGATCCGCGCCGCCTCGCCCCAGGCCTGGGACCGGCTCTTCGGCGCCTGCCGCTGGCTCCTGCCCAGCCGCATGCACTTCAAGCACCCCGGCGACCATCTGCACGAGCTGGCCCAGATGCTCGGCGCCGGCACGCCCGAGGCTTTTTACCGGGGCCTGGTGTCGCTGTGGAAGGACCCCGCGGCCCTGGTGCCCGGGACGGCGGAGCCACCCACCGCCCTCTCCGACCCCGGCCAGTGGCCGGCCCTGCCCGACTTCCGCCAGCGCATGATGTACCTGGACCTGGTTTCCTACCTGCCCGACGACATCCTGGTCAAGGTGGACCGGGCCAGCATGGCCGTGGCCCTGGAGGCCCGCGCCCCCCTGCTGGACTACCGGGTGGTGGAGCTGGCCTGGCGCCTGCCGCTGGGCATGAAGATGCGGGGCGACGTCGGCAAGTGGCTCCCGCGCCAGGTGCTGTACAAATACGTGCCCCGGGAGCTTATCGAGCGGCCCAAGATGGGCTTCGGCCTGCCCATTGACGCCTGGCTCAAGGGCCCCATGCGCGCTTGGGCCGAGGAGCTTTTGGACGAGGGCCGCCTCAGGCGCGAGGGCTTTTTTGATCCCGCCCCCATCCGCCGGGCCTGGGCCGAACACCAGGCCGGCGGCAAGGCCTGGCACTACTACCTGTGGCCCATCCTGATGTTCCAGCTTTGGCTGGAAGAGTACCCCGGAGCGGCCTGATGAACATCGCCCTGCTCATACGCTCCCTGGAGCTGGGCGGGGCCGAGCGCCAGCTCAGCCTGCTGGCCCGGGGTCTCTTGGAGCGCGGGCACCAGGTGCGCGTGCTGGTCTTTTACGGCGGCGGCCCCCTGGAGGCCGACCTGTCCAGCGCCGGGGTGCCGGTGGTGGATTTGGCCAAGGCCGGCCGCTGGGACCTGGCGGGCGTGGCCATGAGGTTGCGCGCCTGGCTCAGGCGGGAGCGGCCCCAGGTGCTCTACAGTTTCCTGGACACACCCAACCTGCTGGCGGCCTGGCTCAGGCCCCTGTGCCCGGGGCTCCAGGTGGTCTGGGGGGTGCGGGCCAGCGACATGGACCTTAGCCGCTACGACTGGTTCGCCCGCCTGAGCCACGGCCTCTTGGGGCTGTCGGCCCGGGGCGCGGCGGCCATCATCGCCAATTCCCGGAGCGGGGCGGCCATCCTGGAGCGCCAGGGCTGGCCCGCCGGCAAGCTCAGGGTGATACCCAACGGCATTGACGTGGCCCATTTCCACCCAGACCCCCAGGCCGGGGCGCGGGTGCGCGCCCAATGGGGCGTAGCCCCCGCCGCCCCCCTCCTGGGCCTGGTGGCTCGCCTGGACCCCATGAAGGACCACCTCACCTTCCTGAAAGCGGCGGCCCTGGTGCTCAAGGAGCAGCCCCAGGCCCGCTTCGTCTGCGTGGGCGGTGGGCCGCGACCCTACACCTTGGCCCTGGCGGAACAGGCCCGCGCCCTGGGCCTGGGCCAGGCCCTGGTCTGGGCCGGCTCCCGCCAGGACATGCCGGCGGTGTATAACGCCCTGGAAATATGCGTGCTCTCCTCGGCCTTTGGCGAGGGCCTGCCCAACGCCGTGGCCGAGGCCATGGCCACGGCCAAGCCCTGTGTGGTCACGGCGGTGGGCGACGCCCCCTGGCTCTTGGGCCGGCCCGAACTGGTGGCGCCCATTGGCGACGCCGCCGGCCTGGCTGGGCGCTGCCTGGAGCTCCTGGCCCTGCCCCCGGCTGACCTGGCCCGCCTGGGCCAGGAAATGCGCCAGCGGGTGCGGGACGAATTCTCCCTGGAGCGCATGGTGGAGTTGACCGAGGGGGTGCTCATGGAGGTGGGGGGTTAGGCAACAGGGCCAACGCGGTCAATTACCACGCCTACCGGGGATGGCCCTGCTCTTGCCATCATCAAAAAAGATAGCTGTCATTGCGAACGCAGTGAAGCAATCTTCCGCTTCGCGCCTTTTCTGGTTGGGCTATTGTTAAGGACGAAAGGGAAGATCGCCACGTCGCATCCCTCCAGGGATGCTCCTCGCGACGACAGCCATTGCTAGCTTTTGGCAACACCAAGTCCTGTCGGGTGTATTGCATGGCTGGTCTGCCCCTGACACCCTCTCCCATCGAGCGAAAGGACAGCCCCATGCCCGCCGCCCTCTCCGGCCTTAAGGTGCTGGACCTGTCCATGAACCTGCCCGGTCCCTTTCTCACCTGGCTGTTGGCCTGCCTGGGGGCCGAGGTGCTCAAGCTGGAGAACCCCGTGGGCGGCGACTACGCCCGGGGCATCGGCGGCGGCCTGGGGCCGGCCTTCTTCGCCACCCTCAACCGAGGCAAGAAGAGCCTGGCGCTCAACCTCAAGCACGCCAAAGGGCGGGAAATCTGCCTCAAGCTCCTGGAGGAATACGACATCCTGGTGGAGGGCTTCCGCCCCGGCACGTGCGAGCGCCTGGGCCTGGGCTTTGAGGAGCTGAGCGCCCGCTTCCCCCGCCTGATCCAGGTCTCCATCACCGGCTACGGCCAGGAGGGCGACTACAGCCAGAAGGCCGGCCACGACATCAACTACCTGGCCCAGGCCGGGGTGCTGGGCATGACCGGCACCCGCGAGGGCCAGTTGGCCCTGCCCGGGGTGCAGATGGCCGACCTGGCCGGCGGCTCCTGGCCGGCCCTGGCGGGGCTGCTGGCGGCGGTGATCCAGCGGGGCAGCACCGGGCGCGGCCAGATGGTGGACGCGGCCATGTACGACGGCTCCCTGTCCATGGCCACCATGGTCTTCGCCGGGGTGGCCGCCGGATTGTCCGAGGACGGACCGGCGCGCATGCTCCTGAATGGCGGCGCGCCCTGCTACGGCCTGTACCGCACGGCGGACGGCGGGCACATGTCCCTGGGCGCCCTGGAGCCCAAGTTCTGGCACAACTTCTGCCAGGCCGTGGGCCGCCCCGACCTGGTGGCGCGCCAGTTCGGCGGGCCGGAGACCATCGCCGAGGTGGCGGCCATCTTCGCCAGCCGCGGCCTGGCCCAGTGGGTGGACCTGCTGGGGCCGGCCGACTGCTGCGCCGAGCCGGTGCTGAGCCTCAAGGAGGCCGCCGCCGCTCCCCTGACCCTTGAGCGGGGCATGCTGGAGCAAGACCAGCAGGGACGCAGCCACCTGGCCTGCCCGCTCAAGCTCTCGGGCTCGCCCACCCCGGTCCTGGCCCCGGCCCCCGGCCTGGGCCAGCATAGCCGGGAGGTGCTGGAGGGCCTGGGCTATGGCCCCCGGGAGGTGGATGAACTGCGGGGCCAGGGAGTGATCGGCTGGCCCGCGCCTTAAAACCCTACCAACCCGTGGCCAGGGCCCGCGCGGGCAGGCATTGGCTACATTTTCGTGGGTTGACTATTTTGTCGCACCTGTGCGTAGGTTTTTTCCGCCCAGGTTAGACGCAGCCCCCGCGCCGGGCCTGAGCAGCCCATACACGCGAATAATCCCCCCATTCTGGCCTTGGTTATTGCCCAGGCGGTCCCGCCGGGCCACCTTCCTGGCCCCAAAAGGCACCGCCGCGTCCCAGCCTCTGCCCAGCATACTACCGCCAGGTAGGTTCAATGGCCGTGCGTCGTCAAAATTGTCAATATAACTTGCCAACATTATTGTAAGTAATCGCCGCTTTCCCCCGTCTGGCACGATACCTGCTCAAGCTGCCCCCGTAGCCTTGGCCCCGTGGCCTAAGCCCGGTGGCCCGCCAATCGGCGCCCCACGCATCTTTAGTAAGGAGAACTCACCGATGCCCCCCGCCATCAACGCCGGCGACACCGCCTGGGTGCTGGTCTGCTGCTCCCTGGTGCTCTTGATGACCCCGGCCCTGGCCTTTTTCTACGGCGGCATGGTCCGCAAAAAGAACCTGCTCTCCACCCTGACCCTGAGCTACGTCTTCATGGCCCTTATCGGGGTGCAGTGGATCCTCTTCGGCTACAGCCTGTCCTTTGGCAAGAGCATCGGCGGCTTCATCGGCGGGCTGAACTTCCTGGGCTTCATGGGCGTGGGCGCCGCCCCCAGCCCCGACTACGGCACCACCATCCCCCAGACGGTCTTCGCCGCCTTCCAGATGATGTTCGCGGTCATCACCCCGGCGCTCATCACCGGCGCCTTCGTGGAGCGGGTGCGCTTCAAGACCTTTTTGCTCTTCGCCCTGTTGTGGGCCACCCTGGTCTATGACCCCCTGTGCCACTGGGTGTGGGGCAAGGGCGGCTGGCTGGCCGAGATGGGCGTCTTGGACTTCGCCGGGGGCACGGTGGTGCACATTGCCGCCGGCTTCAGCGCCCTGGCCTTCGCCATGGCCATCGGCCCGCGCAAAGGTTATGGGTCCTTCCCCATGGAGCCCACCAACATCCCCTACACCGTCCTGGGCGCCGGGCTGTTGTGGGTGGGCTGGTTCGGCTTCAACGCCGGCTCGGCGCTCACCGCCTCGGGCGTGGCCGGCAACGCGCTGTTGACCACCAACACCTCCGGCGCCACCGCCGGCCTGGTGTGGATGGTGCTCTCCTGGCTGGATGGCCGTCCCTCCACCCTGGGCCTGGCCACGGGCATGGTGGTGGGCCTGGCCGCCGTCACCCCGGCCTCGGGCTACGTCACCCCGCTGGCGGCCATGGTCATCGGCGCGGTGGCCGCTCCCCTTAGCTACTACGCCATCCGCATGCGCCAGAACCGGGGCCTGGACGAGTCCCTGGACGTGTGGGCCTGCCACGGCATGGCCAGCACCTGGGGCACCTTGGCCACCGGCCTGTTCGCCACCGTTGAGGTCAACGCCTCGGGCGGCAACGGCCTGTTCTACGGCAACCCCGGCCAGTTCGGCGTGCAGCTTTTGGCCGCCATCGTGACCATGGTCTTCGCCTTCGTGGTCACCTACGTGCTGGCCAAATTGCTGGACTGGTCCATCGGCCTGCGCGTCAACCACATGGAAGAGGAAGTGGGCCTGGACATCAGCTCCCATGGTGAGAGAGCATATTCCTAGGACCGCCAGCACCCAATCAGAAGGGAGACAGCGTCATGCTGAAGAAGATAGAGGCCATCATCCGCGAGGACAAGGTCAACGACGTGCGCGAGGCCTTGAAGCAGGTGGGCATCCTGGGCATGAACATCTTCGAGATTCGCGGCCGGGGCCGCCAGGGGGGCATCGTGCTCTCGGGGCGCTCGGGCTCCTACGTGGTGGACATGCTGCCCAAGATGCAGCTCAACATCGTGCTCAGCGAGCACAACCTGGATGCCACCATCCAGGCCATCGTCAAGGCCGCCAAGACCGGCGACGACGGCGAGGCCGGCGATGGCCTGATCTTCGTGCTGCCGGTGGAGGAGGTGGTGCGCATCCGCACCGGCGAGCGCGGCCACGACGCGGTGATGTATCCCGGCGACATTGACGAGCGCTCGGGCCGGGGCAAGGCCAAGCGCGAATAGCGGCAGCGCCCGCCGCGGGGGGCATACACGGGCCGGGCGGGGTTGCGGCCCTGGCCAGCCCTGACGGCCCCCGCAGCAAGGCTGCCAGGACGAGAACCGGGCGGGGGTAACCCCCCGCCCGTTAACAGTGCGGCGACCTCCCAACGGGGGCCGCCAGCCCCAGCCAACGCCACAGCCTTACCCGATCCGTATGTGCCCGCCACGGCACCTGGCCCAAGCCATTAGTGTTGTCCGGCCGGGAGTCCCCGGCTAAAGCACCAGCTTGCCCTTGAAATAGTTCTGGCGCACGCTCAGGGCCTTTTGCTCGGCCCAGGCCGCCACGCCCAGCTTGCGTATCTGGCAGAGGTTGAAAATCTTGGTGTTGTGGGGGCGCTCGCCGGCCAGGTCGGCGTAGGGGTGCAGGTGGTCGCAGGGAAAATCGCCGCACTCGGCGCAGAGCAGATAACCGCGCGCCTCCGTGCAGCGCCACACCTTGCAGGGCCCCTGCATGCCCAGGAAGGCGATGGTGCCACCTTGGGCGCGGCAGCCGGGGCAAGCGCAGGCCTCCTCGGGCCGGCCGGTCTTCTTGGCGATGGCCTGGCGCAGGCCCGGGTCCTCCTGGGCCAGGTACAGGCCGCAGTTCCAGCAGTCCAGGCCGCAGGGCGCGGTAAGCTCCAGATAATCCATTTCTCCTCCCAATCCCCATTTGCCGCCGCCATGGGCAACCATGGTGCGGTATCATGACCGCACAATAGCCTATCATCTTGGGAGCCGGCCATGCCAGCACAACCTGCGCCCGAACTCAGCGGACTCTTGGCGGCCCTGGGCCTGGGCGAGATGCCCCTGGGCCTGTTCTACAGCGACACCCCGCCGGCCCAGGGGCTGCGGCCCGAGCCCTTGGAGCGCCCCACCCGGGAGCGAGAGATGGCCGGGCAGATCAACTGGGGCGCGGTCTTCGGCGGCTTCTCCTGCGCCATGGGGCACATCTGGCGGGCGCGCCGCAAGCACACCGCCGCCTGGTTCAGCGCCGATCATTACGGCTGCGCCGGCGCGGCCTTCTGGCTGGGCTTCATCAAGCCCCAGACCGAGACCATCGTGCACTACGTCTCCAGCGGCATACCCGGCCACCTGGAGGGCGAGCATTACCTGGCCACCCCCAGCCAGTGCCGGGGCCTGTTCGAGCTGGCCGACCCCCGGCCCGCCGCCCGGCCCTACCTGGTGCTAAAGCCCCTGGACCTGCTGGAACCCGGCGAGGAACCGGAGCTGGTGACCTTCTTCACGCGGCCCGAGAGCCTTACCGGCCTATTCACCCTGGCCACCTACGTCACCGGCCGGGCCGAGGCGGTGCGCGCGCCCTTCAGCGCCGCCTGCGGGGCCTTGGCCGCCTGGCCCCTGCACTACCTGGCCCAGGGCCATGACCGGGTGGCCGTGCTGGGGGGCCTGGACCCCTCGGCCCGCCAGTTCTTCCGCGCCGACGAATTATCCTTCACGGTGTCCCGCGATCTCTACGACCAGATGCTGGAGGCCTGGCCCAGGTCCTTCCTGGCCCGCAAGACCTGGCGGGTGGTCAAGAAAAAGGCCGTTAGCCGGGAAGCCCGCTAGAAGGACCTCCCCGGCCCAACGGCCGGCCGTCCACAATCAGCCAGCCGGGGCTTGCCCAAAGGGCCGGGGGATGTTAATCCTTTGGCATTAAACGTCTTGCCGGCTCCCGGGGTGCGACCACGCCGGGGCCGGTCCTAGCTAGCCTTGGGGGGAAGGGTTCAGCCATGGATCAAGGTCTGCGCGTGGGCTCGGGTGTGGGCCAGTTGGACCATCTGCTGGGCGGGCTCTACATTGGCGACAACGTGGTCTGGCATGATGACGCCGGCTCCCTGGCCGCGCCCTTTTGCCTGAGTTTCGTGCGCGCCAGCCAGGAGCAGGGCCGGCCCATCATCTACGTCAGCTTCGACCGCTCGCCTACCAACCTGCTGGACAAACTGGGTCCCCTGGCCAAGAGTCCGCTGTTGACCATCCTGGACTGCTTCACCCATGGCAAGGGGCAGGGCAACGAGGTCTTCCGGCGCTTCTACAGCCGGCCCCCCAACGGCCTGGCCTGCCAGGTCACGCCGGTGGCCGAGCCGCGTAGCATGCAGGCGGTGATGGACGCCTTCTACGGCGTGCACGGCACCATGACCGGTGACGTGCGCTTTGTCTTCGAAAGCCTCACGGGCATGCAGGAGCTGTGGGGCGGCGAGGAAGCCATCATCAACTTCTACTCCCACTCCTGCCCGCGCCTCTACGAGCTGAAGACCATCGCCTATTGGATCATGGAGAAACAGGCCCACTCCAGCCGGCTGCGCGCCCAGATCGCCCAGATCGCCCAGGTGGTCATTGACCTGGCGGTCAAGCGCGGCACCACCTCCCTGACCATCATCAAGGCCGAGAAGCGCGACCTGGATTCCCTGCATCAGCCGCACAACTACTGGACCAAGGACCTGGAAGTCACCTTCAACGACCAGCACCGGGCCGGCGGGGTCCTGGACCTGGGCTACCGCCTGAAGGACCTGCGGGCGCGCAAGGGGCTTTCGCAGACCGAGCTGGCCCGCCTGGTGGGGGTGACCCCCAGCACCATCAGCCAGGTGGAGTCCAACCTGATATTCCCCTCCCTGCCAGCCCTGGTCAAAATGGCCGAGGTGCTCTCGGTGGAGATCAGCTCCTTCTTCTCCGAGCGGGGCCAGGAGGAGAACCCGGTGGTCTTCCCCGCCGCCCTGGCCGAGCCAGCCCAGTTGGCCGACCTGCCCGAGGAGGCCGTGACGGCCCTGCGGCTCATTCCCGAGACCTTCAAGACCAAGGCCCAGCCCTATATCATCGAGGTGCCGCCCAAGCGCAGCCTGCCGGCCCACTTTTTCGTGCACAAAGGCGAGGAACTGGGCTACGTGCTGGCCGGGCGCCTGCAACTCAAGGTGAACAAGGCCGTCTACACGGCCAGGGCCGGCGAGGTCATCTACCTGACCAGCGAGATGCCCACCCAGTGGAGCAACCCCGGCCGCGCCCCGGCCCGGCTGTTGTGGGTCAAGATCGGCTGAGCCTCTCGCCAGCCCCCACGGCTGGCCGCGCCGGCCCCCTGGGCCGCTGTGCTGGCGGCGCCAGGGGACCATCCGCGCTAATTTTTATAATAACTAACACCCAGCCCGACAGCCAGAGACGGCCGCCGCCACGCCGATTTAGCCAAAATAATTTTTTGCCGTAGTTTTGCGGCAATCTTGCCTTCCGGGACCGGCCTGGACCGCTGCCGTAGGCCCTGGTAGTCCCTTCAGGCATATGCGGCAAAATTGCCGTATATAGCCGGTTGGTTGCCTTGGGCTGTACCCCAAGCCAAGCTTGATGCCTTGCCGCCCCCGGCCCTGTTTTCCCGGCATATGAACAGGTTAACCAATTAGCTAAGCTTAAATTAGCGGTTGACAGCCCGGAGAGTGCCATGAAAAATGGCAAAGGTTGCCTATCAGTTCAGCTTACATGGGGCAGGCAAGGCTCGTCAGGCCTCGCCAGCCCGGCATTAAGCGCCAGCACATCTTTCGCCATAGGAGAGAGCCATGAACCTGCACCGCCCCAACTCCAACGAGGCCCTGCAAACCAAGAACCGCTCCCGCAACGTGGCCCCCCAGTCGGGTATCTGCTCCCGCTGCCTGGACGGCTGCAAGGGCAACTGCGATCTGTTCAGCGCCAGCTTCCGGGGCCGCGAGCTTCTGTACCCCAGCCCCTTCGGCGAGTTGACCGCCGGCGCCGACAAGGACTATCCCGTTGATTACTCCCACCTCAACATCATGGGCTACGCCCTGGGCGCCGAGGGCGTGACGGCTGACCCCGATCACGCCACCTTCCCGGCCGTGAGCACCGAGACCAGCTTCGGCGTCACCGACAAGGTGAAGATGAAGATACCCATGTTCACCGGCGCCCTGGGCTCCACCGAAATCGCGCGCAAGAACTGGGAGCACTTCGCGGTGGGCGCGGCCATCACCGGCATCACCCTGGTCTGCGGCGAGAACGTCTGCGGCATAGACCCCAAGCTGCAACTGGACAAGAAGGGCAAGATCAAGGAGGCGCCGGACATGCGCCGCCGGGTGGAGGAGTACCGCCGCTACCACCAGGGCTACGGCGACATCCTGGTGCAGATGAACGTGGAGGACACCCGCCTGGGCGTGGCCGAGTACGTGGTGGACAAGCTGGGGGTGGAGACCATCGAGCTGAAATGGGGCCAGGGCGCCAAGTGCATCGGTGGCGAGATCAAGGTCCACTCCCTGGAGCGCGCCCTGGAACTCAAGAAGCGCGGCTACATCGTCACCCCCGACCCCGAGTCCAAGGCCGTGCAGGCCGCCTTCAAGGACGGGGCCATCAAGGAGTTCGAGCGCCACTCCCGCCTGGGCTTCGTGGACCAGGAGGGCTTCATGAAGGAGGTGGAGCGCCTGCGCAAGCTTGGCTTCAAGCGCGTGACGCTCAAGACCGGCGCCTACCCCATGCGCGAGCTGGCCATGGCCATCCGCTGGTCGGCCGACGCCAAGCTGGACCTACTCACCATTGACGGCGCCCCCGGCGGCACCGGCATGAGCCCCTGGCGCATGATGGCCGAGTGGGGCGTGCCCAGCCTGTACTTGCACTCCATGGCCTACGAGCTGTGCGGCCGCCTGGCCGAGCGCGGGGCCTGGGTGCCCGACATCGCCTTTGCCGGCGGCTTCTCCAGCGAGGACCACATCTTCAAGGCCCTGGCCCTGGGCGCCCCCTACTGCAAGGCCGTGTGCATGGGCCGCGCGTTGATGATCCCCGGCATGGTGGGCAAGAACATCGGCCGTTGGCTTAGTGGCGAGGACGGCGGCCTGCCCAGCACCGTGAGCAAGTACGGCGCCACCAAGGAAGAGATCTTCGTGTGCTACGAGGAGCTCAAGGCCCAGTACGGCAAGGAGGCGGCCAAGTTCCCCCTGGGCGCCGTGGGCATCTACACCGCCGGCGAGAAGATGCGCGTGGGCCTGCAGCAGCTCATGGCCGGCGCCCGCAAGTGGAAGGTGGAATACATGAGCCGCGACGACTTGGCCAGCCTCACCGAGGAGTGCGCCATGGTCACCGGCATCCCCTACATCATGGACGCCTACCGCGACGAGGCCCTGGCCATCATTGACGCCGTGAAGTAGGCCTCCGGGCCGGGGCGCGCCCCGTACTGCTAAGCAACCGCCGCCGGTCCTCGTCCGAGGGCCGGCGGCCTTGCGTTAGCCAAACTGAATATAGGCGACAGATCCGCCTGATGCTAGCGGGGCACCGGCGCCGATAGCGTAACCATGATGACCCGTCCGCCCAGCAGGGTGACGATGAGGGCGCTGTCCGGCGAGCCCAGCCAGTTCTGGCCGTGGTAGGTCCAGACGCCGGCCAGGCCGGCGGCCTCCTCCAACTTATCGGGCTCGCCCAGAAGCTCCTTGACCTGCTCCTGGGTCCAGCCGATCCGCACCTTGCGGAAGTTGTCCAGGTTCTTGGGGCCTTTTTGGCAGCCGGCCGCCAGCAATACCAGGGCCAGCAGCAGGGTCAGGGCCGCCAGGCCGTGTTTGGCGCTTTTGTGCATGCCGCCGCCTCCCACCTAGGGTGTGAGGACATGGTAGCACAGCGGCCGGCCAAGGAGGTACGGCTGGGCCGGCCCTACTCGGCGTAGACGTTGACCGTCAGGGCCACCAGGCGGCCCGAGCGCAGGCAGGGCACGCCCTCCAGCACGGCCTCCACGGTGCTGCCGTCGGCCTTTTGCAGGGTGTGCGACCAGGCCTTCTCGCAGTCGCCGCCCAGCCAGCGCTTCAGTTGCCGGGAGGCCTCCCGGCGCTCCCCGGGCACCATCAGGTCCACGAAGGACAGGCCCTGGGGCAACTCCTGGGGCTGGTAGCCCAAAAAACGCAGGGCGTGGAAGTTGTAGGAGGGCACCCGGCCCTTGTCGTCCACCTCGAAGGCGGTATGGGGCACGCTCTCGAACATGCTCTGGGACATGGTCCAAGCCTCCCTGGGGCCGCCCGGCCCGCTTATTTAGCCAAACTAAATATTGGTTTGATTTAAGCAGAACTAAATAAAGGAAGGCAAGCGAAATCGCGCGCAAACGAGCGGTGCCCCGCCCGCGCCTCCACCGCCGTCTTAGTTTTGGTTAATTTATACCGCGCCCCAGGCCAGTAGGGGTGTCAGGTAATCGCTAGGTGGGCCGGAGGATTGGCGCCGTGGCCCGGCTTCTCGCCCGGCCACGGCGCCGGGTGGTCACATCGGTAGCTCGAAGAGTTGGACCGGCATGGGGGTCAGGACCGTGGGCGGCCCCTGGGGGTTGACCAGCACCGTGTCCTCCAGGCCCACCGGCCCCTGCTCCAGCACGATCTTCAGTTCCAGGGCATAGGCCTCGCCGGCCCGCACCCTCTCCCGCGAGCCGCGCCGCACATAGGGCGGGGTGCCCAGCTCCAGGCCCACGCCATGGGCCACGAAGCCTATGCGCTGCTCGGGCCGGCCCAAGAAAACCTCGGCCATGCCCATCCCGGCGGCTGTCTCCACCGCCAGGTCAAAAAGCTCGCCGCTGACCGCGCCGGGGCGCAGGTTGTCCAAGAGGGCCTGGCGCACCGCCTCCAGGGCGGCGTGGGCCTTCTTGACGGCATGGGGCGCCGCGCCCAGGCAGTAGGTGCGGGTCTGGTCGGTCTGGTAGCCGTCCAGGCAGGTGCCGAAGTCCACGATCACCGGCTCGTGGGGGCGGATGAGCTTATGGCTGGCCCCCTGGGGAAAGGCCGGCGAAAGCCCGTAACCGCCAAAGGGGGCGTCCACGGCGCTGGGCAGGGCGCCCTCGGGACCGCTGACCACATGCCAGGTGTACACGCCCATGTAGGCCCCCCGGGTGCGCAGAAGGTCCACGTGCCCGCCGGCCATGGCCAGGGCCTGGAGTTGGCCGGCCAGCCAGGCCTCGCGCACCCCGGGCCTGAGCAAACCGGGGATGGCCCCGTAGACCTGGGCCGCCAATTGGCCGGCCCGGGTCATGGCCTCTACCTCAAAGGCGTCCTTGACCCCCATCTGCTCCAGCAGGGCGTCGCTCACATCCTCCAGGCGCACCCCGGGCAGGCGCTGCTGCCAGGCCAGGTACTCCCGGGCCGGCAGCACGTCCAGGCACAGGCCGATGCGCGCGCCCTTGGAAGCCACCTCCGCCAGGGCCAGGCCCACCTGGGACAGCCCCTTGACCGGCTCCACGGCCAGGGGGCTCTCGGCGGCGGCCCGGCCGGCGTGGCGGCGGGCGAAGTAGCGCCCCGCGCCCGAGGGCTCCACCAGCACCACGCCCTGCTGCATGCTGCCGCTCAGATAGTAGACATCCACCGCCGAGGTGAGCAGGATGCCGGCCAGGCGCCGCTCCCGGCAGGCCTGGGCCAGGCGCTCCAGGCGGGCCGCCAATATCCCGTGGGGCACCAGGTGGTAGGTGTCGGGGAAGCTCCAGTTCATGGCCGGGGCTCGCACAGCGCGGCGGCCCGGGGCAGCCAGGCCAGGGCTATTTGCAGCATGGCCTCAAGGTCGGCCAGGTTGAGCAAGGACACCGGGGTGTGGATGTAGCGGGCCGGCACGCTAAGGACCGCCGTGGGCACCCCCCCCCGGCTCTGGTGGATGGCGCCGGCGTCGGTGCCGCCATAGGGCGGCAGCTTGCGCTGGCAGGGCACCCCGGCCTGGGCCGCGGCCTGCTCCAGGGATTCCACCAGGCGCCAGGGCACCACGATGCGCCCGTCTGCCACGGTGACGGCCGGACCCTGCCCCAGGATCGAGGGATGCCGGGCGGGCTCCACGCCGGGGGTGTCGCCCACCGTGGCCTCCAGCACCAGGGCCAGGTCCGGGGCGATGTGAAAGGCCGCCGCCGTGGCGCCCCGCAGCCCCACCTCCTCGGCCACCGCGAAGTTGCAGCACACCCCAAAGGGGGGCGGGTCGCTGGCCAGGCGCTGCAAGAGGGCCACCAGCACCGCGCAGCCGGCGCGGTCGTCCAGGTTGCGGGCCTGGTAGCAACCCTCGCCCAGGGGGCCGTGGCCGGCCTCCACCACCCCAGGGGTGCCGACCTCCGCCCCGGCGGCCCGCGCCGCCGCCGCCCCGGCCAGGCCCAGGTCCACGTACAGCCTGTCCCAGGGCAAGGCCTTGTCGGCCTCGGCGGCCTTTTCCACGTGGGGCGGCACCAGGCCCACCACCCCGGGCACATGCACCCCCGGCCGGGGCTGCAATATCACCCGCGAGCCGGGCAGCACCCGGGGGTCGGGTCCGCCCAGGCTGGCGATGCGCAAAAAGCCATTCTCCTCCACCCGCTGCACCACCAGGCCCACCTCGTCCATGTGGGCGTCCAGCATGATCCGCGGCCGGGAATCGGGATTAAGCCAGGCTTGCAGGTTGCCCAGGGCGTCCACCGTCACCCGGTGGGCATGGGGGGCCACCAACTGGCGGACCACCTCGCGCACCTCGTCCTCGCGCCCCGGCGGACCCACGGGGACCACCAGCCGGTCCAGCAACTCGAGCAGATTCATGTCGTTTGCCCTGCTTTTTTTCTTGGCTTTCGTGGGGAAGGGGGTTGTCCCCTCCCGCCTTGCGTTCATCCGGACTTCAGTGATGGGTCGGCCCCGGGGCGGACGGGCCGGCGAAATAGGCCCGCAGGTTGTAGAAGGCCTGGGGCGCCGACTCGCTACGCACGGGGATGGCCCGCAGGCGCCCCTGGTGGGCCAGCATCTCGTAGAGGTCGTTGACAATGGTGCCGTAGAGCTCCAGGTCCGAAGGCGACTGATAGTAGGAGGCCAAGAGGGCCTTGAAGTCGCTACCCAGATCGAAGTGGCTCAAAACCTCCAAGAGGTG
The DNA here is from genome assembly GCA_016218705.1 of Desulfarculus sp. Lineage (GTDB taxonomy): Bacteria > Desulfobacterota > Desulfarculia > Desulfarculales > Desulfarculaceae > JACRDC01. Next base: position 51,788 of record JACRDC010000053.1, read on the forward strand.
CACCTCGTCGCCGGTGCCCACGTAGACCAGGTGGGGGCAGCCCGAGAGCTTTTCCACCTTGACCCCCAGGCGCAGGCTGATGAGGGCCGCGCAGTAGGGGCACTGGGCGGCGATGACGTGGCCGCCGTGGGGGTCCACGGGGGCGTGCAGGGCCAGGTCGGCCTCGCCCAGGCCCAGCAAGGGCAGCCAGCGCTCCAACAGCCCCAGGTCGGGCCGGGCGCCGCTGACCGCCCCCACCCAACGCCGCCAGGCCTCCACCAGCACGGCGGGGGCCAGGCGCTCATCCACCCCGGCCAGGCCGGGGCCGGCGACCAGCCACAGGCGTAAAGCGTGGTCGCTGCCGAGGTCATGGGCCAGGGCCTCTTCCAGCACCTGGCCGGCCAGGGCGGCCAGGCGGGGGTCGGGCTGGTCCGGGTCCTGGCCGGCGGCCTTGAGCGCCCGGCGGCCGATGGTCTCCATCTCCTCGGCGGCGGCCTGGCGCAGGTCCAGCCCCTCGCCCAGGGCCTGGGTCAGGAAGTCCTCGGCCAACTCGAAGTCGTCGGGGTTGACCTGGCCCTGGGCCACGGCGGGCAGGGAGAAGAGCACGCGGTGGAACAACAAGGGCCGGTCGTGGCGCAGGCTGACCAGCACCTGGGCCAGCACCGGCCGGGGGTCGTCCATGGCCCACAGCCAGGCCAGGGGCGAACGGCCCTCCACCAGCTCGGGATAGATGGTCTGGCAGGTCAGGGCCGCGCGCAAGAACAGGTCCTGCATCTCGTCCTGCTCCAGGCCCAAGAGGGCGGGCTGGCCGCAGCAGAAGGCCAGCCAGTCGTGCTGGTGCAGGGGCGAGAAGAAGGCCCCCTCCAAGATGCCGTCCACCAGGGCCAGGCGGGCTTCCAGGCTTTCGGGGGTCGGGGCCATGGCGGTCCTCCGTGGCAATTGGGGCCTGCGTGCCGTTTTCTGGATGATACCACCATCGCCCGGGTGGTACACCCAGGCAGTGGCGGCCCCGCCGCCGCGATTTATGATGACTCTGCTCCCGGCCTGACCCAGAATATGGTCAACGGACCCCACAGCACCAGGAGGCCCGGCCATGTCGCCCTGGCGTGACATCTTCGCCCGCAAGACCGAGTGCGTCTACCTGGCGGCCCTGCAAGGCCCCCAGGCCGAGCTCTACCGCCGCTTCAGAAACTTCCTGCGCCACAACCAGGGGGCCTTGTCGGCCATCGCCGAACTGGAGCAGCTCTACCACGGCGGCCAGCCCTTCACCCTGGCCCGGGCCCGCGCCCTCTACGGCCGCCTGCTGGAGTCGGCTTACGGGGTGGCCTTTGCCCTGGAGGCCATGACCGGCGAGGACGCCGCGCCCTTGACGGCCCTGGTGGACAGGCTGGACCAGGCCATCTGGACCGAGTTGAACCCGGTCCTGAACCCGGCCTCCGGGGAGCTGGTCATCCCCTTCTCCCGGCTTACGGCCCAAGAGCGCGGCCTGGTGGGCGCCAAGGCCGCCAACCTGGCGGCCATGAGCAACGACCTGGGCCTGCCGGCGCCCGGCGGCTTCGCCATCACCGCGGCGGCCTTCCAACTCTTTATGGAGCACAACGGCCTGACCCAGTTGGTGGACCGGGAACTGGCCAGCCTCTCGGCCGAGGCCGGCGGCGGCCTGGAGGCGGCCAGCGGGCGCATTGCCGAGCGCATCCGGTTGCACAGCCAGGTGCCCCCCCGGTTGGCGGAGGCCATCCAGACGGCCTACGCCGAGTTGGAGGCCAGCAGCGGGCCGGGCGTGCGGGTGGCCATGCGCAGCAGCGCCATCGGCGAGGACACCGAGGCCTCCTTCGCCGGCCAGTACAGCACCGAGCTCAACGTGACCGGCGAGAACCTGCTGGCCGCCTACCAGGCGGTGCTGGCCAGCAAGTACTCGCCCCGGGCCTTGGCCTACCGCCTGCACCGGGGCCTGGACGACCGCGAGACCCCCATGAGCGTGGCCTGCGTGGTCATGGTGGATTCCCTGGCCAGCGGGGTGATGTACACCGTGGACCCCGCCGACCCCGCCGCCGGGGTGCTCAAGATCAACGCCATCTGGGGCCTGGGCGAGCACCTGGTGGACGGCAGCGCCTCGCCGGACGTGTTTTTGGTCTCCCGCGAGGGCGGCCAGGTGGTGGCCAGGCAGGTCAGCCGCAAGGCCACCCGGCTGGTCAACCTGCCCGGCGGCGGCATCGGCCCGGAGGCGGTGCCCCTTGGCCAGCAGGACGAGCCGGCCATCGGCGACGAGCTGGTGCTGCGGTTGGCCCGGCACGGCCTGGCCCTGGAGCGCCACTTCGGCGGCCCCCAGGACGTGGAGTGGGCCTTGGACCAACAGGGCCGGCCGCTGCTCCTGCAATGCCGGCCCCTGGAGGTGGCGGCCAAGGCCCTGGAGGAAGGCGGCCTGCCCCGCCAGTACCCCGGCCACGCCGTGCTGCTGGAGGGTGGCCGGGCGGCCTCCCAGGGGGTGGCCGTGGGGCCGGTATTCGTGGCCCAGGGCGGCGCCGGCCTGGACCAGGTGCCCAAGGGCGCCATCCTGGTGGTGCCCACGGCCTCGCCGGCCTACGCGCGCCTCATGGGGCACATCGCCGGCCTGATAAGCGCCGTGGGCAGCACCACCAGCCACCTGGCCTCGGTGGCCCGCGAGTTCGGGGTGCCGGCCCTGGTGGACGTGGGCCCCGCCAGCGCCGGCCTGGCCGCCGGCCAGATGGTCACCCTGTGGGCCAGCGCCGGCCTGGTCTACGAGGGGGCGGTGGAGGAGCTGGTCCAGCGGGCGCGGGCGGCCAGGAACCTCATGGTGGAAAGCCCGGTGCACCGGCGGCTGCGCCGGGTGCTGGACCAGGTCTCGCCCCTGACCCTGACCGACCCCCAGGCGCCGGGCTTCAACCCCGCCGGCTGCCGCACCCTGCACGACGTGGTGCGCTACACCCACGAGCAGGCCATGCGGGGCATGTTCGGCCTGGCTCGCCTGGCCGGCGCCGGGCCGGCCACGGTGAGGCTCACCACCACGGTGCCCATGGTGGTGGAGCTTATTGACGTGGGCGGCGGCCTGCGCCAGGGCCTGACCACCTGCGACACCATCACCGCCGGCGACCTGGAGTCCACGCCCCTGCGGGCCGTCTGGCGGGGACTGAGCCACCCCGGCATCAACTGGACCAGTACCGTGGCCCTAAGCCTGGGCAACATGCTCTCTCTCATGGCCGGCGGCGCGGCGGCCAGCGCCGATCAGGCACTGGGCACCGCCAGCTACGCGGTCATCTCCCGCGACTACCTCAACCTCAGTGCCCGCTTTGGCTACCACTTCGCCACCCTGGACTGCCTGTGCGGCGACGACCCCGACCAGAACTACCTGTCGCTGCAGTTCGCCGGCGGTGCCGGCGACTTCCGGGGCCGCGCCCTGCGCATCCAGTTCCTGGCCAACGTCCTGGGGCGCCTGGGCCTGAGCGTTTCCCTCAAGGGCGACCTCCTGGAGGCCGGCCTGGTGGGCCAGGCCCGCCCGGCCCTGGAGGATATCCTGGACCAGGTGGGCCGGCTCCTGGGGTGCAGCCGCCTCTTGGACGTGGGCCTGGCCAACGGCGGCGACCTGGAGCGGCTGTGCCAGTCCTTCTTCCAGGGCGAGTATGACTTCCTCTCCGCCCCGCGCGGCCAGGGGCTCAAGGACTTCTACGTGCGCGTGGGCGACTGGAGTCTGGCCCAGGAGGACGGGGCGCCCTGCTACCAACAGGACGGCAGCCGCTGGGTCACGGGGCTCTCGCGGGGGCTGGCCGGCCTGGCCACCAGGTTCGTGGGCGAGAAATACTACGAGTACCTGGACAACGTCGAGGCCTATTTCTACTTCCCCATGATGATCCGCAAGGACAGCCGCCTGGCCAGCGGCCGGGCGGAAGTGGAGGTCAAGGCCCTGGGCGGCAGCATTGACCGGGCGGGGGGCCTGGTCTTCGGCCTCCGGGACGTGGGCAACTTCTGGGTGCTCAGGCTCAACGCCCTGGAGAACAACCTCATTCTCTTTGAATTCGTCAACGCCAAGCGCCATCAGCGGGCCGCCGTAAAGCTCCAGGTCAATAGCAATCAGTGGTACAAACTGGGCGTGGAGGTGCGGGGCCGTGAGATCACGGGCTTTCTAGACGGCCAACCCTGCCTGGAGTACCAGGCCCCCCAGGCCGTGGCCGGCCTCTTGGGCCTGTGGACCAAGGCCGATTCACTCACCTGCTTCCGGGGACTGACCTGGCAGGCCCTGGAGGAAGGCGGGGCGTCCTGACGCCGCCCGGCTCGGGCGTGGGGTTGGGGTTATTGTCCGGCTTGTCCGGCGGGGATACGCCGGGTCCAGTCCGAGTCGGGGAAGCGCCGCCTTAGCTCGTTCCACAGGGCCTGGGCGTCCTCCTGGCCGCCGGTGTGCTGGTGGGCCAGGGCCAGGTGGTAGATGGTCTCGGGAATCAGCACCGAGTCGGGAAAGCGCTCCCTCAAGCCCTGCAACAGCTCGGCGGCCCGCGCCCATTGCTCCTCCTGCTGGTAGGTCAGGGCCAGGTCGAACCAGGTGTAGTCGCTGGCCACGCCCTGGGGAAAGCGCCGCAGGCCCTCCTCGTAGGCCCGGCGGGCCTCGGCCAGCCGGCCCTGCTCGGCCAGCCGCCGGCCCCGGTCGCGCAGGGTGGAGCCGTCGTCGTGCGCCTGCCACAGTCCGGCCCCCAGGCCCAGCCCCACCAACCCCCAGGCCATCCACCACCAGAACCGGTGGGGCGCGGGCGGGTTGGCCGGCGCGGCCCCGGCCAGCCAGGCCCGCCAGCTTGGCCGCCACCAGAACACCAGCAGCCCGGCCAGGCCCAAGAGGGTGGCGGCCAGGCCCAGCCAGTGGGGCCAGGCCCAGCCGAAGACCAGCGTGACCCTCTCGCTGGCCGGGAAGAGCAGCATGAAGGCCGGCGAGACCCGGTAGATCCTCTCGCCGCCCAGGCTGCGCCAGGCCGGATGATAGCTCACCCTGACCAGGAGCGGCTGGCCGGGCTCCAGGCCCTCCACCTCGATGCGCTCGTTGGCCAGGGCCTCGGCCCGGGGCGGGGCCGCGCCTAGCGGCTGGCGGGGCAGGCGGTCCTGGCGCAGGGCCTCCAGCAGGGGTTCGTCCGGGCCGCCGCCGTCGTTCAGCGTGGCGGCGAAGAGGGCGGGGTCAATCCCTTCCAGGCTGTCCACGAAAACCAGGGGCACGCCGAGGTCGCTGAAGCGGAACCACAGGTAGGCCAGCTCCTGGGGCCTCTGGGTCAGCACCAGGACCGGCCTGTGGGCCGGCACCACGGCGTAACGGTCCTGGTTGCCCATGACCCGGTAGACCGAGTAGGGGCCGAAGCGGCGCTGCAAGACCAGGCCCGGCTGGTGATCGGCCTGGCGCTTGGTGGCCGCCTCCACGGCCACGTACTGGCCCACGTTGAACAGCCGCAGGTGCTCAATACCCCGCGCCAGGTCGAAGCGGCCATAGACGTAGCCCGGCAGGGGCGTGGAGGAGCGCTGGCAGGTCTCGGATTGCAGGTAGAAGATGAAGGGAGCGCTGGGGCTGGCCTGTAGATAGGACACCTCCAGGGTGGCCCGCCCCGACCACAGGGGCAGGGTTTCCAGCGCCCGCACCGAGCCGGCGGCCTGATGAAGCATGGAGTGCTCGTAAACCACCCGGGGATCGCCGAAGTCGCCGCGCAGGAAATCGTTGACCGCCCGGAACTCCGGCCACAGGAGCTTGGTCTCGCTGCCGCTGTTGTTCCAGTGCAGCCAGCGGGGCGTCTGTTCCAGGCCCAGTCCGGACCAAAGCACCGCCGCCCCCAGAACCAGCAGGGCGGCCGCTGGCTTGGCCGCCAAGGGCCGGCACAGCCAAGCCAGGAACAGCGCGGCCAGCAGCACCACGGCCAGATAGGCAAAAGGCAGGAAGCGCACGGTTATGGTGTTCATCATGGGCGAAATTAGAAAAAGCAGGGCCGAGCACACTATCCAAAAGACCAGGAAGCCGGCCGGCTGACGCTGGCCGGTCCGGCCGGAGGCCAGGCCCAGGACCAGGCCAGCCGCCCCCAAGACAATAACCGGCAGCAGGGAGGGAGGGAAAAATTCTCGCCAGGACTCGATGACCCAGATGAAGTTGAATTTCTCGGTGTAGGGTGAATACAGGAGCATGGGCACCAGCCAATGCCCCCACAGCAGAAAGGTCAGGCCGTAAAGCATGAGCAGCCGGCGGGCGGCCAGCGTCCATGGACGCTGGAGCAGCAGGAAATAAAGCCCCGCCACCAGGCAAAAGAGCATGGCATATGGATGGGACAGCCCGATGAGCCACAGCAGGCAGGCCTTGGCCCCCACCCCCTGGCCACGCTCAAGCCAGCGGGGCAGCAGCCCGAGATAAAGCAGGGCCAGGCAGATTCCATAGGATTGGCCGAATACGCCGATGAGCAGGGAGTTGACGCTGCCGCCCCAGATATAGCCCTGCTCCCTCAGAAGAAAGCATAGCACCAGGGATGCCGCCATGGCCGGACCGGGGAAGTCAATCTCCAGGCGGCGGGCGCACCAATAGGCGCAAAACGGCATGGCCAAGGCCGGCAGCAGGGCCACGAGCTTGAAGGCCACCGCCGGGTGCAGGACCAGGCTCATTAGGCTCATGAGCAAAAAAGGTAGCGGAAAATAGAACTGGAAGAACGGGTACCCCGCCAAATTACCCAGGTTCCAGCCCCACAGCCGCCCCAGGGGCAGCACCTGCTCGCGCAGGAAAACGAAGGACCAGTATTGGGTGACCGTATCCCCGCCGGTGGGCGTGGTGGAGGAAAAAATCAGCCGCCAGGGCAATAGCCAGGCCACCATGGCGGTGGCCCCGGCCACCACCGCAAGGTCTGTCAAATCCTGCCTGGTCATCTACGGCGGCGCCACCTAATCTGGTTATAGGCCACCCAGGCCGCCAGGGCCGCCAGCCCGGCCAGCCACCAAGGCATGGTTCTTTGGAAGACGTTATCCTGGGCGGCCAAGGTCACCTTTACCTCGGTCACCTTTTCGGTGTGCAGGCCATCCAACTCGTAGGCCGCCAAGACCAAAACCGGGTACACCGCGTTGTCCTGTCCGGTTAGTTTGGCGATGCCCACCGACAGGTCCCGCGATTGTTGGGCTGGGATGCGCACCGTCAAGGGGCCTTGGTCCCCCCGCAGCTCCCTGGGATAAAAGACCCTCACCACCGCCTCTATGTCTTTCTGCTCGGTGTTGGTCATGAGCAGGTCCAGTTGGCCCGCGCCCTCCAGTTTGAAAGGTTGCGCCTGTACCACCAGCGGACTGGCCCAATCGCGCCCAAGATAGTAATAGGCATATCCCATGGCCGACAAGGGGAACTGGTTGAGGTCCTGCAATTCCAGGCGCACGATGGCCGCGTAGCGGCCGGGACTCGCCTGGGCCGCCGGGGCAGTGGCGGCCAACTCTATGCTCTGGCCGTCGGGCAAGACCTCATGGGTATGCGAGGGAATCGCTCCAGGCAGGTTGAGGACCACCGCTTGCAGATTGGTGGCCGGTTCGTCGCCCCGGTTGGTGGCCTTGGTCTTGACTTCCAGGGACCCATCTCCCCGAAGCTGGGTTTGACAGGCCATTTCCATCACCAGGCGTCCGGCCCATGAACATGGCGTCCCGGCCAGTATCCCCGCCAGGCACCCCATGATAAGCAAGACTGTTTTCGGGAATTGTTTCATGCGCTTTTTCGGAATTGCCGGCCGGCACGTCCGCCATGCGGTAGGCCCAGCCTAGATTGACGTGGAGGTACTGGTGGTGGTGGTCGTCGTCGTGGTGGTCGGGTGGGTGGTCGGGTGGGTGGTCGTGGTGGTGGATGGGGTTGGGGCGGGCCTGGCTGTAGTGGTGGTGGTGGTTGTGGTGGTCGTGGTGGTGGTAGTGGTGGTCGTGGTGGGCTTGGCCGTGGTGCTGGTGGTGGTGCTGGTGGTGGTGGTCGTGGTGGTGGTGGCCTCGCCGGGGCGCCCCTGCTGGCCCAGGGAGCGCAGCTCACCCAAGGGGGCCAGGCCCGGCGGCAGCACCACGCCCAGCTTGAAAAGGTCGCGCAGGAACTGCTCTTCCTGGGGCGTGGGCGGACGCGGCGTGGTGGGCGGCTCGCCCAGCACCACATAGGTCAGGTTGTTGCTGCCCACGACGACCTGCAGCCCCAAATCTTGCAGGTTGGCCACCCACACCGGGTTGTCCAGGCCCAGAACCAAGGACTGCTCGGGCGAGAGCACCACCACCAACAGATTGGTGCCGCGCACGCCGGCCACGGCCGTGGGGGTGCGGATCTGCACGCCACCCTTGTAGTCCAACAGGTCGTTTATCATCAGCTTCACCTTGCCCGCGGGCAGGTGCAGCTTCACCTGGCGCTCCTTGTCCTCTTCGGAGTAGGAGCACTGGTCAATCTCCAGGGTGGAGTCCTCGCCCACCCGCGCCAGGGAATCATCGCTGAGCACCAGCTTGGCCTGGCTGCCGGGGCCGGTGACGATCTGGTCGCCGGCCAGCAGGACCATATCCTTGCTGGCGGCCAGGTCGCGCTTGAGGGCCGGGTTGATAACCCGCACCTGGCCCGAAAGATCAAAGATGCGCCCCGCCGGCTGGGCCTGTTGGGCATGGCCCCAGCCCGGCCAGGCCAAGAGGACCCAGGCCAGCAGGAAGGCAACCAAGAGGTTCGGCGTAAGGCGTATGCCTCGTGGCGTGGTGGCGGCCATGCTAAAAACTCCACACCAGCATGAGCATCACGGTGTTCTTCTTGAAGTCATAGGGGTCGAAGCCGGTGCCGTCCTGCACGTTGGAGTCGTTGAAGGTATGGAAATATCCCAGCACCACCTGCCATTGCTCGGCGGGGCGGTAGAACAGTTGCACGGCGGCCTGGTACTGGTGGTCGCGCCGGTCCACCAGACTGCCACCCCGGCCCACCAGGTAGGGGTCCACCCGCCGGTCGAAGGCATAGCGCAGATAGGTGCCCGATACGTCCAGGCTCAGGCCCTTGGCCAGGGGCACGGCCCCGCCCAGGGTCACCTCCCAGTTGAAATAGCCGCTGACCTCGTCGCTGGCCAGGTCCTGGCTGAGGGCGTAGCCCAGGCGCAGGTGGGGCAGCAGGCGGGGGTCGCGGGAGAGGAAATGGGTCAGCGCCAGGCGCCAACGCCAGTAGTCCGGCTCGCCATTTGGTAGATAGTGCCGGTGCTGCACCAGGCCATGGGCCTCGCTGCGCAGTTGAGGTGTGTGCTGCCAGCGGAAACTGGGGGCTATGGCGTTGTTTTGCACCTTGCGGGACAGGTTGGCCTGGGCCCAGTAGTAGCTGAAGTCATAGGGCAGGCGCAGGCCCCAGCCCTGGCCCGACAGGTCCAGGTAGCCGCCCAGGGACCAGGCGGCGTAGCTGGCGTCGCGCAGGCTGGAGTAGCCCAGGTACTGGGCCTGGCCGCGCAGGCCCCAGGTCAGGCCCTCGCGCCGGCCCAGCTCGTATTGCAGGTCCTGCCTCAGGTAGTAGGACATGTCGCCGCGCTTGCGGGTGGGTTGTGCCCCGGGGTAGCTTTGCAGGGGGTCGCGGAAGACGTTGTCCTCGTACTGGGTAAAGAACGTGGTGTAGGCCCGCCAGGGCCGGGCCGCCCGTTGGGCCCCGGCCACCGCCTTGCGCAGGGATTCGATGTCCTGGGCCTCCAGGGGCGTGGGGTGGGCCATGAGAGCCTTTTTCAGGGCCTCCTGGGCGGCGGGGTATTCCTTATTGAGGAACAGGGCCTGGCCCATCAGGTACCAGGTGCCGGCTGACTGCTGGTCCAGGCGGCGGAAGGCGGTCAGGGCCTGCTCGGGCTGCTTCATCATCAGGTAGGTGTTGCCCTGCTCGCGGATGGCCCGCTGGCGGTCCACCTTCTCGGCGTGGCGGAAGTGCACCAGGGCCTTGTCGTACTGCTTCTCCTGCACCCTGATGTAGCCGGCCTCGAAGCGCAGATAGGCAAAGGCCCCGGCGTCCCTGGCCCACAGGGAGCGCAGGTACTCCAGGGCCTTTTCACCGCCTTGGCCTTGGCGCAGGGCCTGCACCTTCATTTGGACAAGCTCGTGGTTGTCGGGCTGGAGGGCCAGGGCCTGGTTCAAGAGTTCCAGGGCGGCCGGGTAGTCGTCGTCCAGCAGGGCGAAGCGGGCCTGGGTGCGCAACTCGGCCAGGCCGGGGCCGGCCGCCGGGGCTGGAGGGGCCAGGGAGCACAGGACGGCCAGGCAGAGCACCAAAGCGGCCCAGCGCCACCAGTGGCGCCATGCCCGGAGCGCCGGCTGGGGCTGGCCGGCTTGGCGTGATATTTTTCGGCAGCCCATGGGCGCGGTCCCCGCCATAAGCCGTGGCCAAGGCAAATCATCCACCCCCGCTGTGGTTATTAGCACAGATCAGTGGCCGGGCGCCATTAATTTTGACGGTGGCTGTGGCGGGACCCCACCCCGCAAAGCTAGCGCTTTGTGGGGACCTCGGTTTTTGCACGGCCTCCCGGGCGTTTGCGCGCCCGGCGGCCCATCTAACGGGGATACCCAAGAAAACGCAGCTTTTTTGGGGTGGTTCATGGCCCGCAAATAGTTTGATCGCGACTTGGTATTATTCCCCGTGGCCATGGTCCTTGAGGAACAAGGCGTGGTACTCCTCCTCGTTCAGGTGCTGGCGCAGCAGGCCACTGAGCAGGTCGAAGAGGGCGTCCATCTGCTCCTGCCGCATGCGGGGCAGCAGGCGGGCCAAGCAGTCGTCGTCGCTGAATTTCTGGAGATAGACCTGCAGGGTGGCCTGATCGGTGGGACGGTCCAGGCCGTAGCCCACCAGGCCGGTGTAGGTTTCCACGAAGTCGTGCTTGTGCTGGGTCATGGGGGCTCCTCGCGGGCCTGGGGGCGCCCGCCGTCATGTGGTCAGCTCCGGCGGCGGCGGGCCAGCCAGGCAGTGAGGCCCACGGCCAGGATCACCCTTGGCCCCAACATGGCCAGGGCCGAGCCGCCCAGGAGCATGAACAGGGCGGTGTCCTCCACCACGGCGTGGCAGGTGACCAAAAACACCGCCAGGGCCAGGCGTTCCTGGCGGGGCAGGTCCTGCTCGTCACTCAGGGAGAGCAGGATGCCGGCGCCGTAGACCAGGCCCAAAAACAGCCCGGCCAACAGCGGCATCAGGGCGCCCGGCCCCAGGCCCAGGCGGGCCAGCAGGGGCTTGAGCCGGGGCCAAGGCCTCTCGAAGATGCCGTAGGCCGCGGCCAACTCGTAGCCAAATAGCAGCGGCACCACCACCAGGGCGATCTCCAGGCACAGGATCAGGCCGCCTTGCAGGCCTTGCCACAGGGTGGCGGGCAGGGCGGCCAGGGTTTCCATGTCAGATTATCACCAGGGCCAGCAGCCAGCCGGCGGCCAGGCCCAGGCCCACGCGCAGCACGGTGAGCATCTTGTAGCTGGGGGTGAGCCCGCGCACCACGGCGGTCTCCACCAGCAGGCTGTGGGCGATACCCAATATCAGGCCCAGCACCGAGACCTGCTGCCAGGATAGCCCCAGGGGCGCGGCCACCGCCGCGGCGGCGTAGAGGTTGATGAACAGGCCGGCGCACAGGGCCGCCGCCGCCTCGCCGGGCAGGCCCCACCAGCCCATCAGCGGGGCCAGGTAGCCGGCCAGCCAGGCCAATAGCCCGCTGGCCTTGAGCACCTCGGTGGCCAGGTACAGGGGCAGCAGGGTTTTCAGCAAAAACCAGACAAAGGCCCGGCTGCGGGCAGCGCCCTTTTGCAGCGCGCCGCGCCAAGGTTGCGGGCTGGGGGTGAAGGGCCTTGCTTCCATGGGGCCAAGGGTACGCGCCTGCCAAATCTTGGTCAACCCGCGTCTTTAGGAGACAGACCCGCCCCGGCGGCCGCCGGAGCGGGTCTGGTCAGATCGCCAGCGGTTGGCTAGGGCAGGCGGCAGTGCTCCGGGCCGCGCACCGAGAGCACCGGGCAGGGGGCGCGGCGGAAGACCTTCTCGGCGGTGGTGCCGAACAGGGCGCCGGCCAGGTTGCCGCGTCCCTTGGTGCCCATGACGATCAGGTCTATGGCCTCTTCCTTGGCCGCCTTGACGATCTCGTCGTAGGGCAGGCCCACCTTGAAGACCAGGTGCACCTTGACCCCCTCGGCCCGGGGGACGAACTCCCGCTGGAAGATGCCCTTGCGGTCGGCCGTCACCGTCTCCACGTAGCGCTCGCGGCTGACGGCGTAGCCCTCGGCGGCCAGCTTGTCCAGGGCGTCCAGGCCCCGGGAGTTGATGACATTGAGCAGCACCAGCTCGGCGCCCAGGGCCTTGGCCAGGGTGTAGGCGTGCATGAAGGTGGGCTCGGAGTAGGACGAGAGGTCCAGCGGGGCCATGACGCGCTTGTAACTTACCAGGCACTCTTGCATTTTCTAACTCCACGCTAGGGGGTCGGGCGGGTGAATATCGCCTCATTGGTTTCATGATAACCGCACGAGGGCCGCTGGGGAAGGGATTTAAAAGGCCTGGCCGCCATCCCCCAGGGCGGGCAGGCCGCGCCAGCGCTCCAGGCCGTCCTGGCTGGCCCGGCTGCGGCCGCTCAAGCCGCGCCAGAAGCGCGCCTCCCACTCATCGCACATTTCGGCCAAAGGCCTGCCGCTGGCCAGGGGCGGGGCCGGCCCCATTTGCCGGGCCAGGGCCTCGGCCACCTGGGCCAAGCGGGCGGCCAAGCCGGGCTGGCGCAACAGGCCGGGGCCTTCCCGCCCCAGCAGGCGCCCCAAGAGCCAGCCCCAGGCCGGCGGGGTCTCCTCCAGCCAGGGCCAAGAGGCCAACTCCCCCCGCCCGGCCAGGGGCAGGTCCAGGGCCGCGCCGGCCACCTCCGGGCCCAAGGCCAAGAGGCGCATGAGCGGGTTGTGGCGCGGGCTGGAGAAGGCAAAGGCGTCCAGGCCGGCGCACAGATCCACCAGGGCCTGGCGGGCCGGCGGCGGCAAGAGGGCGAAGGCCCGCGCCTGGGGGCAACTCTCGCGGGCGCACTTGGGCTGGTAGCCGGTGGCCAGGCGCAGGTCCACCCCGCCGTGGCGGGCCGGGTGGTACAGGCAGCCCACCTGGCGGCCCTGGGCATCCAGGAAGCCCAGGCCCGAACAGACAAAGCCTTGCATGGGCCGGACCGGCCGGCCGGCCAGATGATCCTGGCGGGCCTCGCTGAACAGCCGCCGCAGGCTGGGGCGGTGGTCGGCGTGGTCGTAGCCGGCCGGGCGGATGGGCGGGCAGCAGGCGAAGCAGCTCAGCCCGCCGCCGGGGGAGCACAGGGTTTGGCTGACCCCAGTGGTCACGCTAGGCCATCCCGCCGTGCATGGGCCGCATGTCAATCACCCCGCGGCTCGCGGCCTACAGCACGAAGCCGGGCACGTACTTGCCGTTGGCCGAGGCCAGGCCCTGCACGAAGCCGTGCTCGATGCCCGCCTGGTCCAGGGCCGCCGTGGCCGCTTGATACTCGGCGGCCAAGAGGGGGCGCTCGATGCCTGGGGTCTCGGGGGCCTTGTACATGGGGGTGTACTGGCTCATCAGGCTGACCCACACCCCCCGCCCGCCCAGGCGCACCAGGTCGCGCATCACCTCATCGGTGCCCGAAAGATTGTGGGGCAGCACCAGGTGGCGCACCAGCACGCCCTTAACCGCCACGCCTTGGCTGTCCAGCTCCAGATCGCCCTTCTGCTCGAACATCTCGCGCAGGGAGGCCCGGCAGTGCTCCACATAGCCCTTGGCCTGGGATAGGCGCAGGGCCACGGCGTTGTCGCTGTACTTGTAGTCGGGCAGGTAGACCTCCACCAGCCCCGCCAGTTGGCGGATGGTGGCGGCCCGCTCGTAGCCCGAGGTGTTGTAGACCACCGGCAGGCGGCAGCCGTGGCGGCGGGCGATGGCCAGGGCCTGAAGGATCACCACCAGGTGGGGGGTGGGGGTGACCAGGTTGAGGTTGTGCGCCCCGGCCAGTTGCAGCTCCAGAAAGACCGCCGCCAGGTCCTCGGCGTTCATCTCGTCGCCCCAGCCCTCCTGGCTGATGGCGTAGTTCTGGCAGAAGCGGCAGGCCAGGGTGCAGCCGGCAAAGAAGATCGTGCCCGAGCCCTGGTGGCCGGAGATGGGCGGCTCCTCGCCGTGGTGCAGTTGGGCCAGGTTGACCGGCGCGGTGAGCCCGGCCCGGCAGAAGCCGCGCGCCCCGGCCAGGCGGTCCACCCGGCAGGCCCGGGGGCAGAGCACGCAGCTTTTGAGCCAGCGCCTCAGGCGGGCGGCGGCGCGCTCGTAGGCCTGGGGCGGCGGGAAGATGGGGGCGGGCATGACAGGCTTTCCCTACCGGTGATTCAGCGCGAGTTGGCCATCCCCAGGAACCAGCCCAGGGTCAGCCCGCCCACGAACATCAGGGCCACCATCATCAGCAGGAACAGGCCCACCGTTACCGTCACCGCCACCCAGGGCACCCAGGGGTGCACCCCGCCGGCCTGGGCCAGGCGGGTATTGAGTTCCTCCGGTGGGCTCGTGGCCTTGATGGCCCGTATCTGCTTCTGGGCCTCGATGTAGTACAGGTAGTTGGCGGCCATGCCCGCCCCGATCCACACCGCCCATTTGACATAGGGAATGAACATGCCCACCAGGCACAGGCCGAACCACAGGTAGAGCTTGCGGTAGAGGAACCACCAGAAGGTGGCCAGGAAGGCTGGCCAGTGCCAGGTGGCCACGAAGTCCTCCTGGCCGCCTAGGCCGAAGCGGGCGAACTTGGGCAGGTAGTCGCCGGCGTTGGGGCCGATGAAGGCCTGCCAGTCCTGGGCGGTGATCTCCGGGCCGGGGGGTGGAGGTGGTGGAGGTGGCGGGGGCGGCGGCGGACCGCCGGCGGCCAGGGGCTCCCCGCACAGGGGGCAGTTGGGGCCGCTGGGCTCTATCTCCTGGCGGCAGTGGGGGCACTGGCTCATGAATGGTCCTCTCAACGGACGGCGGGGCTCAGTCCAGGTTGAAGTGCAGGCGCCGGCCCAGCTCCAGCAGGCCTGGCGGCAGCCCTGCCGCCCCGCGTTCCCGCAGCAGGCGGTAGAAACGGTTCTGGGGTCCCCACAGGTCCAGTTGCACGCCCAGGGCGTTGGCCAGGTTCAGGAGCACCTCGGCATGGGTCAGCACGTCGGTGTCCTCGGGGGCCTGACTCAAGGCCTCCAGGTCGCGGGTCAGGGCCTTTTCGATGCGTAGCCGCAGGCCGTGTCCGGTGAGCGACAGGCCCAGGGCCTTGGCCTGCATGGCCAGGTCGCCCAGGAGGTGGCGCAGGGCCTCGCTGTGGGGCTCGTTAAGGTGGCGGGCCAACTCGTCGCTCAAGATGGCCTCGGCCAGGGCGGTGAAGACCCGGGGCAGGGGCACACTTATTTCCCGTAGGAAGAGCATGGTCTCGCGGTTGGCCTGGTAGAGTTCATTGGCCGTCTCGCGGTAGTCGGCCATGCTGCGCTCCACCAGACTGGCGGCCAGCAGCCGCCGCCCCTCCAGGAACAGATCGGCCATGCCGTAGACCTTGCCTGGCACCTCCTCCTGCAATATCTCCCACAAGGCGCGCTTCTCCAGCAGGCGCAAGGGCTGCTCCACCCGCCGGCCCAGGCCCGACAGGTCCAGGTCCTGCCGGGGCGCCCCCACCAGGGCGCGCACCTCGTGCCCGCCGGAGTAGAGCACCGCGAAGACCAGGTCGTGCTCCTGGCCCACCCGCTGGTGGGAGACCTTGAGCCGCCCCCAGGACAGGTGCAGGCCCAGCTCGTGGCGGTGGAGGTAGTCCAGGGTGCGCAACTGGTAGCAGTAGAGACCCTCGGGCGGCGGCTCCTCGCCCAGCACCCCGCTGATGACCGCGTGAGCGGCCACCCGCTTGGGCCCCACGCGGGCCGTGGCCACCTCCCGTTGCCAGATCAAGGCGCCGTTGCCCTCCCGGGGCAGGTTGGACTGGGCGCTGGCCAGGGTGGTGAGCAGGTCTTCCTCCCAGCCGCCGCCGTCCAGTTCCTCGGCCAGTTGCAGGGCGCGGGCCGCGAAGCGCAGGTTCTGCACCGGCTCGATGCCCGAGATGTCGTCGAAGAACCAGCCGCAGGAGGTGAACATGTACATGCCCCAGTGCTGGCTCTCCAACAGCTTGCAGGCCCGCACCGCCTCGGCGGTGTTCAGTGGGCTGGCCTGGTGGCGGGCCAGGAAGGCGGCCCGGGCCGTGGGCGAGGGCTTCCCCAAGAGGTCCACGTAGTCGTCGCGGGCCGCCCAGGGGTCTTGGAAGAGCCGTCCGCCCTGGTTCTCGAAGAGGCGGTCCAGGCGCTGGCGCAGGTCGTCCAGGCCCTGGCGCAGGGGCGCCCGCCAGCGCTGGTTCCAGCCCTGGCCGGGGGCGATGGCGCAGCCGCAGTCGCCCCGCCAGCGCTCCACGCCATGGGCGCAGGACCAGGAGGAGTTCTCCACCACCCGGGCTTCCCAGGTGGGTGGGAAGGCCTCCAAAAAGGCCGCGAAGTTGATGAGCTCCACCTGGGGGTCGTCTTCCAGTTCCTTGAGCGCGAAGGCTAAAGCCATCTCGCCGAAGCGGTGGTGGTGGCCGTAGGACTCGCCGTCGGTGGCCATGGCCACGATCTGGGGCTCCTGGGGCTCGGGGTCGAAGAGCCCACGGATGCGCCGGGCCATGCCGGCGCCATCGTCCAGCAGGTGCTCGAAGGCCACGGCCCGGCTCAAGGGGCCGTCGTAAAAGAACACGGCCATCTTCTGGCCGCCGGGCAGGGCCACCCAATAGGGGCGGCGGGGGTCCACGCGGCCACCGCTGACATCGCACCAGGGCGAGGAGGGGCCAGGGCGCACCTTGTCGGCCTGGCCGGGGGAGAGGATGGTGAACCTGATGCCCTGCTCGGCCAGGCAAGAGAGGCTCTCCAGGTCCACGGCGGCCTCGGCCAGCCACATGCCCTCGGGCCGGCGGCCGAAGCGGCGCTCAAAGTCGCGCACGCCCCAGATCACCTGGGTGCGCTTGTCGCGGCTGGTGGCCAGGGGCATGATGACGTGGTTGTAGACCTGGGCCAAGGCGTTGCCGTGGCCCCAGCGCCCCAGGCTCTGGCGGTCGGCGGCCAAGAGGGCGGCGTAGGTTTCGGGGGCGTGGCGCTCCAGCCACACCAGCAGGGTGGGGCCGAAGTTGAAGGAGATGCGGCTGTAGTTGTTGGCGATGGCCGCGATGGTGCCGCCCGGCCCCAGGATGCGCGCCGCGGCGTTGGGGGCGTAGCACTCGGCGCAGACCCGCTCATTCCAGTCGTGAAAGGGCGCGGCCGAGTCCTGGGCCTCCACCACCTCCAGCCAGGGGTTCTCGCGGGGCGGCTGGTAGAAGTGCCCATGGATGCAGATGTATTTCTTGCTGGCCATCGCCGTTGCCCATCCCGGTGCCAAGGTGCCTGGCGCGGGCTGGCGCGGGCCTTGGGCCGGCGCCCGCCTTCCACTATAATAGCCCTGAGTATATCACAGCCATTCTCGCCTGGGCCGGCCCGCCAGGGCGGCGCCGGGCGATGGCCCTCGCGGAAGGCGGCCAACCGTGCCCCAGCCCGACCACCCCATCCAGCCAGCCAGCCCGGCGCCGGAGGCCCCCCAGGGGCGCCGATTACTGGGAGAACTGCGCGCCCGCGCCCAGGCCGGCCCACCCCCCAGCCCGGCGGAGATGGCCTCGGCCCTGGCCCAGGCCAGGGCCAGAGTGGCGGCCCTGGCCGCCGGCCTGGCCGGCGCGAATGAGGCCGGCCTGGCGGCCTACGAGGAGGCCCTGCTTCTGTGCATGGACCTGACCATGCTGGGCCTGGACCTGGCCCGCGCCCACGGCCCGGCCTACCTGCCCCTGCCCGGTCAGCCCCTATGAACGACTACCACCGCCAGACCGCCTACACTCGCGAGGGCCTGGGTGGCCACGCCCTGGACTGGGGCTGCCAGCCCGAGCCCTTCAAGCGCTACCGCCAGCGCCAGCCAATCCCCCTGGAGCCGGCCCGCCCGCCGGGGGCCGCCTTCCTTGACTTGGCCCTGGCCTGGCCGCCACCGGCCCATGACCCCGCCGGCCCCCTGGACGCCGCCGGCCTGGCGGCGGCCCTGCTCCTGGCCGCCGGCATCACCGCCCGGGCCTGGGATGGCCCCGAGGCGCCGGGGCTACGCGCCGCGGCCAGCGCCGGGGCCCTCTACCCGGCCGAGCTTTACGTGGCCGCCTGCGGCATCACGGGCCTGGACGACGGGCTTTATCATTTCTGCCCGGCCGGGCCGGGGCTCACCCCCCTGTGGGACGGCCCCCTGGCGGCGGCCCTGGGGCGGATGCTGGGGCAGACGCCCAGCGCGCTCACCTTCGCCCTCACGGCCATGTACTGGCGCAGCCTGTGGAAGTACCGCGGCCGCGCCTACCGCTACTGCCTGTTGGACGCCGGCCACATGCTGGCCAACCTGGAGCTGGCCTGCGCGGCCTGGGGCCACGGCCAGCGTACCTGCCTGGACTTCCCCGACCGCTCCCTGAACGTCTTCCTGGGCCTGGCCAGCGACGACGAGGCGGCCCTGGCCCTGGTGCAGGCCGGGCCAAGGCCGGCCCAGCCCGGCCCCGAGAACCCCGGCCTGCCACCCCTGGACCGCCAGGCCTTGCCGCTCTCGCCCCGGGTGGGGCGCGACGCCACCGTGCTAATGGCCCACGCCGCCGGCGACCTGGAAGGCCCCGGCGGCACCCGGCTGTGGCCCAGCCTGAGGGCCAGCGCCCCGCCCCGGCCCCTGCCCCCGCCCCAAAACGGCGGGCCGGGGCTCTTGGCCACGGTGCGCGCCCGGCGCTCGCGGCGCAACTTCATCCCCGGCGGCCTGGACCTGGCGGCCCTCTCCCGGCTGCTGACCGCCGCCCTGCCCGC
Source organism: Desulfarculus sp. (assembly GCA_016218705.1). Lineage (GTDB taxonomy): Bacteria > Desulfobacterota > Desulfarculia > Desulfarculales > Desulfarculaceae > JACRDC01. Next base: position 70,592 of record JACRDC010000053.1, read on the forward strand.
CCCCGGCCCCTGCCAGGCCACGCTGCTGTTGGGGCCAGGCGGCGAAATGCCCGCCGGCGCCTACCTGCACCTGCCCCAGGAGCGGGCCTTGGCCCTCTTGAAGGCCAGCGACCAGCGCCGCGACCTGGCCCAGGCCTGCCTGGGACAGCTCTGGGTGGGCCAGGCCAGCATGAGCCTGGTGCTGTGGGCCGACCTGGAGCTTTTGGAGGAGCGGGGCGGCCCCCGCACCTACCGCCACGCCATGCTGGCCGCCGGCCGCGCCGGCCAACGCCTGTACCTGGCCGCCACCGCCCTGGGCCTGGGCTGCTGCGGGGTGGGGGCCTTCTACGACCAGGAGGTGGCGGCCATCGCCGGCCTGCCACCCACGGCCCAGCCCCTGTACGTGCTGGCCTGCGGCCCCATCAAGGGCGGGATGCGCTAACTGCCAGCCAGTCTTGGGGCTCGGCGGGTTACGCTTCGCCAACCCGCCCCACGCCAAACCATTCTCGGGCAGGTGAAACCAGGGGCCAAGGGGACTTGCATGAGCCGCCTAGATGATTATTTTCTTGGCGGCCCGCCGCGGCTCGCGGCCCGACCCGTCGTTGGTTGCCGAGGCACCCCGCTTGTCAGGATGGGTTGGGGCTGGTAAAAAATAGCATTTGCCTGATAATCGCCGCCAATGTCCCGACGGCCCCATCCGGGGAAGGCCCATGATCGAGGTACGCGACCTTAGCAAGCGCTTCGGCGCCACCCTGGCGGTGGACGGCCTGAACTTCGCGGTGGCCGCCGGCGAAATACTGGGCTTTCTGGGGCCCAACGGCGCCGGCAAGACCACCACCATGCGCCTGCTCACCGGGTTTTTCCCTCCCACCTCCGGCGCGGCCTTCATCGCCGGGCACGACGTGGTGGAAGAGCCCCTGGCCGCCCGGCGCGCCGTGGGGTATCTGCCCGAGAACGTGCCGCTTTACGTGGGCATGCGCGTGCGGGAGTACCTGGACTTCGTGGGCGCGGCCAAGGGCCTGGACAAACTGGCCGCCCGCCGCGAGGGCATGCGGGTCATGGAGGCCACAGGCATCACCGCCCGCGCCGGCCAGCTCATCAAGCAGCTCAGCAAGGGCTTTCGCCAGCGGGTGGGCCTGGCCCAGGCCCTGTTGGGCGACCCGCCGGTGTTGATCCTGGACGAGCCCACCATCGGCCTGGACCCGGGGCAGATCGTGGAGATCAGGGGCCTCATCAAGGGCATGGCCGGCCAGAAGACCGTGATATTCAGTAGCCACATCCTCGGCGAGGTGGCCGCCGTGTGCCAGCGGGTGGTCATCATCGCCCAGGGCCGCCTGGTGGCCCAGGGACCGCCCTCCCTGCTCAGCCCCGAGGCCCAGGCCCGCGCCTTGCGCCTGGTGGCCCAGGCCGCGCCCGAGCGCCTGGCCCAGGTGCTGGCGGCGGTGCCCGGGGTGCTCTCCCAGGAGCCGCTGGCCTTGGCCGCTGGCCAGGAGGGCTGCGCGGCCCTGCGCCTGACCTTGGCCAGCGGCCCCCAGGTGGTGGCGGCGGTGGCGCGGGCGGTGGTGGAGGCTGGCCTGGGCCTGGTGGAACTGACGCCCCTGTCCCAAAGCCTGGAGGAGGTCTTCGTGCAACTTACCCGGGGCGAACCCGGCCCGGCGGCCCCAACCCAGGCGGAGACCCAGGCGTGAGGGGACTCCAGGCCATATACCTGCGCGAGCTTAGGGCCTATTTCCACTCGCCCATCGCCTACGTCCTGTGGGTGGGCTTCTTGCTGCTCACGGGCTATTTCTTTTATTCCGGCACCATGTACTACGCCCTGGCCAGCCTGCAAACCATGCAGAACCCCATGGGCGGCGGACCCAACCTGCACGACTATCTGGTGGCCCCCCTGCTGGGCAACATGTCGGTGCTGATGATGCTCATGGCGCCGCTGTTGACCATGCGCCTTCTTAGCGAGGAGAAACGCTCCGGCACCCTGGAGCTGTTGTTGTCCTACCCCCTGGGCGACCTGGCGGTGGTGCTGGGCAAGTTCCTGGCGGCTTTATCCATGCTGGCCTTGATCCTGGCGCCCACCCTGCTGCACATGCTCATCCTGACCTGGCTGGGGCCGGTGCACTGGCCCGGCCTGCTGCTGGGCTACCTGGGGCTCTTGCTGCTGGGTGGGGGCTTCGTGGCCCTGGGCCTGTTGGCCTCGGCATGCACCGAGAACCAGATCGTGGCCGCGGTGACGGCCTTTGCCGGGCTCTTGCTCTTGTGGGTGCTGCGCTGGTCGGGCGGCCTGGCCGGCCCCACCTGGGGTCCCCTGGTGGAGTTCCTCAGCCTCAGCCTGCACTTCGAGAACCTGGCCAAGGGGCTTTTTGATACCGCCGACCTGGCCTATTTCCTGCTGTTCATGGGTTTCTTCCTGGTGGCCAGCCTGCGGGTCCTGGAGGCCAAGCGATGGAAGGCCTAGGCAAGAGCCGCGCGGCCCGCCTGGGCCTGGGGGCAGGGGCCTCGCTGGTCATGGCCCTGGCCATCGCCCTGCTCCTGGGGGCCTTGGCCAGCCGCTACCACCTGCGCCTGGACCTGAGCAAGGACGCCCGCCATACCCTGGCCCCCCAGACCGTGCAGATACTGGCCAAGCTGCAAGAGCCGGTCAGGGCCTACGCCTTCTGGGGCGAGGGCCAGGCCGGCCGCCAGACCCTGCACGACCTCCTGGACCAGTACGCCTATCACAGCCGCCACTTCTCCTACCAGTTCGTGGACCCCGACCGCGAGCCCAGCCTGGCCAAGCGCTTCGAGGTGCGTGCCTACGGCCAGATCGTGCTGGCCAAGGGCGACAAGGTGGAAAGGGCCAAGCTGCCCGAGGAGCAGGAGCTGACCAGCGCCCTGGTGCGCCTGGGCCGCCAGGGGCAAAAGACCATCTACCTGCTGGCTGGCCACGGCGAGGCCGCGCCCCAAGAGGCCGGCCAGGAGGGCCTGAGCCAGTTCAAGAAGGCCCTGGAACAGCAGGACTATCTGGTCAAGCCCCTGTTGCTGGCCAGCGCCGGCCAGGTGCCGGCCGACGCCTCCCTGGTGGTGGTGGCCGGCCCCCGCAGGCCCCTGCTGCCCGCCGAGGCCTCGGCCCTGGACCAGCACCTGGGCCGGGGCGGCGGGCTCTTGCTGCTGTTGGAGCCGGAGCAGGACGGCGGCCTGAGCGGTTGGCTCAAGGAGCGGGGCGTGCTCCTGGACGACGACCTGGTGCTGGACCCCTCCAGCAGCCTGGTGGGGGCCAGCCCGGCCTGGCCCATCGTCAGCGACTTCGGCGGCCATCACCTGACCCGGCCCCTGGAGGGCCTGGTCTGCTACTTCCCCCTGGCCCGCTCGCTCAGGCTGGCCAGGCCCCTGCCCCAAGGCGCCCGGGGGATGGAGATACTGCCCACCAGCGACACCGCCTGGGGGGCCATGGACCTGGGGGTACTGAAAAGCGGCCAGGCCCGCTTCGAGCCGGGGCGCGACCTCAAGGGTCCCCTGAGCCTGGGCGCGGTGTTGGATGTGCCCGCGCCGGCGGCCCCGGCCAGCCAGGGCCAGGCCCCCACGGGCCGTCTGGCGGTGATCGGTGACAGTGATTTCCTGCATAACCAGCACCTTAGCCAGGTGGCCCACCGCGATTTGGCGCTGAACCTGGTGGGGCACCTCAGCGAGGACCAGGGGCAGATAGCCTTAAGGCCCCGGCAGGGCGACAGCCAGCCCCTGCTGCTGACCCCCGCCCAGGTCTATGTGGTTTTCGGGTTGCCCTTGGTGTTGTTGCCCCTTATTTTCCTAATATTGGGCATCGTGGTGACCCGGGGGCGCAGGAGGCCGGCGTGAGGTCCAGGCAGTTGTTGACATGGGCCGTGATCCTGGCCGTGGCCGCCGGGGCCTGGCTCTTGAGCACCCACCTGGACAAGCGCCACCAGGAGGAGGAGGCCCAAGCCAACCGCCTCATGCCCCCCGAAGAAATCATGGCCGCGCGCTCGCTGGATTTGACGGGGCGCGAGTACCCCCAGCCCCTGCGCCTGGAGCGCGGCGGCCAGGAGGGCTGGCGCCTGACCCAGCCCCTGGAGTACCCCGCCGACGGCCTGGTGGTGGGGCGCATGCTCACCAGCCTGTCCCAGGCGCGCATCACCCAGCGCCTGGCCCAGCCCGGCCCCCTGGCCGACTTCGGCCTGGAGCCGCCTGGCCTGGAACTGACCCTGGGCGGCCCCGCCGGCCAGGCCAGCAGGCTGCTGGTGGGCGAGCTCAGCCCCAGCGGCGAGTCGGTCTACCTGGCCCGGCCGGGCCAAGCCGAGGTGCTGCTGGCCCCGGCCGAGCTGCGCGGCGCCCTGGCGCGGGGCCTATTGGAGCTGCGCGACAAGACCGTGCTGGAATTCCCCCTGGCCCAGGTGCGGCGGGTGGAACTCAGGCAGGAGGGGGCCAAGGCCCTGGTGTTGGAGCGCCAGGACGGCGGCTGGCAATTGGCCGGCCAGGGCCCCGCCGACCCTCGAGAGGTGGAGAACCTGCTCCTACAAGCCCACGGCCTCTTAGCCCAGGGTTTTTTGGACCGCGACTTCAAGCCGGCCAAGCTGGGTCTGGAGCCGCCGCGCAACCTGCTGCTATTGACCCTGCAAGACGGCGGCGAGCGGGGCCTGGCCTGGGGCCTGGGGGTGCCGGGCAAGAACCAAATCTACGCCCGCCGCCAGGAGGGCGGGCCGCTGCTCTTGGTGAGCGACGAGGGCCTGGCCCGCCTGCAACGCCAGCCCCGGGACCTCCTGGACCGGCGGTTCTTCACCCTGGAGCGCTCGGCGGTGGAGGGCCTCAGGATCGCCAGGCAGGGCAGCCAGATGGTCTTCGCCCGCCAGGACGGCCAGTGGCGGCGCCTACAGCCCCCTGGCGGCCCCCAGGAGGGCCAGATGGCCGAGCAGCTGCTCTGGGAGCTTTTGGACCTGAAGTGGGAAAAGCCCCTGGCCGCCGGCCAGCACGGCCTGGAAACGCCCACCCTGAGCTTGAGCATCTGGCCCCGGGAGGGGCCGGGGGCCGGCCAGACCCTGGAGCTGGGCCAGGCCGACCCCCAGAGCGGCCTGACGGCGGCCCGCCTGATGGGACGAACCGAGGTTTTGGGCGTAAAATTAGATTTTTTGGATAAAATCCCCCAGGAGGCCGGGGAGCCGGCCCCCGCCCCGGGGGAGCAAGGCCACTCAGTAAGGAAGTAAAAAAGATGGCAAGAGTTACCGTGGAGGACTGCCTGCGCAGGATTGACAACCGCTTCAGCCTGGTACACCTGGCGGCCAAGCGGGTGCGGCAGCTCAGGGAGGGCGCCCCGCCCCACCTGGAGGTCAAGAACAAGGAGGTCGTGCTGGCCCTCAGGGAGATCGCCTCGGGCGACGTCTACCCGGTCAGCGCCGAGGAGGCCGAGATCGAACGCGCCGCCGCCGAGGAGCGCGAGCGCGCCCGCATCGCCCAGGCCGTGGCCGAAGCCGAGGCCCAGGCCCGCGCCGCCGCCGCCCTGAGCATGGACGAGGACGACGAGGACGACGAGGAGTTGGAAGAGGAAGACAACGGCGACCAGGGCCAGGACCGGGGCTAGACATGGCCCGCGACCAACTGCCCCCGGCCAAGGAACGGCGGCGCCTGCTGGCGCAGAAGGCCGGCACCCTGGCCCAGGCCGGCGCCGGCTTCCTGCGGGAGGGGCGCTGGGGCGAGGCCCTGGAGTGCCTGGCCGCCGCCGGCGACCGGGCCGGCCTTGACGAACTGGCCGGCCAGGCCCTGGAGGCCGGCGACCTCTTCACCTGGCGCCGCGTCCTGGAGGCCCTGGGGCGGGAGCCCGACCCCCAGGGGCTGGCCCAATTAAAGGCGAAGGCCCAGGAGTTGGGCAAGCAGGGCTTTGCCCTGGCCGCGCAGGACCTCCTGGAGCCCGGTGACGAACCAAAGCCATGAAACGCTGCTACTACGAAATATTGGGAGTGGAGCGCGGGTGCGACCCCGAGGTGCTCAAGAAGGCCTACCGCCGCCTGGCCATGGAGCTGCACCCCGACCGCAACCCCGGTGACGCCGAGGCCGAGGAAAAATTCAAGGAGGCCGCCGAGGCCTACGAGGTGCTGCGCGACGACGAAAAGCGCCGCCTCTACGATGCCTATGGCCACGAAGGGCTCAAGAACACGGGCTTTTCGGGCTTCGGCGGCATGGGCGACATCTTCAGCGCCTTCTCCGACGTCTTTGAGGGGCTCTTTGGCTTTCCCGGCGGGGCGCCCCGGGGCGGCCCCCAGCGGGGCCGCGACCTGCGCTACGACCTGGAGATCAGCCTGGAGGAGGCCGCCCAGGGCAAGCAGGCCAGTTTCCGGGTGGGGCGCGAACTGGCCTGCGCCGAGTGCTCGGGACGGGGGCAGAAGGGCGGCACCCAGCCGCCGGTCTGCCCGGCCTGCGGCGGCCAGGGACAGGTTCTGCGCAGCCAGGGCTTCTTTCGCCTGGCCACCACCTGCCCCCAGTGCCGGGGCGAGGGCCGCCTGGTCACCGACCCCTGCCCGGCCTGCCGGGGCCGCGGCCGCAAGTTCGAGGAAAAGGAACTCTCGGTGCGCATCCCCCCGGGCATCGGCCATGGCCAACGCCTGCGCATGCGCGGCGAGGGCGAGGGCGGCGGCCTGGGCGGCGAGCCCGGCGACCTCTACGTGGTGGTGCACCAGAAGCCTCACCAGGTATTTGAGCGCGACGGCGATTCTCTCTACCGCCAGTTGAAGGTTTCCATGGTGCAGGCCGCCCTGGGACGCACCGTGTTGGTGGATTCCCTGATTGACGGCCCGGCCGAGCTGGATATCCCCGCCGGGGCCCAGACCGGCGACCTGGTGCGCCTGCCCGGCCTGGGCATGCCTCGCCTGCGCGACGAGCGCCGGGGCGACATCCTGGTGCAACTGGTGGTGCGCACCCCCCAGAAGCTCTCCAAGGACCAGAAGCGCCTCTTGGAGGAACTGGCCCAGATGGGCGACGACCAGGCTGCGTCCGAGCCCCTGGCCGAGGGCGAGGAGGCCGCGCCCAAAAAGAAAAAGAAACGCCGCTGGGGGTTGTAGGCACATGGCCAAGCAGCAAAAGGCGCCGTCCGCCGGGCTCAGCCATCTGGACGCCAGGGGTCAGGCCCGCATGGTGGACGTGGGAAACAAGCCTCCCACCCAGCGCCAGGCCACGGCCCGGGGCAAGGTGTTGCTGAACCCCGAGGTGCTGGGGCTCATCGCCCAAGGCGGCCTGCCCAAGGGCGACGCCCTGGCCGTGGCCCGCATCGCCGGCATCCAGGCGGCCAAGCGCACCCCCGAGCTGATTCCCCTGTGCCACCCTCTGCCCATCAGCGCCGTGAGCCTGGACCTTACCCCCCAGGCCGACGGCGTGCTCATCGAGGCCACCGTCAAAACCACCGCCCCCACCGGCGTGGAGATGGAGGCGCTCACGGCGGTGAGCGTGGCCGCTTTAGCCCTCTACGACATGATAAAATCAATGCAGCGCGACGCGGTCATCGAGGGGATATGGCTGGTGGCCAAGTCCGGCGGCAAGAGCGGCCCCTACAGCCGGGAGCCCCGGCGGGCATAACGGGTCGTATAGGGCCGCTGGGTGGCTCCCGGTGTAAGCAGGCCGCCCGGGCGGTGGCCGCCGGACCCGCCCCTCCCCCGCCCGGTCTTTACAGCCAGGGGCCAGCATGATAAACTCCGCCCTCAATCCTCGCCAATAACCGGGAGAGGTGCCCATGGACAAGGAAAAGCTGGAATTCTTCCGCAAGCTCATGCAGGAGCAGCTCGACGAGCTCTTGAGCGAGGCCGAGCGTACCGTGGCGGGCATGACCGACGCCAAGGAGAACTTTCCCGACCCCACCGACCGGGCCGCCCTGGAGTCGGACCGCAACTTTGTGTTGCGCATCCGCGACCGGGAGCGCAAGCTCATCAGCAAGATCAACGAGGCCCTCTTGCGCCTGGATGACGGCACCTACGGCATCTGCGAGTCCTGCGGGGAGGATATAAGCGAGGAAAGACTCACCGCGCGGCCGGTGACCACCCTGTGCTTCGATTGCAAGAAACGCCAGGAGGTCATGGAAAAGGCCCGGGGCAAATAGGCGGCATTCCCCCACGGCCCGGCCCGCCGCTTGGCCTAGTCCTTCCCTCGCGCGGGCGGCGATAGGCATGTTCCAGCAACGCCTGCAGTTCTTCCGTTCCATTCTCTACCTGGGCGATTTGTCCCTGGTGGTGGTCTGCTGGGTCGCCGCCTACTACATCCGTTTCTACTATCCCCTCTTTCCGGTCACCAAGGGCGTGCCCGACGTGCAGCTCTATCTGGCGCTCTTGCTCCTGGTGCTGGTGATCTACGCCGTGGTCTTCCAGGCCCTGGGGCTGTATAGGCGGCCCTGGGCGGGGCTATCCCAGACCTGGTGGCCGGTCTTCAAGGCCGCCACCTCCGGCGTGGTGGTGGCGGTGACCCTGGCCTTCTTCGTGCGCCCCTACGACTTCAGCCGTCTGGTCTTCGCCCATTTCTACGTGCTGCTCTTCCTGGCCCTGCTGGCCTTCAGGCCGCTGCTGCGGCTCTTGTGGAGCCGCACCCATCCCGAGCACCAGGGCGAGGCGGTCTTGATCGTGGGCATTGACGACCTGGGCCGGCAACTGGCGGCCAAGATACGCCAGCACCCGGTGCTGGGCCTGCGCATCGTGGGCTTCCTCACCCGCCGGCCCGAGCTGGTGGGCCAGGACATCGAGGGCGTGCCGGTATTGGGGCTGTACAACCAGGTGCCCCAGGTGCTGGCCCAATACGGCATCCAGGTGCTCATCATCGCGCTGCCCATCGCCGCCCACGAGCACATCCACGAAGTGGTGGACTTCGTGGCCGACGAGATGGTGGACATCAAGATCGTGCCCGACCTGCACCGCTTCATCAGCCTGCACGGCTCGGTGGAGGAGTTCGAGGGCCTGCCCATCATCGGCCTGCGCGGCAGCCCCCTGGAGGGCTGGAACAGCGTGCTCAAACGCGGGATGGACATCCTGGGCAGCCTGGTGGGCATCGTGCTGCTGGGTCCCTTGATGCTCCTGATCGCCCTTTTGGTCAAGCTCTGCTCCGGACCGGGGCCGGTGCTCTTCCGCCAGCAGCGCATGGGCCTGGATGGCCGGGTCTTCGAAATGCTCAAATTCCGCACCATGCGCCACGACGCCGAGTGCGAGACCGGCCCGGTGTGGTGCGCCGAGGGCGACCAGCGCCGCACCGGCCTGGGGGCCTTCTTGCGGGCCACCAGCCTGGACGAGATGCCCCAATTCTTCAACGTGCTCAGGGGGCAGATGAGCCTGGTGGGGCCGCGCCCCGAGCGGCCTGAGTTCATCGCCGACTTTCGGCGCAAGGTGCCGGGCTACATGCTCAGGCACAAGGTCAAGGCCGGCATCACCGGTTGGGCCCAGATCAACGGCTGGCGCGGCAACACCAGCCTGGAGGAGCGCATAAAACACGACCTGCATTACATCGAGAACTGGTCGCTCTCCTTCGACTTCAAAATCATGGCGCTCACGGTGGTCAAGGGCTTCATCCACCCCAACGCCTATTAGGCCTGGCCATGACCCTGACCCAGCACCTGGCCGAACTCCATCGCTACCGCGCCCTCTTGGGCGCCTTGGCCGGCCGCGAGCTCAAGGGCCGCTACCGGGGCTCGCTCCTGGGCTTTCTGTGGACCTTCCTCAATCCGCTCCTATTGCTCCTGGTCTACGCCCTGGTCTTCAGCGTGTATTTCCGGGTACAGATGGAGCACTACGCGGTCTTCATGTTCACGGGGCTCTTGCCCTGGATATTCTTCTCGCAGTCCCTAAGCGAGGGCGCCGGGGCCATCACCGACGGCGGCAGCCTGGTGACCAAGGTGCTGTTCCCCCAGCAGGTGCTGCCGGCGGTCAAGGTGCTGGCCAACTTCGCCAACTACCTCCTGAGCCTGCCCATCCTGCTGGGCTTTCTGCTGGCCGGCGGGGTGCCGCTGACCTGGTGCGCCCTGGCCTTTCCCCTGGTGGCGGCTTTGCACCTGGTGTTCACCTTCGCCCTGGTGCTGATATTGGCCACGGCCACGGTCTTCATGCGCGACACCCGCCATCTGCTGAACAACCTCTTGACCCTGTGGTTCTTCCTGACTCCGGTGCTCTACCCCTTGAGCCAGGTGCCCGAGAAGTATCACCCCCTGGTCTACCTGAACCCGGCGGCCCTGTTCACCCTGGCCTATCAGGACATCATCTTTCACGGACGCTGGCCGCGCTGGGACCACCTGGGCGCCCTGGCCCTGCTCTCCCTGGTGCTCTTGTGGGCGGGGATTCGGGTCTTCGAGCACTACAAGGAATACTTCGCCGAGAAGATATGAGCGATCACCCCGCCATAGAGGTCCGGGACCTGGTCAAGCGCTTTAGGCGCGAGATGCTGGAGCGCTCCTACGGCACCTGGAAGTCGCTATTGCTCAAGCCCTTCGCCAAGAAGCGCGAGCGCGACTTCATCACCGTGCTGGACGGGCTCAGCTTTGACGTGGCCGCCGGGCGCACCCTGGCGGTGATCGGCCAGAATGGCTCGGGCAAGTCCACCCTGCTCAAGATCATGGCCGGCATCTACAAGCCCGACCAGGGCAGCGTGGCCGTGCACGGCCGGGTCAGTAGCCTCATCGAGCTGGGGGCCGGCTTCCACCCCGAGTTCAGCGGCCGCGAGAACGTGTTTCTCAACGGCACCATCCTGGGGCTATCCAAAAAGGAGATCGCCGAGCGCTTCGACCACATCGTGGCCTACTCGGGCCTGGGCGAATACATAGACGCCCCGGTGCGCACCTACAGCTCGGGCATGTACGTGCGCCTGGGCTTCTCGGTGGCGGTCAACGTGGACCCCGACGTGCTCTTGGTGGACGAGGTCCTGGCCGTGGGCGACGAGGCCTTTGCCCACAAGTGCGAGGACAAGATCAACCAGTTCAAGCGCGCCGGCAAGACCATCGTGCTGGTGACCCACGACCTGGGCGCCGTGGAGAAATACGCCGACGAGGTCATCTGGCTGGACGGCGGCTGCCTGGCCGCCCGGGGGGAGCCCCTGCGGGTTATTGACGCCTACCGCCAGAAGATATCGCTCATGGAGGACCAGATACGCCGCGACCAATGCCAACCCCAGGAGAGCCTGGACCAGGAGCGCTGGGGCGACGGCCAGGTGCTCATCGAGGCGGTGCGCGTCCTGGACGGCGCCGGGGGCGAGCGCGCGGTGTTCCAGCAGGGCGAGGCCTTGACCCTGGAGATGGACTATCGCCAGATTCAGCCCACGGCGGACCTGGTCTTCGGCGTGGCCATCAGCAACGCCCAGGAGGTGCTTTGCTACGGCACCAACACCCACCTGGACCGCGTGGACCTGGGGCCCTTGCCCACGGCGGGCAGCGTGCGCTTCGACATCAGCCGCCTGGACCTGGTGCAGGGCACCTATCTGCTGGACGTGGCCGCCCACGCCACCGACGGCCGGGCCTATGATTACATCAAGCAGGCGGCCTCCTTCGCGGTGCGCTCCGGCCTGGGAGACGAGGGCGTCTTCCGGCCGCCGCACGCCTGGCGGGCCGTGGCCAAAGGTGAAAACCCATGAGCGAGCCAGGCGGCGCCAAGCCCGACGTGCGGGCGTTGTTGCGAGAGGTTGAGGAGGCGGTGCGCCAAAAGAAGGCCATGGGTCTCTACGACCCCGCCGAGATACGCCGGGTGGAGGAGGCGGCCCTGAGTTTCAGCCAGGCCGTGGAGGACTCCGCCGCCGCCGAGCTGGGCATCCTGCGCGCGGGCCTCAACCAGCTCTGGGACACCAAGCAGTGGGGAGTCAGCACCCACCGCGAGGGCGCCGCCGCCCGCCTGGTGCTCTTGCTCAAGAAACTCATCTACAAGCTGACCAAGTTCCCCCTGAGCGTGTGGCTGGCCCGCCAGGTGGCCTTCAACGACCAGCTTATCAAGGCCCTCAACCACCTCATCCCCCAGCACGTGGACCTCTTGCGCCGCCAGGCCCACTCTGATCGCCGCCTGGACGCCCAGGAAGACCTGAGCCGCGCGCTCAGCGAGCGCCTGCGCCGCCAGGAAGAAGCCCTGCGCGAAATGACGGCCCGCCTTGAGGCCCTGGAGCGCGCGAGTGCCCAGGGCTCCACCCAGACCGAGTTGCTCTTGGCCCAGCTTCAGGCGATCGTGGAGAAGCAGGCCGAGGCTGGGGTGGTATCGGCTGGTGCGGTGGCCGAGATCAAGGCCGCGCGCTCGGCCAGCCGGGGGGCCTCCTACCTGGCCTTCGAGGACCTGCACCGGGGCAGCCGCGATGAGATCAAGGCCAAGCAGGCCGTGTACCTGGCGCACTTCAAGGACGCCGCCAGCCAAGAGGCCCCGGTGCTGGACCTGGGCTGCGGCCGGGGCGAGTTCCTGGAGGCGGCCAAGGAAGCCGGCATTCCCGCCCGGGGCGTGGACATCAACCCCGAGATGGCCGCCCTGGGCCGCCAGCACGGCCTGGAGGTGGCGGCCGGCGACGGCCTGGAGCATCTGCGCGCCTTGGCCCCCGAAAGCCTGGGCGGCATCCTCATGAGCCAGGTGATCGAACACCTGAGCCTGGACGAGCTGACCGAGTTGGTGGGCCTGTGCGCCTCGCGGCTCAAGCCCGGCGGCGTGCTCATCGCCGAAACGGTCAATCCCCAGTGTCTATCCACCTTCGCCGGGGCCTTCTACCTGGACCTGACCCACAACAAGCCCATCCACCCCGAGGCGGCGCGCTTTTTGTGGCGCTGGGCCGGGCTCACCGAGGTGGAGATCATCTACCTGTCGCCGGTGCCGCCCGAGCACCGCCTGCAACCCCTGACCAGCGGCGGCCCCGAGCTGAGCGACGTGTTCAACCGCAACGTGGAGCGGCTGAACAACCTGCTCTACAGCCACCTGGACTACGCCGTGAAGGGGCGCAAGTAAGGCATGTCCAAGCAGGGCCTGCGTTGCAGCTTCGTGCTGAGCTGGTTCGGCAAGCAGGTGCCGGGCGGGGCCGAGGCCGAGGCCAGGCGCACCGCCCAGAACCTCGCCGAGGCCGGCGTGGCCGTGCAGGTGCTCACCACCTGCCTGGGCGGCCTGGGCACCGACTGGGACGTGCAGGCCTTTCCCGAGGGGTTGAGCCAGGAGGCCGGCCTCACGGTGCGGCGCTTCGCCACCGCCGCCCGCGACGGCGGGCTGTTCAACGCCCTCAACGCCCGGGTCATGGCCGGCGAGGGCCTGGACGCCAAGGAAGAGCGCCAGTTCTTCGAGAACATGGTCTTCAGCCCGGCCCTGCTGGGCCACATCGCCGCCCACCCCGAGGAGGGGCCGTTCTTCTTCATCCCCTACCTGTTCACGCCCTCGGTGCTGGGTCCGCTCATCCATCCCAGCAAGAGTGTCATCATCCCCTGCCTGCACGACGAAGGCTACGCCCGCCTGGCCATGGTGCGCCGGGCCTTTGAGACGGCCCGGGCCATCGTCTTCCACGTGCCGGCCGAGATGCGCCTGGGCAGAAGCCTCTATGACCTCTCGCGCACCGAGCCCCTGCTCCTGGGCGAGGGCATAGACACCGGCTGGAGCTGCGACGCGGCGCGCTTCCGCCACAAGTTCGCGGCGCCCGATCCCTTCATCCTCTACGCCGGCCGCAAGGACGCCGGCAAGAACGTGCCCCTCTTGTGCCAGTACTTTCTGCGCTACAAAGAGGAGGGGCGCGGACCGGCGGGCTTGAGGCTCCTGTTGATCGGCAACCTGCCGGCGCCCATCCCCGCCGGCGGGCACCAGCACATCAAGGACCTGGGCTTCGTGGATTTAGAGGACAAGTACGACGCCTACGCCGCGGCCGAAGTGCTGATGCAGCCATCGCTCATGGAGAGCTTCTCCATCGTCATCATGGAGGCCTGGCTGGCCGGCACCCCGGTGATGGTGCATGGCGGCTGCGCCGTGACCAGGGACCACGTGGAGCTAAGCGGCGGCGGGCTGCACTTCCAGGACTACCCCAGCTTCGCCGAAGGGCTGGACATCATGCTGGCCAGGCCCAAGCTGCGGGAGCAAATGGCCACGGCGGGCAAGGACTACGTGCTGGCCAACTACGCCTGGCCCCAGGTGACGGAGCGTTACGTGAAACTGATTGAGCGCCTGGCCAGCGAGCCCACGCCGCCGGCCAAGTCCGACTGGCGGGCCGCCCCGCCCCGCGGCGCGCCCCAAGGCCGGGGGCCGGCGGTGCACCAGATGCTGGCCGACTTCGCCTTTGGCGACGCCATCGGCTCGGAGGTGCTGGCCTTCCAGAAGCTTCTGCGCTCCTGGGGGCTAAGCTCCGAGATCTTCGCGGTCAACTACGACCGCCGCCTGCGCGGACGGGTGCGCCCGGTGGAGGACTACGCCCCCCAGGCCCAGGAGGGCGACCTGCTGATCTTTCATTTCTCCATCGGCGCCGAGCTGGCCGGCCAGGTCCTCAGGCTGCCCGGCCGCAAGGTCCTGCGCTACCACAACATCACCCCGGCCCACTTTCTGGAGGGCCTCAACCCCGACAGCGCGGCCCGCTGCCGCCAGGGGCGCGAGCAACTGTCGCGTCTGGCCCCGGCCATGGAGCTGGGCCTGGGGGCATCGGCCTACAACTGCCAGGAGCTCAGCGCCGCCGGCTGCCCCCGGGTGGAGGAGCTGCCCATCCTGCTGGACCTGGAGGTGCTGGACACCCCCCCGGACCAGAACGTGATTGACCGCTTCGCCGGCGCGCCCTGCGTGCTGCACGTGGGGCGGGTGGTGCCCAACAAGAAGCTCGAGGACCTCATCAAGACCCACTTCTGGCTCAGCCGGCTGGTGCCAGGCTGCCGGCTGTTGCTGGTGGGCTCCGAGGGCGGGTGGGGGCCCTACGCCGGCGGCCTGCGCAACCTGGTCACTGAGCTAGGCGTGCCGGGGGTGCACTTCTCGGGGCACGTGAGCTTCGCGGCGCTCATGGCCAACTATCGCGCGGCCTCTGTTTATCTATGCCTGAGCGAGCACGAGGGCTTCTGCGTGCCCCTGGTGGAGGCCATGCACTTCGGTCTGCCCATCGTGGCCTATGACTCCACCGGCGTCACCGGCACCCTGGGCGAGGGCGGCATCCTGCTGCCCCACAAGGACCCCATCCACACCGCCGAGGTGGTGGCGCGGGTGCTGAGCGACCCTGGCCTGCGCGAGGGCCTGGCCCAGGCCGCCAGGCAACGCCTGGAGCGCTTCAGGCCGGCGCGGGTGGCTGGCGAGCTGCGCGCCATCCTGGAGAGCCGCCTGGGCCTGGCCCTGGGAGCGAGGGAGGCCGGCCGGTGACGGCGCCGGTGGTGCTGGACGGCCGGCCCCTGCAGCCGGGCTTCAAGGCCCACGCCCAGCGGGGCATTGGCCGCTACGCCAAGAACCTGCTCACGGCCCTCTTGGAATTGCTGGACCCGGCGCGAGTGCGTTTTTTGGTGCAGGCCAACCTGCCCGACCCCGAGCTGCCCGTGGCCATCCCGCGCATCCGGGCGCCTTTCTTCCCGCCCATCATCCCGGTGGGCAAGAAGCTCATCTCCTACCATCTCTTCACGCCCCTGGCCCTCAAGCCCGCTTGGCGCGCCGGTCAGGTGGTGCACTTCCTGAGCCACCTGGACGCCCCCAGCCGGGTGGGGCCGCGCACGATACTCACCGTGCACGACCTCATCGCCCAGCGTTTGCAGGGGCTCTACCAGGGCAGCCGCACCAGCGCCCGCTTTCGCCTGGAGCGCTGGCTGGAGACCCGCTGCCTGTTCGGCGCGGCCAAGATCATCGCCGTGAGCCAGTGCACCAAGGATGACGTCTGCCAGCTCTACGGACTGGACCCGGGCCTCATCACGGTCATCCCCGAGGCCGCCGACCCGGGGCTCAGGCCCGAGGACGACCCGGCCCGGCGGGCGGAGATACTGGCCCGCCACGGCCTGGACCCGCGAGAGCCCTTCTACCTCTATCTGGGGGGCATTGATCAGCGCAAGGGCCTGGATACCCTGCTCACGGCCCTCAAGGCCCTCGAAGAGCAGGGCCGTCCCCACACCCTGGCCCTGGCCGGGCGCATCGAGGGCGACCGCCAGTATCCCCTGCTGCTCAAAAGCATCGAGGCGCACGGCCTCAAGGAGGCGGTGCGGCTGTTGGGCTACGTGTCCGACGCCGAGCTGCCGACCCTGTTCGGCGCGGCCACGGCCTTTGTCTTCCCCTCGCTCTACGAGGGCTTCGGCCTGCCGCCCCTGGAGGCTTTTGCCTGCGGGGCGCCGGTGGTGGCGGTGGGGGCCTCGGCGGTGCCCGAGGTGGTGGGCGATGCTGGTATACTGGTGCCGCCAGGCGACTCGGTGGCCCTGGCCGAGGCCCTGGGGGCCATTCACGACCTGCCCGAGCTGGCCGCCGAGCTGAAGGACAAGGGGCGAAAACGCGCGGCCCTGTTCTCCTGGCCGCGCGCGGCCCGCGAGACCTTGGCCATTTACCGGGAGGTGGGCGGTGAGCCCTGAGCTACCGGCGCGGCCCAAGTCCCAGGCGCTGATGGAGACCGCCCTGGCGTTGGCGGTGGGGGCGGCGGTCTATATCCTGTGGCCCTTGACCGGGCTAATGCGCCTGGGGCGCGAGGAGGCCTGGTTTGGCCTGGGCTGGGCCTTGCTGCTGGCCTTGCCGGTTCTGGGCCAACCCCGCGCGAACGCCGATGCCGCCCAGGCCGGGCCCGAGGGCCAGCCCTCCCTGAGCCCCCAGGCCTGCCAGCGCGCCGCCCTCTTGGCCGGCGGCCTTTTCGTGGGCCTCTTGCTGGCCGGCCGCGAGCTGGGCAACTACAAGCTCTGGCTGGGCGTGGTCTACCTGGGGGCCATCACCCTGCGCCTGGCCGGCCTGGGCCTGGCCCTGCGCCAATCTCTGCCGCCCCAGCCCCGCCGAGACCCCCGCCTGGCCCTGGGCATCGCCCTGCTCACCGGCCTGGCCGGGGTATTGATGATCCCTTGGCTGCGTCCAGACCTGGCCGCCGCCTGGCCGCCCCCATTGCCCCAGGCCTTGCGGCCCCTGGCCGCCGCCATCCTGTGGGGCGCCATCGTGGGTTCTTTGTTTTTCGTGCTGCGCCTGTGGGGTGTGGGCACCCGGGCGGCCTGGTTCACCTTCCTGGCCCTGGGTCTGGGCCCGGGTCCGGCCCTGGCCGTGGGCTGGTTCAGACTTTTGTTCCTGGCCCTGGCCCTGGTGCTGCTCTGGGGCCTGGCCCTGCCCCGCCTGCTGCGCCCGGCCGCCGGCCCCGGCACACCCCACGGGCCCGAGCCCCTGCCCCTGTACTGGCTGCTGCGGGCGCTCTTGCTGCTCTGGTGGGGGGTAGGGGCGGCCTTTGCCCTGGCCCTGGCCTGGTGGCAGCCCCAGGCCGCCGGTCTGTTCAGCCAAAGCATCTGGCTCAGGGGGGTGGGCTTGGGGGCCTTTTTGGTGGCCTGCGCCGGCCTGCTGGTGGAGTACTCCCTGCCGCTCTTGGGCCGGCCCGAGCTCACCGGCCAGCAGGGCCAGGGCAAGGCCCAGGGGGTGATCCTCTCGGCCCTGGCCATCCTGGCCGCCCTGGCCCCCCTGCTCCTGGTGCGTCCACCCGCCGCCGAGTCGGGGGCCTCGCGCCTGCCCGCCGCCTCCCGCGCCGACATCCTGGCCTCGCCCCGCACCCTGGCCCCCGAGCACCCCGAGTTGGAGATACGGGTGCCCCCCTGGCTCAGCGGCGTCACGCGGGTCTTCGTGGTCAGCCTCATGGCCCACGGCCTGGACGTGGGCCAGGGCGAGGCCGTGGCCCAACTGGTGGCCACCGACGATCAGGACATCCCACACATCTTCAGCCTGCGCGCCGGCGTGGACACCGCCGAATGGGCCTTGAACAAGCGCGAGGTGGCCACCCACGCCCGCCACGCCCCGGCCCGCGTGGCCCAGGCCTGGCAGGTCTTCGAACCCACGGGCGAGACCTTCCAGGCCCAGACCTATTACACCGGTCTGTACCTGGGCAGCGAGGTGAGCCGTCTCAAGAGCGTCAGCCTGCGCTACCTTTACCAAAACCCTCCCGGCCGCCAACCGGTGACCCTGGAGGTGCGCCGGGTCTTCGTGAACTAGCCAACCTGAAAACTGCCCAGCCTCACCCCTGACAGCTTGCGGCCGATCTCGCGGCACAGGTTGAGAAGGGTCTTGTTGGCCATGAGCCCCGGGTGCTCCACCAGCTCGGGCTCTTCGTAGAAGGCCCGGCCCAGGGCCTGGGCGGCCTGGCCCTGCTCGGCGCGCAACAGGGCCTGCAAGGCCAGGTCCAGCTTGGGCTGGCCGGTGAAGCCCTCCCCGGCCAGGGCCTTCTGGCCCCGGGTCACCAGCAGCTCCAGCACCTTGCCGAAGGTCTGCATCTTGGGATCGGGATGGTTGGCCAGCACCCCCAGCAGGGAGTGGGCGAACTGATACACCGGCCGGCTGGCGTACTGGTCGAAGTTAAGGAAAAAGGGCTTGAGCTTGTGGGTCAGCTCGAAGAGGAAGTGCAGGGCCTCGCGCTTCTCGCCCCGGGCCAATAGCCGCTCCAGGTGCTCCACGGCCTTGAGGCAGGCCTTCTGCACGGGGTCCTGGCTGGAAGCGGTCTGAGCCACAACGGCCTCGAAGGCCCCCACCACCCGGCGCAGGATGGGCTCCATCACCGGGTTGCGGTAGAAGTTCTCCTCCAGGGGCAGGCTGGGGTCCACGTAGATGGCTTGCACCGCAGTGCCGGCGGCCTCGCGCTCCAGGCTGTCGCCTTTGTCGGGATTGGCCGCCAGCACCTGGCGGGCCTTGGTCTGCAAGGCCACGGCCAGGTTGTAGAGCACCACCCCCAAGAAGGCCGGGCGCTGTTCGATCAGGTCGCGGTACACCGAGATGGCCTGGTCCAGGTGCCCCCGCTGGCGCATTTGGGTGCCCAGGTAGTTGAGCTTGACGCAGGCCTGCTCCCTTAACTCGGGCAGGGCGGCGGCCTGCTTGAAGTAGTCCTGGGCGGTGGTGAAGTCGTTTTCGTAGAGGGCGCCCATGCCCAGGCTGATGAGGTGCCGGCCGGCCAGGTCCTTGGCCCCCTTGCCCTTGGCGCCCAGCACGTTCTTGACCAGCTTGCCCAGCTCCTTGAGGATGGGGCTGTTCTCCTCCACCACCTGGTCCAGGTCCAGGGAGAGGATGTCGTCGGCCATGGCCGTGAGCACCTCGGCGCGCTTGGCGTCCTGGTCCTGGGGCCTGACCAACTGGATGGTGCGGGCCTTCTCCATGGCCTTGTTGAGGTTGCCCATGGCCTCGCCCACGTACTGGCTCACCAGGGCCTGGTCCGGGGCCACGCCCCGCTCTTGGCACTCGGCGATGTGCTCCTTGACCTGGATGAGCCGAAGCTTGCCGATCTCCTCGTTGGGCGTGGGCAGGTGCATGGCCACCTGCTCGGCGTCGCGGAACATCTGCAGGGCCGGGGGGTAGCGCTTCTTCTTGATGAGCAGCCGTCCGCCCTCCAGGTAGGCGGTGGGACTGGTGGGCAACACTTCCATGGCCTGGCGGCACAGGGCGATGGCCTTGTCGTAGTCCTTGGCCTGCTTTAGCTGCTCCACCTGAGCCAGGATTTTGTCGGCCTCCTCGCGCCGCTGCTTCAGATCCTCGGCTGATTTGTATTCCTTGAGCTCGCGGGTGCGCTGCTCGCGCTGCATGAAGAAGTCTTGCAGGTAGCCCTGCAACTCCTGGGTTAGGTCCTCCACCTGCTGGGCCGCCGGGGCCCGCAGGTCGGGGATGCTGAGCATGAAGGCGCTCAAAATGCCGAACTCGAACAGCTCGGCGATGATGCGCCCGCGCATGTCGGCGTCCTGGGCCATGCTGAAGATGGGCACGCACTTGCCCACCGTCTCGGCCACCTCCTTGTTGGCGTTGGTCACCAGGCTGGCCAGGCCGGCGTAGAAGTCCTGGAAGCAATAGTCCTCGTACTGGCGGCCGGTGGAGTCCTCCACCTTCTTGCGGGGGTGGTTGACCAGGACCAGGCCGTCGGCCTGGCGCAGGTCGGCGAAGAGCTGCTTCATGGCCTGGAAGTAGTTGGGCTCCACCTTGGCCACCGTGACCATGATGAAACCCAGCTTGCTCAGACCGGCGGCCACCTGTTTTAGCAGCACCCGGTCGGCCATGAACAGCCGAATGGGGGTCTGCCGGTAGGGGGCCAGCAGGGAGGCGTCGCTGGAGGAGCCGTTGGTCAAGGGTCCACATCTCTTGCCCGGCGGCGGCCAGGGGCCGGCCTCCAGGCGGGCGTGTCCGTCCGTCCCGGCCCGGGGGCCGGAGCGGCGGCGGAGTAGTTAAGCGCTTCGCGTCGTGCAACCAGCCCCATCCTGCCAAATGACGCTCCAAAAGGCAACGGCCAGCTCCCAGGGGGGATTCAAGACCGCCGGAGGGCTGGGCTGGCCATAGGCCAGGCTGGCGGCCCCTGGCAGGTCTTATTGAAATTAACTATTTGACGCATTGGTGGCATTCAGGTTTTATTGCCATCCAGACATCATCACGCAGCGACCCGCGTTGGGAGAATACCGCCATGAAAAAGTCTGCCCCCCTGTTGTTGCTGGCCGCCCTGGCCTGCCTGGCCCTGGCCCCGCCGGCCCTGGCCGCCGGCCCGGACCTGCAAGGCCTGAGCCCGGACAAGCCCCTGGTGGTGGACAGCCAAGCCGGCAGCCTGCGCTACCTGGCCAAGGTCAACGGCAAGTACCTGCACCAGCCCACCCGCCACGCCTCCATCTACCAGGGCGGCAAGTTCGGCGACAAGTCGGTCTTCAGCGCCCTGGCCAAGCCCGAGGACTTTCGCCAGGCCCTGTCGTCCCTGGGCCTCAAGGCCGGCGACAACATGACCATGGACAACAAGGAAACCACCACCGTGCGGGGTGACGAGCTGGCGGTGAGCGTCACCTGGCCCGGCGCGGCCAGGGCCTACACCCTGGACGAGGTCATCGTGGACAGCAACGGCAAGCCCATTCAGACACGCTTCGGTGGCAACCAGGGCTCCGCCCTTCAGCACAACACCGGCTGCCTGATCTGCCTGGACTCCTGCCCGGTGGGCATCGCCAGCAACGCCACTTATACCTACGGCGCCGTGGAAAAGCGCGGCGAGGTGAAGTTCACGGGCAACGCCAAGGTATTGCCCCCCGACGGCACCTTGGTGGTCATCACCGTGGGCCTCAAGAAGTAGCCCCGGGAGCGCCGCCCATGCCCACCGTCCCGCCCCCGGAGCAACCCCGCCCGGCCCTTCAACGGCTGGCCGGCCTGCTGGCCGGGCTATGCCTGGGGCTCTTGGCCGGCTGCCTGCTGGCGCTCTTGGCCGGCCGCTGGGTCTGGCTGGGCATGCGGGTCAACACCGGACTGCTTGTCCCCCTGGGTGCCCTGCTGGGCGGGCTGGCGGGCCTCAAGAAACCCCTGGGGGCGGCGCGCCCCTGGCTCTTGGCGGCGCAGGCGGCGCTGGTGGCGGCGGCGGCCTGGCTCCTGGGCTTTGACCGCCAGGCCCTCCTGGTGGTGCCGGCCTGCCTCTTTCGCGAGGGCTGCCACCTGCCCGGGCTCAGCCTGACCACCACCAACGCCCTGCTGGCGTCCTGGCTTCTGGCCGGCAACGCCCTGTGGCTCGTCCTGGGGCGGCGGCTTGACCAGCCGCATGGCCTGTTAAGGAACATTCCATGACCCCGGCCCAGCCCGCCCTTCCCTTGACGCCCCCGGCAGAGCCCGCGCCCGTCCTTCAGACGCGGCTTGAAACCATGGCCCAGGCCTGCCTGGACTGCGGCCTGTGCCAGGAGCAATGCCTCTTTCTGCGGCGCCAGGGCTCGCCGGGCCAAATCGCCCGCGGCCTGGACCCTCAGGACCCGCGCCAGCTCTCCCAGGCCTATCTTTGCAGCCTCTGCGGGCTGTGCGGCGCCGTCTGTCCCCAGGGCCTGGACCCGGCGGCCATGTTCCTGGACCTCAGGCGCCAGGCCGTGGCCCAGGGCACAGCCGGACTGCCCGAGCACCAGGGGCTCTTGGCCTATGAGCGCCGGGGCAACTCACCCCGCTACACCTGGTACGCCCTGCCCGCCGGCTGCCGCGCGGTCTTCTTCCCGGGCTGCAACCTGCCCGGGTCCCGGCCCCAACAGACCTGGCGGCTGTTTGAGCTGCTGCGCGGCCAGGACCCCAGCCTGGGCCTGGTGCTGGACTGCTGCAACAAGCCCTCCCACGATCTGGGGCGCCAGGAGTTTTTCCTGGCCATGTTCGGCGAGATGCATGACTGGCTCCTGGCCCAGGGGGTCCGTGAGGTGCTGGTGGCCTGCCCCAACTGCCACCGGGTCTTCGAGACCCACGGCCAGGGGCTTACCGTGCGCACGGTCTACCAGGCCCTGGCCGAGGCCGGCCTGCCCGCGATTGGCCAGGCCCCGGCCACGGTGACCGTGCACGACCCCTGCGTGGCCCGCCAGGCCCCGGCCCTGCAACAGGCCGCCCGCCATTGGGCGGCCCAAGCCGGGTTGGCCGTGGAGGAGATGTCCCACCACGGCGCCCAGGCCCTGTGCTGCGGCGAGGGCGGCGGCGTGGGCTTCGTGGACCCCGAACTGGCCCAGGCCTGGGCGCGGCACCGGGGGCAGGAGGCGGAGGGCAGGCGGGTGCTGACCTACTGCGCCGGCTGCGCCGGCCACCTGGGCCGGCTGATGCCCGTGACCCATCTGACCGATTTGTTGCTGGATACCCAGGCGGCCCTGGCCGGCCGCGCCCCGGCGAGCAAGGCCCCCTTCACCTACTTGAACCGCCTGCGCCTCAAGAAGCGCGCCCAGGACCAGGTGCCGGCGGCCATCACCCGCCAGCGCACCTTCAACCCCCAGCCGCCCCCCCAGGGCGGGCTGCTGAAACTGGCGCTGACCCTGCTGGCGCTGGCGGGGCTGGTGGCGGCGGTGCGCCTGAGCGGCGCCGCCGCCTACCTGGAGCCCGAGCGCCTGCGGGGCCTCATCGCCGGCCACGGGGTGCTGGCCCCGGCCATATACATGCTCATCTACACCCTGGCCCCGGCCCTGTTCCTGCCGGGCCTGCCCATCACCCTGGCCGGCGGCGTCCTCTTCGGCCCCCTGTGGGGGGTGGTCTACACCATCATCGGCTCCACGGCCGGGGCCTGCCTGGCCTTTCTGGTGGCCCGCCACGGGGCGCGCGGCGGCATCGAGCGCCGCCTGACGGGCCCCCGCTGGCGCCAGTTGGACGCCCAGGTGGAGCGCCACGGCTGGAAGGTGGTGCTGTTTGCCCGGCTGATGCCCCTGTTACCCTTCAACCTGCTCAACTACGCCCTGGGCCTGACCAAAATACGATTCAGCCACTACGCCCTGGCCACCTTCTGGGGCATGCTGCCGGCCTGTATCGCCTTCGTGGTCTTCTCCAGCTCGCTCTTGGACCTGCTCTTGGGGCGCGTCTCGCCGGGGTTGGTGCTGGGCCTATTGCTGGTGCTGGCGGTGATGCTGGTGCCCATGCTCTACCGCCGCCGCCGGGCCAAGCGGGCCTTGGCCTCGCCCAAAACCTAGGCCGCGCCGGCCCCGGGGCCAATATTCTTCTAATGGCGAATATTTATGACGCCGGCGCCTTGACGATCCCCACCATCGCCTGTATCTTTTGACCCATCTAACCAATCAGCCCGCACCCCGCGACGTTGCCCCCAGGGGCCCTGCGCCGCAAAAAAGCAGCAATCAAGGCTCATTGGCACAAGATGGCGCCCCGGTAGAAGGCCGGAGCGCGGCGGTTAATTTTTTTCTGGAGAGTGTTACGTGACCAAGAAGATTTATGTGGGTAACCTGCCCTGGAGCGCCGACGACGCTTCCATGCGCGAACTGTTCAGCCGTCATGGCGAGGTGGTCTCGGCTCGGGTCATCACCGACCGCGACACCGGCCGCTCCCGGGGCTTCGGCTTCGTGGAGATGGCCGCCGGCGACGCCGACGCCGCCATCAAGGCCCTCAACGGCACCAACCTGGACGGCCGTCCGCTCAAGGTCAACGAGGCCGAGGAGCGCGCCCCCCGCCAGCAGCAGCGCCGGGCCTGGTAGACGGCCCACCCGGCGGTTGCCCGCCGATCGATCCGCCGGCCCCGCCTCGGGCGACCCCCGGGGCGGGGCCATCCATTACCGCCGCGGCCCTTCTCGATCCGCCACCGGCGGCCAACGTTCAATCGAAAGACATCATGCCACTGACCTCGTTTGCGCAGCTTAACCTGCTGCCGCCCCTGCGGCGCGCCCTGGACCATCTGGGCTACGCCATCCCCACGCCCATCCAGGCCCAGGCCATTCCCCATCTGCTGGCCGGCCGCGACCTCTTGGGCTGCGCCCAGACCGGCACCGGCAAGACCGCGGCCTTTGCCCTGCCCATGCTGCAACGCCTGGCCCAGGATCGCCGCCGCCCCGCCCCCAAGGCCGCCCGCGCCCTGGTGCTCACCCCCACCCGCGAGCTGGCCGTGCAGATCGCCGACAGCTTCCGGGCCTATGGCCGCCACCTGCCCCTGACCATGGCCGTGGTCTACGGCGGGGTGGGGCATATCCCCCAGGTGCGGGCCTGTGCCCGGGGCGTGGACGTGCTGGTGGCCACCCCAGGCCGTCTGCTGGACCTCATGGGCCAGGGCCTCATCCGCCTGGACAGCCTGGAGGTCTTCGTGCTGGACGAGGCCGACCGCATGCTGGACATGGGCTTTTTGCCCGACATCAAGCGGGTGCTCTCGGTCCTGCCCGCCCAGCGCCAGACCCTGTTCTTCTCGGCCACCATGCCCCCGGCCATCGCCGGCCTGGCCGACGGCATGCTAAAAGACCCTGTCAAGGTGGCCGTGACGCCGGCGGCCACCCCCGTGGAGCTTATCGAGCAGCGGGTGCTCTTTGTCTCCCAGGCCGACAAGCGCGCCCTGCTGGGCGAGGTGCTGAAAGACGCGGGCATCACCCGCGCCCTGATCTTCACCCGCACCAAGCACGGCGCCGACCGCGTGGCCCGCCAACTGGGCGGCCTCAACGTGGCCACCGGGGTGATCCACGGCAACAAGTCCCAGAACGCACGCCAGCAGGCCCTGGATCTCTTCCGCAGCGGCCGCACGCGGGTGCTGGTGGCCACCGACATCGCCGCCCGGGGCATAGACGTGGAGGGCATCAGCCACGTCATCAACTACGATCTGCCCCACGAGCCCGAGAGCTACGTGCACCGCATCGGCCGCACCGGCCGCGCCGGGGCCGAGGGCGTGGCCATAAGCTTCTGCGGCTCCGATGAGCGCGTCCAATTGCGCCAGATCGAAAAACTCATCCGCCAGGACCTGCCGGTGGTGGAGGACCATCCCTTCCGCCTGCGCCTGGCCCCGCCGCCAGCGGCCGCCCGGCCGCCCAGGGGCGGACAGGGCCGGCGCCACGGCCATGGCGGCCGAGGCCTCGCGGGCCGGGCTTCGTAACGCAAGACGGGCGGGGGTAAACCCCGCCCGGTTTATATCCATCCCACGACAACCATATGGTTGCCGCGCCAACCGCCTCAATCGGGCCGTGGGTCCGGCTGCCCAGGGTGGCCGTCTCTTTGGCGGCCGGAATAAAACAAGGCACCCGCCACCAGCAGGCTCAGGCCGGCGATGATAAAGGCCAGGGGCTTGCCCCGGAACAACCCCTCCAGCCAGGCCCGGAACTTGAACATCAGCACGTTGGCCTTGCCGCCGTACACCTCCAGGTCGCGCAGGAATTTCTTGGAATACTCGGGCGACATGAGCAGGACCGCGCCCTGGGGGTCGCTCTGGGCCTCCGACTCGGCCCGCAGGGCGGCGGCATAGACCCAGGCCGCCCCGGCCAGGCCCACGGCCAGCACCAGAGCGCCCAGCAGAAAGCAGCGGGCGCGCCTATCGGGTAGTTTCAGATTCATGCCACGCCCGCCCGCTTAGTCTCCAGGCACTCCGGCCCGGCCCCTAGCCGTCGGCGGGGATGCCGTCCGAGGGCCTGGTGTACTGCTGGGCCACCCAGCCCACGTCGCCCAGGGGCGTGCGCACCGACAGCCAGCCGTCGGAGGCGTTCAGCACCGTCAGGGTGCTGCCCTGGGTCACCACGGTCACCACCGAGTAGTTGTACCCCGGCCCGGAGCGCACGTTGAGGCTGGGCGAGGAGACCACCACCGCCCCCTGACTGGGCAGCCCCACCACCATGGGAGCCGGCATGGCCGGCGGCGGGCCGGCCACCGCCACGTCCATGGGGTAGGGCGCGAAGGGGTCGGCGAAGACGGTTTGCGGCGCCGCCGGGGGCGGCACCACCACGTAGCCACCATAGGCCGGTCGGTAGTAGACGCCGTTGTGGGTGTAGTAGCTCAGCCCGGCGATGGTCACGGCGGCGGCGGCCAGGGGCAAGGCCCATACCCAGCCATGATGATGCCCTCCCCGGGCCTGGGCCGGGGCCGGCCAGGCCAGGGCTCCGGCCAGGGCCAGGCAGGTCAGGCAGACCAGGACGCGCGTCATTCTCTTGCTCATGACCGCCCTCCACCTTGTTTTGTTAATAGCTTAGCACGCCAGCCGGCTGGCCGCCATGGGGTGGGCGGGGTGCGCCGGCCGCTGTCTCTCTTTGTCATTTTTTTTGGGGCGGCCTCATTTTCCCCTAGTCTTTGGGTTGCATTTGCCAAAGCCGGGGCTTTATACTTATCTCATAATCCATGCATTGCCAGTCCATGAATGATGGGAACCCTGCCAAGCAGACGGTTCCGTCAGTGCATTATGTCAGGCTGCCACCAGGAAGACGCTCCATTGCATGGGTCTGACGCAAACCCATAGCCGTGAAGGAGAAGCCATGAGTATCGAGGAAGTCAAACGCCTGGAAGCCGACGCCAAGACCAACGCGCAGGTCCGCAACAAGCTGAAGCAAGCCGGCCCCGACCCCAAGGCCCTGGCCAGCATCGCCGCCGGCCTGGGCTACAAGCTGACCGAGGCCGACCTGCAGCAGTATATCAATGACAAAAAAGGCGCCATGAGCGAGGAGGACCTGGACAAGGTGGCCGGCGGCGGCGCGACCAATGTCCAGACCAACGTCGAACAGACCGCCGAGGAAGTGAGCACCTGCACTTCCACCACCGAGACCGGGGTCGAGACCGACGTGGTGGCCGTGGGCCCCGTGGTGGCCACCTAGGCGCCCGCGCTCTCCGGGGCCCGCCGCTCCGGCATCCATGGTTAAACCATCCCCCGGGGCCGCCGGCGCGGCCCCGGGGCACAACCAAACTTCCTTGCCGTCAAGGCCGCGGCATGGCCCACGCCACCGCTGTTTACAGGCAGTGGGCGACCGGGTCCGCCTCCCATGGCTTGATGACCAATCATGGCGGGGAAGGGGCGTTTCTGCGCCCTGCTCACTGATGGAGCCTGGAGGCACGTGCACGCGGGGCCGGTGATCGGCGTCCATGGCCAGCCCCCGCCCGAACAGGAGCCGAGATGACCACTCAACTCGCACCGGCCCCCCTGGCCGCCACCGGCGCGGCGCCGCCGGCCGATCCCTTCGAGTTCCACCGTTGGTTCACCTCGGCCCGTAGCCAGGAGCAAAAGCGGCTCATCGCCCGCATCAAGCGCTTCCTGGAACTGGTCATGGCCGACCAGGAATTCCGCCTGGCCCTCAAGGAGCATCCCGAGCAAGCCGCCGAGCTGACGTCCAGGCGTGGGCTGGAGGTTGACCCCCACGCCCTGGAGCCCCTGTGGCGGCAGGGCTTCACCACCATAATCCCCAAGGCCGACTACAAGCGCTGGCCGCAACTGGGCCTGTGGTGCCAGTGGGTGCGCGACATCCTCAAGTACCGCGACCTGCTGTTCCTGGCCGGCGACCCCGGCCCGGGCCAGCCGGCCTTTGCCAAGTGGCGCGGCCGCCGCGCGGCGGCCAACGATTTTTTGCTGGGGCCGCGCAACAAGGCCATCGTCTACCCCGTGTTCGCCTATGAGCTGAGCAAGGGCTGCTCCCAGGGGTGCTGGTTTTGCGCCTTCGCGGCGCCCCGCCTGGAGGCGGTCTTTCGTTATGACCGCGCCAATGCCCGCCTCTGGAACCAGATACTGGAGACGGGCCTGGAAATGATGGGTCTGGGCGCGGCCCAGAGCGGCTTCTGCTACTGGGCCACCGAGCCCTCGGACAACCCGGACTACCTGCGCTTCCTGGAGGACTTCCGCCGGGTCAACGGCATGCTCTGCCAGACCACCACCGCCGCCGCCACCCGCGACCCTGCCTGGACCCGCCGCATGCTGGCCCTCTACGACCAGGAGATACGCGCGGTCAAACCGCGTTTTTCGGTGCTCAGCCTCAAGATGCTGGCGGAGATCCACCGCCTGTTCAGCCCCGACGAGCTGTTGCGCGTGGAGTGCATCCCCCAGAACCCGGAGTCCATCCTCTATAAGGCCAAGACCGGCCGCGCCGCCCGCGATCCCCAGGACCGCTGGCGCCAGGAGTACCGCCAGCGCAAGAACGAGCAGCGCGGCGAGTCCCTGGCCGGTGAGGCGAGCCAGCCGGAGCCCCCGCTGGAGGCCCCGGACTTCGGCGGCACCACCGCCTGCGTCTCGGGCTATCTGGTGAACATGGTGGAGCGCACGGTGATGCTGGTCAGCCCCTGCCAGGCCTCGGCGCGCTGGCCCCTGGGCTACCGGGTGCACGCCCAGGGCCGCTTCGACAATGCCGCCGATTACCGGGCCTTCATCGCCCGCAGCATCGCCGAGCACATGCCGCCGACCCTGCCTTCAGAGGAGCCGGCCCGCTTTAACGAGGACGTCGCCTATCTTGAAGGCCCCCCGGGGCCGGTCTTGCGCAGCCGTGTCAAGGCCATGGGACTGGAGGCCGCCGGCCCGGCCTACGCGCCGGCGGCCGAGATGCTGGCCCAGGGCGGGCTTAGCCCCTCCCAGATCATGGGCCGCCTGATGGACCAGGGGCAGTCTCCCCTGGAGGCGGCCGCCGTGCTGGGGCACTTCTTCGACATGGGCCTTCTGGACTGACCTGGTCCCGGCAAGGGAGAATCTTGGGATGCTGGACTGCTGCCTGGTGAACATGCCCTTCTCCGACCTGAAGCGCCCCTCCCTGGCCCTGGGCCTGCTGCAAGGCATCCTGCTGGCCGACGGCATGACGGTGCGCTCGGTCTACGCCAACCTGCTGCACGCCGAGAGCACCGGCCTGTGGCTCTACTCCCTGGCCACCCAGGCCGCCTCGCGCACCCTGATCGGCGATTGGTGCTTCGTGGACCAGGCCTTTCCCGGGGCAGCCATTGACCACCAGGGCTACCTGGAGCATTTCTGCCGGGCCATCGAATCGCTCAAGCAGCAAAAGGTGGACAAGGGCCGGCTCCTGGAGCGGCTGTGGGTTTCCAAGCAAAGGGCCGAAGCCTTCCTGGACGAGCTGGTTAAGAGCATCCTGGAGCTGCGGCCTCGGGTGGTGGGCTGCACCTCCACCTTCCTGCAGCGGATGTCCTCCCTGGCCCTGCTGCGCAGGCTGCGCCAGGAGGCCGGCTACGAGCTGGTGACCATGATGGGCGGGGCCAACTGCGAGGCCGAGATGGGCCTGGCCACCCACCACTATTTCCCCTGGGTGGACTACGTGGTCTCCGGCGAGGCCGACGACATCATCTCTCCCCTCATGCGCCTGGTCCTGGAGCAGGGGCGCGGCGCCCAGGCCGGCGACCTGCCGCCCGGGGTCTTCGCCCCCGTCCACCGCCAGGAGGGCTATCCCCGCCTGGCCGACGGCCGCGCCCCCCGCAACACTCTGCGCGCCCTAGGCAACGGCGTGGCACCCCACTACGACGACTACTTCACCTGCCTGGCGCAATCGCCCAGCCTCAAGGCCTCGCTCAAGCCGGCCCTGCCCTTCGAAACCTCGCGCGGCTGCTGGTGGGGCGAGAAACCGGGCTGCCGCTTCTGCGGGCTCTGCGGCCAGGCCAAGGTCTTCAGGTCCAAGCCCGTGGACCGCGCCCTGGAGCTACTTAGCGGGCTGGTGGCCAAGCACGGCATCAAGGCCGTGGCCATGGCCGACAACATCCTGGACCCCCAGTTCTTCGACACCCTGCTGCCCCGCCTGGCCCAGGAGCCCTGGGCCAGTGACCTGCGCATCTTCTACGAGACGCGCTCGACCTTAAGCCTGGAACAGGTGCGCGCCCTGGAGCGCGCGGGGGTGCGCTACATCCAGGCCGGCGTGGAGAGCCTGCACAGCAAGTGCCTGGAGCTGATGAACAAGGGCTGCCAGGCCTGGCAGAGCATCCAGATGCTCAAATGGTGCCGCCAGGCGGGGGTGCGCGTGGTCTGGCACATCCTCTACGACCTGCCCGGCGAGAAGGACGAGTGGTACAGCGAGATGGCCGGCTACATGCCCTTGCTGCACCACCTGACCCCGCCCACCCTGTTCACCTTCATCAAGCTGGACCGCTTCTGCGATTACCACGACCACCCCGAGAAATACGGGCTGAACCTGGAGCCGGCCCCGGACTACGCCTTTCTTTACCCCATCCCCGCCGAGGGCCTGGCCCAGTTGGCCTATGACTTCGACGACCCCGGGCGCTCGGGCTTCCGCCTCAACCCCTTTGCCCAGTTCCTGCGCCCCCAGGGGCAGGAGGCGGCGCGCGAGGCCTACTTCGCCTGGCGCCGGCAATGGAGCGCCAGTCAGGACCCGCCCCTGCTCCAGATGCGCGACGGACCCCAGGGCCTGGAGGTGCGCGACACCCGCGCGGTGGCCGTTTGCCCCATCCATCTACTGGGCGGACTGGAGCGGGAGATATACCTGGAGTGCCGGCAGGCCAGGCGGCTGGAGAGACTTAAGCAGCGTCTGGCCGAGCGCGGCCATGTGCCCGCCGCCGTGGAGTCGGCGATCTCGGCGCTGCTGGAGGCCAAGCTCAGCCTGCTCATTGACGGCAGGCTCATGAGCCTGGCCATCGAGGAGCCCGAGCGTCCCTATCCGCCGGTGTGGGAATTCCCGTTGGGGTCCTTGGACATGGAGCGTTTCTGGCAGGTCTGGCAGGAACGCCGCGCTGGCCAGGGCCATGATTAGCCGGGAGCCGGCGGGCTTGGATGTCTGCCTGGTGGCCATGCCCTTCAGCCGGCCCACCGGCCCCTCCCTGGCCCTGGGCCTGTTGCAGGCCGCCCTGCGCCAGGGCGGCATCAGCGCCGTGTCGCTCTACGCCAACCTGATTTTTTTCGAGCGCGTGAGCTTCAGCGAGGACGGCTGGGTGAGCGCCTGCTCCCGCGACCAGTCCCTGGGCGAGTGGCTCTTCGCCGGGGCGGCCTTTCCCGATTTTCAGCCCGACCATGACCAGTACCTGGACCTGGTGCACGCCCGCAACTCCGTCTACCGCCTCTTAAGCCTGGATGCCTTCAAGCAGCGTTGCTGGTCCCTGCGCCAGCGGGCCGCCGCCCTGGTGGAGGACATGGCGGGCCGGGTGCTGGAGATGGCCCCCCGCGTGGTGGGCTGCTCCTCCACCTGCGTACAGCACGTGGCCTCCTTGGCCCTCCTGCGCCGGATCAAGCAGATGAGCCCCGGCATCGTCACCATGCTTGGCGGGGCCAACTGCGAGGGCGAGATGGGCCTGGCCAGCCACCGCGCCTTCCCCTGGGTGGACTACGTGGTCTCCGGCGAGGCCGACGATCTGATCGTGGACCTGGCGCGGGGCGTGCTGGAGCACGGGAGCCAGCTTGGCCCCCAGGGCCTGGCCGAGGGCGTGCTGGCCCCCTGCCACCGCCGGCTGGGCTATCCAGGGCAGACGGGCGATCCGCCCCGCGCCACGGCCCGGGACCTGGGCCGGCTGCCGCTGCCCGACTACGGCGACTACTTCGCCGAGCTGGAGCGCTCGCCGGTCCTCAAGCAGACGGTGCGCCCGGGGCTTTTGGTGGAGTCCTCGCGGGGATGCTGGTGGGGGCGCTGCCGCTTCTGCTCGTTGGACGGCCGCAAGTGCGGCTTCCGCAGCAAGCCGCCGGAGCGGGTGCTGGAGGAGCTGGCCGAACTGGGCCGGCGCCATGGCGTGGACCGTTTCCTGTTCACCGACAGCCTGCTCAACCGCTCCTACTTCGATAGCCTCCTGCCCGAGCTGGAGCGCCAGGGCGCGCCCTACCGGCTCTTTATCGAGATCAAGTCCAACCTGGACCGGCGGGAGCTGACATCCCTCAAGCAAGCTGGCTTCACCTTTCTGCAGCCGGGCATCGAGAGCTTCAGCACTCCCCACCTGGCGCACATGAACAAGGGCGTCCAGGCCTGGCAGAACGTGCAGGCGGTCAAGCTGTGCCGGGAGCTGGGCCTGGGCTGCGTGTACAACCTGCTGCACGCCCTGCCCGGCGAACGCGGCGAGTGGATGGAGGAGATGGCCGAGTTGGTCCCCTGGCTGACCCACCTCAGGCCCCCGGCCACGGTCTGCCAGGTGCGCTTCGACCGCCTGAGCCACTACGCCGAGCACCCCGTCCAGTGGGGCCTGGAGCTAAGTCCCTCGCGGGCCTTCCAGGCCATCTATCCCTTGCCGCCGGAGCAGGTCGCCGGCCTGGTCTATTCCTTCGTGGACCAGGAGCGCGAGGCCATCGCAGACAGCCCCTTCTTGTCCCTGGCCCTGCAAAGCGAGGCCATGCTCAAGCTCATCAGGCGGGTGCGGGCTTGGCGCGCGGCCTATTTCAGCCCCACGCCGCCCATGCTCTCTTGGCGGCACGACGGCCAGGGCGTGCGGGTCAGCGACAGCCGTCCGGCGGCCACCCAGGCCGGCTGCCGGCTGGAGGGACTGGAGCGCGGCCTTTTTCTGGCCTGTGCCGATGCGTGCCCGGCCGGCGAACTGCACGCCCGCTTCGTGGCCCAGGGGGTGGAGCCCCAGGCCTGCGAAGATGCCCTGACGCGCCTGAAGGGCTGGGGTTACCTGGTGGAGCTGGACGGCCGCCTGCTGGGGCTGGCCCTGGCCGAGCCGGTGCCCCCGGAGCCTCTGTGGGACGACTTCGGCGGCGGCAGCGTAGACCTGGACAAGTTGGCCCAGATGCAGCGGGCCAGCCGCGCCGGCGGCGCGCCGGAGCCGTGCGATGCCTGAGCCACGCCAGATGCCTTGCGCGCCCGCGCCAGACGGCGGCCTGCTCCACGGGGTGGACCAGCCCCTGCTGGCGCGGGTCAAGCGCTGCGTGGAGTGGCTTACGGCCGACCGCGAGCTGCGCGCGGCCCTGCGCCAAAGGCCCGGCCAGGCGCGGGCGCTGGCAGATGCGCGGGGCCTGCCCTTGGACCTTGGTGAGTTGGAGCCCCTCTGGAGACATGGCTTCGGCAGACCTTGGCGGCCCCAGGAAGAAAGGGATTGGCCGCTGCTGGGGCTCTGGGCGCGCTGGCAACGCCGGCTGGCCGCCCACCGCCGGCAATTGCGCCGGCAGGCCGACCCCGGCCCGGCCAACCCACGCTTCAGCGCCTGGCGCCAGAGGCAGATGGCCCGCAATCGCTGGGAGCTGGGGGCCGGCGAGCGCGCCCTGACCTACCCCGTGCTGGCCTACGAGTTGAGCCGGGGCTGCTCGCGGGGTTGCTGGTTCTGCGCCTTTGACGCCCCGCCGCTCTCCGGGGTGTTCCAGCACACCTTTGCCAACGCCCGGCTGTGGCGCCAGGTCCTGGAGACGGGCGTGGAGATGTTGGGACCGGGCGCGGCGGGCAGTGGGTTCTGCTACTGGGCCAGCGAGCCCGCCGACAACCCCGGCTACCTGGCTTTTCTGGCCGGCTATGCCGAAATCAACGGCAGCCTGGGTCCCACCACCACCGCCGCCGCCGATCAGGACCTGGGCTGGACCCGCGCCCTGCTGGAGACCTACCGCCACACGGGGCTGCCGGGCCTGCGCTTCTCGATATTGTCCCTGGCCATGCTGCGCCGCGTCCACCAGGCCTTCGGCCCCGAGGAACTGCTGCTGGTGGAGTGCCTGCCCCAGAACCCTGAGTCCATCCTGCGCAAGTCGCTGGCCGGGCGGGCCAGGCAGGACGCCGGCGCGCGTTGGAACGGCCAGTGCGCCCGCATAGCCGATGAGCTGGGGCACGGCCAGGACGAGCGGCCCCTTGATCTGGAGGCCTGGGCCGGCGACACCAGCGCCTGCCTGGCCGGCTTTTTGGTGAACATGGTGGAGCAGAGCGTCAAGCTGGTTAGCCCCTGCCGGGTCAGCCGGCGCTGGCCCCTGGGTTATCGGGTGCACGCCCAGGGGACCTTCCGCGATGCTGGCCAATACCGCCGCTTCATCACCCAGGCCGTGGAACGCCACATGCCCCCGGCCCCGCCCATGGGCCAGGCGCTCAGGCTGCGCGAGGGCCTGGGCCTGAAGCAAGACGGGGATGGCCTGGCCATCTCCTTTGGACCGCGCAAGCTGCGCCTGCCTTCTTCGTCCGGCCCCGCCCTGGGCCTGGTGGCCGGGCTGGCGGCCCAGGGGCGCTGGACACCTCCCGAGATCGTGGAGCAGGCCCTGGCCGGAGGCGCCGAGTATTTCTCGGCCTGGGCCGCCCTGGAGAGCCTGAATCAGTGGGGGCTATTGTGCGACGACCCCGCCAGGCCAAGGGAGGGCTGAGGCCATGGGCCTGGACTGCTGCCTGGTGCTGATGCCCTACGCCGACCTGCGCGCGCCCTCCCTGGGCCTGGGGTTGTTGCAGGCCGCCCTGCGCCAGGAGGGCCTGACCGCGCGCACCGTTTATGCCAACCTGGACTTCGCCGAGGCCACCGGCCTGGCCCTGCCCGAGCGGGTGATGAAGGCCGGCCGTTGGCTTTTGGGTGAATGGAGCTTCGCCCGCGCCGCCTTTCCCGAGCACGCCCGGCGCGACCAGGAGTACCTGGATTTTTTATACCAGCGCTGGGTCCTGCGCTATCCCCCCCGCGCCCGGCGCATCCAGCGGGCATATTTCCATGACCGCGCCCTGGACCTGCGCCAGCAGGCCGAGGCCTTCCTGGAGGACCTGGTCCAGAGGCTGGCGGACTTAGAGCCGCGCGTGGTGGGCTGCTCCAGCACCTTCCAGCAGCACGTGGCCTCCCTGGCCCTGCTGCGCCGCCTGCGGGACAAGGCCCCCCAGGTCATCTCGCTGCTGGGCGGGGCCAACTGCGAGGGGACCATGGGCCTGGCCACCCACCGGGCCTTCCCCTGGGTGGACTACCTGGTCTCCGGCGAGGCCGACGGCATCATGGCTCCGCTGGTGCGGGGGCTCCTGGCCCAGGGCCGGGGCCTGCGCCCCACGGACCTTCCGGTTGGGGTGCTGGCGCCGGCCCACCGTCAGGAGGGTTATCCCGCCGCCGGCCCTGACAAGGCCTTCCCGCGCGCCGTGCTGGCCGGCTTGGATCAAGCCCCGCCCCCCGACTACGGCGATTTTTTCGCCAGGCTGGAGCAGAGCCCGGCGCTCAAGGCGGCCCTGGATGTCTCGCTGCCTTTCGAGACCTCGCGGGGCTGCTGGTGGGCCCAACAGCCCGGCGGCGGCTGCACCTTCTGCGGCCTCAACGGCATGGAGGCCGGCCAGCGGCGCAAGTCCCCCTCGCTGGCCCTGGCCCAGATGCAAGGGCTCTTGGACAGCTACCCCGCGCGCAAGGTGCGCATGAGCGACAACATGCTGCCGCCCGACTACTACAAAACCTTTCTGCCCCGCCTGGCCCAGGCCCCCTGGCGAGGCCAGGCCACCTTTTTTTACGAGACGCGTTCGGCCTTGAGCCGCCAGCAGGTGGCCGCCCTGCGCCAGGCCGGGGTGATCTGGATCCAGCCCGGCGTGGAGAGCCTGGACAGCCGCTGCCTGGCCCTCATCAACAAGGGCTGCCAGGCCTGGCAGCACGTGCAGACCCTCAAGTGGTGCCTGCACCAGGGGGTGCGCGCCACCTGGCATCTGCTCTTCGGCTTTCCCGGCGAGCAGGACGCCTGGTACCATGACATGGCCGGGCTGCTGCCGCTGCTGCACCACCTGCAATCGCCAACCATGCTGATGCCCTTCAACTACGACCGCTTCAGCCTCTACCAAAGCCAGCCGGCGCGCTACGGCCTGGAGCTTGCGCCCATTGCCGACTATGCCCATGTCTACCCCCTGCCGCCGGCCCAGTTGGCCGAGTTGGCCTATCTCTGGCAAGACCCCGCCCAGGAGGCCTACGCCTTGAACCCCCTGGCGCCCTATCTGGGCCACGGCGGTGGCCTGGAGGCCCTGGAGAGGGCCTTCCTAGCCTGGCGCCGCGCCTTTCTCTTGGACAACCCCCGCGCGGAGCTTGGCATGCGTGACACGCCCCAGGGCCTGGAGATAACCGACACCCGGGAGGGGCGCCGCCACTGGCGCCTGACCGGGCTGGAACGCCAGGTGTACCTGGCCTGCGACGAGGCCCCTCCACGCCAGGCCTTGCTGGAGGGCATGGCCGGGGCCGGCCATGCAACCCAGGCCGTGCTGGCCGTCCTGGACGGCCTGCTGGCGTCAAGGCTCTTGGTGGAATTGGACGGACGGGTGCTGGCCCTGGCCGTGGCCGAGCCCCTGCATCCCTATCCCGAGTTGACCGACCACCCGGCGGGCATGCTTCGTTTCAGCGGCGAGGACGGCGCATGAGCGGGGCCCCGGGCAACGGCGGGGGCCTGGCCCTGGACGGGCGCCAGGCCGACGTGGTGCTGGTGTGCATGCCCTACAGCAGCATCGAGTGCCCCTCGGCCGGCCTGGGGGTCTTGCAGGGGGCCTTGCTCAGGGGCGGCGTCACGAGCCAGGTGGTGCACGCCGACCTGCTCTTCGCCGAGCGCATCGGCATCAACGCCTACCGCATCCTCAACATCGGCCACCGTTACGACATGATCGGCGAATGGACCTTCGCCGGCGCGGCCTTCCCGGAGTTTCAGCCCGACAACTCCCATCACCTTGAGCACCTGGCCCATTACTTCCGGCGCCATTACGGACGCAGCTCCCCGCCGGACACCGAGACCAGCCTGATGGAGCTGTTCGCCGAGATACGCCAACAGGCGGGCCAGTTCGTGGACCAGTTGGCCCGGGCCATCCTGGCCAAGGCCCCCAAGGTGGTGGGATGCAGCTCCACCTTCGAGCAGCACCTGGCCTCCCTGGCGCTCTTGCGCCGCATCCGCGAATTGGACGGCGGAGTGGTCACGCTGCTGGGGGGGGCCAACTGCGA
Organism: Desulfarculus sp.; assembly: GCA_016218705.1. Classification (GTDB taxonomy): domain Bacteria; phylum Desulfobacterota; class Desulfarculia; order Desulfarculales; family Desulfarculaceae; genus JACRDC01. The sequence goes on from JACRDC010000053.1 coordinate 107,527, forward strand.
GGGCGTCATGGGCCTGGCCACGGCGCGTGAGTTCGATTGGGTGGACGTGGCCTTTTCCGGCGAGGCCGACGAGGTCATGGTGGAGCTTTGCGGGCAGTTGATGCGCCTGGGCCGCGGCGCCAGGGCCGAGGACTTGCCCACGGGGGCCATCACCCGCCAGCTTGCCCGGGAGCTTAGCGCCCTGCCGCCCCAGGCGCGCCCCATCCCCAGGGCGCTCACCCACGACATGGACCGCATGCCAGACCCCGATTACACGGATTACTTCAACACCCTGGAACAGGTTTCCTTCCGGGAGCAGATCATCCCCGGGGTGCTCATGGAGACCTCGCGGGGCTGCTGGTGGGGGCGATGCACCTTCTGCGGGCTCAATGGCTGCGGTAGCAGCTACCGCGCCAAGTCGCCCAGGCGGGTCCTGGACGAGCTGGCCCGGCTGTCGCAAAAGTACGGGCGCGACAACTTCGGCCTGACCGACACCGTGGTGGGCAAGGGCTTTTGGCGGGGCGTGTTGCCGGAGCTGGCCCAGGGGCCTCCGCCCTACCGGCTGTTCTTCGAGACCCGCTCCAACTTGGACCGCGGCCAGGTGGCACTCTTGGCCCGGGCGGGGGTGCGCTGGGTTCAGCCGGGTATCGAGGGGCTGCACGGGGGCATGCTGCGCCTGATGAAAAAGGGCGTCAGCGTCTTCGACAACATCCAGATGCTCAAGTATTGCCGCGAAAAGGGCATCTACGTCGTCTGGCACCTGCTGGCCGGCTTCCCCGGCGAGGACGACGCCTGGCACCTGGAAACCGCCGCCTGGCTGCCCCTGGTCTACCATTTGCAGCCGGTGGGCGGGGTCAAGCGCATACGCTTCGACCGCTTCTGCGGCTACCAGGAGCGCCCCCAGGAGCACGGTCTGACCATAGAGCCCTTCGCGGTCTACCGCAACCTCTACCCTCTGCCCCAGGAGGCCCTGACTGATTTGGCCTATTACTTCCGCGACGCCAGGCCCGGCCAGGCCCACCACGCCGAGGGCCAGGTGCCGCCTGGCATCGGCGCCCTGCGCCAATGCCAGGAGCAGTGGGCGGCGGCCTTCTTCGGGCGCGGCCAGGCCAGCCTGTACCTGGTGCCGGAGGGCCAGGGCGCCTTGGTGCATGACAGCCGGCCCTGCGCGCCCGCGCCCCAGGGCCGCCTGGACGGCCTGGAGCTGGCGGTGCTCCAGGCCTGCGACCCGGCCGTGGACCTGCCCGGGCTGCTGGAGCGCCTGGGGGCGCGGGGGGCGCGGGCCGCCTCGCCGGAGGTGATGGACGCCCTGGAGCGGCTGCGGCAGATGAAGCTGTTGCTGGAGATCGAGGGCCGGATGCTGGGCCTGGCCTTGGAGGAGCCGCCACCGGCCCTGGAGACGCGGGAGCGCTTCCCCCCCGGCTGCGCCCCCATTCCCCGGCTGGACATTCTATAGCCGCGCGCCAGGCGAGGCCCGGCTGGGCGCGCTGCGGGCGGCCGGCACTTGACAAGGTACCGCCGCCTCAAGAGAGAATAGCATCAGGCCCGCCTGACTGAGGGGGCCTGCATCGAGGGGAACCATGAGTCTCTGGCCAGCGATGCCCATCGCCGCGACCCTTGCCCCGCCCCGGCCCGCGCGCCGCGGGTTGGCCGCGCGGCTGCCCCTGATCCTGCTGGGGGCCATCTTTCTGCTCCTGACGCTGGCCCTGGCGGCGCCGGCCCAGGAAGCCCCCGGCGCCTCGGCGCCGCCCGTCCAGCCCCGGGGGCAGGCCATATCCCTCATGGAGGCGGCGCGCCTGGCCCTGGCCCAGAACCCGCAGATACGCCTGGCCGAGCAGGCGGTGGAGGCCAGCAAGGGCGCCCTGGAGACGGCGCGGGGCCGCTTCGACTTCACCTTGGCCTCGTCGCTGGCCCAGAGCTACAACACCCTGCCCCTGGCCAAGCTGTACCGCGACGCCTACCGGCGCAGCTTCCAGACCACCAACATTACCTCCTTCGACATGGAGGCCAAGCAACTCCTGTACAACGGTGTGCAGCTCAACCCCTACATCACCGTTACGCGCACCCGCGACACCCTGGACTACCCCGTTTTGCCCGCCAGCCAGGCCACGGTGCAGTTCCAGGTGGTGGTGCCCCTGCTGAAGGGCCTGGGCGAGGAGGCCACCGGCGCCCCCGGGCGGGCTGCCCAACGGGACCTGGAAAGCGCCCAGACGTCCTATATGCACGCCATCTCCCTGAACCTCTACAACGCCATTAACGGCTACTGGCTGCTGCGTCAGGCGCAGTATTCTCTCGACGTCAACATCGAGTCCGAAGCGCGTGCCCGCAAGCTTCTGGAGGAGGTCAGGTTCCTGGTCGAGGCCGATCAGACGCCTCGCAGCACCATGGTCAACCTGCAGGCCAACCTCGGCCTCAAGTCCGCCCAGCGCCAGGCGGCCCAGCGGTCGGTGCTGGCCGCCGCCGAGAACCTGGCCAACAGCCTGGGCCTGAGCGGCCAAGGCGTCATGGGCATGCCCCTGGCTGCCGACGAGTTCCCTCCACCGGGGACCATGCCGCTGGTGGCCGGAGAGGACATCTACCGGGGCATGGCCATGGACCGACGCGCCGACCTCAAGGCCGCCAAGGCCAAGGAACAGGCCGCCCAGGAGAACCTGGTGGCCGCCCTGGACGCCATGAAGCCCAAGGTGAACCTGACCCTGGCCGCCGGCTACAACGGCCTGTCTGAGATAGAGAGCTACGACTCCTATGGCCGCTCCATCACCGACGGCATCTACGGCCCCAGCGTGATGGGCAAGTTGGATTTCGAGTTCCCCCTGCAAAACCGCGCCGCTCGGGGCCAGATGCTGGCCAGCAAGGCCCAGTTGCGCCAGGCCCAGATCAACCATGGCGACCTGGCGCGCCAGGTGGAACTGGGCGTGACCTCCGCCCTGGCCACCATGGCCGCCGCCGCCCGCCAGTACGCCGACGCCAGCGGATCGGTGCAAAACTACCGCCAGAGCGCCGACGACGAGCGCACCAAGTTTCAACTAGGCATCTCCACCATCCTGGACGTTATCCAGGTGGAGGACCAGCTCACCAGCGCCCTGCTTAACCAGGTGGCGGCCTTGCAGGGCTACGCCTCGGCCCTGGCCCGCTTGCGCTACGAGACCGGCACCCTGATAGCCGGCGACCCCCAGACCGCCAGCCTGAGCCGCGAGAGCCTGACCACTCCCCCCAGCCAAGGGGCTTTGCCATGACCGAAGTCAAGCCCGGCGGCACCCGGCCCGCCAGCATATCCTCGCCCGAGCAGTTGGACCAACTGCTCAGGGTGGCCAGCCCGGGCGGCTGGATAGCCCTGGCGGCCCTGGGCCTCATCCTGGTATCCGCCCTGGTCTGGGGCTTTTTGGGGCGCATACCCACCAAGGTAGACGGCTCTGGCATGCTCATCCGCCAGGAAGGGGTCATGGACGTGGTGGCCCTGGGTCAGGGCCAGTTGCTGGAGGTCAAGGTCAACTCCGGCGATTTGGTGGAGCGCGGCCAGGTGGTGGCCATCGTCGCGCAGCCGGAGCTTCAGTCGCAGATCAAGAGCACCAGCCACCAACTGGACGAGATACTGGACCAGCAGAAGCGGCTGCAGGACTTCTTTGCCCAGCAGGACCAGGTCAAATCGGTGCTCTACGCCCAGCAGGCGCAGAACATCAAGGCCGCCCTCAAGGACCTGGAAAACCGCATGACCTGGCTGCAGGAGAAGCTGGAGTCCCAGGAGACCTTGCGCGAAAAGGGCCTCATCACCACCCAGACCCTGATGGACACGCGCGACCAGTTAGCCGGCACCAGGGAGAAGGAGCGCGACAATAGGAGCAAGCTCAAGGACCTGGAGGAGAAGGCCCTGCAAGACCGGTTGCAGAAGGAGCAGCAGTTGTTCCAGGTGCAATTGCAGGTGCTGCAGACCCAGGGCAAGCTGGCGCTGCTCAAGGACCAGATGGAGGTGCGCTCCCAGGTGGTCAGCGACCAGACCGGGCGGGTGCTGGAGCTGAAAAGCCGCGCGGGGTCGGACGTCAACCCCGGCACCGCCTTGTTCAGCCTGGAGCTGTTGGACAAGGAGCTGGTGGTGGCGGCCTACGTGCCGGCCTCCCAGGGCAAGCGGGTGATCAAGGGCATGCGCATCGAGATCACCCCCTCCACGGTCAAGCGTGACGAATACGGCTACGCCCTGGGCGAGGTCACCTCGGTCAGCGCCTTCCCCGCCACCCAGCAGGGCATGATGTCGCTTCTGCACAACCAGGAGCTGGTCACCCAGTTCTCGCGGGCCGGCGCGCCCATAACCGTCTACGCCAGCTTCGTCAAGTCGGCCGGCACCGTCAGCGGCTACCAGTGGTCGTCGGAGAAGGGTCCGCCCCAGCAGCTTTTCAGCGGCACGGTCTGCACCGTGCAGGTGGTGGTGGAGGAGGAGCCGCCCATCCAGTTGGTCATCCCCTATTTCAAGAAACTGTTGGGCCTGTGAGCAAGAAGGCCATGCCAAGAGGCGGGGCGAGGACATGAGCGCCGCGCGCAGGGTCAGGACGCCCACCATCCTCCAAATGGAGGCCGTGGAATGCGGGGCCGCCTCCTTGGCCATGGTGCTGGGCCACTTCGGCCTTTTCCTGCCCCTGGAAGAGCTGCGCGAGGCCTGCGGGGTCTCCCGCGACGGCAGCAAGGCCAGCAACATGGTCAAGGCCGCCAAGGGCTACGGCCTGGAGGCCCACGGCTTCCGCAAGGAGGCCGATGAGCTAAACGAGCTGCCCCTGCCCCAGGTGGTCTTTTGGAACTTCAACCACTTCTTGGTGGTGGAGGGCTTCTCCCCAGACAAGGTGTTCCTGAACGACCCCGCCGCCGGCCCGCGCACGGTCAGCCCCGAGGAGTTCAAGCGCCAGTACAGCGGGGTGGCGCTCACCTTCGAGACCACCGCCCAGTTCAAGAAGGGCGGACACCCCCACACCATCTACGCCTCGCTGATGAGCCGCCTGCGCTGGGCCAAGCGCGGGCTGGTCTTCGCGGTGCTTTGCGGCCTGGGGCTGGTGGCGCCTGGGTTGCTGGTGCCCACCTTCTCCAAGGTCTTCGTGGATCAGTACCTGGTGGCCGGCCTGGAGTATTGGGTCAGGCCCCTTCTGCTAGCCATGGCCCTGACCATAATCATCCAGTGCTGGTTGACCTGGTTGCAGCAAAAGGCCCTGCTGCGCCTGGAGACCAAAATATCGCTGGCCACCTCGGCGGCCTTTCTCATGCATGTCCTCAAGCTGCCGTCCAAGTTCTTTTCCATGCGCTTCGCCGGCGACATCTCCAGCCGGGTGGCCATCAATGACCGCGTGGCCTCCATGCTCTCCGGCCAGTTGGCCACCAACCTGCTGGGCGTAGGCACCCTGTTCTTCTACGCCTTCCTGATGGTGCAGTACGACGGCCTGCTCACCCTGGTGGTGGTGGCGGTGGGCGTGGCCAACCTGGGCCTGCTCAAATATGTCTCGCGCAAGCGCAAGGACCTCAACCTGCGCCTGATGCAGGACCAGGGCAAGCTGCAGGGCGCCTCCATGAACGGCCTGCAAACCCTGGAGACGCTCAAGGCCTCGGGTTCGGAGTCGGACTTCTTCGCCCGCTGGTCGGGCTATTACACCAAGACCCTCAACAGCCAGCAGCAGTTCGGCATCTACGACCTTTTTCTCTCCGAGGGTCCCACCCTGCTCAGCCACCTCAACACCACGGCCATCCTGGGGCTGGGCAGCCTGTTGATCATGGACGGCAGCCTGACCATGGGCATGCTCCTGGCCTTCCAGCTTCTGATGGGCATGTTCCTGGGGCCACTCAACGCCCTGGTGGGGCTGGGCGGCTCCATCCAGGAGATGGACGGCGGCATGCGCCGGCTGGACGACGTGCTGCGCTATCCCCAGGACCCCTCCTGGCAGGCCGAGCCTCCGGCGTTGGCCCAGGCGCGCGGCAAGCTGGCCGGCTTCCTGGAGCTCAAGGACCTGACGTTCGGCTACAGCCCCGTGTCGCCGCCCCTGGTCACCGGCCTCGGCATCAGGCTAGAGCCGGGCTCGCGGGTGGCCCTGGTGGGGGGCTCGGGCTCGGGCAAGTCCACCATCGCCAAGCTGGTCACCGGCCTGCTGCAACCCTGGTCGGGCCAGGTGCTCCTGGACGGCCGGCCCCGCCTGGAGCTGCCACGGCGGCTGGTCACCAGCTCCCTGGCCCTGGTGGACCAGAACATCATGCTGTTTCAGGGCACGGTGCGCGAAAATTTGAGCCTGTGGAACTCCGAGGTGCCCGACAAGGCGCTGGCGCGGGCGGCCAAGGACGCCAACATTCACGAGGAGATCATGGGCCGCTCCGGCGGCTACGACGCCTGGGTGGAGGAGGGCGGGGCCAACTTCAGCGGCGGCCAGCGCCAGCGGCTGGAGATAGCCCGCGCCCTGGTGGGCGAGCCCAGCATCCTGGTCCTGGACGAGGCCACCAGCGCCCTCGACCCCTTAAGCGAGAAGATCATAGACGACAACCTGCGCCGGCGGGGAATCACCTGCCTGATCGTGGCCCACCGCCTGAGCACCATCCGCGACTGCGACGAGATCATCGTGCTGGAGGGCGGCCAAGTGGCGCAACGGGGCCGGCATGAGGAGCTCATGGCCGACGTTCAGGGCCTTTACGCCAACCTTATCCAGACCGAGTGAGCCCGTGACCGAAGCAGACCGGCAATATTACCTGGGCCTGGGCCAACTCCTCAAGGTGGGGGCCAACACCCCCCTTTGGCTCAACCAGGGCCCCCTGGCCTGGGTGGTGCTCACGGGAGCGGTGGATGTCTTTGCCCTGGCCATGGCCGAGGGCCATATCGCCGGCCCCCGCTACCATCTGTTCCGCGCCGGCGAGGGCCAGGCCATCTTGGGCCTGGCGCCCGAGCAATGCCGGGACATGGCCCTGGTGGCCGTGGGCGTGCCGGGCACCAGCCTGGCCCAGATGACCCGCGCCCAGTTGCTGGACCCCGGCCAGCCCGCCCCTCGCCGCCAGGCCGCCGCCGCCATGCTGGACACCTGGGTCAACGGGTTGGCCCAGGGCTGGGAGGGCGCTCCCCTGCCCGGGCCGCCCGCCCCCCTGGGGCCTGGCCGCGAAATCGTCCTGGCCCCCGGTCAGGTGGGCCTGGGCTCCAAGCAGACGCTTTGGCTGCGCCTCTCGCGCGGCCAGGTCCGGGTCCTGGACCGCCCTGAGTTGGCCTCGGTCACGGCCGGGCCGTTCATCCCCCTGCCGCCCGTGACCTGGATCAAGGCCCTGGAGGATTCGGCCCTGGAGGCCGTGGACGCCGCCGGCCTGCTGGAAGCCGACCCCCAGGGCCTGTCCCTGGACCGTTTCCATGACCAGGCGCTGAAGGTCTTCCTGTCCCTGGGCTCGGAGCGCCTGGCCCGCCAGGACCGGGAGATGGCCGCGCTCGACGCGCGCGCCCAGGAGGCCCAGGAAGAGGCCCTGGGGCGGCTGGCCGCGGTGTTGCAGCAAACCAGCGGCCCTAGGCCCTACGCCGGCCAGGGCGCCATTGGCCTGCTGGCGGCCTGCCGGGCGGTGGCCGGACACCTGGGTATTGACCCGCGCACACCCCCCAGCGGCTGGGAGACCGGCGACACGGTCGAGTCGGTGATGCGCCTGGCCCGGGCCTGGCGGGTGCGCGTGCGCCCGGTGACCCTGGATGCCGGTTGGTGGACCAGGGACAACGGCCCCCTGCTGGGCACCGCCCAGGCCGACGGCCGCCCCCTGGCCCTCCTGCCGGCCTCGCCCGGCTCCTACCAGCTTTACGATCCAGCCGTCCGCGCCCGCCGCCCCCTGGACGCCGGGGCCGCGGCGGAGCTGGACCTGGTGGCCTACATGTTCTACCGGCCCCTGCCCCCGCATGCCCTGGGCGCCCGGGAGCTGGTCAAGTTCGGCTGCCGGGGGCTGTCCAAGGACCTGTGGATGGTCCTTCTGATGGGGATATGCGGCGGCCTCTTGAGCATGGTCGCGCCGGTGGCCACGGGCCTGATCTTCGACTCCATCATCCCCAGCGCCGAGCGCTTGCAGCTCTCGCAGATGATCGTGGCCCTGGCCGTGGTGGCCCTGACCGGCTCCATGTTCCGCGTGGTGCGCAACCTGGCCATGCTCAGGGTGGAAGGCAAGATGGACGCCGAGATACAGGCCGGGGTGTGGGACCGCCTGCTGGCCCTGCCGGTGCCCTTCTTCCGGGGTTACACCGCCGGCGATTTGGCCAACCGCGCCAACGGCATCAGCACCATGCGCCGCATCATGACCAGCACCATGACCAGCTCGGTCATGACCGGCATCTTCTCCTTGTTCAGCTTCGCGCTCTTGTTCTACTACGACTGGATTCTGGCCCTGGTGAGCTCCCTGGTGGTGGTCCCGGGGGTCGTGGCCGCGGTGGTCCTGGGCATGCTCAAGCTGGGCTACCAGCGCCCCATGCTGGACACCCAGGGCCGCATCGCCGGCCTGGTCCTGCAAGTCATCTCCGGCATTGACAAGCTGCACGTGGCCGGGGTGGAGGAACGGTCCTTGCTCTCCTGGTCCGGGCTGTTCTCCGGGCAGAAGGAGCTGGGCTACAAAAGCGCCCGCCTCCAGAACATACTGTCCATGATCAACTCGGGCCTGCCCATCCTGGGCACCGGCCTGCTCTATTACTGGATGGCCTTTCACGGCCATGGGCTCTCCACCGGCGACTTCATGGCCTTCACCGCCGCCTTCGGCAATTTTCTCTCGGGCATGCTGGCGCTCACCACCGGTTTCATCGCCATGCTGCAGATAGTGCCCATATACCAGCGGGCCAAGCCCATCCTGGACACCCTGCCCGAGTTCGACCAAAGCAGTTCCGACCCCGGCCAGTTGAGCGGCGCCATAGAGCTGAGCCATCTGAGCTTCCGCTATTCCCCCGAGGGGCCGCTGATCCTCAACGACGTCTGCCTGTTTATCAAGCCCGGCCAGTTCGTGGCCCTGGCCGGCCCCAGCGGCTCGGGCAAGTCCACCCTGCTGCGTCTGCTCCTGGGCTTCGAGAAGCCCTCGTCGGGCGCGGTGCTCTACGACGGCCAAGACCTGGAGGACCTGGACAAGCAGGCGGTGCGCCGCCAACTGGGCGTGGTGCTTCAGGCCGGCAAGCTGACCCCCGGCGACATCCTCAGCAACATCGTGGGGGCCTCCAACCTGGGCGAGGACGCGGCCTGGGAGGCCGCGGAAATGGCCGGCCTGGCCGACGACGTCCGGGCCATGCCCATGGGCATGCGCACCGTGATAAGCGAGGGCTCGGGCACGCTCTCCGGCGGCCAGGCCCAGCGCCTGTTGATCGCCAGGGCGGTGGTCAAAAAGCCGCGCGTCATCTTCCTTGACGAGGCCACCAGCGCCCTGGACAACCAGGTGCAGGCGGTGGTCACCGAGAGCATGGTGCACCTGCGGGCCACCCGGGTGGTCATCGCCCACCGCTTGAGCACCATCCGTCACGCCGAGCACATCGTGGTCATGGACCACGGCAAGGTGATCGAGCAGGGCGGGTATGACGAGCTCATGGCCAACAACGGCCTGTTCGCCGAGTTGGCCCGGCGGCAGATGGCATGAGCCAGACTGGCGGCCAGGACAGGTCCCTGCACGGACGCGTCTGGGGCAAGGTCTGCCTGCATCTCAACGGCCTGGGCCTGGCCTCCTCGGTCTGGGCCTTGGAGCGCTCGGGGGCCTTTGACCGCCTGGCCGCCAGCGCCGCCCCCCTGCCCCTGGCCGGGCTGGCGCAAGGTTGCGGCCTGCGTCAAGGCTACCTGCACCTGGCCTGCAAGCTGCTGGCCTCCCAGGGGCTGACGCGCTGCCCCGGCGGCGCTGGGCACCCCCAGGCGGCGGCGGAGCTGACCGGCCTGGGGCGGGCCTGGCTGGCGGCCCTGCCCGCCTACCACGGAGCGTTGGCGGTGCTGGACCTGGCCCAGGGCCTGGGCGCCTGGCTGGAGGGTGGCCCAGCCCCGCCGGGGGCCGCCGCCGGGGGCCAAGGCCAGGAGCCCGCCGCCGGCCCCCTGGCCACCGAGGCCCGGGCCCACGTCCGGGGGGGCCTGGTGGGGGCGGTGATGTGGCACTTCAGCCGCCTGGGTCTGTGGGAATATTTGGAGGGACAGGGCGCGGACCTGGCCGGGCTGCCGGCCAACGCCGAGGCCCTGCGCCTGGGCCTGGAGGCCCTGGCCGCCGAGGGCTGGGCCTGGCTGCGGGATGGCCGGGCCGGCCTTACCGAAGAGGGCCGGCTGGCCCGTGCCTACGCCCCCCAGTACTTCGCCCCGGTCAGCTATTTGCCCACCTTCGCCGCCGCGCCGGACCTGCTGGCCGGCAAAAGCCCGCGGTTTGACCTGGCCCCCGACGGCCAGGGGCGCGAGCGCCACCTGGACCGCGCCCTGGACATAGCCCACAGCGGACAGGTCTTCCGGGCCACCTGCCGCCAGCCCTTCCTGGAGACCGTGCTACCCCTGTTCCAGGAGCCCGGCCTGGCCGCCCAGCCCACGCACGTGGTGGATACCGGCTGCGGCGACGGCACCCTGCTGCTGGAGCTGTACCAGGCGGTGCGGAGCCAGACCCCGCGCGGCCGCCACCTGGAGCGCCACCCCCTGGTGATGGTGGGCGCCGAGTTCAACCCCCAGGCCGGCCAGATCGCCCAGGAGCGGCTAAGCCGCGCGGGCGTGCCCCATGTGATGATGTTTGGCGACATCGCCGACCCCGATGGCCTGGCCGCCGGCCTGGCCCAGCGCGGCATTGACCCCCAGGGGGTGTTGCACGTGAGCAAGTCGGTGCTGCACAACCGCGCCTGGCGGCCAGCCACCGGGCCGCAACCTGACTTGCCCGAGCCGCCGCCGCCCAGCGCCGCCGTGTTCCTGGCCCCCGGCGGGGAGCTGATCGCGCCCCGTGACCTGGCCCGCAACCTGGCGGCCACCCTGCGGGCCTGGCTGCCCCAGGCCGCCCGCCACGGCCTGGTGGTCATCGAGGCCCACACCGTGGACCCCGAGGCCGCCGCGCCCCTTCGCGCCCGGCATATCATCACCAGCCTTGACGCCTACCACGGCTATTCCCACCAATACCTGGTGGAGGCCGAGGTGCAGCGCTGGGCCGCGCGGGCCGCCGGCTTTGCCACCGCCTCGCGGCGCGACCTGGGCCAGGCCATGGTGGGCCGGCCCATCATGACCGTGGATCACCTGCGCCCGGCCTGAGGGCCAGGCGGCCAGACACCGGGAGACAAGCTTTGCTCGCCGAGCCCAGCCTCGCCGTCTTCGACAGCCCCCTACCCCTGACCAGCGGGGCCAGCCTGCCCGGCGGCTATCAGATCGCCTACGAGACCTATGGGCGGCTCTCGCCCCGGGCCGACAACGCCATCCTGGTCTGCCATGGGCTCACGGCCAACGCCCACGCCGCCGGGCGCCACGCGCCGGCAGACCCCAAGCCCGGCTGGTGGGACCAGGCCATCGGGCCGGGCCGGCCCTTGGACACCGACAATCATCTGGTGGTCTGCTCCAACCTGCTGGGCGGTTGCGGTGGCAGCAGCGGACCGGCCTCGCCCCATCCCCAGGATGGCAGGCCCTGGGCCTTGCGCTGGCCGGTGCTGACCATCGCCGACATGGTGGACGCCCAGGCCAGGCTGGCCGACCGGCTGGGCATAGAGCGCTGGCGGGCCGTGGTGGGCGGCTGCATGGGCGGTTTTCAGGTCCTGGAATGGCTGGCCCGGTATCCCGCGCGGGTGGACGACGCCCTGGCCATCAGCACCTCGGCCCGGGTCTCGGCCCACACCCTGGCCCTGTGGGAGGTAGTGCGCGAGGCCATCCGGCGCGACCCGGCCTTCCAGGGCGGAGACTACTACGGCGGCCCCGCCCCCCTGGCGGGCATGGGCCTGGGCACCATGTTCGGCATGATGATCTGGATGAGCCGCCAGGTGATGGCTCAGCGCTTTGGGCTGCGCCTGGCCCAGGGCCATGAGCCCCGCTACACCCTGGAGCCCGAGTTCGCCATCCAGGCCTTTTTTCAGCAGGTGGCCCAGAACGGGGCGCGGGGCTTTGACCCCAACTCGCTTATCTACCTGACCAAGGCCATGGACTTTTTCGACCTGTCCCGGGGCCGCCCCAGCCTGGCCCAGGCCTTTGCCGGCGGCCGGGCGCGCGTGCTCCTGGTCAGCTACGACAGCGACTGGCGCTATCCGCCCGAGGACTCCGAGGAGCTGCGCCAGGCCATGGCCGCGGCGGGCCTGGTGGCGGAGCACCTGGTGCTGCACAGCGAGTTCGGCCACGGGGCCTTCATCTACGACTCCGCCGGCGTGGGCCGGGCCATGGCCGAGTTCCTGGCCTGAGGGCCGCGCATCTGGCCGGCTACTCCCCGATGATCTTGACGAGCACGCGCTTACGGCGTCCGCCGTCGAACTCGCCGTAGAAGACCTGCTCCCAGGGACCCAGGTCCAGCCTCCCGGCGGTCACCGCCACCACCACCTCGCGCCCCATGACCTGGCGTTTGAGGTGGGCGTCGGCGTTGTCCTCGCCGGTGCGGTTGTGCTGGTATTGGCCCACCGGCGCGTGGGGGGCCAGGTGCTCCAGCCACTTCTCGTAGTCGGCGTGCAGGCCGGATTCATCGTCGTTGATGAAGACGCTAGCCGTGATGTGCATGGCGTTGACCAGGCACAGGCCCTCCTGTATGCCGCTGGCGGTGAGCGCCTGCTCCACCTGGGGGGTGATGTTGAGGAAGGCCCGGCGGGTGGGCACATTGAACCAAAGCTCTTGGCGAAGGGATTTCATGGGCAACCGGACCAGGAAGCCGAAGGCATGGCTTCCTGCCTTTCATAGCTTAGGGAGTAGTTTGGCATCCATGGATGGTCATCGGGCGTTTGCCCATATCAGAGATAGCTGTCATCGCGAGCGCAGCGAAGCGATCTCCCGCTTCATTCCATCCTTGCCGCCATGCTGGAAATGGCGAAGCGGGAGATTGCTTCGTCGCATCCCTCCTGGGATGCTCCTCGCAATGACACGGCTCCCAGATTGGTTGTGCCGCCGATGATGACCAATATCCCCCGGTGAGGCCATCGCAGGCCTACAAGAATTTCTCCATCACGTGCCGCAACGCCTCCCCATCCACCCCCTGCCGGGCCAGCGGGCCAGCCTCCAGCATTGGGAAGTGGCTGGCGTAGCCCGGCCGCCCGCCGCGATAGATCACCCCCAGGGGGAACCTGGGGCCGGGGTTGGCGGTCAACTCCAGGGCGGCGTGCCAGTCCGTGGGGTCGTGCTCGTCGCCCAGCATATAGGTGTGCTCCTTGTACCAGGCGAAGGTGTTGACCTTGTTGAAGGAGACGCAGGGCTGGAACACGTCCACCAGGGCCAGGCCGGGCGTGGCCAGGGCTTCCTTTATCAGCCCGGCCAGGTGCTCCACCTCGCCGCTGAAGCCCCGGGCCACCAGGCTGGCCTTGTGCAGCACGGCCACGGCCAGGGGGTTGAAGGGCGTGGCCCACACGCCCTCGGGCTGGGCCTTGGTGACGAAGCCCTCCAGGCTGGTGGGGCTGGCCTGGCCCTTGGTCAGGCCGTAGACCTGGTTGTCGTGCACAATGAGCGTCAGGTCAATGTTGCGCCTGAGGGCGGCCAGGAAGTGATTGCCGCCCTCGCCGTAGTTGCAGCCGTCGCCGCTCTCGCAGACGATCTTCAGATCGCGGTTGGCCAGGCGGGCGCCGGTGGCCGCCGGCAGGCCCCGGCCGTGCAGGCCGTTGAAGGCGTTGCAGCGCAGATAGTGGGGCATCTTGGCCGCCTGGCCGATGCCCGACACAAAAAGCACCTGGTGGGGCTCCAGGCCGCTGGCCACCAGGGCCTTTTTGATGGCCTGGCGGATGTTGAAGTTGCCGCAGCCCGGGCACCAGGCGGTGGTGATGTCGCCGTAATCCTCCAGGGTGGCCATGGGCGTCCCTCCCTCTCAGAGCGCCAGTTGGCGCAGGATGTATTCGGGGGTGATGGGCAGGCCGTCGTAACGCGGGAGCAGGCGGCCCACGCTGAACCCGGTCTCGCGGCGGATCAAGGCCGCCAGTTGGCCGGTGGCGTTGCCCTCCACCATCACCACCTGGCCGGCCTGGCCGAAGCGCTCCAGGAAGTCCTCCCCGGCCAGGGGCCAGACCTGGCGGAAGTGGCAGACGCCCACCCGGCGGCCCTGGGCGTCAAGCTGGGCGGCGGCTTCCTCCAGGCTACCCAGGGTGCTGCCCCAGCCCACCAGCAGGATGTCAGGGTCCGGGGGGCCGCTGAAGCTGGGCGGCAGGCGATCGGCAATGAGGCCCGCCAGCTTGCGCAGGCGCTTGTCCTGCATGGTCACGCGCACGCCCAGGTCCTCGGTGAGGTGGCCGTCCTCGGTGTGCTCGTCGCTGTCGCTGACCACCAGGGCACGCGATAGCCCCGGCAGGGCGCGCGGCGAGACGCCATTGTCGGTCAGCGCGTAGCGCCGGTAGCCGGCCTCGTCGGCTACGGTCTGCAAGCCGGAGCGCACCGGCTCCACGGCCCCCAGGTCAAAGGGCTGGCAGGCGCGGTAGGAGTCGGCCAAAAACTGGTCAGTGAGGATGAAGACCGGCCCTTGGTGTTTCTCGGCCTGGGCCAGGGCCAAGGCCGCCAGGCTGAAACAGTCCTCCACGCCGCCAGGGGCGTAGATGGCCCGGGGGAACTCGCCGTGGCCGGCGAAGAGGGCCAGCTCCAGGTCGCCCTGCTCGGTGCGGGTGGGCAGCCCCGTGGCCGGGCCGGGGCGCATGGCCAGGGCAATCAAGATAGGCGTCTCGCTCATGCCCGCCAGGCTGACGCCCTCGCACATCAGGGCGAAGCCGCCGCCCGAGGTGCAGACCATGGCCGGCGCGCCCGCGTAGGCCGCGCCCAGGGCCATGTTGATGGCCGCGATCTCGTCCTCGGCCTGCTCGCAGACCACGCCCAGGGCCTTGGCGTGGGCGATGGCCGTGAGCGCGATGGAGGTGGAGGGGGTCATGGGGTAGAAGGCCAGGAACTTGAGCCCCGCCGCCAAGGCGCCCAGGGCCAGGGCCTCGTTGCCGTTTATCATCAGGCGCGGGGCCGCCGGGATGGGCGGAGGCAGGGGCGCGAAGCCGGTATTCTGGGAGGCCGTGAAGTCATAGGCCGCCGCCAGGGCCGCGCGGTTTTTCTCGGTAACCTCGGGCGTCATCTTCTTGCCTAAAAAGGCGGCCAGCTCCCGGGCGATGAGGGGCATCTCCAGGCCCAGCAGGCTGGCGGCCACCCCCAGGGCCACGGTGTTCTGATAGCGCGCCGGGGCCAGCTCGGCGTAGGGCACGTTGAGGCAGGGGGCCAGGCCGCAGGTGAGCCCGCTGTCGGCGATGACCTGGGCGCCGGCGCGCAAATCCTTGGCGTGCAGGTCCAGGCTCTCTTGGTCCAGGGCCACCAGGAGGTCAACCCCCTCGCGGGGGGCGGCCTGGGGGCCGGGGGCGGTGCGGATGCGGAAGGTGTTGTGCCCGCCGCGCACCCGCGAGAGGTAGTCCTGGGTGACCAGGATATGGTAGCCGCGCCTGACCAGGGCCTTGGCCAGCACCTGGCCGATGGTCACCAGGCCTTGCCCGGCCTCGCCGCCGATGAGGATATCCAGGGCCTCGCTCGCCATGCGCACCGCCTTTGCCGTCCGCCAGGGGGATTGGTTGATGTAATCATGGTAGCAGAGCGGGCGGGGGTGGAAACAGATATTCAGGGCGGATGGCGCTGGCCATCCTGCCGGCTGGGGCGTATGACACGCCCGCGCGGCGGGGTCCCCGGCCCGGGGCGCCTTCAGGCCGGCGGTGCCTCCAGGTAGGCGGCCAGTTCGCGGGTCACGCCGTCCAGGACGCGGCACAGGTGCGTTAGGGCCGGGGCCGCCTGGTCCAACTGGCCCGCGCGGGCCAGCTTTTCCAGGGCCAGGGCCGCCTGGCTGGCGCCCGCGGCCTCGAAGTAGCCCACCGAGCCCTTGAGGGTGTGGGCGGCCATGGCCAGCGCCGCCGCGTCACCGGCCGCCAGGGCCGCCTGGGCCTGCTGGAGGAGCTTGGGGCACTCCTCCAGGAATATCCCGGCCAACTGGCGGATCAGCTCCTGGTCGTTCTCGAAGCGCTGGCCCAGACGCTGGCGGTCCACGGAGACGGCGGGCGGACCGCCGGGCGGGGCGGCCGGCGCGTCCAGGCCCAGGGTTTTGATGGCCCCCAAGAGTACCTGGGGATCAATGGGCTTGGGCACGTAGCCGTCCATGCCGGCCTCCAGGCAGCGCTGGCGGTCGCTGGCCATGGCGTGGGCGGTCAACGCGATGATGGGCAGGTGCCCGCCGCTCTGGCGCTCCCGCTGGCGCACCAGGCGGGTGGCGCTGAGCCCGTCCATGACCGGCATCTGCACGTCCATGAGCGCCAGATCAAAATCCTGGCGCTCCAGCAGGTCCAGGGCCTCCACGCCGTTGGCGGCCAGTTCCACGCCCAGGCCCCAGCTCTCCAGCAGGCGCCGGGCCAAATGCTGGTTGACCAGATTGTCCTCGGCCAACAGCACCCTGAGCCCGGCGGGCAGGTCCAGGCCAGCCGCGGCGTGGGCGGGGGCCTGGACCGTGGGCTGAGGCACCAGCCCCAGGGCCGCCCGCAGGGCCTTCTGCAAATCGGCGCGCATGACCGGCTTGGCCAGCCAGGCCTTGACGCCCAGGCCCCGGCAGGCGGCGGCCTGGGCCAGGCGGTCGCTGGGAGAGAGCAGGCAGATCACCCCACCGGCCAGGCCGGGGCGTCTGAGCAGGCCCCGGGCCAGGTCCAGGCCGCCGCCGGGCAGGGTGAGGTCCACCAGGGCTAGGCGCGGGGACGCGGGCTCGGCCTGGGCCAGGCTCCGCCAGGCCTCTTCGGCGCTTTCGGCGGTGACGGCCACGAGCCCCCACTCGGCCAGCAGGCCGGCGATGATCTGGCGCACCGTGGGGTGCTGGGCGACCACCAACACCCTTTGGCCGGCGGCGCCAGGCAGGGCCTGGGCGGCCTGGGCCGCGGCCTGGGGGGCCTGGCGAGGCAGCCGCACGGTGAAGCCGAACAGGCTGCCCTGGCCCGGTTGGCTCTCCACCGACAGCTCACCACCCATGAGCGAGACCAACTGGGCGCTGATGGCCAGCCCCAGGCCGGTGCCGCCGTATTGGCGGGTGATGCTCATGTCGCCCTGCTCAAAGGCCCGGAAGATGGCCGCCTGCTGCTCGGCCGCGATGCCTATGCCGGTGTCGCGCACGCTTAAGTGCAGGCGGGCGGCCTCGTTGCCCACCTCCAGGGGATACACCTCCACCACCACCTCGCCCCGCTCGGTGAACTTCAGCGCGTTGCCCACCAGGTTGAGGAGCACCTGGCCCAGGCGCACCGGGTCGCCCAGCAGGGCCTCCGGCGTGGAGGGGGCGATCTTGATGGCCAGCTCCAGGCCCTTTTCCTCGGCCCGGACGGCCATGAGCCCCAGGGCCTCGGCCACGGCCTCGCTGAGGTTAAAGGGCACGGACTGAATGTCCAGCTTGCCGGCCTCTATCTTGGAGAAATCCAGGATGTCGTTGATGACCGTCAAGAGGGCCTGGGCCGAGGCCTTGACCAGGGCCAGGCTCTCGTGCTGCTCGGGGCTGAGCTGCGATTGCAACAGCAGGTCGGTCATGCCCATGATGCCGTTCATGGGGGTGCGTATCTCGTGGCTCATGTTGGCCAAAAACTCGCTCTTGGCCCGGCTGGCCTCCTCGGCCTGACGGCGGGCCGCCACCAGTTCGCTGACGTTGATGATGTTCAAGAGCACGCCGTCGTAGACCCCGTCGCGGTAGATGGGCTGCACCCTGAAGATGACCTCCAGGGGACCCAGGGGACGCTGCACCACCAGGGGCGGGCTGTGGGGCACCTGCTGGAAGGCCTTGAGGTGCCGGGCGATCTTGGCGTTGATCTCGGGCGAGTGCAGGTCGTCCAGGTGCCGGCCCAGGACGTCCTCGCGGGCCAGGCCGGCCATGCGGCACAGATAGTCGTTGACCTCCACCACCCGCCCCTGGCGGTCGGCGAAGGCCACGCCCTCCTCCATACCCGAGATCATGGCCGAAAGCTTGGCGTATTCGCGCTGGGCCGCCTCCTGGGCCAGCTTGCGCTGGGTGATGTCCTCCTTCACCGCCAGGTAGTGGGTCACCTGGCCCTGGGAGCCCTTGATGGCCGAGATGGAGGCGAACTCCCAGTACAGCTCGCCGTTCTTCTTACGGTTCAAGAGCTCGCCCCGCCACTCGCCCTCCTGGTCCAGGGTGCGCCACATCTGGGCATAGACCTCGAGCGGCATCAGGCCGGACTTGAGAATGCGCGGGTTCTGACCCAGGGCCTCCTCCAGGCTGAAGCCGGTGACCTCGCTGAACTTGGGGTTGACGTACTCTATGCTGCCCTTGAGGTCGGTGATGACCACCGAGGCCGGGCTCTGCTCCACGGCCCGCGAGAGATTGCGCAGCCGCTCCTCGCTGTGCTTGCGCTCGGTGATGTCCATCACGCTGGCGCGCAGGCCCACCACCTGGCCGTCCCTGAACACGGGCGCCGATTTGACCAGCCCCACCCTGACCGAGCCGTCCAGGTGCAAAAGGCGCAGCTCCTGCGCCGGCAGGGTCTGGCCCGCCAGAACCAGGCGCACCCGCTCCTGGGACAGGGGGCGGTCCTCGGGGTGGATGAAGTCAAAGGGGCGGCGCTGGGCCAGCATCTCCTGGCGCTGGTAACCCAACAGGTCCAGGGCGGCCTGGTTGATGTAGGTCAAATAGCCCTGATGGTCGGTCTCCAGGATGATGGTGGGCAACAGGTCGGCCATCTGGCGGAAGCGCTCCTCGCTCTGCTCCAGGCTGGCCTGCTGGCGCGTGCTCTCGCTTACGTCAATGGAGATGCCGCCCACCGCCTCCACCTGGCCCTGGGCGTCCAGCAGGGGGAACTTGGTGGTGTGAAAGTAGTGCTTTTGCCCCTGGCGCCTGACGGCCTCGGTGAGCACCCGGGGCTCCCGTCCCTCTATGACCTGGCCGTTGGCCTCCAGGAACCCCTGGGCCAGATGGGGCGTGAAGAACTCCGACAGATGGCGGCCCATGGCCTCCTGGCGGGAGATGCCCGTCACCTGCTCCCAGGCCCGGTTGACCAGGCGGTAGTTGCCGGCCCGGTCGTTGACGTAGATGGGCATGGGCGCTATCTCCAACAGCGAGGTGAGGAAGTCCCTGGTCTGGCGCAGATCCTCCTCGGCCCGGCGGCGCTCGCTGTTGTCGGTGATGAAGGCGAACGACACCCCCGGCCTTTGCGGGTCACTCCACAGGGTGGTGGCCGAGAAGGTGGTATAGACCTCATGGCCGTCCTTGGCCAGGAGGGTCAGGTCAAAGGCGCGGTGGGTGGTGCTGGCGATGCCCTCGGTCTGCTCCCGGTAGGCGGCGCGGTCATGGGGGGCCACGAACTCGTGCGCCGGGCGGCCCAGCATCTCCTGGCGCTGGTAGCCCAGCATGTCCAGGAGGGCCTGATTGACCTCCAGGATGAGCAGGTGGGCGTCCACCAGCCAGAAGCCCTCGGAGGTGATGGAGATGATGCGGCCCAAGAGCTCCTCGCGGCTTTTCAGCTCGCCCATGGCCCGCTCCAGGGCGCTGATGTCCTGCAACACCTCCAGGCCGCCGATGGGCCGCCCCTGGCCATCGCGCAGCAGGTCGGCGTTCCTTATGGCCTGCAGGACGCCGCCGTCCTTGGCGCGGATGGCGCAGCGGCTGTTCTCGATGGACTTGTCCCGGCCAATGTCCAGCAGGCCGCAATGATGCTCGCAGGTCCCCAGGGCAAAAAGCCGGCAGGGCTTACCCAGCACCTCCCGGGCCTGGTAGCCGGTCACTTCCTCGAAGCGGCGATTGACGCTGGTTACCTTCTGCTCCATATCCACGGTGAAGATGGGCGTGGGCACCATGTGGAAGATCTGCCCGGTCTGGTCCAGGGCCTGCTCCAACTGGCGGGCGCGCTCCTGGGCCAGGGCCTGTGCCTGGCGGGCGCGCCCCTGGGCCAGGTGCAACAGCAGGGCCGCCAGCAGGGTGACGGCCAGCAGCCCGCCGCCCAGGGCCAGCCCCGGCCAGCGGCTGGCCTCGCTCAGGAAGGCCCGCGAGGGGGTGGCGGTGACGCTCCACTGGCGGCCGGCCGCGGTGAAGACATGGGTGTGGACCAGCTCCGGGGGCAGGTCGCGGGCCTCGGGCTGGGGGCCGTCTCCCTGCTGGCGATAGGAAAGGCGATCCTCCCCGCTGGCCGCGCAGTCTTCCAGGAGCAGGTTGGCCTGGGCGCTGGCGGCGTGCAACAGGGAGAGGTCCACCAGGTCGCTCAGGGTCAAGAGGCCCAGCAGATAGCCGCACAGGGGGCGCTCGCCGGGCGGCCGCCGCTCTGCCCCGCCCTGGTAGAGGGGCAAGAGCACCATGATGCAGTGGGGCCGCTCCACCGGCAGATGGGGCAGGCGCTGGCGGCCGGTGGCGGCGGGATGGCCGCCCTGGGCCGCCGTGGACATGGCCGCCGCCACCTGTGGCACCGCGGACATGTCCAGGCCCAGCAAGACCTCGCCGGCCTTGATCCTGTCGCCGCCCTGCAAAAAAAGCGCCGGGAAATACTCGGGCCGCCCCGTGGCCGGCTCCAGTTGGCCCTGGCCGTCCA
Source organism: Desulfarculus sp. (assembly GCA_016218705.1). GTDB lineage: Bacteria > Desulfobacterota > Desulfarculia > Desulfarculales > Desulfarculaceae > JACRDC01. Next base: position 128,123 of record JACRDC010000053.1, read on the forward strand.
GTTGACGCACCCTAAAGCCGGCCAGGCCCTCGGCCGCCGCCCGGGCCTCCAGGGCGGCCCTTTGGCCCTCGGTCACCCTGGGCAGATAGGCCAGCAGGTTCAGGCCGGCATGGCGGGCCATGATGGCCTGCCCATAGGCGCAGAAATCCTGGCGCTCCAGGCCGGGGGTCAGGGCCATGAACTGGGCGAAGTCTTCCAAGCCGGACAGGCTGACGTTGAGCTCCCGCTCCACGGCGGCGCAGAGCGTGCGCGCCCGGCGCTGGAACTCGGCGGTCTGCTGGCCCTGCTCCAGGGCCAGCACGTACCAGGTCACCGCCAGACTGACGGCCGCGCCCACCACCAGGGTCAGCCAGGGCATGAGGCCCAGGCCGGGGGGGCGCTTGGTGGAGGGGCTATTGGGCGCGGGCGGTGTCTGGCTAGTCAAGGCCTGGTCTGTCCCCCGGGCTTTGGTTGGCGGTATGGACTCATGATGCACCATCTGACTAGGAGCCTGTCGGAGTAATACGCAGTCAGGCTCATAGGCGGGCCATGGACGGCCCGCCCGCAATCAGGCCAAATGAGAATTTGGCCTGATTGCGAAAGCTTGCCAAAATTTACTTTTGGCAAGCGCCAAGAGGAGAAAGCCATGGATGGCTTTCTCCGGCACACACCTAGGATAGCGCCTTTGGGCCGGGGCGCCAAGCAACGTAATTGTCAGGGGAATGACAAAAGTGGCGCCGCCGGCCTGCATGGGCCGGCGGCGCTGAGGTGTATCCTGGGCGGGGCGGGGCTACTTGCCCTTGGGCTTGGCCATGTTCTTGGCCTCGGGCAGCACCTCGGGCAGGCGCTCGGGGGTCACGTGGCAGTCGCCGCACATCACCGGCCCCTTGGGGTTGCCCTTGATGGCCGCCTTGTTGTGGCAGTCCTTGCACTGCTTGTGGAAGGCGGCGGTCAGCGAGACCTTGTTCTTGGCGTCGGGCACCACCTTGTGGCACTCGGAGCACAACAGGCCCTCGCTGCTCTTGAGGTTGAAGTAGTTGTCAAAGTCGTGGTGGCAGGTGATGCATTCGATGTTGGCCGAGTGCTTGTTGTGGGTGAAGACCACCAGGGGGCGCTCGTGGGGTCCCATGGCCTTGCTGTTCAAGGTCATGAGGTCGTCCTGGGCGAATGCCAGGCCGGCGCACAGGGCGCAGGCCAGAAGCAGGGCCGTACCAAGCTTCCAGTGCTTCATGGGGCGCCTCCTTTACTCTTCGCTCTCGGCGCTGGCGCCGGCGTCTTCTTCTTCGTCTTCATCCTTGGGCTTGAACTTGTCGGGGATTATCATCATCTCGGTGATGAGCTCCTTGAAGGAGACCACCTTGTAGCCCAGCTTGTATTCCTTGTTGATGTCGTTGAGCTGGTCGAAGCAGTTGTGGCAGGGGCTGATGACCACCTTGGCGCCGGTGGCCCTGATCTGCTCGGCCTTGACCTTGCCCGAGGCCATGCGCCGCTTCTTGTACTCCGGCCCCATGGGGATGAAACCGCCCCCGCCGCCGCAGCAGTGGTTGTACTCGCGGTTGGGGGTCATGTCCACGAAGTCCTCGCAGAGCATGTTGGTCAGCTCGCGCAGGTACTCCGATAGCCCGCCGGAGCGGCTGACGTTGCAGGGGTCCTGCACGGTCACCCGCTCCTTGAGGCGCTTGGCCGGGTCAATCTTGATCTTGCCCTCGCGGATCAGCTCCACAAACAACTGCACCGAGTGCTTGACCGGCACCGGGGGCTTGCCGCCGGGGATGTCCATGAAATATGGCCCCTCGAAGCAGCCGGAGCGGTAGGCGTGGCCGCACTCGGTCATGAGGATGTACTCGACGCCCAGTTCCTGGGCGGCCTGGTACATGTTGCGCACGGGAATGGCCGCCGCGGCCTTGTCGCCGCAGAACATGGCCAGGTTGGTGCAGTCCCAGCCATTGGTGGGCACGGTCCAGCTCTCCTCGGCCACGTACATGATGATGGCCATCATGCCCACGTCCTGGGGGTAGTACACCGGCTCCCGGGGGTTGACCGTGTACATGTACTTGGCCCCATGCTGGTCCACCGGGATGTTGAGCCCGGCCACCTCCTCGCCCCACTCCTCGGCCATCCACTCGCAGGTCTCGATCCAGTCCTCGTTGGAGACCGCCATCTGGTTGCCGGTCTCGATGATGTTCTTCTTGGTGCGGGCCAGGCCGGCGGGCAGGATGCCCTGGGAGTTGCACACCGCCCGGGCGGTCATGAACATGGATGCCATGTCTATGCCGAAGGGGCAGAACATGGAGCAGCGCCGGCAGACCGAGCACTGGCCCCAGACCACCTCCTTGGCCTGGGTGAGGAACTCGCGGTCCACCTCGCCCTTGCGCTTGTACATCTCGCCCAGGGTGGTCTTGATCTTGTAGGCCGGGCTGAGCTTGGGGTCTTTGTCGTGGGCCAGATAGAAGAAGCAGCTATCGGCGCACAGGCCGCAGCGGGCGCAGATGTTCAGCCAGGTGCGGAAGCGGGCTCCCTTGTTCATCTCCAGGATGCCCTTGATCTGCTTTACGTTGATGGGGGCCGGGGCCTGGGGCTCCTCGGCGGCCACGGGGGCCTTCTCCTCGGCCTCGTCCTCGGCCTGCTCCACGGCCTCGGTGGCCGTTTGTTCCATATCGGTCTGCGACATATGCTCACCTTCCCCGCAAGGGATTTTGCCTTAACGTTCGCTTACCAGGTGCGGGCGCCCAGGCGGCCTTCGATCTCGCGGCGCGCGCCCATCTCCGAGCCGATGAAGGCCCGGGTGAAGAAAAAGAGGATGATGTGCCCCAGCTTGCTGAAGGGGATGAGGATGAGCATCAGCTCGCCGGAGAAGATGTGCAGGTTCAGCATCAGGTCGTAGGGGCCGATCTGGCGGTAGGCCAAGAAGCCGGTGAGGAAGGGGGCCAGCACCAGGATGAGCAGCAGGTAGTCCCAGCCCTCGGAGAGTATGCGCACCTCCGGGCGGGCCAGGCGGCGGATGAACAGAAAGGCCACGCAGGCCATGACCACCATGGTGCCGTAGTCGGCCAGCTTGTCGGACAGAGAGGGCAGGCTGATTCCGAAGGCCTCGTCCCACAGCACGTTGTGGGCATTGAGGAACAGGGGGATGGCCAACAGGCCCACGTGGAAGACCCAGAAGACCAGACCGAAGATGGGTTGCTGCCGGAAGGAGACGCTGCCCAGGGGGATCAGCCAGTGGAAGATGGAGCGCCAGGCCCAGGACCAATCGAAGTGGTTGTAGAGTACTTTGTCGCGCTCCTTGCTGAGGCCTACGAGGAAGGCCATGCGCACGGCCAGGCCGACAAAGAAGACGGTAAAGGCTATCCAGGCTCCGGGTCCGCGTAAGAATTCATATAATTGGTACATGGCCCGTGTTTCCCTCCCTGATTTATCCAGTCTTTACGTGGGTTTCACGCAAGCACCCCTCGATGTGCAATGGCGCGTTCCAGTTGGTGCAAGGCTGGTAAATTCTAGTTGTGTGCAGTGCGCGAAGTCAAGGGCTTAGCGTGGGGCGGCCCTGGTTTTTTCAAGTCCCAATGCACATTTGGCACTATTTACCACCCGGTAAGAACCTGGTCTTAATGGGTGTATGCCGTTTGTGCATGGCTCGCGGCGGGCCGCCGGCGGTAGGTTAATCTTCCTGGTCCAGAATGCCCCGCGGGCGTTCGCCCAGGTCCTGGCCAGCGGCGGCGGGGCGCTGATGGCCACTTCGCGGGGGCTGGCCGCGCCCAGGCCCAGCTCGGCGGCGGCTTGCGGGGGGGGGCGCTCTCCGGGGCCATGGCGATACCCCTGGGGTTGGCCTTCAAATCTCCAGGGGCAACAGGCGCCTTAGAACCACCCCCTGGGGCGTCACCCGGGCCTGCGCCACCCAGGCCCCCACGCCCGCCGCCAGGGCCTGGGCCAGCAGGCGGGCGTAGGTGGGGTCTATGTCCCGGGCCGGGGCGAAGCTATCGGCGTCGCCGCGCTGCACCAGGTAGACCATGGCCGCCTGTTGGCCGGCGGCGGTCAGCGCCATCAGCTCCGTGAGGTGCTTGGCCCCCCGGCTGGTCACCGCGTCGGGAAACAGGGCGCGGCGCTCTTGCACCAGGGTGACGTTCTTGACCTCCACGTACAGCGGCCCCGAGGCGCGCTGCACCAGCAGGTCCAGGCGGGTGTGGGCGGAGATTTTCACCTCGCGCCGCACCGAAGTGGCGTCGCTGAAGCAGGGCAGTGCCCGCCTCTCGGCGGCCAGGGCCACCAGGCGGTTGGGCAGGCCGGTGTTGATGCCCACCCAGCCACCGGCGATGTGGATCATCTCCCAGGTGTAGGCCGTGCGCCGGCCCGGGGCCGGGCTGGGGCTCAGGTAGACCGGCGCGCCATCCTCCAGGCAGCCCAGCATGGAGCCCGAGTTGGGGCAGTGGGCCAGCACCCGCTGGCCGCTGTCCAGGTCCACCTCGGCCAAAAAGCGCTTAAAGCGCCGCACCAGACGCCCGGGCACCAGGGGCGGGTCAAAATCCAGGCGCACGGCCTCCAGGGCGGGGCCAGCGGAGGATATCATGCGGGCCATGGCTGGCCCGCCGGGCGCGCCAGCGCCCGGGAGGCCGGGCAAAATCGCATTTTGCCCGGCCGATAGGCAACCAAAGCCATGGATGGCTTTGGTTGCCGTTTATTAAGCATGGAGTGCCGCCTTCAACTCCGCCGGGTCGCTGATGGGGCGTTGGCAGGCCTGCCCGCTACACAGATAGGCCGCAGGCCGTCCCTCCAGCGTCCCCATGCCCCGCGTGAAGGGGGCCAGCTCCCGTACCGGCTCACCGGCCTGGCCCGGCGGCACCAAGAGCAGCGAGCGCCGGGGGGCGAAGCCGGCCCGGGCCAGGCTGAGCATCTCTTGCAGGGCCTGGTCGTCCGGGCCGCCGGCCAGCACCAGTTCCTGCGACGGCCCCAGGGCCAGATCCAGGGCCAGCAGCATGTGGGTATGGGCCATGGGCTGGCGGCGCAGGGTCTCGCCAAAGGCCCTTAGGAGCTTCAGGGCCTTGCGCTCCCAGCGCTCCTGGCCCGTGAGCCGGGCCAGGCGCAAGAGGTTCACCGCCATCACCGAGTTGCCCGAGGGGGTGGCCCCGTCGTAGGACTCCTTCTCGCGGGCGATGAGCCCTTCGCCGTCGTGGGGGGTGAAAAAGAAGCCGCCGTGCAGCTCGTCCTCGAACAGGCGACAGGCCAGCTCGCACAGGCGCGCGGCCTGCCCCAGCCAGGCCGGGTCCAGGTCGGCCTGATGGAGCTCGATCAGCCCCCAGACGAAGAAGGCGTAGTCCTCCAAAAAGCCCTGGCCGCCAGCTTGGCCCCCCCGCCAGCGGCGCAGCAGGCGGCCCTCGGGGTCGCTGAGCTGGGCCAGCACGAAGCGCGCCGCCCCTCGCGCCGCCGCCAGATGCGCCTCATCGCCCAATACCTGGTGGCCCTTGGCCAGGGCGGCGATCATCAGGCCGTTCCAGGCCGTGAGCACCTTGTCGTCCTTGAGGGGGCGCACCCGCTTCTCGCGGGCCTCCCACAGGCGCTGGCGGGCCTGGGCCAGGTCGCGGGCCAGCTTGTCCGGGTCCAGGCCCAGGTTCCTGGCGAAGTCCTCCACGCTGGCGCGCTGATGGATGATGCTGCGGCCGTGCTCGAAGTTGCCCCCGGGGGTGATGTCGTAGTAGCGGCAGAACAGCTCGCCCAGTTCGGCGCCCAGCACCTCGTGCACCTGCTGCGGCGTCCAGACGTAGAACAGCCCCTCCACGCCCTCGCTGTCGGCGTCCTCGGCCGAGTAAAAACCGCCGCTGGGGTCGGTCATGTCCCGCAGCACGTAGGCGAAGATGTCGCGGCTGGTCTGGGCGAACTCCTCACCCCCGCCGGCCTGGAAGGCCTCCAGGTAGGCATAGGCCAAGAGGGCCTGGTCGTAGAGCATTTTCTCAAAGTGGGGCACCAGCCAGTTTTCGTCCACCGCGTAGCGGGCGAAGCCCTGGCCCAGGTGGTCGTAGATGCCGCCGGCGCGCATGGCCTTGAGGGTGGTCTCCACCATCTCCCAGGCCCGGGACTGGGGCTCGCGCAAATGCCAGCGCAAGAGGAAGTTCAGGCGGTGGGGCGTGGGGAACTTGGGGGCCTGGCCAAAGCCGCCGCGCTTGGCGTCAAAGGAGTGCACAAGCTGCCAAAAGCCCTTCTCCAGGGTGGCCAGGCCGGGGTCGGCCCCGGGCTGGGAGGGCTTGGGCTGGACGGCCTTGGTGATCTCCTCGCTGGTGGAGAGCAGGCGCTGGCGGTCCTGGCGCCACAGGCGGGCCACCTCGCCCAATAGCTCCAGGAACCCCGGGCGGCCCATCATGGTGCGCGGCGGGAAGTATGTCCCGGCGTAGAAGGGCTTGGCCTCTGGCGTCAGGAATAGGCTGAGCGGCCAGCCGCCGGCCCCGGTGAGGGCCTGGCACACGCCCATGTACACGCCGTCCAGGTCGGGGCGCTCCTCGCGGTCCACCTTGATGGACACGAAGTCGCGGTTGAGCGCCGCGGCCACCAGGGTGTCCTCGAAGGACTCGTGGGCCATGACGTGGCACCAGTGGCAGGTGGCGTAGCCGATGGAGAGGAAGATGGGCTTGTCCTCCTGGCGGGCCTTGGCCAAGGCCTCCTGCCCCCAGGGGTACCAGTCCACCGGGTTGTGGGCGTGCTGCAACAGATAGGGGCTCTGCTCGCCGGCCAGGCGGTTGGGCATGGGGCGGGTCCTCCAGCCTTGGGTGGCGCCGCGTGCGTGGCAACCGGGGGTTGTCCCCCGCCCCTCGCCAGGGGTGGAAGAGGGAGGGGATACCCCCTCCCCCCTGAAGATGACGCATTTTCATGGCCTCGGCATGTGGCTCTGGCCCGTGGGCTGACCGCTCAGCCCTAATCTTGCTTCTCGCTGACCGTGCCCTTGTGCTTGGTGCCGCACAGGGGGCACAGGATGTCTATCTCCTTCTCGTCGCCGATGAACTTCTCCCGCAGTTTCTCCGGGGGGATGAAGGAGATGTCGCCGCAGGCGCAGGACGGACACTCGGCGCGGACCTCGAAGCGCTTTTTCTTGGACATGGCAGCCTCTTTCCTGGGGGAGGTGGTTGATGGCGCGCGCCCTTGGCCAGGCGCCCTGTCTTTCATTATAAGCACGGCGGGGGGCCGGGCGACCACCCCCTGTTTCCGGGGCCGGGGCACAAAAAACAGGCCTCCAGCCATTGCTAAGCTGGCGTGGGCGGCCCTAACATTAATAAATAGGCCGTTGTCACCGCCTGCCCCCCGGACAGCCGCGCAAGCCGTCCGGCTCGTCAATCATGGTCCCTATCTGGAGGATGGCATGAAAAAGTACGCTATCGTGGCCGGCTGCGCCCTGCTGGCCCTGGGCCTGGGACTCCTGCCGGCCCTGGCCGGCGACCCCCTGCCCGCCGCCGACGGCGCGGCCCTGTGGGAGTACATCAGCAAGACCACGCCCTACCAGAAGTGGGGCCAGTTCCCAGACCTCAAGGGCATGGTGCCCAGCAAGGCCGTGCATGGCAGCAACGTGCAGATATTCGCCAACCAGCCCGCCCTGACGGCCAAGAAGACGCCCTTGGCCGCCGGCTCCATCATCGTCAAGGAGGGCATGGACGACACCCACAAGGTCAACCAGATCGTGGTGATGTACAAGGTCAAGGGCTTCAACCCCGAGGCCGGCGACTGGTTCTGGGCCAAGTACGACTCCAGCGGCAAGGTGGGGGCCGCCGGCAAGGTGGGAGGCTGCATCTCCTGCCACGAGCGCAAGGCCAGCAACGACTACGTGTTGGCCCATATCTTCAAGTAAGCACTCGGCTCGGGGGCCCTGGCCCAGGGCCCCCGGAAGGAATCTACCATGGCCTATGCCCATCCCCTGCTGCAGGTGGCGGCCTGGCTTTTGGGGCTTTACGCCCTGGCCCTGGCCTGGCCTAGGGTGGCCAGCCTGCACCTGGGCCAAAGCCGGCGCTTCAATCGCCGCCGGCACCAGATAACGGGCTTGGCGGCCCTGGGGCTCATGCTCCTGGGGACCCTGGGCGGGGCGCTGCTGGGCCGATTGTACCTGGGCGCCTGGCTGAGCAGCGGCGCCCACGCCTGGGGCGGCCTCTTGGTCCTGGCCCTGGGGCTCTGGGGCCTGGGCTCGGGGCTGTGGCTGGCCAATAGGCCCCAGCCCCGGCGGCTGTTGCCCCTGCTGCACGGCCTGGGCAACCTGCTGCTGCTGATCCTGGCCCTGCTCCAGGCCCGCAGCGGCCGCGCCTTGCTCTTGACCCTGGCGGGGGGCGGCCAATAATCCGCCGCTGGGCCGATTTTTCCCTTGGGCGGGGGGCCTGGCCTGCCGATATAGGGTGCAAGCCAGCCCGTAACCCCCGCGAGCCGCTTCCGGCGCCCCGGGAAATATGGTAGGGTTCACATAGATAGCAGGGAGCCCATAAGCCCATGAGCAAGATAGACAAGCTACAACCCGGGCCGCCCCCCCAGATAGGCCAGGCCACCCCCGCCGCCCGGCCCCAGGGCGGCCCGGCCTTCCAGGACATCCTCGACAAGGCCGGCCAAGCGGCCCAGGCGCCGGCCCAGGCGCCGGCGCCCTCCCCGGCGTGGCCCACCACCCAGGCCGCTCCCGCTGCCGCCCCGGCGGACACCGCCGCCACCCCCTTGCAGCGCGAGGGGCTCATGCGGGCCGGCCGCACCCTGGATTTGCTGGACGCTTACGCCCTGGCCCTGGCTGACCAGTCCAAGCCCCTCAAGCAGGTGGCCGGCCTGGTCAAGTCCCTGGAGGACGAGGCCCGGGGGCTGGGCGAGGTGCTGGGGCGCATGGACCCCCAGGACGGGCTCTACGGCCTGCTGCAAGAGGTGGCGGCCACCGCCCAGGCCGAGAGCCTCAAGTTCAACCGCGGCGACTTCGTGGAGGGCTAGCGGGCCAACTCCAACGCCCGCGTTGCCCCGGGCCGGCCCTGGGCGGGACCCAGGGCTCGCCTTTGGCGGGGGCCTGACCTAGGAAATACAGTGGGGCACGAAGGGGCTGTCACCCTGGGTAACCCACCCCCGCGACTCGCGGATGCCCAACCCAGCGGCCTGATGGTCAACCACCCAGCAGCCCAGCACCGGCCGCCAGCCGTCGAAGACGGGTAACTCCCGCCAATCCTGGAATACCCATCCGCCCCGCCCATATTCTCCTGGCGTCTCCTCCATCACCTGGCCGCCCCGCACCACTGATACATTCGCCCCCTCCCGGCCCCACAGGGGCTTGCGCACCCACCGCTCGAGCCGGCGCGGGCCGTCCAGATAGGCGGGGAGCAGATAGGGGTGATCCGGGTAAAGCTCCCAGAGCAGGGCCAGTATGCCCTTGCCGGAAAGCAGCATCTTCCATATGGGCTCTATCCAGGTCGTGGCGGAGGCCGTTGAATGCAGATGCACGGAGAACTTATCGTCCAGCATCCACTCCCAGGGATAGAGCTTGAATAGGCTGGAAATGGGTCGCTCGTACTGATCCACGAAGATGCCCCGGCCAGGATCGAAGCCTATCTGAGCCATATACAGGAAGTCGGTGGGGATGCCGGCTTGGTCGGCCAGGTCGCGCAGGTAGTTGGCGGTGACCACGTCCTCGGCATTGGGCAGGCAGGCAAAGTGCAGAAGGTCTCCGGGCAAATACCCGCCCTGTTTGAGCTCCCGCCATTTGCCCAACAGCCGCTCGTGGATGGAGTTGAACTGGTCGGAACCGGGGTGGCACTCTTGCAGCCAGTGCCATTGCACCACCGCCGCCTCCAGCAGGGCGGTAGGGGTGTCGGCGTTGTACTCCAAGAGCTTGGGGGGGGCGCCCGCCCCGCTGTAGGCCAGATCAAAACGGCCGTAGAGGGAGGGCGGTTCCTGCTCCCAGGCCCGCGTGATGAGGTCTATGGCCTTGGGGGGGATGCCCAGGTCGGCGAAGCGGTCATGGTCAATTATGTGCTGGCAGGCGGCAAGGCACATTTCGCTGAGTTGGTTGACGGCCTCTTCCAGGGCGGCGATCTCTCCGGTGTCGAACAGGTAGCAGGCGGATTCGTTCCAATAGGGCCGCCCCTCCTGGCTGTGGTAGAGAAGCCCCAGGGCCTCCACCTTGCTGGTCCAGTCCGTCCTGGGGGTGGTGGCGATGCGAATCACGGCGCTCTACTAGGTGGCGGAGGAGGAGGCCAGGTGAACGCTGGCCGATGAGCCGAACCCCCCGCGTCTCACGCTCAGGTAGCTCGATGACGTGCGCCGGCCGCTCAGAAAATCCTGACCTTCGCTCACCGCCTTGGCGTATTGGGGGTGGTCGGCGGGCAGAGGGCGCACGGTGTTGTCATCGTAATGATAATAGGGAGCGCCGCTGCGGGTGCTGTAATAAACCCGGCTATGGTTGTTGGAGCCGTAGTATCCTTCCTCCTCCTCCTCGTGTTGGGCATTGGCCGCCAGGCCGACCCCGGCGGTGAGCAGCAGACCCAGGACCACGGCCCGGGAGCTTTTCCGCTTGGGGGGGGTGTCTTCGGTCATCTCTGTTCCTGCCCTTGGTCGCCCCTGGCCCGATCAGATCACCGTGAAGATGATGATCACGGCCAGGGATAGCTTCACGCCCAAACAGAGAAGCACTGCGGCGCAGTTGCGCTGGCCGGCGATCTCCCGGGCCATGGTGGTGTGGCGCAGGAATGCGCGGTCGGTGAGCCAGCCGAGCAAGAGCAAGAGAAACATGCCCTTGCCCACGGCGTAGGCGAACTCGCCCAAATCGCGGGTCCAGTAGGTGAAGTCGCCGGCGACCGAGGCCGCCACGACTAGCCCAACCGAGACCAGCATGCCGGCCAAGTGCAGGCCCAGGGCGGTGTTGCCCTTGGCCAACTCGCCTTGGTCGTTGTAGGGTGAGAGCCATTCCATTAGCAGGAAGAAGACCACCAGCGAAACCTGCCCCAGGGCGAAGAAGGCCACTCCGCTGAGCAGGGTGCCGGAGCCGCTGAAGGCCCCCTTGAGTATCAAGCCGCTGGCCACGAAGCTGCCCAGTTCCACCAGGCCTACCGCCAGATTACCCTGGAGCACCTCGCTGGTGTTGTCCACCGACCGCACCAGCAAACGGTCGTTGACCAGCCAAGCCAACAGGAGCAGGGCCAGCATCAACAGGCCCGAGGAGGCCAGGCCGGCCAGATCCGCCGTCAGTCCCCGCGAGGGGTAAGACATGACGCCGGCCAGCCCCAGGGCCAGCCCCAGGATCAGGCCCATGAGACGGCAGCCTACCGCCAAGTTGTCCTGCTCGGTAATTAGCCGGTTGACGGTCCGGCCAGACTTGCGGACCAATAACCACCCCCCCAGGCCGTAGGCCAGCCAGAGCAGGCCGAAGGCCAAGAGCAGGAAGAGCAGGTTGGTCAGGTCGCCCTTGGGAAAGGTCATGGCAGTCCTCGGCTGCGGGGGAGGAGCGGCCTCCGGCCGGACGGGCTCGTCCCTGGCGGGTCGCGTTCCTGGCCGGTCCGCCAGCGGGCCGTGGCCTCTTCACACCCGCGCAGCTTAGCACAACCACCGGCGATATTGCAGATGATCCACCCGCATCATGATGGCCAAGACGGGCTCGTGGCCCTCACTGCTGGCCCTGGCCCTGTGCCGGAGTGCTCCCGCCCGGGGCGGCCGTGGCGGGCTGGCCGGTGCGGCCGTCTATGATGATGCCGCCCTTGAGCATCTCCATGCTCTTTTGTTCCTTCCAGCGCTCGTGCTGCTCGTTGCGCCGGATGTCCTCGGCGGTGCCCTGGCTGGAGCGGTAGATCACGCGGTCCTCGGTTTCGGTGACCGGGCCGGTCTGGGTGGACCCGCCCTGGCGCTCCTGCTCCAGCATCTTCTCGATGGTGGCGTCGCTCACCCCGGCCTTCTTGAGCTTGATGACCTCCTCGGGGGTCAGGGCCGCCGCCGGGGCCGCCGCCCACAGCACCAGGGCCGCCATCAACCATATCAACCTTGCCATGATCCGCCTCCCCGCCGGCGCCCCGGTTGACAGGCCCCGGCCGCTGGCCCTAGACTGCCGTTAGCACATAGTTGCTCAAGGCCGCACGGACCCCAAAAGCCCGCGGGCGCCCATGCCACCCTACATGTCCACGGCTAATTTTATCACGCTGGCCCGCCTGCCGTTGCTGGGCCTGGTGGCTTGGCTGCTTTATTTCCCGGGCGGGCCGGCGGCCTGGGTGGCCCTGGGGCTTTTGCCGGTGCTCTTTCTCATGGACTGGGCCGATGGCTATATGGCGCGCGGCAGGGGCCAGGTCAGCGGCCTGGGCGGCGTGTTGGACATCGCCATGGACCGGGTGGTGGAGAACGTGCTGTGGGTGGTCTTCGCCCACCAGGGATTGGTGCCGGTGTGGGTGCCAATCCTGTTCATCGCCCGCAGCTTCCTGGTGGACGGACTACGGGGCTATGCCCTGGCCCAGGGGCACAGCGCCTTTGGCATGATGCACTCGCGGGCTGGGCGCTTCCTGGTGGCTGGGCGCCTCATGCGCGGCCTCTACGGCCTGGCCAAGGGCTTTAGCTTCGGGGGCCTGGCCCTGCTGGTGGCCCTGGGCGGGGCGGCCAGGCCCGCCACGCCGGGGTTGGACTTGGCGGTGCGCTTGTTGGTATATTGCTCGGTAGGGTTGTGCGTCATCAGGGGAGTGCCGGTGCTCCTGGACGCGCGCGCCCTGTTGAACGATGCCGTTTGAAAGGGGAACCGCGTCCAATCGCTGAATGCCAGACCGGCGTCAACCAGCCCGACGGGGGAGTGCCACAGGCCTTGACCGCCAGCCAGCGCGCCGCCGCCTTCTTCGACGTGGACCGCACCCTGGTGCGGCCCCAGTCCATGGAGCGGGTCTTCGCCTCCTTCCTCATCCACCGCCGCTACCTGGGGCCGGCCGACCTGTGCCGCTACCTGGGCTTCCTGGCCCGCAACCTGGGCCGCCTGGGCCAGGGCCTGCTGGGCGACAACAAGTACCACCTGCGCCACAAGGACCCAGCCGAGCTAAGCCAATTGGCGGCGGAGTGCTTTCAAAGCCAGATCGTGCCCCGTATCAGCAAGGCCGGCCGCCTGGCCGTGGACCGCCACCGGCAGCGCGGCCACCTGGTGGTGCTCTTGACCGGCTCGCTGCAACCCCTGGCCGAGCTGTTGGCCGGCGAACTGGGCGCCGACCTGACCCTGGCCGCCCGGCTGGCCGAGAAGGACGGTAGCCTCCTGGGCACCCTGAGCAACCGCCGGCCCCATGGCCTGGAAAAGGCCCGCCTGCTGCGCGAGGTGGCCCGCAGCCAGGGCCTGGACCTGAAAAGCTCCTATGCCTACGGCGATCACCCCTCGGACCTGGAGGCCCTGGCCGCCGTGGGACACCCGGTGGTGGTCAACCCCCACCCCCGCCTGCGACGCCAGGCCCTGCACCGCGGCTGGCCCATCGTCAACTTCTAGCCCCCCGGGCCGGGCGCCGGGACCAGCCTGGCCTGTGCCTGACCGCCCGCCGCCTCCGCCAGCGGCAATTACCGGCGGCCCGGGAAGGATTATTAATTTTGCCCCTGGGTTATGCCTGGGGGCTAGCATCCGCCACTGGTTATCGCTTATATTGCTCACAGCGCTGGACGCAGCCGGCGCCGGCTGCTGTGAATAATTTGCCAAGGGCCGGGGCGCCGGCCAGGGGGTGCCCGGCCGCCACCGGGCGCGAGGGCGTTGGCCATGATGCGATATCTAACGGTTGGGGGGGCGTGGCTGCTCTTGGCGCTGGCCCTGATGGGCTGCCAGGGCCTGGGCGGGGCCAGCGGCGACGGCCTGGGCGATTTCAAGCAGGGGCTGACCGCCCTGGCCCAGCAGGACCCTGACCGGGCCATAGACCTGTTCACCTCGGCCCTGGCCTCCGGCGGCCTGGAGGGCCAGGCCAAGGCCCTGGCCCATTACAACCGGGGCATCGCCCACAGCCACCTGAGCCAGCTCGGCAAGTCCCTAGCCGACTTCAACCAGGCCTTGCAACTGGACCCCAACCTGGCGGCGGCCTACAACAACCGGGGCATGGTCCACTACCGCCTCAGCCAGTTCGACAAGGCCGTGGACGACCTGGACGCGGCCATCCGCCTGGGTCCCAACTCCAGCGCCGCCTATTACAACCGCAGCTTCCCCCTGGCCGCCCAGGGCAAGACTGCCCAGGCCATCGGCGACCTGGAGCAGGCCCTCAAGCTCAGCCCCGGCAACGACGTCTACCGCAACCGGCTGAACTGGTTGCTGAGGCCCGAGATGCGCCTGCCCAAGGCCCCGCCACTTCCTGGCGGCAAGCTCAGCGGCAGCGGCTTCGTGGTCAGCCCCCAGGGGCACGTGCTCACCAATCTGCATGTGGTCAAGGACGCCAAGGACATACGCGTGCCTGGCCTGAGCGAGCCCCTGGCCGTGCGGGCCATTGACGCCCTCACCGACCTGGCCCTGCTGCAAATGCCCAAGGAAAGCGACAAGATCGCCTCCTTCCCCACCGGCAAGGCCCCCCGGGCCGGCGACCAGGTGGTGGTGGTAGGCTTCCCCCTGCACGGCCTCCTGGCCCCCGGCCCCAGCGTGAGCACCGGCAACATCAGCGCCCTGGCCGGCCCGGGCAACAACCCCAACCTCTTGCAGATCACCTGCCCGGTGCAGCCGGGCAACAGCGGCGGCCCTCTCTTGGACGAGGCCGGCCAGGTGGTGGGGGTGGTGGTGGGCAAGCTGGACGCCGCCAAGGTGGCCAAGGCCTTTGGCGACGCCCCCCAGAACGTCAACTTCGCCATCAGCGGGGCCGTGGCCCAGGAATTCCTGCGCAGCCACGGTGTGGACCCGCGCCCCGCTCCGGCCGCCGCCTCCCCCCTGAGCCCCGCCGACATCGCCGAGAAGGCCGCCAGCTACGTGGTGCTGTTGGAGTGTACGCGGTAGGGCCGCTCGCGGGCCGGCGTGGTGTGGCCCGACAGACCTTTGCGCCCGGCCCGGCTCCTGCCGGGCGAAGACCGAACGCAAAAAGCACGTCGTGTCCCTTTCCCCAACGCTGCTCGAAACCATTATGACAAAGGTCAAATAGTATTAGGTTGTTGGCTCTTGATCCGGGCATCATCTGGCCGGCGGGTTTTGCTTTTTGGCCGCCCAAGCCCCGTGTCCCGCTCCTAGCCCGGCCATTCTTATGGCACCGGCAGGGGGCTGCTATGATCCAAGCTGGCGAGGGATAGGGGCTCCCTGCGGCCCCTGCCCACGCCGGGGCGGAGAGTCCACCCCGCGCCGGCACCCCGCATCGGCAAAGCCAGTATGGCCGGGCGGCGGAGCGGGACACAAAAAGAAACCGCTTAGGCTTTCTTGGGCCGCCTATACCGTAAGGGCTGTACCCAGAGGAAATTTGCAGAAAAATTACGCGTCCGATCTGAAATGCGTATGAGGTCTGAAACTTAAGCGGCAAGGGCCTGGCTTGACGCCAGACCCTTGCCGCTGGGTACCATCTTGGTCGGGACGACTGGATTTGAACCAGCGACTCCTGCGACCCGAACGCAGTGCTCTACCAGGCTGAGCCACGT